>NZ_KV823424.1 GCF_001815935.1 Corynebacterium sp. HMSC04H06
GCCGGCGCGAGCGACCGCGGCCCCCGCGACGCGAGGAGCCGGAACCGTTCCCGCCTGCCGTGGCAGCCGCAGGCTCGCCGCCGGGCGCGGCGTTGGTGTTGCTGGCCTTCGGGCTGGCCTCGTTGTGGTTAGTCATCCTGGTTAATCGTAGTAGACTAACGTGCGTGAATTTTCAGGACACTCAGCTAATTGGCGTTATGGCGCGGGCAGAATCCGCGATTGCCCAACTCAGTGACCTGTTGAGCGGGCTGGTGGAGAGCTTCGCAGCGCGCGGCTTCCCGCTCTACCTGGTAGGTGGTTCCGTCCGGGACGCCCTTCTGGGGCGCCTGGGCAATGACCTCGACTTCACCACCCCGGCCCGCCCCGACGTCGTCCAGGAGATCTTGGAAGACTACGCCGAGAAGGTCTGGGACACCGGCATCGCCTTCGGCACCGTCTCCGCGGTCTACCGCGGACAACAGATCGAGATCACCACCTTCCGTGCGGACTCCTACGACGGCGACTCCCGCAACCCGGAGGTCGTCTACGGCGACACCCTGGCCGGGGACCTGGTCCGCCGCGATTTCAAGATCAACGCCATGGCGGTTGAGCTCAAGGCCGACGGCGGCCGCGAATTCCACGATCCGCTGGGCGGCCTGGAGGATCTCGTTGCCGGGATCATCGACACCCCGGACGCGCCGGAGATCTCCTTCCACGACGATCCGCTGCGCATGCTGCGCGCTGCCCGCTTCGCCTCCCAGCTGGAATTCCACGTCGCCGACCGGGTCTTCGGCGCCATGCAGGACATGGCCGGCGAGATCCGGCGTATCACCGTCGAGCGCATCCGCGTTGAGCTGGACAAGCTGGTCGGTGGTACTGCGCCGTGGGTGGGTATCGACCTGCTGGTTGATACCGGGATCGCCGAGATTGTTATCCCGGAGATCCCCGCCATGCGCATGGCCCCGGACGAGCATGCCCAGCACAAGGACGTCTACGCCCATTCCCTACAGGTCATGCGGCAGGCGATGGATCAGGAAGAAGACGGACCCGACCTGGTCCTGCGCTGGGCGGCGCTGCTGCACGACTGCGGCAAGCCGGACACCCGGGACACCACCGGCGGCAAGGTGACCTTCCACCACCACGAGGTGGTCGGCGCGAAGCTGGTGCGCAAGCGCCTGCGCGCCCTGAAATTCCCGAAGGCCATTACCCAGGACATCGCGCAGCTGGTCTACCTGCACATGCGCTTCCACGGCTTCGGCGAGGGGCAGTGGACGGATTCCGCCGTGCGCCGCTACGTCACCGACGCCGGCGCGCTGCTGCCGCGCCTGCACAAGCTGGTGCGCGCGGACTGCACCACGCGCAACGAGCGCAAGGCGCGCCGCCTGCAGCGCACCTACGATCACCTGGAGGAACGCATCCAGGAGATCCGGGAAAAGGAAGACCTGGCCCGCGTGCGCCCGGACCT
This sequence comes from Corynebacterium sp. HMSC04H06, assembly GCF_001815935.1. Lineage (GTDB taxonomy): Bacteria > Actinomycetota > Actinomycetes > Mycobacteriales > Mycobacteriaceae > Corynebacterium. The sequence goes on from NZ_KV823424.1 coordinate 1,445, forward strand.
GGACGGCAACGAGATCATGGAGATCCTGGGGCTGAAGCCGGGGCCGGAGGTGGGCCGCGCTTGGTCGTTTTTGAAGGAACTGCGCCTGGAGCAGGGCCCGCTGCCCCGCGAGGAAGCGATTGCAAAGCTACGTGCTTGGTGGGAGTCTGGTAGTTAATGTACGCGGACCGACTATTTAATGCCCTCGAACGCAACGACCCGGAGCCCGGCCAACTGCTGGTAGCAGCCCCGGGCATGTTCTCTGCCGAGTTTGCCCGCTCGGTCATCCTGCTCATCCAGCACGACGACTACCTGACCTTCGGCGTGAACCTGACGACCCGCAGTGAGCTGGCGGTCTTCAACGTGCTGCCGGAATACCTGCCGTTGGTCGCCAAGCCGCAGGCCCTCTACATCGGCGGCCCGCTCAACCAGCAGTCCGTGGTGGGCCTGGGCATGACCAAGCAGGGCGTGCGCTTCGAGGATCACCCGCAGCTAAGCCGCCTGGCCCCGCGGCTGGCGCACGTGGACATGCGCGCCGACCCGGAGTTTCTGGCGCAGACCCTCGACGGGATGCGGCTGTTTGCCGGCTACGCCGAGTGGGCTCCGGGCCAGTTGCAGCAGGAGATCGACCGCGGCGACTGGTTCGTCGCCCCGGCGCTGGCCCAAGACGTGTTAACGCCCGGCCCGGCCGATCTGTGGGCGGACGTGATGAAGCGCCAGCCCATGCCGTTGCCGCTGTATTCCACCTTCCCCGCCGACTTGGACGACAACTAGAATATTTCTCTGTTTTCTGGGGCGGCGATGGGCCTGCCGCCGCTACGATAGGCGCATGCACGCTGATGTTCGCCAGGGATTGAAGGACACCTGGACCGTAGCTTTGGGCCTGGTTCCCCTGGGCCTGGCCTTCGGTGTCCTGATCATCCAAACCGGTTTCGACTGGTGGTGGGCGCCTATCTTTTCAATTGTTATCTATGCCGGCTCCATGGAGTTTTTGGCCATCAGCATGGTTACCTCCGGGGGGGCCGGTCTCCGCAGCGCTGACCGGCTTCATGGTTAACTTCCGCCACATCTTCTACGGGTTGAGCTTCCCCCGGCACCGCATCTCCTCGATGGGCGGGAAGGTCTATTCCACCTACGCGCTGACGGATGAGACCTACGCTATCGTCTCGGCACTGCCCCACGACTCCGCCCTGACCGGGCGGAGGATACTTACCATCCAGCTTTTCGCCCAGTTCCTCTGGGTGGGCGGCGGCGTGGTGGGCGCGGTGGCGGGCCAGGCCATACCGGACAACGTGCAGGGGATGGAATTCGCGCTGGTGGCCTTGTTCGTGGTGCTGGCGCTGGATTCCTTCCGCAACAACCCGGACTTTTCCCTGCCGGTGGTTGCCGCCCTGCTGGGAGTTCTGGCCGTGGTCATCACGCCCAACCAGGTGCTCATGGTGGCCTTGATGGCCTATTTCCTGTTCTTGCTGGCCCGGGTGTATTCTCCGCGCTTTGATGGGCTCATCGAGTGGCGTCGCCGCGGCGCCGACGGGCCGGGAGGTGAACGCTAATGCCAGCCGGCGTGAGCTTATCCATGATCCTGGCCGTGCTCGTCCCGGTCTGCGTTGTGACGATCCTCCTGCGGCAGATCCCGTTTAGCTTCGTTCGGGCGCTGCGCGGCAGCGATCTGGTCGGCGTGCTGGGTCGGACCATGCCGGTCGGCGTGATGGTGGTGCTGGTGGTCTACACCATCGTCGGGCAGTCTTCGGTCCAGGGCGGCATCCTGGCCGCCCTGCTGAGCGCGGCCGTTACCGCAGGCCTGCACCTGTGGCGGCGCGAGTCCGGCCTGTCCATCCTGGGCGGCACCGCCGTTTACATGGTGCTGGTGAATTTCGTCTTCTAGAGCCCCGGATGGCGCAGCTGGGCCTCGACCCAGAGGGACTCGAAGTCCGCCGAGTTAAGGTATTCGGCGTCGATATCTGGGTAGGACGCGTACGTGTCCGGGTGTGGCACGGTGCTGTTGGGCTTGTCGATGCTGCCCACGCGTTTATCGCCCCTGACCGCGCCGGCGATCTGCCCGTCCGGGGTTTGCGCGATCAGACGGTGGATGCGGCAGCTGCGGGCGTCGAGTTGCTGCATCTCGGCCACGTGGATGGCGGTGCCGGCGCCGGGGATGCTCAGCGTGGTCTTGACGTAGAGCAGCGCTTTTTCGCTGCCGGTGGTCTCTGCGGAAGTCATGGCACTCAAGTCTAATGCCTAGCCCGCCCGATGTTTAACGTGCCTCGGCCGCAGGCTCCTGGCGGGCGTAGCGAGCGGCCAGCCACGAGCAGACCATCAGCTGGACCTGGTGGTAGATCATCAGCGGCAGGATGAGCAGCCCCAGCTGCCCGCCTCCGGTGGCGAAGATGACTGAGGCCATCGGCAGGCCGGTGGCCAGTGATTTCTTCGAGCCGCAGAATTCGATGGCGATGACGTCGGGGCGCGCGAAACCAAGCCGGGCACTCACCCAGCGGGTTAGCCACAACACGGCGCTGACCAGCGCTACGGCGAAGGCGATGAGGAAGAACAGCTGGCCTATCCCGATGTCGGACCAGATCCCTCCGACCACGCCGGAGGAAAAGGCGGAGTAGACCACCATCGCGATGGAGCCGCGGTCCACGACCTTGGTGGCCTTGTGGGCTGCGAAGTTCTTCATCCAGCGGCGGGTCAGCTGCCCCAGGACGAAGGGTAGGAGCAACAAGAGGGAAATTTCCAGAAAGACCGAGGAGTCGATGTGGATGCCGTGGCCGGCGCCCATGCACAGCATCACCAGCAGCGGGGTGAGGATGACTCCGGCGAGGTTAGACAACGAAGCAGAGACGATGGCGCCCGCGACGTTTCCGTGCGCAATGGAGGTGAAGGCGACAGAGGATTGCACCGTGGACGGGACCAGCGTCAGGTAGAGAATGCCCAGGTAGAGCTCGTCGCCCACCACGAAGGACAACGGCCGCAGGGCCATGCCGATGAGTGGGTAGACTACGAAGGTGGCCGCCAGAATGGTCAGGTGGAGCTTCCAGTGCTTCAGGCCCGCGAGCGCCTCCCGGGTGGATAGCCGCGCGCCGTAGAGGAAGAAGAGTAGCGCGATCGCGATGTTGGTGAGAGCCGCGAAGACCTCGGCGAATTGTCCCCGGGCGGGCAAGACGATCGCGATAAGGACCGCCGTGACGATCAGAACGATGAGCGGATCTAGTCGGCGCAGTGCGTTGAGCATGTACCGCAGTTTACGCCCCGCCTTCCCCTCGTCGGCGGGGTTTCACGTGAAACTTTAGACGGTCTTCACGGTGGTGCCGTCGTCCTCTACGGAGATCTCTTCGAGCGGATCGCGGCCGGGCCCGGAGACGACCGAGCCGTCGGTGATGTCGTACTCGGTGTAGTGAGAGGTGCAGATGACATGCGAGCCCTCCACCTCGGTGATGGGGTTGCCCTGGTGAGGGCAGGTCTGCGAGTAGGCCTTGAAGAGCCCCTCCTCCGGCTGGGCGAAAATCACGTTGTCGACGATGACGGCGGAGCCGACCGGGATCTCGGTGGCGGCGATCTCTGCCGAGGCCTGCTTGCCGCAGGCGGCGAGGTAGGCGCCAGCGAAGGTGGTGGCGGTCCCGAGCAGGAACATGCGACGCGAACACTTCATAGTCATGAACCCTACTCTATCCCTCGGCTGGCGGGGAGACTATTTACGGCAGGCTATCCTTGCGTCGCCCCGGGCATGCCCGGGGAGCTATCCGGGCGGCAGAAAATACAAAAAGGCCCACCACTATGTTTTTGTCACAGTGACAATAGTGGTGGGTGTTATACCCTACCCGCGGTGGGGTCGTAGGCCGGGGATCGGCTACTGATCCGCGCGGTTGGCTGCCTGGCGGACGGCGTCGAGATCGATCTGCGCGGGCGTGGCTTCCGCCGGGCTGTCGCTGCCGCAGCCGCCGGTGCCGCAGTTGCAGCTGTCGCCGCACCCCTCGTCGGCGTTGTTGGCCTGATCCCACAGGAACGCCGAACGCGCGCCCAGGTTGGCGCCCACCGACAGGGTAATGACGGCGATGATGGCAGTTGCCACCGGGATGAGCCACATCCAGCCGGTCGCGGTCAGTGCGACGATCCCGCCGAAGGCGAGCGCCACTCCCCCGAGGAACCAGACGGGGCCGGCGACGGCGTGCGCGGCATCCCAGGCCTCGCGGGACTTGCGGACCTCCTCGACGCGCAGGCCCACAACCGAGTTACCCGGCAACTTGCGAGCGGTGGCGAGGGCTCCGACCACGATCAAAACCGCGGCGAGGATGAGGATGATAATACCGAGAACGACCATGCCTCATATCCTAACCCGCTAGGCCGGGCGAGCAGCAATTGTCGGCGGGTGCACTTAGCTATCCCCCCTTCCGACGGGTCATACCCGTTGGGTACACTCTAATTCAGGTCGATCGATAGAAAATATTTGGTGATTGGCCCGCTGTCTTTGAAAGTCTCATCCTGTGCACCGTCGAACCGGCGGTGCACAGGATATAAAAATAGTTAGTGACATCATGAAACTGAAAACACTGAGCCAGAACCTGTTGTTCCGGATCGCCGTGGCCATCGTGCTGGGAATCGGCTTAAGCTTTATTGCGCCGGAATGGCTGGGCCGGGTCTTTGCCACCTTCAACGGGCTCTTCGGCAATTTCCTTAACTTCTTCATCCCCGTCCTGATTTTCGCGCTTATCGCCCCCGCGATCGCCGCCCTTGGCCGCGGTGCGGGCAAGTGGCTCGGGGTCACCGCCGGCATCGCCTGGGGCTCGACCATCATCGCGGGCCTTCTGGCCTATGGTGTCTCCCTGCTGGTCTACCCGTGGATGCTGGCCGGCCAGACCATCGATACCAACGTCTCCGATATCGATGCGGGCGCGCTGGAACCCTACTTCGAGGTAGAGATGCCCGCGCCCATCGAGGTCATGACCGCCCTCTTGCTGTCCTTCTGCATCGGCGTGGCCATGACCCAGGTCAAGTCCGACAACCTCTACAACGTCACCAAAGAGCTTGAGAACGTAGTGATCAAGGTCATCTGGGGCTTTGTCATCCCGCTGCTACCGTTCTATATCTTCGGCATGTTCCTGGATTTGGGCATGAACGGCAACCTCGTCGACGTGCTCGTCGCCTTCGGCAAGGTCCTCCTGCTGTCCGTCGCCATGACGCTGGTCTACCTGGTCATCCAGTACCTCATCGCCGGCGCGATTACCGGCAGGAACCCGTTCAAGGCGCTGAAGAATATGCTGCCGGCCTACGCCACCGCGCTGGGTACCTCCTCCTCGGCCGCCACCATCCCGGTGACCCTGGAAAACGCGCTGAAGAACAACATCTCCAAGCCGGTCGCCAGCTTTGTGGTCCCGCTGTGCGCGACCATCCACATCGCGGGTTCGATGATCAAGTTGATGCTCTACGCCTTCGCCATCATCTACCTGACCGGCATGGACGTCAGCTTCGGCGCGGCCATGGGATTCATGGTCCTGCTGTCTATCACCATGATTGCCGCCCCGGGCGTGCCCGGCGGCGCGGTCATGGTCGCCGTCGGCCTGCTGAGCCAGAACATGGGCTTCGACGACAACCTCGTCGCCCTGATGATCGCCGCCTACATCGCCGTCGACTCCGTGGGGACCGCGGCGAACGTCACCGGCGACGGCGCCATCGCGATGATCGTGGACAAGTTCGCCCGTGGCAAGGTCAACGCGGAGGGCGAGCCTGCTAACACGGAGGCCGCGCGCCCGGTCGCCCAGGACGAGCGGCCGTAGCCGGAGGCCCTGAGCCCAGTTGGGCAAAACTGTTATCCTGGGTAAATGACCCATCATCGAATACGCTTATTGCGTTGGGTTTCCCTAGTCCTACTGGTCCTCGGCCTGGGCGTGAGCGCCCTAGGCGGCGTGGACCAGCCGGAATCCGCCACGGCCACCGCGCCGACCGGCATGGATTCCACCACGGTTGCCGAGTTACAGGAGAGGTACTCAGCCCAGAACTCCGACGGCGCGTCCGGCAGCACCGCGCTGGTTTACCTCAAGTCCGCGGAGCCGCTGGACCTGCCCGTCCTCAAGGAAGTGACCTGCCAGTGGGGCGAGGCCCTCATCCCCAGCGAGGACGGCACCGCGGCACTGCTGCCCGTCACCGTGAATGCGGGCACCGCCTCGGAAAACGCTGAGGAAGTCGAGAAGCTCCGCGCGGATATCAACGCGGAGATGCCCGGGGGAGTTTCCGCCCAAGCCACCGGCCCCGCCGCCATCCAGGCGGATCTGGCCGGCGTCTTCGAGGGCGCGAACTTCCTGCTGCTGGGCGTGACGGCGGCAATCGTCGCCTTCCTGCTCATCGTCACGTACCGCTCCCCCATCCTGTGGATCCTGCCGCTGGCCGTCATCGGCGTCGCCGACCGCACCGCGGCCACCGCGTTCACCTATGCCCTCGACGCCTTCGGCCTATCCTGGAACGAGTCCACGGCCGGCATCCTGTCGGTGCTCGTCTTCGGCGCGGGCACGAACTACGCGCTGCTGCTTATCTCCCGCTACCGCGACGAGCTGACCGGGACCGCGGACCGATTCACCGCCATGGCGCGGGCGTGGACGCCGACGGCTAAGACTGTCTCCGCCTCCGCGGCTACCGTCATCGTGGGCGTGGCCTGCCTCCTGTTGTCGTCGGTGCCTACTACCCAGGGCCTGGGTGCGGCCGCCCTCGTCGGCATCTCGATCGCCTGGCTCTTCGCGCTTTTCGCGCTGCCCGGCTTCCTGGCCCTGTTTGGTCGGTGGATCTTCTGGCCGCGCATCCCGCGGGAAGGCGACACCCCGAACCACGGCGTGTGGGCGAAGGTGGGCTCCTGGGTGTGCCAGCGCCCGCGCAAGGTCGTGGCCGTGGCCCTGCTGGTGCTCGGCATTTGCTGTACCGGGTATTTCCAGACCAACACCGGGCTGACCCAGTCCGAGCAATTCATCGACACCCCGGAGTCCATCACCGCCGCGGAAGAGCTCAGCCGCGACTTCCCGGATCAGTCGGCCACTCCACCGGTGGTGGCCACCCAGGATGTGGAGCTGACACAGGAGCAGCTGCAGCAGATGGGCGCTAGCGGGCGCGAACAAGGCAGTGTTGACGGTTGGACCCTGCTGCAAGTCAGCGGCGCGGACTTCCAGGAGTTGCGCGGCGAGCTCGACGGCGCGCTCGTGGGCGGCCCGGACGCGGAGCTCGCCGACGCGGAGACCGCAGCTGCCGACGACCGTCAGGTCATCTTCCCGCTCGTTCTCGTGCTGATCTTCGTCGCCCTCGTGGTCATGCTGCAGGCCCTAGTGGCCCCGGCCATCATGATCGCCTCGGTCCTGCTAACCAATATCGCGGCGCTGGGCCTGGGCTGGTGGGTATCCCACTACCTGCTGGGCTTCAACAACTTCGACTCCACCACCCCGCTCTACGCCTTCGTCTTCCTCGTCGCCCTAGGCGTGGACTACACCATCTTCCTAGTGACCCGCGCCCGCGAGGACGCCGCTAGGGAAGGCACCTCCTCTGGCATCTACACCGCCCTGGCCGCGACCGGCGGGGTCATCACCTCGGCCGGTATTCTGCTGGCCGCGGTCTTCGCCGCCCTAGGCGTACTGCCGCTGGTGGTGCTGGCCCAGATCGGCGTTATCGTGTGCATTGGCGTCCTGCTCGACACCCTCATCGTGCGCACCCTGGTCGTGCCCGCGGTGGTGCAGTTGCTGGGCGAACGCTTCTGGTGGCCGGCCCGCCCGGCCAAGAACGCGAGCGGCCAGTCTCCTGCCCCTTCCCCTACTGACGACGCCGATGGCTTTGCTCGGCCAGTCAGCGGCAGCAGCGACTAAAAAATAACCACACCGCCGGTCCTTCTCGGACCGGCGGTCTCTTTGTGTCTTCTGGTCAGTACTGCGTGCCTGTGCCTAGCGGCGGGTGGCTGCCTTCATCGCGGAGACATACTCGCCAAGTTTGGCGTCGAGTGCTTCTCGGTCGGTCACGCGGGCCGGCGAGTGCTCGTTGCCCGGATCGGTGCGCTCGACGTATTCGTTGATGATCTGGGTGATGGCGGAGCCTGTGATGGCACCGGAAGCCCCAGCGGCAATGGCATCCCGGACGTGCTCCGGCTGGGAGATGCCGAAACCGAGCAGGACCGGCGGACCGTCGTGGCGCGCGACGTTGTGTACGACCTCCTCGAGTCCGAGCGTCTCGGAGGTGCGCTCCGTACCGGTTACGCCGTCGCGGGAGATGGCGTAGATATAGCCCTCGGAAAGCGCTGCCACGCCGGCCAGGGTGGCATCGGTGGCGCGGGCCGGGGCGATGAAGATGGGATCGATGCCGGCCTTTTTGGCGGACTCTGCGAAGGGCTCGCCCTCTCGCACCGGAACGTCCGGCAGCAGGATGGAATCCGCGCCGGCGTCGTGGAACTCCGCGTAGAACTTGTCGCGGCCGCGGGTGAAGGCGACGTTGCCGTAGATGAGCATGCCGATGGGCAGCTCGGGGAATTCGGCGCGGACCTTACGGATGGCCTCCAAAGCCTGGTCCACAGTGGCGCCGCCGTCGAGGGCGCGGATATGGGAGGCCTGGATGGTCGGGCCGTCGGCCACCGGGTCGGAGAACGGCACGCCCAGCTCGAGCGCGTCGGCACCGGCATTAACGACCGTGCGGATGGTGGCCAGGCAGTCCTCGGAGTTCGGGTCGCTGAGCATAATGAAGGGAACGAAGGCCCCCTCGTTGCGCTCAGTGAGGGCGGAAAACATCTGTTCGTAGCGGTTGGCGGTCATTTTTAGTCCTCCTGGTTCAGTTGCAGTTTGGGGTGGGCCTTCAGGGTGGCGCGCACGTGGTCGATGTCCTTGTCACCGCGGCCGGATAGGGAGACCAGGATGGTGATGTCCTCGTCCTTGCGCTTGAGTGCGTAAGCCAGGGCGTGGGAGGACTCGAGGGCCGGGATGATGCCCTCCTTCTGGCTCAGCAGCTGGAAGGCGTGCAGGGCTTCGGCGTCCGTGATGCCGACGTACTTCGCGCGGCCGGTGGCGGACAGGTGGGCGTGCTGCGGGCCAACGCCCGGGTAGTCCAGGCCGGCGGAGATGGAATAGGATTCCTCGACCTGGCCGTCCGCGTTGCGCATGAGGTAGCTGCGGGCGCCGTGGAGGATGCCCACGGTGCCGTTGTTGATGGTCGCGCCGTGGTGGCCGGAATCCAGGCCCTCGCCGCCGGGTTCGGCGCCGACGAGTTCCACTCCTTTTTCATCGATGAAGTCGGCGAACATGCCGATGGCGTTGGAGCCGCCGCCCACGCAGGCGACCACTACGTCGGGCAGGCCGCCGGTGCGCTCGAGCATCTGAGCCTTCGCCTCGGTCGAGATGACGCGGTGGAATTCGCGCACGATCGTGGGGAAGGGGTGCGGGCCCGCCGCGGTGCCCAACAGGTAGTGGGATTCGTGGAAGGTGGCGGTCCAATCGCGCAGGGCCTCGTTCACGGCGTCCTTGAGTGTGCCCGAGCCGGTGTCGACCGGGACCACCTTCGCCCCCATGAGTTCCATGCGGTAGACATTGGGCTGCTGGCGCTGGACGTCTTTAGCGCCCATGTAGACCACGCACTCCAGGTTGAGCAGCGCGCAGGCAAGCGCTGTGGCGGTGCCGTGCTGGCCCGCGCCGGTCTCTGCGATGATGCGAGTCTTGCCCATGCGCTTAGCCAGAAGCGCCTGGCCGATGACCTGGTTGGTCTTGTGGGCGCCACCGTGGACCAAGTCCTCGCGCTTGAGGAAGATGCGGGCCTTGCCGCCCAGCTTGGTCGCTTCGGTCAGCGGGGTCGGGCGGCCCAGGTAGTCCTTGAGATAGCCGGCCAGCTCCTCGTGGAACTCCGGGTCGTCCATCGCTTCGACGAAGGCGGCCTCGAGCTGGTCGAGGGCCGGGATGAGGGACTCGGGCACTAACTGCCCGCCAAACTCCCCGAAATAGGCTGGGAGGATGGTCTTTTTGGTTTCACGTGAAACTTCCGCCATGGGAATCTCCTTTTGTCTTGTGTGCTTGTATGTTCTGGTTGGGGTCTAGCTGTTTAGGGGTGTTGCTTCGGTGTTGGAGCGGATTTCCTGGAAGGCGCGGGCGATAAGCCCGGTGTCCTTGCGGCCCGGTCGACTCTCGAGCCCGGAGTTCAGGTCCAGTCCGCGGGTGCCGACCGCCAGCGCGGCCGCCAAGTTGGTGTGGTCGATGCCGCCGGCGAGCAGGCTGCGTTCCTTCACCGCGTCGGGGACATCCGACCATCGGAAGGTTTGGCCCGTGCCGCCGTGGCCGGAGTCGAGGACCAGGAGGTCGGCCTCGCGGGAGAGGTCTTCGGCGAGGGCGGAGTGCTCGGGGTCGGTCATGGCGACGGCGCGCCAGACCTCCGCTCCCCCGGCCTGCTCCCGGGCCTTGGCGATGAGAGCCCGCTCGCCGTCCAGGCTGCCCTTGTACGGCGCCTGCACCTGGATGGCGCGTACGCCGGGGAGGGCGAGCTCGGCGAAGTCGTCTTCGCGGCGGCTGACAGCCACGTAGCGGAGGCCCGGCTCGGCGCTGATGATCTTTTTCGCGGTTTCACGTGAAACATTCCGGGGGCTGGCCTCCTCGAAGATTAGGCCGCCGTAGCAGACGCCGGCGGCGCGGGCCGCCTGGGCGTGCTCCGGGGCGGTGAGGCCGCAGACCTTGTGGGCGCCGTAGACCATCTCGCGGGCCGCCTGGTCCACGTCCGGCTGCGCGGACAGCTGGGAGCCGACCAGGAAAGCGTTGGCGTGCGCGCCCAAACGACGGACTGTGGCGTGGTCGCGGATACCGGATTCGGAGACCACCACCTTGCCCGGGGACACCAGGCTGGCCAGCCGCTCCGTGCGGCTCAGGTCGATGCTTAGGTCGTGGAGGTTCCGGTTGTTGATGCCGATGATATCGACGCCGAAGTTCTCCGCGCGCTGGACCTCCTCCGGGGTGATCGCCTCGGTGAGTACGTCGAGCCCGAGATTGTCTGCGAGCGCCTTGAGCTCGGCGAATTCCTTGTCGTTGACGATCGACATCATGAGCAGGATGGCGTCCGCCCCGTAGTAGCGGGCCGCGTAGACCTGGATGGGGTCGACGATGAAGTCTTTGCAGAGCACAGGCAGGTGCGTGGACAGGGAGACGGTCTGCAGGTGGTCGTAGTCTCCGCCGAAGTAGTCGGGCTCGCACAACACCGAGATGCCCGCGGCGTAGCGCGAGTAGATGCGGGCCATGTCCCCGGGGTGATAATCCGAGCGGATGAGCCCCAACGACGGCGAGGAAGACTTGCACTCCATGATGAAGCGGTTGCTTCCCTTAAGGGACTCGTAGAGCGAGCGCTCGGAGCGCGGCAGCGCGGAGATATCCACGTGGGCGAGGCGCTCCCGGATTTCCGGCAGGTGCCTCCGGCGGTTCGCCACGATGTTCTCCAGCACCGTGGGCAGGGCCCCGGAAGGATTCGCAGAAGAAGGATTACTGGGCATAGTCGGCCTTCTCGTGCTTGGCCAACCATGCGTCGACCTCGCCAGAGGTCATCAGCTGCTGGGCGCGGGCCACGCCTTCGGCGATGGTTTCGTCGTGGCCGTCCAGGTAGAACATGGCGCCAGCGGTGGCCGCGATAGCGTCGAAGTGGGCCTCGCTCCCCTGCCCCGCGAAGACGGCGCGGATGGCGGCGGCGTTGTCCTTGCCCTCGCCGCCAACCAGGTCGGCCAATTGGTGGCGGCCGATGCCCATGTCCTCCGGCGTGAGCTCGTAGTGGGTGATCTCCCCGTCGCGCAGCTCCCAGACCAGCGTGGTGCCGTGGGTGGCGATCTCGTCGGTACCGGCACCGTGGACCACCAGGCCGCGGCGGCGGCCGAGCTCCTTAAAGACTTCGGCGATGAGCTGGCCCTGGTCGGGGTTGGCTATGCCCATGATCTGGAATTCTGGGCGGGCCGGGGACAGCAGCGGACCCATGGTGTTAAAGAGCGTGGAGACCCCCAGCGCCTTGCGCACCGGCTGCACGTGCGCGACGGCCGGGTTGTAGGCCGGGGCGAAGAGGAAGGTGAAGCCGGAAGCCTCGAACTGGCGCACGGCGCGCGGGGTGTCGAGGTCGAGCGGGATATTCAGCGCCTCCAGCACGTCCGCGGAGCCGGACTTGGAGGAGACTGAGCGGTTGCCGTGCTTGACCATCTTCACTCCCCCGGCGGCGGCGACCAGCGACGCCGCGGTGGTGATGTTGATCGTGTTGGCGCCGTCGCCGCCCGTACCCGCGGTGTCCATGAGGCCCTCGCCCGTGATCGGGAACGGGTAGCCCACCTTGAGGAAGGCCTTGGCCGCGCCGGCCACGTCCGCGAAGGTCTCTTCGCGAGTGCGGATGTGCGTAAGAAGTGCCGTGATCTGAATGTCGTCGTAGTCGCCGACCGCCAAGGGGGCGAAGGCCTCCATAGCCTCCTCCACCGTCGGTTCGTAGTTGTCGAGGAATTGCTGCAGAATCCTGCGGGATTCGTTGTTTGTCATGTACTGGACTCCTTGAGTGATAGTTCTAAGTCTTTAGGGGGTGGTTGCTTCGGGATAGCATCGCCCTAGTCGGGGCTGAGTCGGGCGATGCACCTCTCCAGGATTAGCGGGCCGGTCGGGCTCAGGATAGACTCGGGGTGGAACTGCAGGCCTAAGATGGTGCCCTCCGCGTTATCAGCGGCCATGGCGACCGGACCGATGGCGGTCTCCGTGGTGGCCAGGGGCCGCAGCGGTTCTGGGAGCTTTCGGCAGCCCAGGGAGTGGTAGCGCGCGACCGGCACGGCCGCCGGGTCGGCGTCGGTGCCCAGCCCGGCGAAGAGCTCGCTGGCGGTACCTTCCTCGTTCAGCTGCATGGGAACTGACTGGCCGTGGACGGGGCCGCAGCGCTCGACGTCGCTGCCGAAGTGCTCGCACAGGGCCTGGAAGCCCAGGCAGATGCCCAGCAGTGGGATGCGGCCGGCGGCGCGCTCAACGAATTCCATGAGGTTGCCCGCCTCGCGCGGGTGGCCTGGCCCCGGCGAGAGGCAAAGGACGTCCGGTTGGGTCTCCAGGACCGCGTCGACGTCCACGGTGTTGCGGAAAACGTGCACGTCGTAGGCGCGCAGTGCGTCGGTCAGGCTGTAGACGAAGGAGTCGTGGTTGTCGATGACGGCCACGGTGGGGCGCTTGTCGCTCATCGGATAACCTCCAATTCGGCGTGGTGGGCGGTGGCGATGGCCTTCAGCACGGCGAAGGCCTTGTGGACGGTTTCATCGGCCTCGGCCTGGGGCGAGGAGTCCCGCACCACCCCGGCGCCGGCCTGGACGATGGCGCGGGAACCGCGAATGAAGGCGGAGCGAATGGCAATGCAGTTGTCCATCACCCCGTCGCCGCGGAGGTAACCCACTGCCCCGCCGTAGGAGCCGCGCCGGGTCCCCTCGGCGTTGCGGAGCAGCTCCGTGGCCTTGAGCTTCGGCGCGCCCGAGAGCGTGCCCATGTTCATGCACGCGCGGTAGGCGTCCAGGGCGTCGAGGCCTTCGTCCAGCTGACCCGTCACGCGGGAGACTAGGTGCATCACGCGGGAGTAGCGGTCAACCTGCATCAGCGCGGAGATCTTCCGGGTCCCCGGCACGCAGACGCGCGCCAGGTCGTTGCGGGCCAGGTCAACTAGCATGGTGTGCTCGGCTAGCTCCTTGGAGTCTGTGCGCAGGTCCAGTTCATTGCGGACATCCAGCTCTTCGTTGAGGCTGCCGTCCGGGTTCAACCCGCGGGGGCGAGTGCCGGCGATGGGATACAGCTGCAGCTCGTGGGTCTCCGGGTTGTACTTCAAGTTGGACTCCGGGGAAGCGCCGATAAGCTCGTAGTCGCTGCCGCGCACGTAGAACATATAGGGCGAGGGGTTCGCTGCGCGCAGTTCTCGGTAAGCGGCGAAGGCGTCCGGGCAGGGGATGCTAAAGGCCCGGGCCGGCACGACCTGGTAGATATCGCCGGCGTGAACGTGCTCCTTCATCTGCTCGACGATGGCCCGGAACTCCTCGTCGGTGCGGTCCGCCCGCGCCTGGAAGGTGGTGTTGGGCTCTCCCACCGTGGAGGTCTCCCGCTGTAGGGTATCCCTAACGCCGTGGACGCGGCGCACCAGCTCGCCCAGCTGCTGGTCGACCTGGCCCTCATCAACCCCCACCACGTGCAGGTGAGCTTCGCCCGCCTGATGGTCGACGTGCAGCAACTCTTGGGCCACTATGAACTCGTAGTCCGGGTAGGTGTTAGCGCCGTCCGCGACGGCAGGCAGCTCTTCGAAGCCGGCGAGGTAGTCGAAGGCGAAGCCGCCCGCGACGAAGGGAAGCATCCCGTCGCTGTAGCCGGCGTCCGCCTGGAGAGCCCGGAGGACGGAGACCGTTGATTGCCCGCGCAGTCGCTCCCGCTCGTCAATGGCCGTGGAGCGGCTAAAGCGGAACGTGGCCTGAGCAGCGGACTCGCTTAGTAAACGGTGGGAAAACTGCTCCTTCAGGCGCGAGACAATCTGCTGGCCTGCCGCAGTGAGGGCGGTGGCGGTGACTTCATCGTCCTGGCAGACCACCTTGGCGGCGGCGGTGAGGACGGCTAGGGAATTGAGGCTGTCCTTGGACTGGATGTCCGCGGATTCCAGCAGGAGGCTGTCGTGCGGCGTGCTGAGCTCTTGGAACACGGCCGCGGTGTCGCCGTGAAAAGCCAGCGTCTGGCTAGCGGTTACTAGCGTCATTGAAGACCTCTCTTGGGGGTCGAAGGTGTGGAAGCGGTGGGAATTTAGCTTTACCGCGAGCAAGAGAGGTGCAGAAACACCACTAGGCCCGCGCTAAGCGGACCTAGGACATGACTAGAAGCTGGTGGTCCGCTACGTTAAGCGAGCCACCACTGGGTGTTGAGTGTGTTCTGCTTCATGAAACCTATACTATCGTAGAAACTCCGGATGGTGGGAGCGAATCGGGAGATTTATTTATTCCGGGCGGGCTCTTGGGTCTCCGCCGGCCGTAGGCGCCACAGATGCACGGTCACGCAACTGGCGATGATGATGAACACTACCCAGACGATGGGCTTGTTGATCAAGGCGGCGGAGACGAGGATGCCTATCCACATGATGCTGAGAGTGCGGACCTTGTGGCGGGTACTCATCTGGCCCGACTCGTAGTTGCGGAGGTAGGCGCCGAAGACCCGGTGGTGGTAGAGGTAGGCGTGGAAGCGTTCGGAACTGCGGGCGAAGCAGAACGCGCTCAACAGCAGGAAGGGTGTCGTCGGCAGAAGGGGCAGCACTACCCCGATCGCCGCCAGGGCCACGCTTACCCAGCCAAGACCAATGAGTAACGCCTTCCGCATAGTTGCCACCCTAGCGGATGTCCTCCCCCGCCCACCATTTGCCAAACGTGGGATCAGAGTCGCAACAAAGCGTTACCGACGTCACCAAGGGATAACGTCACAGTGACTATAAGGATGCGAGTGAGTGTCCCTCCTCGATTCGTTTCCGAAGGTGTGATCGGGGCCGCATTTTTCTAGACAAGTGTAGAGTGGCGATCGGAAGGGAACCTCAATTAGTAGTTTAGGAGTGGGACATGGCAGTTAATGTGGAAGAGCTTCTCAGTCGCGTACCGAAGGGTTTGCTGATCTGCGGGGAGTGGCGCGACTCTAGCGACGGTTCCACCTATGAGGTGGAAAACCCCGCCACTAAGGAAGTTATCGCCACGATGGCCTCCGGATCCTCGGCGGACGCCCTGGCGGCTTTGAACTCCGCGTGTTCTGTCCAAGACAAGTGGGCCGCAACGTCCCCGCGGGAGCGCGCCGACATCTTGCGCCGCGCCTTCGAGCTCGTCCACGAGCGCGCGGAAGACTTTGCCAGCTTGATGACCCTGGAGATGGGCAAGCCCTTGGCCGAGTCCCGCGGCGAGGTTACCTACGGCGCGGAGTACCTACGCTGGTTTAGCGAGGAAGCCGTGCGCGATTACGGCCACTCCTCCCCCGTCCCGGAGGGCACGCTGCGCATGATTACCCGCCGCAAGCCGGTGGGGCCCTGCCTGCTGATTACCCCGTGGAACTTCCCGCTGGCCATGGCGACCCGCAAGGTCGCGCCTGCCGTGGCCGCCGGCTGCACGATGGTGCTCAAACCAGCCAAGCTCACCCCCCTGACCGCTCAGTACTTCGCCAAGACCATGGAGGACGCCGGCCTGCCCGCGGGCGTGCTCAACGTTGTCTCCGGGCAGTCCGCCTCCACGATTTCCAACCCCCTGCTTGCCGATGCCCGCCTCCGCAAGGTGTCCTTCACCGGCTCCACCGCAGTCGGCCGCTCGCTGCTTAAGTCGGCATCCCACAACGTGCTGCGCACCTCGATGGAATTGGGCGGCAACGCTCCCTTCATCGTCTTCGAAGACGCCGATATCGACCAGGCCGTCGAGGGTGCCATGGGCGCTAAGATGCGGAACATGGGTGAGGCCTGCACTGCCGCCAACCGTTTTTTCGTCCACGAATCCGTCGCAAGGGAATTCACGCGCAAGCTGGCCAAGCGGATGGGCCAGCTGAAGCTCGGCAACGGCCTAGACGAGAAGACAACCTGTGGTCCGGTCATCGAGGAAAAAGCCCTCAAGAACCTGGAGAAGCTCGTCGAGGACGCCGTCTCCAAGGGCGCGACCGTGGAAACGGATCAGCGCGCCGTGAAAAAGCCGGGCTATTTCTTCCGCCCCACCGTCCTGAGCAACGTATCCAGCCGTGCCCGCGTGATGCGCGAGGAAATCTTCGGGCCCATCGCCCCCATCATGACCTTTCGCTCGGAGGCCGAGGTCATCGAGCTGGCCAATGACACCGAGTATGGTCTAGCCTCCTACGTCTACTCTGAGGATCCCGACCGCCTCTGGCGCCTTGCCGACGGCCTGGAATTCGGCCTGATGGGCTTTAACTCCGGCGTCATCTCCAATGCTGCCGCCCCCTTCGGCGGCGTGAAGCAGTCCGGATTGGGCCGCGAGGGCGGCGCCGAGGGCATCGAAGAATACACCGAGGTCCAGTACCTGGGCATCCGCGATCCCTACGCAAACCAGGCCTAGCTAGGGTCCAGCCCAGCTCCTCGGGTACGCAAAAACCGGGGTGGATAGTCGATATCCGCCCCGGTTAAGTCTGCTGTGGGTCGGCCCCTAGGGTCGCGAATCGATGCTCGCTTTGACCCGACGTAGGACATCGACCATCAGAGTACCGATGGACAGCGCAGTGAGAACTCCCAAGATTCCTGGGTAGCCGAAGTCGTTGACCTCAATGGTGAACCAGACGCTGCAGGCTACTGCCGCTACCATCCAAAAGATGATCATGGCGATTAGGGAGCGCAGCAAGAATGCGGCCCGTGATCGCCCGCCCCGGGTCAGGCAGAACCAGGTGCAGATGGCAAGAAAGACTGTGAAACTGAGTCCGCAGACCGTAAAGCAGACGGAATAAGGTATGCCGGCCCGCGGATTACCGGTAACCTCGGTGAGCCAAGGGGCGACGGTGGAAACTGTCGCGGCTGTGCCTAAGCAAGTACACAAAAGAGCCAGGGCCGCTGTTATCAGCAAAACAATTCTTTTGACGACGCTCAACGTCGAGCTCCAATTCTGCGTGGTTGGAATACATACTTCGGAAAGGCCTTTAGGGACCAATGATGAAGTTGTAATTCAACACTGTGCGAGGTGCGTTAGGGCCAACGGAATCCCTTGCCGTGATCGTCTTAGTCTGACCAGCTGTCACCATTGCGCTGGACAATGTCTTTCCATCACGGGAATAAGCCATGCTTGCACGATAAACGCGCCCTGTCCCTCCGCAGTCTTGACCTGTTGCCCAGTCTCCTGAGGCGTGTACTTGGCCGCGGTAAAATAGGTAGGCAATTTGCTGATTGCGGATGTAGGACGTCCCGCAATGGAAAGTTTTATCCTCATACGGACTCCAATGGTTATCGCGGGTTGCCGTTTGTGTCCCAAGCTCATAGCAGCCCGAAACATGTGTTAAACCTTTTTCGTCGACGAAAGAGTTTTTCTCGCCCTTTGTGCAGTTGAGATCTTGTGTATTTAGCTCCTGAACTCCGTAGGAGGCGCTCGCATTTGTTTCGGGAAAACTGGGTTCTTCGGCCACTGCAGTTGGGGAACCTCCGCAAATGATCGCAAGGAAGAGGGCGTAGGTCCTAGTTTTTTTAAGCATCTTGCCTTTCAGGATCTGGCATGAACAAGGTCTTTCGGGACTGATATGAATAGGGTATGAAGATGGTGAAAATAAGTCAAGAGCCGGAACCTATCATCCAGGTCGGATGGAAAATGCATCTTGGTGCTGAAGGGCAGCTCGACTCTATTTGCGTCGCAGCTCGTTCTGATCCTTAATGTTCCACGTGAAACATTCGCATTCGGGGGCGAAAAGTTCTTGCCGGGTTCACCGGGTGCGCATAGTATTGCGTTAACCGGCTAGCCCCATCCGCCAAACCAGGGAAGGTTTCTTCCATGAAGTTTAACCCATTAACTGAAAGCTCCGGACTGCCGCACTCCCCGTTCAAGGGCTGCACCGTGCCTCGTCCCATCGGATGGCTCTCCTCGGTGAGCGAAGACGGCCAAGAAAATATCGCGCCTTACAGTCAGTGGCAGAACCTGCCCTTTGACCCGCCGATGGTGATGTTCTCCGCGAACCACTACCCCGACGGGCGCCGCAAGGATACGGTCATTAATGCTGAGCGCACCGGATGGTTTGTCTGGAATATGGCCACCTATCCCCTCCGCGAAGAGGTCAACAAGTCTGCCATGGCGCTCGAGATGGACGAGAGCGAGTGGGACCACCTCGATGTCACCAAGATTTACGCGGACAACTACCCCATCCCCATGGTCAAGGAATCCCCGGTCCACTTCGAGTGCCGCTACCTGTCCACGCAATGCCTCATGGGGAACTCCAACCAGGGCAGTATCGACGTCGTATTCGCTCGGGTCGAGAAGATTCACATCAATGACGATTACCTGACCGAGGATGGGTTGCTCGACATCCTCAAGGCCGAGCCGATTGCCCGCATGGGCTACTTCGACTACACGGTAGTCCGCGAGAAGTTCGAGATGCGCGTCCCGGGCGCCTCGGCGGAAGCCCGGCAAGGCCTGGAAGGTACCGCCAATTAACCGCATGGTTTCACGTGAAACCATGCGGTTGTGACCTGTGCAATACTGGGATCAATCTTGGCCCTTTGAATCTCTTCAAAGAGTTCCCATGACCACTGTGCACAACTACTCTGACCTGCTCCCCGACGTCGACTCGGGCAAGGGGCGCGAAATCATCAATCCGGCGACCGAAGAGATCGTCGGCATCGCGGCCATCGGCACGGTGGATGACGTCGACACTGCGGTGAATAAGGCTCGCGCAGCGCAGAAAGACTTCGACCGACTAGGGGATGCCGCCCCCGCGACCTTTTGCTCAAGGCTGCTGACGCCATCGAGGAACACGCGGAGGTGCTGGCGGAGCTGCTCTCTCGCGAGCAGGGTAAGCCGCTCAACGGGCCGAACGCGCGCTTTGAAGTCGGTGCGTGCTCGGCCTGGCTGCGCGCCACCGCGTCCTTCGACTCCCCGGATTACACCGCGGTGGAGGACGACATCACGGCCACGGTGCACTACCGCCCCCTAGGCGTGGTGGGAGCTATCGGCCCGTGGAACTGGCCAATGATGATCACCGTCTGGCAGGTGGCCCCGGCACTGCGGATAGGCAACGCGGTCGTCGTGAAACCCTCCGAATACACGCCGCTATCCGTGCTGGCGTTGATGAAGATCATCAACGAAGTGCTGCCCAAGGACGTGCTCCAGGTGGTTACCGGTGACGGTGAAGTAGGCGCGGCGATGTCGACGCACTCCGGGATCGACAAGATTATGTTCACCGGATCGACCGCCACGGGTCGCAAGATCGTGGAATCCTCCGCGGCCAACCTGACGCGCCTGACGCTGGAGCTGGGCGGTAACGACGCCGGCGTCGTCCTGGATGACGCGAACATCGACGCTATCGCCGGCGATCTCTTCTGGGGTGCATTCATTAATACCGGCCAGACCTGTGCGGCGATGAAGCGCCTCTACGTGCCGGCGGCACAATACGACGACGTCGTGGCGGCCCTGATTGAGGTGGCTAAAAACTCCCCCATGGGCGTTGGTCTCGAGGAGGACAACGTGCTTGGTCCGCTGCAGAACCAGCAGCAATTCGAGATCGTCGACCGCTTGGTCAAGGAGGCAAAGAACGGTGGCGCCACGGTGCTGCTCGGCGGCGAGCCGGACTACGACGCGCCAGGCTACTTCTACCCCGCCACGTTGATCGGGGACATCGACTCGGATAACGCGCTCGTGGTGGAAGAGCAGTTTGGCCCAGTGTTGCCGATCATTGCCTATGAGGACGAGGAGTGGGCCATCGAGCAGGCGAACAAGCTGGATGTCGGGCTGGGGTCGTCAGTCTGGTCCAGCGACCGCGAGCGTGCGCGCCGCGTGGCGGCCCGGCTGGAGGCCGGAACCACGTGGATCAACGGCCACGGCGGGGTGGATCCCCGCGTGCCCTTCGGCGGCGTTAAGTCCTCCGGCTACGGGGTGGAATTCGGCGCGGAGGGACTGAAGGGCCTAGCCTACCCGCACATCATCAACGGCTAAAGGCCGAAACCGGCCGGGGAGATAATTCACCGCAACGCAACGTGGAGAGAACCTGGTATTAACCTCCGGGGACTTGGATGGTCAGACATGGTGTCGAGGCTCTGAGCTAAAGAGCCCACGCTAAAGTCCCTATCTCTATCACTTGTATGAAGGAGTTTGCGCATGAAACTCTCCGGTTCCTTTAGCCGCTACTGTCCCTCCCACCGCCCGCGTGCGGCAGCCGTTATCGCGGGCGTGGCGACCGTGGGTCTGGCGTTAACTGCCTGCTCCGAACCGGCCGAAAACGGCAACGGCGGAGGCGACCCCGCGGCCGAGGGCGACCAGACGACCCTGACGGTCTACACCTCCGAGCCGGAGGACAAGGTCGATGAAATCAACGCGGCGTTCGAAAAGGCACACCCGGATATCTCCGTGGAGGTCTACCGCGCGGGTACGGGCGACCTGAATGCCCGTATCGAATCCGAAAAGTCCTCCGGCGGTATCGAGGCCGACGTCCTGTGGGCGGCGGACTCCGCCACCTTCGACCAATACGTCGCCAGCGACGACTTGAGCCAGCTAAAGGACGTGGACACCTCCAGTCTCATCGATGAGGCAGTCTCGGAGGACGGTTACTACGTTGGCACCCGCATCATCCCGACGGTGATCGCCTACAACACCGACGTTATCGATGAGGCTGACGCCCCGCAGTCGTGGGCCGATTTGGTCGACCCGGAGTATCGCGACAAGATCGTTCTGCCGAACCCGGCTGTCTCCGGCGCAGCGGCCTTCAACGCCTCGGTCTGGAAGAACGACGAGCAGCTCGGCGAAGACTGGATCAACCAGCTGGGCGAAAACTCCCCGATGGTGGCGGAGTCTAACGGCCCCACCTCCCAGGAGATCGCCTCCGGCTCGCGCCCGGTGGGCATTGTCGTGGACTACCTGGTCCGTGACCTGGCCGCCCAAGGCTCGCCCATCGCCACTGCCTACCCGAGCGAGGGCGCACCCTACATCACGGAGCCGGCCGGCGTCTTCGCCGATAGTGAGCAGCAGGAGGCCGCCGAGAAGTACATTAACTTCCTGCTGTCCGAGGAAGGCCAGAAGCTGGCGGTGGAGCAGTCCTACCTGCCGGTCCGTGAGGACGTCGGCGTGCCGGAGGACACCCCGGCCCTGGATGAGATTGAGCTTATGACTCCGGATCTGGACACCGTGACCGAAGACAAGGATGCGGCGGTTAAGGTCTTCCAGGACGCGATGAACTAGAGCCTTGGCAAGCACACTTACGCGAAACACTCAGCTAAGCGCTAAGTCTAGGCAGGCTTCCGGCGCGGCCGCCAGTGCCACGTCCCTGTTGTCCGGGGTCTCCCTCGCCCGTTTCGGCACCTGGCTCGTGGTCGCCGGTCTTTTCGTCATCCCGCTGTCTCTGGTCGTGGCCCTAGCCTTGGGTGGCAACCAGTGGCCCTTGTTGCTGGACAGCGGGCTGGGACAGGCGGCGTGGAATTCGTTTTTCACCACCTTGCTCTCCGCGGTGGGTGCGGTCGTCGTGGGTACCGCCATGGCGCTGGTGCTGGACCGCACCGACGCGGCGGGCACGCGGTGGCTGCGGTTGCTGTTGCTCTCCCCGCTGCTGGTCCCGCCGTTTATCGGGGCGATTGCCTGGATGCAGCTGTTCGGGCCCGCACAGGGCCTCAACCGCCTCTTCGGCACTGAGGTCTGGAATGTCTACGGCGCGGACGGCGTGACGGTCCTGATGCTGGTCCACTCCTACCCGATGGTCTACATCATCGTCGCGGCGGCGCTGCGGGAGCTTCCAGCGGACCTGGAGCAGGCGGCCCGGGTCTCCGGGGCGGGCCCGTTTACGGTCTTCTGGACCGTCACGCTCCCGTTGCTGCGGCCCGCGTTGCTGTCGGCGTTTACGCTGACCGCGGTCTCCAACCTGGCCGACTTCGGTATCCCGGCCATTTTGGGCTCGCCGCAGGGCTTCGAGACGCTGGCGACGATGATGTACCGCTTCATGGACTCGGGCACTGTCTCGAATCCCCTCCAGGTGGTCTCCACGCTGGGCGTGGTGCTGCTCCTGCTGGGCATCGGCGCGGTGATCGCCGAGCACGTTGTGTCCCTGCGGGCGGCGACGACGCTGCAGGCCACGGGCGAACCTGCGCACTTCGGGCTGGGGGCTCTGCGCCCGGTGGTCACTGTGATCGCGTGGTTGATGGCGCTGGTGATTGCCGTGGGCCCGCTGGCGGGGCTGGCGTATCGAGCCCTGCTGCCCGCGCCGGGCGTGCCGTTTACGACGGAGAATATCTCCCTGGACAATTTCACCAACGCGGTGTCTAACCCGCGGGTTATTGACGGCTTCCAAAACTCGCTCTTCCTCGCGCTGAGTGCCGCCGTTTTGTGCGGGATCATCGGCTGGGCAGTCGGCCTGGTGGTGACCCGTACCCGCCTGTGGGGAAATACCGCTTTGACGCTCGTGGTGCTCCTGCCGACGGCACTGCCCGGCATGATCGTGGGCATCGCCTGGCTGATCTTCGGCCGGTACACCGGCATCTACAACACGATCTGGGTCATCCTGGGCGCGTACGTCTGTGCCTTCACCGCCCTGGTCCTGCAAGCAGTGCGGGCTCCCCTGCGGACCACTCCCCTGGCCGTGGAGGAAGCCGCGCGGATGTCCGGCGCCGGGCAGGTGCTGGCGTTGCTGTCTACGACGGGTGCTATGGCGATCCCCGCCGCCATCTCCGGGGCGGTGCTCGTGGCGGTGACCGCGGTCCGCGAGCTAACCGTGTCGATTCTGCTCATCGCGCCGGGCACCACCACCCTGGGCGTCCAGGTCTTCAACCTGCAGCAAGCCGGGGCTTATAACGAGGCGGCGGCGCTGTCGCTGTTGTTTAGCGTGGTGGGCATCGTCGCCCTCGCGCTGTCCGCCCGGTCTCCCGCGAAAGGAAAATAAGAAACAGTGTCATTTCTGGAATTACAAGACGTGACCGTCGATTTCCCCGACGGCACTCGGGGCCTGGACTCGGTGAGCCTAACGGTCGAGGAAGGCGAATTCGTCGCGCTTGTCGGCCCGTCCGGGTCGGGCAAGACCACGCTGCTGCGCACGATTGCCGGGTTCGTGCACCCCACTGCGGGCGTGCTCCGCGTGGCAGGCGAGGATCTGGCGGGACTGCCCCCGGAGAAGCGCCGCATGGGTATGGTCTTCCAGCAGCACGCGGTCTGGCCGCACATGAGTGTCGCGGACAACGTGGGCTACCCGCTGAAGATGGCCGGCGTCCCTGCGGCCCAGCGCCGCGAGCGTATCCACGAGGCGCTGGCGATGGTCGGGCTGGAGGGCATGACCAAGCGCAAGCCCTCTACCCTCTCCGGCGGGCAGCAGCAGCGAGTGGCGCTGGCCCGCGCGGTGGTGGCGAACCCGAGCGTGCTACTTCTTGACGAGGCGCTGTCGGCCCTCGATGAGCCGCTGCGCGATAAGCTACGCCGCGATCTAACGGCCCTGGTGCGCACCCAGGGGCTCACGGCGGTCCACGTCACCCACGACCGCGCTGAGGCCCTGGCGGTCGCCGATCGCATTGTGGTCCTGGCCGACGGACGCATCCAGCAGGTAGCCACGGCCCCGGAACTGCTCTCCTCCCCTGCCAGCCCCGCGGTGGCGCGGTTTATCTCCGACGCCACGGTGCTGGATGGGCACCTGCGCGGGCACCGGGTGGATTGCCAGGCGCTCGGCACCGGCTGGGAGGAATTCGCCTGGGCGGCGCAGCCAGCTCCGGCAGCGGGACACGATGCCCCGCGCGAGGGCACGGCGGTAGAAATCGTCATCCTGCCCCGCACCGTGGAGGTCACCGCGCCGGGCCAGCCGGGGGCGGTCGATGCCACGCTGACCTCCGTGCTCTTCGAGACCACGGCCTACTCGGTCACGGCTCAGGCAGGCTCCGGGCACACCTTCCGCGCTAGCGTGGGCCTTGAGCACCACCCCAAGGTCGGCGACGCCATCGGGCTAAAGATCAGCCGGCCGATGGTCTACCCGGCAACCTGACGACCCGCTCATAGGTGCTTTCGGACAAAAGGGTTTCGAGCACTTTCAACGCCCCGGCGCGCTGCTCATCGTTGAGGTCGTTGAGGTTGAGCCCGTTGCGTTCCACGAAGGTCACAGGGAAGTTGGACCAGGCGGTCGAGCGGGATGGTCAGGGTGGCGGCAGCCAGGAGGGCGGCCACTTTCGTGCGGAGTCTGTGTGATGTCATGAACTCGAGACTAAGCCGCCCGGGTGCCAAGGCCGTGGGGGTTCCGGGGCAGTAAACCGAAAGTTTCCTGTGGGGTTGCTGTACGTCTCGGCCCTTCCGAAACCCTGTGAACTGCCTATTCGCCGTCCGAGGGGTCGAAGCCTCCGTCCACGCGCCAGGTGCGGGTGGTGTGCAGGGAGACGCTCGCCTCGGGGTCCTCGACGTCTGAGACGCGGTAGTAGCGCATCTCCACGTCGTCGGCGCGCAGCTGCGCGACCGCGTAGCCGTGGGCGTCGTAGTCGAGGTGGTTGACGTTGGGGTTCGCGTCCTTGATGGCGCTTTCCACTAGCAGCGAGGTCGAGTTGTCCTCCGCGTGGTAGATGCCGGTGTATTCGGTCAGGATTTCGTCGACGTTCGGCGCAGAGATAGACGTGGTCACCATCTCGCAGGCGACCTCCTTATCGCCGGTGTAGATGGAGTTGGCCCACTCGGAGTGGATATCGCCGGTGACGAAGAAGTTGTGGCGGCCGCGCTTCCCCAAAAGCTCGAGCAGCTTGTCGCGGTCGTGGGTGTATCCGTCCCACTGGTCGGAGTTAAGCGCGATACCGGAGCGGGAGGCCTTCATCGCCTGGATTGCTTCTTCGGCCTCGCGGTTGCCCGGCATGGTCAGCAGGCGCATGGGCGACATCATGACCGAGTTGCCCAGCACCATCCAGCGCGCCGGGGAGGTCTCCACGACGTCGGTCAGCCAGGCGAATTGCTCGCTGCCGAGCATCGTGCGGTCCGGGCTGGCGAAGTTGGCGGCGGTGGTCTCCGCGTCGCGGTAGCTGCGCAGATCCATCAGCGTCAGCTCCATGAGATCGCCGAACTGGAAGCTGCGGTAGAGGTGGCCTTCCTTCGAGGTGCCGGCCTTGCGCAGCGGCATCCACTCGAAGTAGGCCTGCAGGGCCTGGTCGCGGCGGCTGGCCCACTGGCCCTCAACGAAGCCGTCGGTGTGGTTTTCCGCACCCTCGCGCCAGGCGTTGTTTGCGGACTCATGGTCATCCCAGGTTACGACCCACGGGGCGGAGGCGTGAGCGGCCTGCAGGTGGGCATCGGTGCGGTACCGCCCGTAGCGCATGCGGTAGTCCTCGAGGGTCGTGATCTCCCACGTCGGGTGGTGCGGGCGGGCGATGCCGGACTTGCCCACGTACTCGCCCGTGCCGTACTCGTAGATGTAATCGCCGAGGAAAACGACGAGGTCGAGCTCGCCGGACCAGCCGCGCTCGGCCATGTCGCGGTAGGCGCAGAAGAAGCCGGACTCGTAGTTCGCACACGATGCCACGGCGAAGGTCAGCTGGTCCGGGCTGTCCCCGTGGGCGGGTGCGGTCTTGGTGCGGCCCACCAGGGACTCGGCCCCGGCGTGCGGGCCGTCGGCAACGCGGAAGCGGTAGTAATACTCGGTGGCCGGGCTCAGGTCGTGCGGCTCGGCGTGGATGGTGTGATCGCTATCCGGGCTGGTGGTCTCCGTGCCGCGGGCGACGATGTCGCCGAACTCTGGGCTGGTGGACACCTCCCAGTCGACGCGGGTGGGCTCGCCCAATCCGGAGCCGGGCAGCGAGTCACGATCCGGGGTAATGCGGGTCCATAACACCACGGAGCTCGGCAGCGGGCCGCCGCTGGCCACCCCGTGCAAGAACGGCAGGCTGGCACCGGAATCCTGGGTATAAAGATCTAACGGGGAGGTCGGCTGGTCTTGGGCAAAAGCGGGGGCCGCGGCGATGCCGGCTGCGGTGAGCGAGGCGGCGGTCAGTGCCGTGCGGCGAGAGAAACGGGTTGTCTTCATGGCTGACAAACTAGCCCAGTCCCGGGCCGCTCGCTGGGAGAATAAGAGCTGGTAGTTGAGTCTTAAGTAGAAGTTATTCCCTGAGTAATCTGACTTTAACATGGCATTTACCTGTATTTGTTTCCATGTGCCTAACGTTTTGCTCAAGCCGGGTGGTTTACGCAGGCGACCGAAGATTCTTCCTCGTGACCGCTCGGCTCTAAAGCTGTAAAACAACTCGCCCACAACTCTGCTTTTGGGTCTGCCGCACGGATCACTTGGTACTGCACTCCCGACACCAATGAATAACTGCAGTGTCATCCGGTTTCGCGGTAGGGCCGTCTGACCAGGAAGAAGCCCATGATTAAAGCTTGCCTCAACCGCTCATTCGTGGCGCTTGGTTGCGCCTTGTCTGTCACTCTTGCCTCCGGCGCCGTCGTCCCGACCACCGCCCAGGCGCAGGAATCCCCGATTTACCGCCAGGTCCTGCAGCCGGGCGCGGATGAAACCTCCGTCATCGTCTCCTGGCGCACCAACCACCGAGGCGAGGAAAAGCTCAAGGTCTACCCGACCGGGCAGGAAGACCAGGCGAAGGAATTCGACGCCAAGGAAAAGAACGCCGGCCGCATCCTCTACCTGTCCAACTATGCGACGGCCACCGGCCTGGCGGAAGACACCGAGTACACCTACGTGG
Source organism: Corynebacterium sp. HMSC04H06 (assembly GCF_001815935.1). Lineage (GTDB taxonomy): Bacteria > Actinomycetota > Actinomycetes > Mycobacteriales > Mycobacteriaceae > Corynebacterium. The sequence goes on from NZ_KV823424.1 coordinate 28,703, forward strand.
TGGGCTCCGACGAGGGCGGCTGGTCCGCCCCGCACACGTTCAACACCGGTTCCCACGGCGAGGACTGGTCCTTTGTCACGATTAGCGACGCGCAGATCGGCGTGGACGCGAAGATCGAGGAACAAACCGAGCAGTGGAACAAGACGATCAACAAGGCGATCGGTGACGTACCGGACTCGCAGCTCATCTGGTCCCTGGGCGACCAGATTGAGGGCTGGGGCGCTCCCCTAGCCCAGTACGACGGCTTCTTCAGCCCAGATGTCATCCGGCAGGTTCCGCTCAGTGCTATCCCGGGCAACCACGAGGGCTACCCCTCCGCGATTGCTTTCGGTGACTACGACGAGCACTTCATCAACCCCAACCAGGCCCCGGACCTGCGCAACTCCTGGTTTGAGCGCAACAACGTGCTCTTCATCAATCTGGACTCCAACGCAAGCCAAGAGGACGACATTGAGCGCCACAAGCGCTTCCTCAAGGACACCATCGACAACCGAGGCGCCTTCAACGACTGGGTAATCGTAGGCATGCACCACTCCCTGTACTCGCAGGCCACCCACTACACCGACACCGACGTGGGACGCCTGCGCGACGGCCTGGCGGATACCTTCTCTGAGCTCGGCGTCGACGTGGTCCTCTCGGGCCACGACCACATCTACACCCGCACCCACCTGATGAACGGCAATCAGCCGGTCTCTGAGGGCCTGGGCAAGCGCAATGACAAGCTTTCCCCGAACGACAACGAGGTCCTCTACCTGACCACCACCAGCGCCGGCGGCGGCAAGTTCTACGATTTCCAGGACGTCAATGGCGAAAAGCAGCCGAACGCCCGCATGGAACACGTCCCGCAGGAACTGGTGCACGACTCCACCGCCTACTGGCGCCAAGACTACACCCCGGATTATCTGCGGGTGGACGTGACCGGCGAGGAACTCCGCCTGACCACCTACGACGAGCCCACCGGTGCGCTCGTCGACCGTGTCACCCTAGAGAACCGCGACCGCGCCCTGGTCGATCCGCGCGAGGAACAGCCAGAACCGACCGAAGAGCCGTCGGCCGAGCCTTCTGAAAAGCCGACCACCGAGCCGGGCGAACCGGAAGAGTCCACTGAGCCGAGCAAGCCGTCTGAGCCGGCGAAGCCGAGCAAGGAACCGAACAAGGAAGGCAGCAGCGGCAGCAGCAATGGCCAGCTCCGGTAGCTCGAGCAGCAGCAACGGTAGCTCCGCTAGCTCGCAAGGCTCTTCCAACGTGTTCTGGGGCTTTAGCCTGGTCGCAGCCGTGCTGGGTGCGCTCGGCTTGGGCAGCTGGGCCGTCTGGAAGTATGTACCGCACCTGATGATGAAGCCGGTCAAGAACTTCTTCGACCGTATCTTTGGCTAGGCCCTAAACTTAGCCGGCACGCCAAGAGCTGCGCGGCGCTGAGATGTTCAGCGTTCGCGCGGCTCTTTGTCACTAAGAATTGGGCAAAGTTTCCGTATGGTGATGACAGCGTTTCGGCTTGCTCAGATTCCTTCAGGATTCGGGCCTAGATAACTGGCCACGACTTAACCTAAACTGACACCGCTAACCTGCGGCGACTACACTGTGTGCCTATGACTAACCCGAGTGATTCCACGGATACTACCGCGCACCGCTATACGCCGGAACTGGCTAACCAGATTGAGAAGACCTGGCAGCAGTACTGGGCAGATAATGGCACTTTTACCGCGCCGAACCCGGTCGGCGACCTGGCTACGGATGGTCAGTTGCCGGCGGAAAAGCTCAACGTGCAGGATATGTTCCCCTACCCCTCCGGGGCGGGGCTGCACGTGGGCCACCCGCTGGGGTATATCGCTACGGACACCTTCGCCCGCTACAACCGCATGCTGGGTAAGAACGTGCTGCACACTCTGGGTTATGACGCCTTCGGCCTGCCGGCTGAGCAGTACGCCATCCAGACGGGTACGCACCCGCGGACGACCACAATGACCAATATCGACAACATGCGCCGGCAGCTGGGCGCCCTGGGCCTAGGCCACGACCCGCGCCGCAGTGTGGCTACCACGGACCCGGAGTTTTACAAGTGGACGCAGTGGATCTTCCTGCAGATTTACAACGCTTGGTTTGATGAGGAGCAGGGCAAGGCCCGCCCGATTTCGGAGCTGATCCAGGAGCTGGAGGCCAACAAGCGCACCACCAAGGACGGGCGCTACTACGAGGACCTGACCGCGGCGGAGAAGGCCGAGGCGGTGGACGAGTTCCGCCTGGTCTACCTGTCGAATTCCACGGTGAACTGGTGCCCGGGCCTGGGCACCGTGCTGGCCAACGAGGAGGTGACCGCGGACGGCAAGTCCGAGCGCGGTAACTTCCCGGTCTTCCGCAAGAACCTCAAGCAGTGGATGATGCGCATTACCGCGTACTCGGACCGGCTGCTCGATGACTTGGAGCTGTTGGACTGGCCGGAGAAGGTCAAATCCATGCAGCGCAACTGGATCGGCCGCTCCCGGGGCGCGGACGTGAACTTCACCGCGGAGGGCCAGGAGATCACCGTCTTCACCACCCGCCCGGACACCCTGTTCGGCGCGGAATACGTGGTGCTGGCGCCGGAGCACGAGCTGGTCGACCATCTGCTCTCTCCCATCCCTTACGACGACGACATTGATGAGCGCTGGACCTACGGCCACGATGACCCGAAGGAGGCCGTGGAGGCCTACCGCGAGGACATCGCCGCGAAGTCCGACCTGGAGCGCCAGGAAAACAAGGACAAGACCGGCGTCTTCCTGGGTACCTATGCCACCAACCCGGTCTCCGGGAAGCAGGTCCCGATTTTCATCGCGGACTACGTCCTGACCGGCTACGGCACCGGCGCCATCATGGCGGTCCCGGCCCACGACACCCGTGACTACGAGTTTGCGCAGACCTTTGGCCTGCCGATCACGGAGGTTGTCAGCGGCGGCGACGTCAGCACCGAGGCCTGGACCGAGGACGGTACCCTGGTCAATTCGGCTAACGATGCCGGGCTGGATCTCAACGGCCTGGACAAGAAGGCCGCCATCGCCCGCACCATCGCCTGGCTGGAAGAGACCGGCAAGGGCGCGGAGAAGATCCAGTACAAGCTGCGCGACTGGCTGTTTGCCCGCCAGCGCTACTGGGGCGAGCCCTTCCCGATTGTCTACGACGCGGACGGCCACGCCCACGCCCTGCCGGAGTCCATGCTGCCGGTCGAGCTGCCGGAGGTAGAGGACTACGCGCCGGTCTCCTTCGATCCGGAGGATCGCAACTCGGAGCCGCAGCCGCCGCTGGCCAAGGCCCGCGAGTGGGTCGAGGTCGAGCTGGACTTGGGCGACGGCCCGCAGACCTACTACCGCGATACCAACGTCATGCCGCAGTGGGCCGGGTCCTCCTGGTACCAGCTGCGCTACGTGGATCCGACCAACGACGAACAGTTCTGCGATCTCGAGAACGAGCGCTACTGGACGGGGCCGCGCCCGGAGGAGCACGGCGCGAATGATCCGGGCGGCGTCGACCTGTACGTCGGCGGCGTGGAGCACGCCGTGCTGCACCTGTTGTACTCCCGTTTCTGGCACAAGGTGCTCTACGATTTGGGCTTTGTCAGCTCCAAGGAGCCGTACCGCCGCCTGTTCAACCAGGGCTATATCCAGGCCTATGCTTACACCGATTCCCGCGGCGTCTACGTGCCGGCCGCCGAGGTTGAAGAGAAGGACGGCAAGTTCTACTACAACGGCGAAGAGGTCAACCAGGAATACGGCAAGATGGGCAAGTCCCTGAAGAATGCCGTCGCTCCGGATGACATCTGCCGCGACTTCGGCGCGGACACGCTGCGCGTCTACGAGATGTCGATGGGCCCGCTGGACACCTCCCGCCCGTGGGCCACCAAGGACGTCGTGGGTGCGCAGCGCTTCCTGCAGCGCCTGTGGCGCCTAGCCGTCAACGAGGAGACGGGTGAGCTGGCTGCTACCGATGCCGCCCTGACCGAGGACGACTTGAAGGCCCTGCACCGCACCATCGCGGGCGTGCGGGACGACTACGAGAACCTGCGTCTGAACACCGTCGTGGCCAAGCTGATCGAGTACGTCAACTACCTGACCAAGGCCTACTCGAACGGCGCGCCGCGCCAGGCCGTCGAGCCCATCGCGCAGATGGTCTCCCCGGTCGCCCCGCACATCGCGGAGGAGATCTGGCGCCGCTTCGGCCACGCAGAGACCATCACCTTCGAGCCCTTCCCGGCCTACGAGGACAAATACCTGGTGGACGACGAGATCGAGGTCCCAGTCCAGATCAACGGCAAGGTCAAGTCCCGCATCCACGTCGCTGCCGATGCCGACCAGGACACCGTCTTGGCCGCCGCCTCCGCCGACACGAAGATCGCGGAACTGATCAGCGGCAAGAACGTGGTCAAGCAGATCTACGTGCCCGGCCGCATGGTCAACCTCGTCGTGAAATAGCCGGGCAGGGCAAGTCGGGGACGGGCGGATACTTCCTTTTGGGGTAATCCGCCCGAAAACCCGCGGTGAGGTGGGGTGATTTCACTGCGGGATGGTCGCTGAGGCCGCTCGGAGGGGTTATAGAGGAATTGTTTAGGGCAGGGTAGCCTAAAGAATTTTGATGCCAGCCATCGGAGGACTAAGGTAAACCTGTCCTTCTTTACCTGCTTATTTCTCTGAAAGGGTTGCAGCACATCATGAAGAAAATCCTGGCCGCTGTAGCGGCGACTGCGCTGGTTTTCGGCGCAGCGGGCTGTTCTAGCGACTCCGCCGATAACGGCTCCAACGGGTCGAATGGCTCGAATGGGGCTTCGCAAGTAAACCAAGACGGCACAAAGGCGGAGAACTCGGCCCTGACGGTTCACGACGCCGCCGGACGCACCGTCGAGTTTGCGGAACAGCCGGAGCGCATCATCCTGGCGGAAGGCCGCAACACCTTCGTCACCTCGATTCTGCAAGACGACCCGTTCGAAAACGTCGTTGCCTTTGGTTCGGACCTGACCAAGGCCGCGCCAAAGTTCGAAGAAAAGCTCTACGGCCTGAACCCCGCGGCCAAGGACCTGCCGGAGATCGGCAACATCGCCAAGGGCGACGTGACCGTGGAAAACCTGCTGGCGCAGGACCCGGATGTCGTGGTCATGTCCCTGGACCACAAGGACGGCGCGGAAAAGACCGGCTTCCTGGACGATCTGGATAAGGCCGGCGTCACCTACGTCTTCACCGACTTCCGCCAGAAGCCGCTGGAAAACACCACCACCTCCGTCAAGCTGCTGGGCGACCTGCTGGGTAAGACCGAGCAGGCCGAGAAGTTCAACGACTTCTACGAGGGCAAGGTCAAGGAAATCACCGACCGTGTTGCCGACGTCAAGGACGAGGACCGTCCGGAGGCGCTAGTTTGGACCGCGGCTGGCATGATGGACTGCTGCTCAGTTTCCGCGGACAAGAACTTCGGTTCCCTGCTGGACGCGCTGCACGCCAAGAACCTGGGCGAGGACATCACCTCGGCCGAGAACAACACCCTGACCGCGGAAAAGATGATAGAGATGCAGCCGGAGAACCTCATCGTTACCGGCGGCGAGTGGTCCGATGAGACGGACAAGACCCCGGACGTTCGCCACGTCCAGCTGGGCTACCAGTCCAGCCCGGACAAGGCCCAGGAAACTCTGGACGGCCCGCTGGAGACCCCGGGCCTAGACCTGCTGGAGGCTCCGAAGAACGACAAGTACTTCGCCGTCTACCACCAGTTCTACGACAACCCGTTCAACGTCTTCGCCCTGGAGGCCTTCGCGAAGTGGCTCTACCCGGATAAGTTCGAGGACATGGACGCGGCCAAGGACTTCGAGGACTTCCACAAGGACTGGCTGCCGTTCGATTACTCCGGCGCCTTCTTCGCTCACAATGGGGATAAATAACCGGCGATGGCGTTAATGCAAGCAACAGACCCGGACCGTCTCCGTCAGGCTCAGCCCGCGGCGCGCGCGGAGAACGCGGAGCTAGAGCAACTGGCTATCAAGGACTACCGATCGCGGGGGCGCCGGAAGGTGGTGGCCATCGTCGGGCTGTTCTTGCTCGCCTTCGTGGCCTTCGTCGTGGCGACCGTCGTCGGCCCCATCGACTTGGGCATCCGTGATCTCTTCCTCGCGCTGACCGGCTCCGACGGGGTAGATCAGCGCACCCACACGGTGCTCTGGCAGCTGCGCCTGCCCGCCTCCGTCATGGCCCTGCTGGTCGGCGCGGCCCTCGGCCTGTCCGGCGCGTTCATGCAGACCATCCTGGACAACCCGCTGGCCGAGCCGTTCACCCTGGGTATCTCCTCGGCGGCGGCTTTCGGCGCGGCCTTTTCCATCGTGATGGGCTGGACCATCCTGGCCAACCCGCAGTTCAACCTCGCGCTGCTGACCTCCGTCTCCGCACTGCTGGCGGTTCTCGTGGTGGCCGCGGCATCCCTGTGGCGCGGCGCCAGCGCGGAGGTAATGATCCTGCTGGGCATCGCCCTGTCCTTCTTCTTCCAGGCCCTGCTGTCGCTGATGCAATACGGCGCCTCCACGGAAGCCTTGCAGCAGATCGTCTTCTGGACCATGGGCTCCATGCAGCGGGCCAACTGGACCTCCAACGGCATCATCGGCGTGGTCCTGCTCGTTGCCCTGCCCTATGCCGCCGCCAGCGCGTGGAAGCTCACGGCACTGCGCCTGGGCGACGACCGGGCGGCATCGTTGGGCGTCAACGTCAAGGCCCTGCGGATTGCGACCCTGGTGGTCGCCTCGGTCCTGGCCGCCGCGGCCGTGGCTTTCGCCGGGATCATCGGCTTCATCGGCCTGGTGGGGCCACACATCGCCCGCATGCTGGTGGGCGAGGATCAGGCCTTCTTCCTGCCCGCCTCGGTCGCCTCCGGCGCGGTCCTGATGACCGTGGCTTACGCGGTCTCCATCTCCATCGTGCCCGGGGTGGCTATCCCGATTGGCATTATCACCGCCCTGGTGGGCGTGCCCTTCTTCGTCTTCCTCGTCTTCTCACGGCGGAAGGGAAGGAGCTAGCCATGGCAATCACTGTTGACAACCTCAGCTTCCGCTACGGCAGGCACACCATCTTGGATGGCATGTCCTTCGGGCCGCTGAAGGAGGGCCGGGTGACCGGCCTGCTGGGCCCGAACGCCGCCGGCAAGTCCACGCTGCTCAACACCATCGCCGGGCTCAAACAGCCGGCGGGAGGCCGCGTGCACCTGACCCGGGGCGAGACCGAGCTGAGCAAGAAAGAACGGCGCACCGCTATCGGTTACGTGCCCCAGGACATCCTGGCGACGGCCTCGCTGACCGCGTTTGAGAGCCTCATGGTCACCGCCCGGCGCAGCCACCGCCCCGGGGTAGAACCGGTGCAGGCCAGCGCCGACACGCTGGAGCTGCTCGGCATCAGCTACCTGGCTGACCGCCTGGTCTCCCAGATGTCCGGCGGCCAGCGCCAGCTGGTCAGCGTGGCGCAGGTCTTGGTCGGCAACCCCGACATCCTGTTGTTGGACGAGCCCACCTCCGCGCTGGACCTGCGCCACCAGATCAAGCTGCTCAAGGTGGTACGCAGCACCGTAGCCGACGGCGCGCGCCAGGCCGTCGTGGCCATCCACGACGTGAACCTGGCGGCCCGCTACTGCGACGACCTGCTGGTCATCAAGGGCGGCAAGGCCCTGGCCCACGGCACCCCGACCGAGGTGCTCACGCCGGAACTCATCGCCCAAGTCTACGGCATCGAGGCCACCATCCTGGACGACGCCGGCACCCCGGTCATCTGTCCGGTGTCGGCCTAAGCCTCCCGCCGGGCCCGACGGTATCGCGTGGGCCGAAGGATATATTTTCTACTCCACGATGGGCACCTCGCGCTCCAACGGCACCCAGGAGGGGGACTATTCCTCCCCGGACGGCACCATCTATCGAGTGGACGCCGAGACAACCGAAGCCACGGCCGTTGCCCACCTGGATACCCCGGCCACCAGCATCGTCTTCGTCTAATCGGTCCTTCCACCGAGGACACCGGCTGGCCCGCAGGGACAGGGAAAGTTTTCATCGAAGTTGTTCCTTTCGAGAAAAAGCACAAACTTACGCAATTAAATTTTCGTGTTTTTCGGAAAGGGAAAAGATCTTTTGCTAATCTCGTGCCATGACGTGGCCGCACTTGGAGTATGAGACTCGTCCTTGGGCCTCGACGCTAGACCGAGGACTCTCGCGGCGGCGTGTGCGGGAATACCGCAGTGCCCTTGTCCCGCGGATCGCGGAAAGTACTCCGTCCCTGGATACTGCTACCTGGGCGTTGCTTGACGCCGCGACTATCGCGGTCGCGAAATTCGAAGGGGTACACGCGCATGGCGTGGTCCCCTTCGCGCCCCTGCTTCTGCGATCGGAGTCGATGGCATCCAGCCGGATTGAGAACCTGACGTCCTCGGCCCGCAAGGTTTTGGAGGCGGAGCTTACCGCCGCTGGGAGCCCTAACGCTCGACTCATTGTGGCGAATACCCGCTTGATGCGGGAAGCGATCGAAGAAGACTCACCTAGTACGGATGCCATCCGCGCCATGCACCGGGTGTTGCTCCGTGAGGATGCGCCGGAAATCGCCGGCGAGCTCCGCACCGAGCCGGTATGGATCGGCGGGCGGGAAGACTCGCCCCGTGATGCGCTGTACGTCCCTCCCCACCAAGACCAGGTGAAAGAACTCCTGGGGGATCTGGAGGCCTTCATGGCTCGCACGGATATCCCGGCGCTCGCCCATGCGGCAGTGGCTCATGCTCAGTTTGAGACCATCCACCCCTTCGCCGACGGCAATGGGCGTACCGGCCGGGCGCTCGTCCACGTCATGTTGAAAAAGCACGGACTATCCCGGGGCACTGCGCTGCCCGTCTCGGCCGGACTGCTGGCGCAGACGACAACCTATTTTGCCGCCCTAGATGACTACCGGGAGGGCAAGGTGGAGCCCATCGTGAAGCTCTTTGCGGAGGCAGCGGTCCAGGCGGCTGAGCAGGGCACCTGGTTGGCCCGCCAGCTGCAGGAGATTCAACGGGAATGGAAAGCCCGGCTTAACGCACGCGGAGATGCCCTGGCCTGGGACGTGCTCCCGCTGCTGTTGCGGCGTCCTGTCCTGACGGCGAGCGCGGTAGCCGAAGAGCTACATACGTCATCGCCTAACGCCCGCAATGCGCTGGACCGACTGTCCAAAGACGGGATCGTCGTGGCCGCCAACCTGGACAAAAGGACACGAGCGTGGCGCTCGCCGGAGGTGCTCGAGGTCCTGGACGAGTTCGCGGAGGCGGCGGGCCGCCGCAGCGACGCGCCGGACTAGAGCGCCGGATGCGCGGTGCTTGACTGCGGGCTTAGCGAGCCAGGGCGGTCTCCCAGAAACCGGCGGAGGCCAGCATGCAGGCCGCGCCGAAGAAGACCTGGCCTTCTTCCGGGACCTTTCCGGTCAGCAGCAGCGGGAGGTTGCCCGCCGGGGTGGCCAGGGTAGCGACCACGAATTCGTTGCCGGTCAGCTGGTTAGTGCGCTTCTGCGCGCTGCGGATGACCCCGCCGAGGCGGGCGAAGGGGTTGACGTTGCCCGGGTGGAAGTCGCGGTAGAAGCGCTCGGTCGACGGCGAATAGAGCATGGACGGCGCGGCGGCATCGTAGGCGTCCTGAGACTCGCGCCAGTCCTCCACCGAGTCGTACAACGTGTAATCGGTGCCGGCAGCGGCCATGCGCAGCTCGGTGGCGCGCAGCTTGCGCCCGCCCGCGGGATTGCCGGCGGGCAGTGCGAAGGCCTCGTCCGAGGCGGCGGCGAACTGGTTGAAGACCTCTCCGTCGCCGGCGCGGCGCAGCTCCACCAGCGACAGGTAGGGGCTGACCCGGTAGGTGGACGCGTCGACCGTGTTGTCGGAGTGGAAGCCCGGCAGGGTGGCCCACTCGCCTTCGTACTGCAGTGCGGTCATGCGCGCGCCGGACGGATCCTGGTAGGTCATGGCGGCGTCGAAGCCGTCCACCGGGATGGTCCGCTGCCCCGGGGCCTCCTGGATGAGCTCTAAAAGCTCGTCGAAATCACCGAATTCGAAAACCCAGGGCGGCATAGACCCGGGCCATGGCCTCCTCGCGCATTAGAGCTCTACCACCGTGCGGCCGTGGCGGGTGCCCGCCAGCAGAGCCTCGCCCGCGTCGGCGACCTCGTCGATGCCCATGGTTGTGGTCAGGCTGTTGAGCACCTCGGCCGGCAGCTTGTCCGCCAGCAGGTCCCAGGCGCGCTGGCGGTAGTCCAGCGGAGCGTCGACGGAGTTAACACCGGCCAGGATGACGTTGCGCAGGATGAACGGCAGCACGGTGGTCTCCAGCTTGGGGCTGGCGGCCATGCCCGTGGAGGCCACCACGCCGCCCCAGGTCACCTGGGCCAGGACGTTGGCCAGCACGTGGGAGCCGGCGGTATCCACCGCGCCGGCAAAGCGGGCCTTTTGCAGCGGCTTGCCGGCCTCCGCGAACTCCGCGCGGTCCAGCACCTCGTCCGCGCCGAGGCTGCGCAGATAGTCGCCGTGTTCTGCCACGCGGCCGGTCAGCGCGGTGACGGAAAAGCCCAGCTGTTTGAGCAACACGACCGCAATCGAACCCACGCCGCCGGTAGCGCCCGTGACCAGGATCCGCGGCGAGTCATCGGGGGAAAGCCCGTGGTCCAGCAGAGAGTTCACGCACAGCGCGGCCGTGTAGCCGGCGGTGCCGATGGCCGCGGCCTCCGCCAGGCTGAAGGCCTCCGGAACGGCGACGGTGGCCTCCGCGCGCACGCGCTGGCGGTCGGTGTAGCCGCCGTGGCGGAACTCGCCCAGGCCGTCGCCGTTGCAGACGACCTGGTCGCCCGGGTTAAAGCGCTCTGAGCTGGACTCTTCCACGGTGCCGACGACGTCGATGCCGGGAACCAGCGGGTTGGTGCGCATCACGCCCTTGTCCCCGTTCAGGGCCATGGCGTCCTTGTAGTTCAGGGAGGAGTGACTGACTGCGACTACGACGTCACCTTCGGTGTTGACCGAGTCCTGCTCGGACTCCTGCGAGTGTTGGACGGAGCCGTCATCGTTGCGAGTTACCCAAATAGTCATGTCCACCATGTTATGCGCCCCACGGCTAATCTGCATTGTTAGAACGACCACCTTTTCTGAGGACTCAGGCTCCTGCCAGTGTCTCCCCTCCCGATTAGCAGGGCGCGCCGCTACGGTAGAGGACATGTCAGCCAACTACCGCCTCGCCGTCGCCGAGCCCACTGCCGCTCGGCCACGTCGTGCTGGATGCGGGCGGTTGGCCTTCAGCCTCGTCGTCATCCTCGCGATGGTGGGGCTGGTGACCCTGGCCAAGCCGTGGATTGAAATCCCCGGCCTCATCAACGGCTCGGCGCACGCGATCCGCAGCCTGGATCTGCAATTCCTGGATGGCTGGGAGACCCCGCCCATCTGGTACGGACCGTACACCAATACCTTCGGCAATATCCTGCTGTTCGTGCCGGTGGGCGCCGCCTTCTACGCCCTGACCCGCGGCACCGGCCGCGCGGTGCTTCTGGGACTGGCCACCAGCCTGAGCATCGAGGTCATCCAGTACATCTTCGCGCTCGGTTACAGCGACGTCGATGATCTGCTGTTCAACACCATCGGCGCGGCGCTCGGCGGCATCTGGTTCGCCCGCTGCGACCACGCGGCCCGGACCCGCCTGTTGCGGCGCCTGACGCTGATAGCCGGCGTCGTCGCCGCCCTCATGCTCACCGCCTTGGGTTACACCCTCCTGCGCGGTTAGGCGCGGACAATTTCCTCGATCGCGGCGGCGGTCTGCTTAGCGAACGGAGAGACCCCCGTGATGGTGGCCGAGCCGGGGCCGGTCCAGCTGCCGTAACCCACCAGGAAAAGGCCGGGTACCTGGGCTTTGCCCTCGGCGACCAGGTGCCGGATGGGCCCCAGGGCCGGGCGGAAGCCCGTGCACCAGATGAGGTGGTCGTGATCGAGCTTGTCCAGCCGCCCGAAGATGGGCTGGGCGGCCAGGCGCCCGGCATCGCGCGCCGCCTTGACCGGCGGGACCATGACGATATCGCCGAGGGAAGACTCCGAACCCGGATCGGGGCGGCCCTCCTTCTGGGCCAGCAGCCGCGCGCGGCTGCGGTGGAAGAGGTCCCGACCGTCGATGTCATCCGGCATCCAGCGCGGCGGCCGGTGCGTAAACCAGTCCACCCGGGCCGCGGTGCCCAGCAGGTCCGCGGCGATCTGGGCGCCGGAATTAGCCCCGCCCACCACGGCCACGCGCGCGCCGGCGAAGGGGGAAGCACCCGGGTACCAGGCCGAATGCCACTGTTTTCCGCGGAAGTGCCCGGGGTAGAACGGGATAAACGGGCTGGACCACGTGCCGGTCGCTGCCACGACGGTGCGGGCGGTAATCGTCGGGGCATCGCCGCCGCGGAGGGCCACCACGAAATAATCCTTCCCGCCCCAACCGTGGCTATCCTCGCGGCTGGCGCTGCGGTGGTAGATCCGCGTGACAGTGACCGGGCGGTTGACCGGCAGGTCGTAGCGCTTTTCGTAGGCGCGTAGGTAGTCCACCACGTGGCTGGCCGGCGGGTAGCCGGGGTAGGCGGGCATCGGCATGCCCGGCAGGTTTGAGGCCGTCGCCGGGCTAAACAGGCGCAGCGAGTCCCAGGTGTGCTGCCAGGCCCCGCCCGGGGCGGACTCGGCGTCGAGGATCCGGAAGTCAAGGCCGCGCTTGTGAAGGTAGTAGCCGCAGGCGAGCCCGGATTGCCCGCCGCCGATAACCAGGCAGTCGAGCATTAGATGAGCTTCAATTCCTGAGCCCGGTGGATGGCCGCGGTGCGGGTGTCCACGCCCAGCTTCTGATAGATGTGGATCAGGTGCGTTTTCACCGTCGCCACGGAGATAAACAGCTGGCTGGCCAGCTCCTTGTTGGACACGCCCGTGGCCAGCGCGCGCAGGATCTCAATCTCGCGGGCTGAGAGCGCCTGTTGCCCGCGGCCCAGCCTATCGGCGAGCATCCCGGCTACCTCCGGGGACAGCGTGCGGCGGCCGGCGGCCGTGTCCAGCACCGCCTGGTGGAGCTCCTCTTCCGGCGAGTCCTTCAGCAGGTAGCCCCGGGCGCCGGCCTCCAGGGTGGCGACGATGTCGGCCTCCGTGTCATAGGTGGTCAGGATGAGCACCGGCGGCCCGCCGCGCTCCACCACCCGCTGGGTGGCCGTAATGCCATCCACGCCGGGCATCTGGATATCGCAGACGATGACCTCGACCTGCGGGTCTAGGTCATCGACCGCGGAGCCGTCCGCGCCCTCGGCCACGACCTCTATGTCGTCGAAGCTGTCCAAAATGGCGCGCAGGCCCGCGCGGACCACGGGGTGATCATCAATCAGCATCACTGCCACCATGGTGCTCGTCCTCCTCGTCTACTCGTGCGTCCGCGACCGAGTCGCTACTACTGTGTGCCCGTTTCTGCCGGGCCGGGGCCTGGTTCAGAAACCTGGCCGGGGCGTTGGGCCTGGGGCGCGTGCTGGCTGGTCAGGGGAATGCTGACTGCCAGGGCGGTGCCGGCGGCGCCGGTGGATTCTAGGCTCAGGCTACCTCCTAAATCCTCCACGCGGCGGGCCAGCCCGCGCAGCCCGTAGCCGAAGTGCCCGTCCGCACCGTCGCCGTCATCGACGACGTCGACGGTCACCGCGTCCTTAAACAGCCCCAGGGTGACCACCGCGCGGGAGGCGTGGGCGTGCTTGACCACGTTGTTGAGGCCCTCCTGCACGCAGCGCAGCGCGGCGGAGTAGACCGGCTCCGGCAGGGCGGCGGCCTTGCCGTGGGTGTGCAGCTCAAAGGCGGTGGGCTCCCCCAGCGCCTTGCCGCGGCGCCGCATCCGCGCTAGCACCTCGGTGGCGGCCTCCGGGAGGGGGCGGGCGGAATCCACCGCCGTCAGGTCCCGCACGAAGCGCCGGGCCTCGGCCAGGTTTTCGCGGGCCACGGACTCGATGGTGGACAGGCCCTCCTGGGCGCTGTCCGGGACCTGCGCGCGGGTGGCGCGGGCTAGCAGCACGATGGAGTTCAGCCCCTGGGTCACGGTGTCGTGGATTTCCCGGGACAGGCGCTCGCGCTCCTCCAGCCGGCCGGCCTGGTGCTCGGCGGCGGCGAGCTCCTCGCGAGTGGCGCGCAGCTGCTCGGCCACCTTCCGGTGGTGGTCCGCCTCGCGCGCCAGGGCCCGGTAGGAGTAGTAGATGGCCACGGCGAACAAGGTGCCGATGGCCGGCCCGATGGCCGCGGCCACCGTCCAGTCCGCCGGGTGGAGCCAGGCCGGCACGAAGGCCGCCACCGCCCAGGCGCCCGCCACGGCCACCAGGCCGGGCACGGTGGGAAGCAGGTGCAGGTACAAAAACGCCAGCGGGAATTCCAGCCACAAAAAGTCCGGCGTGTGCACGACCAGCCCGAGCCACAGCAGCGTGACCAGCGCCAACCAGCCATAGCGGGTGGCCCGGTGCAGCGGCACGCCCCGCTTTTCCTGCCATGTGCCGGCGACGTAGACCACGGCCAAGACGCCCGCCAACAGGACGGCGCGGTAGTCTAGGCGCCCGTCCACGCCGGCGCGCAGCACGCCAAAGCCCAGCAGGAAAGCGAACATGACGTGCAGGCCCACGCGCAGCCCACTCAATACGGAGTCGAATCCAAACTTCACAGCGATCCACGCTAGTCGGGCGGGAGGTTGATTTTCATCAACCAGTCGGTTGACTGGCAAATCAACCGCCGCCCCGATTACTTTCTGAGCTGGGCAAACCATGATGAAGGTATGCTCTTAGCACTTCGAGATATCGCCTATGCCCGCGGCCGGTTCGCGCTGATGACCGCAGTCGTCGGGCTCATTACCCTATTGCTCGTCATGCTGAGCGGACTCACCGGCGGCCTCAGCAAGCAAAACACTTCCGCCCTGGAGGCGCTCGACCCGGCTGGCGTGGTCTTCAGCAGCGACGAGCCCTCGTTCAGCGACTCCCAGGTGGACCGGGACTTCGCCGCCGACTACCCCGGTGCCACCGCCCTGGGAGTAAGCCAGACCCGGATCGCCTCCAGCGAGGAGGCCGGCACCGTCGCGGTGATGGGCCTGCCCGAAGGCAGCCTCGTCCCCGGCACCGAGACTCCGGTGAAATCCGGGCAGCTGCAACTGTCCGAGACGGCCGCCGAGGACGTCGCCGCCTCCGCCGGGGAGATGCTCCAGGTAGGCGGGGAGGACGCCCGGGTCGCCGGGACCGTCCCGGACGAGTTCTACTCTCACTCCCCCGTTGCCTGGACCACCACGGAGACCTGGCGCGAGGTCGCGCACGCCCCGCAGGACGTCGTCGGCACTGTCCTTCTGACCGAGGACGCCGACGCGCTGGGCGCGGTCTCCCTCAAGGACGCCCTCGGCGGGCTGGCCAGCTACCAGTCGGAGCGCGGCTCGCTGCTGACCATGCAGGGCTTCCTCTACGCCATCTCCGCGCTGGTGACCGTCGCTTTCCTTTCCGTGTGGACCATCCAGCGCACCCGCGACCTGTCCGTCCTGCGGGCACTCGGCGCCGACGGTTCCTACCTGCGCCGCGACGCGCTCGGCCAGGCCGCCGTGGTCCTGGGGCTGGGCACGGTCCTCGGCGCCGTCGTGGGCTGGGGGCTGGGCGAAGCCGCGGCCCAGGCGCTGCCGTTTGAACTGTCCATCAACACCGTGCTGGTGCCCGCCGTGGGCATCTGGCTGCTTGGCTTGGCGGGGGCGGCGCTGGCTACCCGCAAGGTCTCCCGTACCGATCCGATGCTGGCTCTAGGAGGGGCTGCCTAAGATGAATTACCCACTTGATCTACGCAATATCACCGTCACCTACCCCGATGGCCCGACCGTGACCATTGCCCTCGACGCCGCGGACCTGCAGGTTCCGGCCGGCCAGGTCACCGCGCTCGTCGGCGAGTCCGGCTCCGGCAAGTCCACCCTGCTGTCGGTGGGCGCCGGGCTGGTGGTCCCGGACAGCGGGAGCGTGCGCGTCGCCGGTACCGATCTCACCGATGCCCCGGACAAGCTGCGCTCCCAAACCCGCCGCAACCACATCGGCATCATCTTCCAGCAGGCCAACCTCATCGCCTCCCTGACCGTGCGCGAGCAGCTCGAGATTGTCGATCACATCAGCGGACGCAAGCGCCGCCCGCACCACGCCGACGAGCTCCTCGAGCAGGTCGGCCTGGGCGGCCTGGGCGGTCGCCGCATGCAGCAGCTGTCCGGCGGCCAGCGCCAGCGCGTCAACATCGCCCGCGCCCTGATGGCCGACCCGGAGGTCCTACTGGCGGATGAGCCGACGAGCGCGCTGGACTCCAAGCTCAGCCAGCAGATCATGGACCTTTTGATCCGGCTTACCCGCGAGCGCGATCTCGCCACGGTGGTGGTTACCCACGATCGGGGCTTGGCCGCCGAGTGCGACGCCGTAGTGGAGGTCAATGACGGAAAGATTAAGGAGACGATAGTAACCTAGTTCGGGTCATGTTAAAACGCCCACGTAAAGCACGTGTAGTCCCCACCGCGTATCCCCGGATGCCGCAGTGGGGACCTGCGCATATCACCATGCTGGCCGTCACGGTCGCCGCCTGCGGCGTGTTCATCGTGGCCGCGCGGCGCGTGCGCGGCACCAGCAAGGAATCCTTCCTGCGGAAGATGACCGGCTGGGTCATGCTCGTCGCCGGCACCGCCTGGACGATTATCTCCCTGGACCCGAAGCAGTTCGACGTTCGGGAGTCGCTGCCGCTGCACCTGTGCGACGTCCTGCGGCCTGTGCTGGCCATAGGTCTCATCACGGAGAACGAGCGGGCGCTCAACCTCACGTATTTCTGGGGGATTATCCTCAACCCGCAGGCAATCATCACCCCGGACGTGATCTATTACTTTGAGCCGAAGTGGCTGCGCTTTGCCACCTACTGGTTCTTCCACATCACTGCGCTGGCCACTCCCCTGGCGCTCACCTTCGGCCTGGGATACCGCCCGACCTGGGCCGGGTACCGCTCGGCCGTGGCCACCACCCCGGTCTGGATGGCCACCGCCATGCTGGTCAACCGCTTTACCGACGGCAACTACGGGTTCTTGAACCACCCGCCGGGCAGCCGCTCCATCATCAACTACCTGGGCCCGTGGCCCTTCTATATCGTCTCCGAGATCCTCGCGGTGGGCGCGGCCTGGGCCGCGATGACCGCGCCGTGGCAGCTGCCCAACCTGCGCCGCCGCACCCGGCCTATCGGCCCGAAGGGCCTAGTCCGCAAGCTACTGGCGCGCAAGTAGCCGCGCGACAGCCGCGGGGATGGCGGCGGCTATCTGGCCCGCGGTTGCTACCGATACCCCGTACTCCGTCGTCGCCGCGATCTCCGCGGCGTGGACGTGGATGGTCGCCGCGTGGGTGATGGACTCCATGCTCATGCCCTCCAGCGCCACTTGCGCGCCGAGGATCCCGCTGAGTACGTCGCCGGAGCCGGCCGTGGCGGCCAGCGAATGGCCCGCGTTGATGCCGACCGGGGTGGTACCGGCGCTTTCCGGGCCCACGACGGTGGTGATCCGGCCCTTGTGTAGCACCCAGCAGTCCAATGCCCCGGCGAGAGCCTCCTGCGCCTTCAGGCGCCCGGCGGGCTTTTCGCCCTGCACGCAGCCGGCGTAGAGGGCGTCGAATTCCGCCGCGTGCGGGGTCAGCAGGACCGCCGGGTGCGCGCGGACCAGGCTTTGCAGGCGCGGGCTTTCGGCCAGCTGGCGCAGGCCGTCGGCGTCGATGATCACCGCGCACTCGGGGCGCTGCAGCACCGCCTCCAGCTCCTTTGCGGCCGCCTTTGCCCTACCGGGGCCGACCACCCAGCTATCGACGCGGGCGTCCGTCCCGGTGGCCGAGACAATCTCCGGGAAGCGCTGGGTGGCGCCGGGGTTGTTGAGGACCTGGACCATGGATGGCGTCGTGCGCAGGGCGCCGGCTGCGGCCAGCACCCCGGCGCCCGGGTAGCGCTGGCTGCCGGCGCAGATCCCGGTCACCCCGCCGCTGTACTTGTGGGAGTGGATGCCGGGTCGGGGATCCGGGATGGGGCCGGTAGTTTCCGCAGGGTAAAGAAATGGCGAGTCCCAAACATAGCCGCTGCCTACGGTGGGTTCGGTCGATAGATAGGCGTCCGGGGTATGCCGGCCGAGCGCTTCGGCGAAGCCAGGTACTTCGCCGACGATGACCTCGCCGCACTCGGCCGCCACGGCCTGGCCCAGCCGGCCTCCGCCGAAGGTGACGGTGACGTCGGCGCAGACCGCGTTGTCCGCGGCCACTCCCGAGTCGGCGTCTACCCCGGTGGGCATGTCGACGGAGAGGACCTGCGCGCCGGCCAGCAGGCAGTGCACGTCCGCGTCCAGGCCGCGGGCCGAGCCCAGCCCGGCGACGGCGTCGATGACCAGATCGAACTGTCCCGGCTGCGGCCCCTTGTGGTTGATGGTGACGCCCGCCTCCTTCGCGGCGGCCAGGGCCCGCGGCTGGGCGGAGCCAGTGACCAGCAGGGCCTCGACCGAGCGGCCGAGCTGCGCTAACAGGGCGCCGGCGTAGAGTCCGTCGCCGCCGTTGCCCCCGGGTCCGGCCAGCACCAGGATGCGCCCGGAGGCCGACATCGCCGCCGCGGTGCGGGCGACGGCCTGGGCGGCGGCGCGCATGACGTGGTCCGGCTCGGGCTCGGCGGCGAGCAGTTCCTTCTCGGCGGCGCGGACAGCGGCAGTGCTATAGGTGGCTAACATGCCTCCAGCCTAGGCTGGCTGGCAGCTCGGGCACCAGAAAAGATTGCGGGATTCCAGCGCGCGCTCGGCAATCGGGGTGCCGCACACGTAGCAGCCCAGGCCGGCCCGGCGGTAGACATAGACCTCTCCCCCATGATCGTCCTGGCGCGGATCGCGTCCCATCGCCTCCGGGGTGTGCTCGTCGCGGACGGTGTCAATCCGGCCGCGCTCCACGCCTACCTGCATGAGGAAGACCAGATCCGCCCAGAGGGCATCGAAAGCCGCACGGTCTAGCTCCTGGCCGGGAAGGAAAGGGCTAATGCCCTGCCGGAAAAGGGCCTCCGCGCGATAGATATTGCCTACCCCGGCGAACAGGTGCTGGTCCATCAGCAGCGAAGCAATGCTGCGCCGGGAACGGTGCACCTTCTCCCAGACCACCTCGGGGTTCGCGTCCGCGCGCAGCGGGTCCTCGCCCACCTTGGTCAGGCGGGCGGCGTAGTCTTCCTCGGTGATAAGCCGGCAGAACTGCGGGCCACGCAGGTTGGCCGCCAACCCGTCGGTGGCGATCCGCAGCCGGATTTGTCCCCAGACGTCTTCTGCCGGCTCGAAGCGCAGGGAGCCGATAAGCCCTAGGTGGATGTAGATGATGTGCTCCGGCTGCGGTGCATCGAAGTGCACGAAGAGGTGCTTGCCGAAGGGATCGGCCCGGTCGATTTTGCGCCCGTCTAGCTGCGCGGCCTCGGCGGCGAAGCGACCCTGGGGGCTGGTGACCTGCAGCGCGCGGTGCCGGAAATCCCGGTTGAGACGATTGGCTAGACGGTGGATGACGTGACCTTCGGGCATAGTTTCCCAGTCTAGTCGGCAGGGCACTCATCGCCGCCGCCCGCGGCTGGTGACGGAACTCATATTACCTATAACATCGTCGTTTCCTGTACGCCGCTGCGGGCTTCTCCCCTGCGCACAGTTTTAGCATCAGGAAGCCTCAAGGTGGACCGGACAATTGCGGACGAGATACCGTTTAAGCGAATTCATAACTTCGGTGCTATCTGCGGTACTCTCACGGGCACTCGACGCCGTCCGAGAGGGTTGACGTCGGGTACGGGCGTGGCGGTTGTTGGGTAAGAGCGGCAACCGTCGGATGCGCTTATTCCTGGAGAGAGGCGAACGGCGCCGCTCACCCCATATTCCTTTCCGTGGGTGGCGGCGCCGTTTGACATATCCGGGTCTTCCCTGGCACCCAGCTCTCCCCCGGCGTCCGGATGCCCCCAGCGCAAAGAAGATGACAAATTTTTCGGGTCTCGTTATAGGGTGACTAGGATTTCTATGACTTTTAGCTCGGGGTTGCGTAGACTGTAGCGGCGTACATAAATCGATAAGACGGCAGTAACGCCGCCCATGCTGATGGAGCAAGAAGGGCCATTTATGACGCACGCACTTGGATTCGACCGCGAAAAATACATCCAACTCCAGTCCGAACACATCAGTGCCCGGCGGCGTGACATCGGGGGAAAGCTTTACCTCGAGATGGGCGGCAAGCTTTTTGACGATATGCACGCCTCCCGCGTGCTGCCCGGGTTCACCCCGGACAACAAGATTGCCATGCTGGAGCACATCCGGGATGAGGTGGAAATCCTCATCTGCATTAACGCCAAGGATATCGCCCGCCAGAAGGTGCGTGCGGACCTGGGCATCCTCTACGAAGACGACCTGCTGCGGCTGGTCGACGTCTTCCGCGAGCGCGGTTTCTTGGTAAACAACGTGGTGATGACCCAGCTGGAGGACGGTAACGGCCCGGCCGAAGCCTTCATCGACAAGCTGGAGCGCTTGGGGCTTAAGGTCGCTCGGCACCACATCATTCCCGGTTACCCGACCGACACGGACCTGATCGTCTCCGAGGAGGGGCTGGGGCGCAACGAATTCGCCGAGACCACCCGGGACCTCGTGGTGGTCACTGCGCCGGGGCCGGGCTCCGGCAAGCTGGCCACCGCGTTGAGCCAGATTTACCACGAGCACCAGCGCGGCGTGCAGGCCGGCTACGCCAAGTTTGAGACCTTCCCCATCTGGAACCTGCCGCTCGAGCACCCGGTCAACCTAGCCTACGAGGCCGCGACCGTGGACCTGAACGACTCGAATATTATCGATCACTTCCACCTGTCGGCCTACGGGGAATCTACGGTGAATTACAACCGCGACGTGGAGGCCTTCCCGCTGCTCAAGTCGCTGCTGGAGCGCCTGACGGGCCAGACCCCCTACCAGTCCCCCACGGATATGGGCGTCAACATGGCCGGCCTGTGCATTACTGACGACGCCGTCTGCTGCGCCGCCTCCCAGCAGGAGATCATCCGCCGCTACTTCAAGGCCCTGGTCGAAGAAGCCCGCGAGGGCCTGGATTCCATCCAGTCCGACCGCGCCGCGGTCATCATGGCCAAGGCCGGCATCCGCGTCGAGGACCGCCCGGTAGTCGAGCCGGCGCGCCGGCGCGCCCAGGAGACCGGCGACCCGGCCTCCGCGCTGGAGCTGGCCGACGGCACCATCATCACCGGCCGCACCTCCGGGCTGCTGGGCTGCTCGGCGGCGATGCTGCTCAACGCGCTCAAGCACCTGGCCGGTATCGACGACGAGATCCACCTGCTGTCCCCGGAGGCCATCGAGCCGATTCAGACGCTCAAGACCAAGCACCTTGGCTCCCGCAACCCGCGCCTGCACACCGACGAGGTGCTCATCGCCCTGTCGACTTCGGCCGCCAAGGATGCCAACGCCCGCCGCGCCCTCGAGCACATCAAGGAGCTGACCGGTTGCGACGTCCACACCACCACCATCCTGGGCTCGGTCGACGAAGGTATCTTCCGCAACTTGGGCGTCCTGGTGACCTCGGACCCGGTTTTCGCCCGTAAGAAGGGCCTGTACCACAAGCGCTAAGCCGCAGGTCAACAATTCGGATTTTGCCGATGCCCCGCCTAAAATTCAAAGGCGTGAGCATCGGCAAAATTCTCCTGTACTACTGCTTTACCCCGCTCAAGGACCCGCAGGCCATCATGCTGTGGCAGCGGGACCTGTGCGAATCCCTGGGGCTTAAAGGCCGTATCCTGGTCTCCGAGCACGGGATCAACGGCACCGTGGGCGGGGACATGAACGCCTGCAAGCGCTACGTGCGCAAGACTCGCGACTACCCCGGCTTCAAAAAGATGGCCTTCAAGTGGTCGGAGGGCTCCGCAGACGACTTCCCGCGCCTGTCGGTGAAGGTGCGCGACGAGATCGTGGCCTTCGGCGCGCCGGAGGAGCTGCAGGTCGACGAGGACGGCGTCGTGGGCGGCGGGGTCCACCTGCGCCCGGAGCAGGTCAACGAGCTGGTCGCCGAGCGGGGCGACGACGTCGTCTTTTTCGACGGCCGTAACGCTATGGAGGCCGAGATCGGCAAGTTCAAGGGCGCGGTGGTGCCGGACGTGAACACTACGCACGACTTCATCAAGGAGCTCGAGTCCGGCAAATACGACTGGATGAAGGACCGGCCCGTCGTGTCCTATTGCACCGGCGGCATTCGCTGCGAGGTCCTCTCCGCCCTGATGAAAAACCGCGGTTTCAACGAGGTCTACCAAATCGATGGCGGGATCGTGCGCTACGGGGAGAAATACGGCAACGACGGCCTGTGGGAAGGATCGATGTACGTCTTCGACAAGCGCATGCACCACGAATTCGGCATCGGCACCGAGGATCCCGGCTTTATCCAGCTGGGCCACTGCGTGCACTGCGGGGCCGGGACGAATACCTTCCACAACTGCATCAACGAGGACACCTGCCGGCGCCAGGTCCTCATCTGCGACGACTGCGTCCAGCACACCGAGACCCAGCACTGCGGCCGGCCCGATTGCGCGGCGGTGGCCGCCCGTGGCGCGGAGAACGCGGACAACTAGCCCGGCTGGGCCATTGAGTACCCGCGCCCCGGCGGTGAAATTCTCTTAGTTTAGGGCGCCGCGGGCGCGGACGGGGGAGGCATCCGGCAGGCCAGCGGTGCCCGGATCTACCCCCACGGTGTGGTCCTCGGGGGTACAAATCGGCGCCCCTGGTGGATAAGGCTGGGGGAGTTATCCACAGGTATCTGTAGAATTCGCTCTCACCTTTGCTTTCGCCACCGAAGTATCCACCGGGCGCTGTGGATAACTTCCCGGTTTTCTGACCTGCGGTTTTAATAGGTGCAGGTCAGGAGTGGTTTAAAAGTGTGAATACTTTAAGGAAAACCGTGAATAACTTTCCTACCTGCGGGGACGGGGAGTCACATTCGCGCTGTATATTTTTTGTAACCGTCCGCGCCCGGCGGAAGTTATCCACAGGAAGGGGAGGTTTATCCACAGTCATTCACAGTTCGGCTCGTGATTGCGGGAGTCGCGGTTGCCGGTGGGGTGGGGAAACGGGGGGAGAAGGGGAAGATGTTCTGAGAGTGGGCATGCAAAAAGGCCCTGGGAGCGGAATCCCACCTCACATAGGATTGCCGGCCCCAAGGCCTTAAAGCTGCTGTTGTCTTTGGGTCTATGGTTTGACCGTCGAGCGCCTAATTAGGCAGCTACGACCGAGAAGTTCACCTTGCCGAGAACGTCAGCGTGCAGCTGGAGCTCGACCTGGTAGTTGCCGGTCTTCTTGACCAGGCCCTTGGGCATCTTGACGATGCGCTTGTCCAGGTTCGGGCCGCCAGCCTTCTTCACGGCGTTGACGATGTCCTCAGCGTTCACGGAGCCGAAGAGCTTGCCCTTCTCGGAGGTCTTAACCTCAACCGTGACGTCGTTGAGCTGTTCAAGCTGATCGCGGATCTCACGAGCGTGGTCCAGGTCGCGGATTGCGCGGGCTTCCTGGGCGCGCTTGATGCCCTCGATCTGCTTTTCTGCGCCGCGGGTGGCAACGATGGCCAGGCCGCGCGGCAGCAGGTAGTTACGTCCGTAGCCGTTCTTAACCTCAACAATTTCGCCGGGGGCGCCGAGGTTCTCAACGGCAGCGGTGAGGATCAGCTTCATGATCCCTGCCTTTCAATTGAGTCGTTTATTCGATGATTACTGCGCACTTAGTTAGAACGGGGGTTCATCATCAGCGCCGGAGAAGCCTCCGGCCTGCGGTGCAGAATTCCACGGATCGTTGTCCTGCGCGGACTGCTGGTTGCCGCCAAAGCCACCCTGGCTGAAACCGCCCTGGTTGCCCTGGTTGCCCTGGTTGCCGCCGAAGCCGCCCTGATTGGAGCCGAAGTTGTTGGAACCCGAGTTGCTTCCGCCCTGGTTATTGCCAAAGTTGCCGCTGCCGCCCTCACGCGGGTTGCGGTGAACCTGGGCCTTGGCGTACTTCAACGAGGGGCCAACCTCATCAACGTCAATCTCGAAGACGGTGCGGTTGTCACCGTCACGGGTCTGGAAACTGCGGGCTTTCAGGCGGCCGTTGACAATAACGCGCATGCCCTTGGTCAGGGTCTCTGCGACGTTTTCAGCCATGTTGCGCCAGGCGTTGCAGGTCAAGAACATAGCTTCGCCGTCTTCCCATTGCTGTTGCTGCGCATTGAAGTAACGCGGGGTAGAGGCCACCCGGAAATTAGCTACGGGTGCGCCAGACGGGGTGAAACGCAATTCCGGATCGGCGACGATATTGCCTACTACGGTGATTGGGGTGTCTCCCTGTGCCATGTTCTTAAACTCCTTTTCGTGGAAACTGTAGTTTTTACAAACCCCAGTATCCGCTATTTAGCGTCTGTGCGCAGAACCTTGGTACGCAGAATGGCGTCGTTCAGGTTCAAACGGCGATCGAGCTCGAGTACCGAGTGGGACTCGCACTCCAGGTTGACGACGGCGTAGATGCCCTCTTCCTTCTTGTTGATGGGGTAGGCCAAGCGACGCTTGGTCCAGACATCGACGTTTTCAACCTTGCCGCCGTCCTTGCGGACGGAGTCGAGGAACTTGTCTAGGGACGGGGTTACGGTGCGCTCATCCTGGCTAGGATCCAGAATGATCATTACTTCGTAGTGACGCACGGACCTCATCACCTCCTATGGTCTAGTAAATGGTTTTCGGCCACATCACCTTTGCGGATGTGACAGGAGGGTACGTTGCGTCAAGCAACCCCACTACAGTACCGCATTCGGGGCCCAAAACTGAAATCTAGCCGCCCTGGGTAGCGGCGAAAAACACCGCGCTGCCGGCGGGCACGATCGTGAGGAAAATCAGCGCCAATAGGCCCAGGACGATGGGCGCGGTGCGCTGGCCCTTCTGCTGGTAGAGGTAGTAGGCCGTGCCAACACTGGCGAAGCCAATGACGATAGAGATAATGCCAATAATGGTGATGAGCATGATTAGTGCACCGGTTGCAGGGGATCGGAATACGGACGGTCGGGGTGGCTGCGGCGGACGGCATCGTCGGCGCTGCCGCGCATCTGCCGCAGCACCAGCACGACCATGGCCATGATGAGGCCGTCGCGCGCCAGGATGGCGGCGTCCAGCAGCTCGTGGGGGATGCCGCCGTTCTCGGCGCCCAGCATGTGCCACATCAGAAGAGGCCAGACGGCGAACTCGGCCCAGGCCCACGCGGTAATCAGGCGCCAGCGCGGCACGGCCAGCACCGCCGGGATGAGCAGCCACAGCGAGTACTGCGGCGACCACACCTTGTTGACCAACAAGAACGCGGCCACGATGAGGAAGATGAGCTCGGCCACCCGCGGGGTGTGGGAAGCCTTCAGGCCCACGACCAGGATGGACAGGCACAGGGCGGCGAAGAGCCCGAAGGAGATTACATTGAGCACGCCGGGGGAGAGATTGAAGGCGGTGTTGCGGGCCAGCAGCGCGTAGACGGTGGTCCACTCCCAGGACCGCTCCGAGTTGAGGCGGAAGAATTCGCCCCACGCCGCCGGGTAGGCCAGCGCCACCGGCAGGTTGACCGCCAGCCAGGTCACGGACGCAGTCCCCAGCATCACACTGAACGGGCGCCACGACTTCGTGCGGATGGCCAGCACCAGGTAGGCGCCCAGGACGTAGAGCGGCCAGAGCTTAACCGCGGTGCCTATGCCTATCCAGAACCCAGCCCAGCCCGGCCGGGAGCGCTGGAAGGTAAAAACGGCGGCGACCATGCAGAAGATGGAGGGGATGTCCCAGTTCGTGAAGGCGTGGACGATAACCAGCGGACTGGCCGCGATAAGCAGCGTGTCCCAAAAGCGGTTGCCCACCAGCCGCATCACGAACGTGATGGCCGCGACCCAGAGGACGGACATGGAGAGGGCGGTTAGCGCGAAGTACCAGCCGGCGGCCGGGATGCCGGCCCAAACCACCAACGGGTGGGTCGCGCGCGCCACGGCCGCGATAGCGCCTTGGAACAGCCCGGCCAGCACCGGGTATTCCATGTAGCGGGTAACGCCGTCCTCGACCCAGGAGAAGGCGTAAGGGAAGCCGCCCTGGTCGAGGCCGCGCCCGGCAAAAAGCGGCACGATGTCGTTGTAGCAGGCGGAGGTGTAGTGCCGGTTGCCGGACCAGTTGAGCTGGACCGCGCCGTCGCCGTCCCGGACGCCGCCCGCACAGTTGGCCTTGGCCAGAAACCCGAGGGCGAGGAAGACCCACGCGACCGCGATGACGGCGCGGGTCGGGGTCATCCAGTGCGGGCGCGGGCGGGCAAAGCGCCCGGCCGGCCCGCCCAGGAAGTCGACGATGCCCCGCGCCGTGGGCTCCGCGCTCAGCGGCACCCAGGGGCGCCGGCGGTCGCGGCAAACGGGGGTCGCGGGAGCGGGGCCTGCCTGCGGGGCTGGGGCGGTGTCGTCCATGTGTTTTAGTACTCCTCCGCCTCGGAGCCTAGCCCAGGATGTCGGCTAGGCCGCCCTGGGGGTCTTCGAGGAAGTCCTCCAGCGAGGGGTTGCCGTCGCCGCCGCCGTTACCGCCGCCATTGCCGCCGGACGGGGCGTTGCCGCCGCCCCCGCCGGGGCTCTCATTCGGGTTGCGGCTTGGCTCGGCCGGGGCCGGCTGCGAGGGCTGTTCTTCCTCGCCCTCGGCCGGGGCTTCTTCGACGCCCTCCGAGTCGGTCGGGGCGTAGGTGTCCTCCGTCGGGGCGTAGTAGGTCGCGCCGCCACCGGCGCCGCCGGTGCCGTAGCGCACGGGCGCGGCCTGCGGGAAGGTCTCGTAGTCGGCCTCGGCCAGCGAGGTGTCCAGGATGGACTTCCAGATCTGGGTCGGGGCGCCGGCGCCGTACATGTTGCCGCCGTAGGCGTTGAAGATGGCGTCGGTGTTCTCCGCGGTACCGACCCACACGGCGGTGGCCAGCTGCGGGGTAGCACCCACCATCCAGGTGTCCTTGTTGTAACCGGTGTCGCCCAGCTGGGCGGTACCGGTCTTGGAGGCGGACTCACGCCCGCCCGCCAGGGCGCCGTTCGACCAGGCGGCCACCGGGCGCATGGCGTCGATGACGTTGTTGGCTACCTGCTGGCCGACGCGGCGCTCGCCCTTGTCCGTCGGGTGCTCGTAGAGAACCTCGCCGCTGATGGTCTCGACCTTCTCGACGAAGTGCGGGTTGTGCCACACGCCCTGGTTGGCCAGGGTGGCCATGGCGATGGCCATGTCCATCGGGCGGGACTGGTACTGGCCCAGAACGATGCCCTCGTAGGGCTGCTTGCCGTTCTCGGTCAGGGTCTTCTCAATCCCCGGCAGAGAGCGGGCCACGCCCAAGGCGTGGGCCATGTCCGCGGTGTCCTGCGTGGTGTTCTTCAGGTCTTCCTGCAGGCGGATGAAGGAGGTGTTGTAGGACTTCTTGGTCGCCTCGCGCAGGGAGCACACGCCGCAGCCGCTGCCGTTGACGTTGTTGACCACCTGCGAGCCGGGCAGCTGGTACGGGGCCGAGGAGTAGTTGGTATCCAGCGAGATGCCTTGCTGGAGGCCGGCCGCCAGGGCCATGATCTTGAACGTCGAGCCGGTCTGCAGCGGGGCGTTGGCGTAGTCCCAGCCGTGCTCCTCGTGGCCGCCGAAGTAGCCGCGGATAGCGCCGGTGGACGGCTCGATGGTCACCGCCGCCGCGCGGGCGTCGTCCTGCAGCGGGGCCAGGTTGGTGTCCACGGCGTCGATGCCGGCGTTCTGGACGTTCATGTCGATGGTCGTGGTGATCCGCAGGCCCCGGGTGTTGACGTCCTCTTCGGTGATGCCGACCTCACCCAGCTCCCGGATGACCTGGTTCTTGATGTGGCCGTTGGCGCCGGGGGCCTCCGTGTAGGCGGAATACTCGCCCTGCTCGCGGGTCTGCGGCATCTGCATGCCGGCGCGCTCCGCGGCGTCGAGCTCTCCCATGTCGACTAGGCCGTCCATGACGTAGTTCCAGCGCGCCTGTGCCGCGTTTTCATCCACCGCCGGGTCCAGGGCGCTGGGCGCCTGGATGACGCCGGCTAGCAGGGCGGACTCCTCGACCGTCAGGTCCTCGACGTTCTTGTCGAAGTAGGCGTTGGAGGCGGCCTGGATGCCGTAGGCGTTGCGGCCGAAGTAGACGGTGTTGAGGTAGGCGTTGAGGATGTCTTCCTTGGACCACTCGTTGGTCATCTTGACCGAGTAGATGAGCTCGCGCGCCTTGCGCACGTAGGAACGCTCGTCGCCGACCAAGGTGTTCTTCACGTACTGCTGCGTGATGGTGGAACCGCCGCCCGCGGAGGAGTCGCCGGTGATTTCACCGAGTACGGCGCGGGCGAAACCGCTCAGGGAGAAACCGGAATTGGTCCAGAACTCGCGGTCCTCGGCTGCCAGCGCAGCGTTTTCCGTGTGATCCGGAATCTCGTCGAGCTTGACCTGGCTGCGGTTGCCCTCCGGGGGCACGATGCGCGCCAGCTGCGTCGACGAGTCGTTGGCGTAGATATAGGAGATCTGGTTGTTAGTCAGCTCCTCCGGCTCTGGGACGTCGTACTGCGCGTAGGCGTACGCGAAAATCGCCAGGGGGAGAAAGACGGTTACGCCGACGACCGCGAGGACGATCCACGGCCAACGGCGCTTGTTTTTCGCCTGGCCAGCGGAGGCTGGTTTAGCCGCGCCCTGGTCATCGCGGGTGCGGGATCCACTTTTGTCAGTCACTGCGACCTTAGCCCTTACTTAACTTGTAAACCTAGACTTCAATATTCGCAGCTTACCGGCTAGTGGGGTCCGCAGAAAACTAACACGCACAACTCACAGCTTTGGTCAAGCTGTGCGGTGTCGGGCTTCCGCCGTTTCCAGCAGGTAATTCCACCGGCACGCCGGGCATACCTCCACGGTATGCACGGTGAATTCCAAGCCTTCGGCCGCGAACTCGGCAATCTCGCTCAGCCGCCGCGCGCTGCCGGCCCGGTGCCCCAAACTATCCCCGTAGACCCACCGGGTCAGCCGCATCCTCTCTGCCCCGCAGACCGGGCAGGCCTTGGGCAGGTCGACCCCGTGGTGCTGGGCGGCGGCGCGCAGGAGGAAATCGGCGTCGCAGACCTCCGCGCGCAGGATCCGCCCCGCCCGCAGATCGCGGATGCACTGGGCGCGCTCCCACTGGTGGGAGACCGCCTGGGTGAACACGAGTCCGGCCATCAACTGTCCCTTCCTGTCTCAAAGCCCCGGCGTCGGGAAACGGAAATCTATCGTCCCGACGGCCGGTGGCGCCCCAATCTAGTGGGGTTTGCGCCATCTTGATCGATCCACTTGCTGTCTGGCCCACAACCACGCTGGGCCGCGGCCTAGGCTCAGCGATGTGAACCGGCGGCACCCTGCCGCCTTTGAACCTCAGTCACATTTTTCAGCCGAACCAAGGAGTTAGACCCGACCGTGAATGGAAAAGTCAAAGTCGCCATCGTAGGCGTCGGCAACTGCGCCACCTCCCTCATTCAAGGCGTGGAGTACTACCGTAACGCCGCCGAGGACGAGAAAATTCCCGGCCTCATGCACGCGCGGCTAGGCGACTACCACGTCGGCGACATCGAATTCGTCGCCGCCTTCGACGTGGATGCCGCCAAGGTGGGCGCGGACCTGGCCGCCGCCACCCGCGCCTCCCGCAACTGCACCATCACCATCGCCGAGGTCCCGGACCTGGGGGTTACCGTCCAGCGCGGCCCCACCCTGGACGGACTGGGCACGCACTACCTGGACAGCATCGAGGAATCCGCCGAGCAGGCCGTCGACGTCGCCCAGGTCCTGCGTGAGTCCGGGGCGGAAGTGCTGGTCAGCTACCTGCCCGTGGGCTCAGAGGAGGCCGACAAGTTCTACGCCCAGGCGGCTATCGATGCCGGCTGTGCCTTCGTCAACGCCCTGCCCGTGTTCATCGCCTCCGACCCGGAGTGGGCTAAGAAGTTCACCGACGCGGGCGTGCCCATCGTCGGCGACGACATCAAGTCGCAGGTGGGCGCCACCATCACCCACCGCGTCATGGCCAAGCTCTTCGAGGACCGCGGCGTGCGCCTGGATCGCACCATGCAGCTCAACGTCGGCGGCAACATGGACTTCAAGAACATGCTGGACCGCAACCGCCTGGAGTCCAAGAAGATCTCCAAGACGCAGGCGGTGACCTCCAACCTGCAGTCCGGCCCGCTGGGCGGCAAGAAGGAGGACCGGAACGTCCACATCGGCCCGTCGGACTACGTGGAGTGGCTGGACGACCGCAAGTGGGCCTACGTCCGTCTGGAGGGCTCCGCCTTCGGCGAAGTCCCGCTCAACCTGGAATACAAGCTGGAGGTCTGGGACTCGCCGAATTCCGCCGGCATCATCATCGACGCGGTGCGCGCGGCCAAGATCGCCCTCGACCGCGGCCTGGGCGGGCCGATCCTGCCGGCCAGCTCCTACCTGATGAAGTCCCCGCCGCAGCAACTACCGGACGACATCGCGCGTGCTCAGCTGGAGGAATTCATCCGCGGCGGGCAGTCCTAGCCGGGGAAGCGGGGAGCGGGGAAGGTGTTAACGTTTGCTGCCCAAAAACGCTAAACTTAGGTTTCATGAATGAATCTAGCCCCGCTGAAAAGCCCCAAGTATCCCCGTCCAGCGCGGAGGAGGCTTTCGCTGTCGCTGCGAAGATTCAACCGGCTCTGAACAAGCTGATGGTGATTTTCCAGCGCACGACCGAGGGATCGAGCCTGACCACGTCGCAGGTCTCCATCATGAACCAGCTCAAGGAGCGGGGCCCGTCCCGTGTTAGCCAGATCGCGCAGGCGGAGCTCATCCGCATGCCCACCGCCTCGAACGCGCTATACCAGCTGGAGCGGCGCGGGCTGGTCAAGCGCATGCGCGACGAAAATGACCGGCGCGGTGTCCTGGTCGCGCTCACCCCGGAAGGCGACCAGGAACTCGAGAAAGTCTCGAGCCAGCGCGCGCACGCCTTGGCGGAGATCCTGCGTTGGCTGGACAAGGACGGCCTGCAGACGGCCGAGGAAGTCGGAGACCTGATTAACCAGCTGGCGGAGATCTACCGGCCCAACTGGGATTAGGTAATAGGGGAGTGACATTTATAAAATGGTCAGACAGCAATCCCCCCCTATGATGAATTAGGTTCATGCCCACAGACAACCTCCCTGACGATCACGCCGAAGTAGCAGAATTGCCGCAGACCATGCGCATGTTGGTCTCGTGGACGCCCAGCTACTCCGGCACCGAGGCGATCGATTTTGCCGCCTGGTTGTCGCGGACCATGCCTGTTAAGGTGCGGGTCTTGTCTACACTTTTGCAGCCCTGGGCGGCCACGCCTTTGTTCAAGCTGGGCAAGAAATACAAGAAATACTTCCACAAGGAAGCCGAGGCCTGCCGCGCAGAGGTAGAAAAGGCCCTGGTGGCGGCAGGGCTGGATGAATCCTGCTGGGACGACGAGGTCTCGTGGCTGTCCAACGGCTCGTCCAAGCCACAGCTCATCACGGAGGCGGCGAACGATTTCGCGGCGGACATGATTTTGCTCGGCCCCAACCAGGCTGCGCCGAAGGGCCGCTTCATGGCCGGCTCCACCGCAGATACCCTGCTGCACTATTCGCCCGTGCCGGTCGGGCTGGCACCGAAGCAGGTCAAGCTCTCCAAGCACGGGGTGACCCGAGTGAATTTCGCCTTCACCGAAGAAGACGGGCAGAAGGACGATCCGGCGCTGGGGCGCGCGGCGGAGATGGCCGACAAGTGGGGAGTGCCGCTGCGCATCCTGGCCTTTTCCCCGTCCGGCATCATCCACGCCCCCTTCGACAATCACCGCGATGTCGCCGACGAGTTGACCAACCAGTGGCGCGAACAATCGCTGGCGCTGCTGGACGTCGCCCGCGACTGGGTCATTGAGCGCTACCCGGAGCTGGACGTGCGGACCGACATCGGCATCGGCAGCGGCTGGCGCGGTGCGGTTGATGCCCTGAAGTGGAAAAAGGGCGATTTCATGGTGATGGGGTCTAACCCGATGGGACCGATCGCCCGGGTATTTATCGGCTCCACCGCCACGGAACTCCTGCCGCACATGCGCGTGCCGGTCTTCGTCTATCCGGCTGGTCACTAAGCGGCTAGCGGCTGGGCTAAACTAGGGCCCATTATGTCCTATCATTCGCGGTCCCATAATTCCCGCGGCTTCGAGCACCCGGAAAACGATCTGTCGACGGACGCCGATTTCAGCAACGTGCCCCGGCCGGAGCCGCACAACTTCGACGAGCTCGCGGACGAGCCGGACCCGGCCGTCATCGCGCAGAAGAACGAGCAGTCCAGCCGCCAGGCCCTGTGGTACGTCGGCGCGGTGCTGGTGGCCTCGTTCGCGGTGGCCTTCGTCCTTGGCATCATCATGCGGCTCATAGGCGGACCCCTGTGTGAGGCCG
Organism: Corynebacterium sp. HMSC04H06; assembly: GCF_001815935.1. Taxonomy (GTDB): domain Bacteria; phylum Actinomycetota; class Actinomycetes; order Mycobacteriales; family Mycobacteriaceae; genus Corynebacterium. The sequence goes on from NZ_KV823424.1 coordinate 61,171, forward strand.
GGGAGGCCACCTGGTTGTGCAGCCCCGGCCAGCAGATTTTCTGGGGCTTCGCCGTGCTCGTGGTGCCGGTCTTCGGCATGCTGGGCGGCGGGGCCATCCTGGTGCGCAAGTACCGCGGCTATATCCGCTGGCGGCCGTGGATGGGGGTTATGTGGGTGCTTATCCCCAACTGCATGATCTGGATCTTTACCGGCCTCCAGTACGTCATCGTGGCGACCATGTAGGCGGCGGGCCGAGAATGTCCCACTAGGGATACCGGGAGAAGACTGAGAAAAGAGCAGGCAGAGGCCCGGAGGGGGCCAGTGTCTGAGCCAGTGTCTGCGGTGGCGGTTAAACTGAGTTGACCGCGAGGACAGAGACTACCGAGATTACTGCGCACACTATTTTGTGAAGGGGAGCGAGACGACCATGGCGGCTGAGGCGAACGCGAGTTTCGACAGCTTTGACGACGGGTATATCCCGCCGGAACCGCCGGACGAGGGCGGCTACCGCAGCTATTCCCGTCCGGCCAAGCGCGGCGGCCGGGAGGAATTCAACCAGCTGGCGGAGTACCGGCACCCGCCGGCCAACAAGGACGCCGAGCAGGGCGTTTTAGGCTCCATGCTGTTAAACCCCAGCACGCTGATCGAGGTCATCGAGGAGCTGGACCCGGAGGATTTCTACTACCCGGCGCACAGCATCATCTACCACGCCATGCTGGACCTGTACTCGGAGAACAAGCGGATCGACCCGGTCATCCTGGCCTCCCGGCTGGACCGTTCGCACGATCTGGAGCGCGTCGGCGGCGCGCCGTACCTGCACACGCTGCTGTCCAGCGTGCCGACCGCCGCTAACGCACGCTACTACGCCGAGATCGTGGCGGAAAAGGCGGTGCTGCGCCGCCTGGTGGACGCCGGCACCCGCGTGGTGGAGCTCGGCTTCGAGGGCACCGAGGACCAGGAGCTGGAGGGGCTGCTGGACAGCGCCCAGCAGCAGGTCTTCGCGGTCGCGCAGAAGAAGACCGCAGAGGACTACCACGTCCTGGGCGATCTGATTACGCCCACCATTGATGAGCTCACGGAGCTGCAAAACGGCGGCCAGGAAACCGGCGTGCCGACCGGCTTCTACGACCTGGACAAGCTCACCCACGGCCTGCGCGCCGGGCAGATGATCATCATCGCGGCCCGCCCGGGCGTCGGTAAGTCGACGCTGGCCATGGACTTCATGCGCTCGGCCTCCCTGGCCCACGGCCGCACGTCCGTCATCTTCTCTCTGGAGATGTCCGCGTCCGAAATCGTCATGCGCTTGCTCTCCGCCGAGTCCGAGGTCAAGCTGTCGGACATGCGCGGCGGCAACGTCAGCGGCGATGACTGGACCAAGATCAATGACACCCTGAACCGCATCCAGGACGCGCCGCTGTTTATCGATGACTCGCCGAACCTGACGATGATGGAAATCCGCACCAAGGCCCGCCGCCTCAAGCAGCAGCACGGCCTGGATCTTATCGTGCTGGACTACCTGCAGCTGATGTCCTCGGGCAAGAAGGTCGAGTCCCGCCAGCAAGAGGTCAGTGAGTTCTCCCGCTCCCTGAAGCTTCTGGCCAAGGAGCTGGAAGTGCCCGTCATCGCCATCTCCCAGCTGAACCGTGGTCCGGAGGCCCGTACCGACAAGCGCCCGCAGCTGGCCGACCTGCGTGAGTCCGGCTCCCTTGAGCAGGACGCGGATATGGTCATGCTGCTCTACCGCCCGGACTCCCAGGACCGCGACAACGAGCGCGCCGGCGAGGCCGACATCATCCTGGCCAAGCACCGTGGCGGCCCCATCGGCGACGTTGGCGTCGCCCACCAGCTGCACTACTCCCGGTTTGTCAACATGGGGCACGGGTAGGCGCCTGCCAGGTCGACGACCTTGTCCGCGTCGCCCAGGCGCGGGCCCAGTGCCACGAGCGCGACGAAAACTGCGGTCAGGGCGAAGGACAGCCCCCGCCAGACGGGGTAGGCCCTACGGCCGCAGGCGCGCGCGATCAGCGCGCCTATGAGCGCCCCCAGGGTGTTAAACAACAAGTCATCGATGTCGGTGCGCCCCAGCGCGCCCAGGTACTGGACCACCTCGACGGCCAGACTCACCGCGAAGCCGCAGGCGGTCACCTTGCGCACGCTGGGTACCAGGATGAAGGCCAGCACCCCGAAGGGGACGAAGAAGGCCGTGTTGCCGGCGTACTCAAAAAGCGGGGCAAACCAGGTGGAGCCGGCGAATTCGTCGAAGGGGATCAAGTGTAGTTCCCGTACCCGCTGGCGCGCCGGGTCCCAGAGATAGCCGATCTGGTAGAAGGGCTTCAGGGTGGTGATGGCCACCATCACGGTGAGGTAGCACAGCAGAGACAGCCAGGTACGCATGAAAGCCATTAAAGCACATAGCGCCGGTTAGTCTGGGCGGCGTGGACGGTGGCGGCGGCTAGTTGGCTAGTTCCTTGTTCGCCTGTTCCGGCAAGGCCCAGGCTGCCGCGGCGGCTATGGCGAAGGAGACGGCGAAAAGGACAAAGAGCCAGGGGGCGCCGGCCGCGGCCACGATGGGTGGCACGATAAGCGGGGCGGCGATGGAGGCCAGCCGGCCGAATCCGGCGGCCGCCCCCGTGCCGCGACCGCGCAGGCGGGTGGGGTAGAGCTCCGGGCCGATGGCGTAGAGAGCGCCCCAGGCACCCAGGTTGAAAAACGACAGCAGGCAGCCGGCGAGGATGATGAGCACCTCCGTGCTGGCCCAGCCGTAGAGACCGGCGGCAAGCGCGGAGCCCACCAGGAAGACGGTAAGGGTGGCCCGCCGCCCCCAGACCTCAATGAGCCAGGCGGCCGCAGCGTAACCGGGAAGCTGCGCCAAAGTGATAATCAGCGTGAAGCTGAAGGACTTCACCAGGCCGAAACCGTCGGCCACGAGCAGGGAGGGGATCCAGATGAACGCGCCGTAGTAGGACAGGTTGACGCAGAACCACACGGTCCAGAAGGCCGCGGTGCGCCGGCGCAGGCGCGGCGAGAACAGGGATTCCTTCTCATCTGCCGGGGCCGTTTCCACCGCGGCGGGCGGCTCGGTTTCTACGGTGGCGCCGGATTTTTCGGCGGAGTCTTCGAAGGAGCGGACGATCTCTTCGGCCTCCGAGTGGCGGCCGCGGTCCTCCAGGAAACGCACGGATTCCGGGAGTCCCAGGCGCACGTAGGCGGCGTAGGCGGCGGGGACCATGCCGATGAGGAGGGCCCAGCGCCAGCCGGAGTCGGAGGCGCCGACGACGAAGGTGCCGATTACGGCGGCGGCGATCCAACCCAGCGCCCAGAAAGCTTCGAGGATTACCACCAGCCGGCCGCGGATGCGCCGTGGCGAGAACTCCGAGACGAGCGTGGAGGCCACGGGCAGCTCGGCGCCCAGCCCCAGGCCGATGATGAAGCGCAAGACGATGAGCATCGCCAGCCCCGTTGCCATCGCGGAGGCGCCCGTGGCCAGACCGTAGACGAGCAGGGTGGCGGCGAAGACCTGACGGCGGCCCAGCTTGTCTGCGAGAAGCCCGCCGACGGAGGCGCCGATGGCCATGCCGATAAAGCCGGCCGAGGCCAGCCAGGAGGTTTGCGTGCTGCTCAGGTCCCAGTGCAGGGCCAGTGCGGCCATGATGAAGGAAATCAGCCCGACGTCCATCGCGTCGAGCGCCCAGCCGAGCCCGGAACCAACGATGAGCCGCCGGTGTTTGGGGGTCACCGGCAGGCGGTCTAGGCGTTGGTTGCGGGTGGGGGATGTAGGAGTGATAGGGGTCATGGAAACCTAACTGTAGGCCGTGATACCGCGCTGAGCCAAGGTTTTATGCGTCTGCCCAGCGGCGTTTTCTTCTCCTACCCCCGTATAGTGCTCTTAAAACCGCGCAGCCGCAGGGAATTGCTGACCACGAAGACGGAGCTTAGCGCCATCGCCAGCCCGGCGAAGAGCGGGTTGAGCAGGCCGAAGGCGGCCACGGGGATGAGCACGACGTTGTAGGCGAAGGCCCAGAACAGGTTCCCCTGGATGGTGCGCAGCGTGCGGCGCGACAGACGGATCGCATCCACCGCGGCGCGCAGGTCGCTGTTCATCAGGGTGATGTCGGAAGCCTCGATGGCCACGTCCGTGCCTGCGCCCATGGCCAGGCCCAGGTCGGCCTGCGCTAGGGCGGCGGCGTCGTTGATCCCGTCGCCGACCATCGCCACGTTGTGCCCGCCTTCCTGCAGCCGGCGGATAACCGCCACTTTGTCTTCCGGCATGACACCCGCGGTCACGTCCGCGCTATCGATGCCGACCTGCGCGGCCACGGCCCGGGCCGCGCCTTCGTTGTCACCGGTAAGCAGGTGCGGGCGCAGGTCCAGCTGACGCAGCTGCGCGATGGCCGCGGCCGAGGTGTCCTTGACGGTGTCGCGCACGTCGATGACGCCGATCGCCTCCTCGTCGCGGGTCACGACCACGGCGGTGCCGCCGGCTTCCTCCGCCCGGGCGAAGGCGGTGGCCAGCCGGCGGGCATCGGAAAGCTGCCCGGCCGGGCGACCGACGCGGATGGTGTGGCCGTCGACCTGGGCCTGCGCGCCCTGCCCGGCCACGGTGGCGAAGTCGGTAGCAGTCGGGACCGCCGAATCGCCCTCGGCGGCGGCGCAGATCGCGCGGGCGATGGGGTGCTCAGAGCCGGCCTCCACGGCGGCGGCCAAGCCGAGGACCTCCGCCTGGCTGGCGGCGCCTTCGGCGTTGAAGACCTGGGCCACCCGCATGGCGCCCTCGGTGACGGTGCCGGTCTTGTCCAGCACGATGGTGTCGACCTGCTTGGTCGACTCCAGGATCTCCGGGCCCTTAATGAGCAGGCCCAGCTGGGCGCCGCGCCCGGTGCCTACCAACATGGCGGTGGGGGTGGCCAGGCCCATGGCGCAGGGGCAGGCGATGATGAGCACGGAGACCGCGGCGACGAAGGCCGCCGCAACGCCGCCGAAGAAGAGGTGGACCACGAGGGTCAGCGCGGAGATAGCCAGCACCACGGGGACGAAAATCTGCGCGATGCGGTCGACCAGCCGCTGCACCGGCGCCTTGGAGGCCTGGGCGGCGGTGACCAGCTCGGCCATCTGCTGCAGGGTCGTGTCCTTGCCGACGCGCGTGGCCTTGACCTCCAGGCGGCCGGACGAGTTGATGGTCGCCCCGGTGACAGCCGAGCCCTCGGTGACCTCGACGGGCAGGGACTCGCCCGTGAGCATGGATTCGTCGATCGCGGAATTGCCCGCGATGACCACGCCGTCGGTGGCGATCTTCTCGCCGGGCCGGACGACGAAGATATCGCCCTCGGCCAGCTCCTCGATCGGTACGCGCACCTCCTGACCGTCGCGCAGGACCGTGGCGTCTTTTGCCCCGAGGGTCAGCAGCTCGTTGAGGGCCGCGGAGGATTGGCCCTTGGCGCGGGTCTCGAACCAGCGGCCCAGTAGCAGGAAGGTGATGACCATGCCCACCGACTCGAAGTAAATGTGGTCCATCTCGGCGTGGTTGGAGCTAAACGTCATGTGCATGGTCATGCCGGGCATGCCGGCGTTGCCGAAGAACATGACGTACAGCGACCAGAAATAGGCCGCGGAGGTGCCCAAGGAGATGAGCGTGTCCATGGTGAACGCGCCGTGCTTGAGGTTCGCCCAGGCGGCGGTGTGGAAGGGGGCGCCGCCGACCACGTAGACCACCGTGGCCAGGATGGCGGCGGCCCATTGCCAGTGCATAAACTGCCAGGCCGGCACCATGGAGACGACCATGACGGGCGCGGACAGCACCGCTGCCCAGATAGTCCGGCGGGCCAGCTGCCGGGCCTCGTTGTCGCGGGCCGCGGACAGCGCGTCCGTGGGGGAATCACCCGCCGCGCCACCGGAGCTGTTGGTCCCGGCGCCGGAGAGTTCGAAGGCGTCGTAGCCGGCGGCCCGGACGACGTCGATGAGCGACTGCGGCGTGGACAGCTCCGGGTCGAAGTCGATAGTGGCGGTCTCCGTGGCGAAATTGACCTGGGCGTCGACGCCCTCGACCTTGTTGAGCTTGCGCTGCACCCGTGAGGAGCAGGAGGTACAGGTCATCCCCGTGACGCCTAGGTCTAGGTGGGCGGTATCAGCGGCGCGGGCAAGATCGGGGGCGGGCATTTACTTCACCTGGTATCCGGCCTCGGTCACGGCGGCGGCGACCTGCTCGTCGCTGAAGTCCTCGCCCGTGACGGTGAGCGTGCCGGTGGTGTGATCGGCGTTGGCCTCGGTCACGCCGGCAATCTCGCTGACCTCTTCCTGGACGGAGAGCTCGCAGTGCCCGCAGGTCATGCCTTCGACGGTGTAGTTCTTGGTAGCCATGGTGGCTCCTTTCCTCGGTTGCTTTCTCTCCCTCATGCTATACCCCCATGGGGTATCTGGCAAGAGTGGGTTTTCCCAGGATCGGCTCGGCAGAGACCGCACCGGAAGAAACGGAATAAAGGCGCGTCCGGTACCGTTGTGGCCAACGTACCTGTACCGCGAAATTGAGGAGAACGTACAGATGGCGACCATCGATGTGACCGAAGATAGCTTTGAGAAGACCGTTACCGAAGAGGGCATCGTCCTCGTAGACGCCTGGGCCGATTGGTGCGGCCCGTGCAAGCGCTTTGCCCCGATTTACGAGGAGGCTTCGGAAAAGCACACCGATCTCACCTTCGCCAAGCTGGACACCGAGGCCAACCAGGGCTTGGCTGCCGCCCTGCAGATCCAGTCCATCCCGACCCTGATGATCTTCCGTGATTCCATCATGGTCTTCCGCGAGGCAGGCGCCCTGCCGCCGGCCGCCCTGGAGGACCTGATTGAGCAGGTCAAGGGCCTGGACATGGACGAAGTCCGCAAGCAGGTTGCGGAGCAGAACGCCCAGGCAGACGCCGAGAACAACTAGGGCTTTCGCAGCTTTCGCCCCACGCTTTCCCGCGAGTAACGCTAAACTCGCGAGAAAGCGATTTTTATGCTCGATGTACCCGAGGAGTTGACTTAAAAGCTATGGCTAATCCGTTCAGCAAGGGCTGGAAGTACCTGATGAGTTCCTTCGATCAGAAGATCGATGAGAACGCTGATCCTAAGGTCCAGATCCAGCAGGCCGTCGAGGGTGCCAAGAAGCAGCACCAGGAAATCTCCGACCAGGCCGCGGAGATCATCGGCAATCGCAACAAGCTGGAAATGCAGCTGAACCGCCTGGTCAAGACCCGGGAAGAGTACCAGAACCAGACCAAGCGCGCGCTGGAGCTGGCGGACAAGGTCACCGCGGAAGGCGATAGCCAGAAGGCGCAGGAGTACAACGACGCCGCTGAGGTCCTGGCCTCCCAGCTGGTCTCCGCCGAAAACGAGCTGGAGAACCTGAAGACCCAGCACGCGGCTGCAAAGCAGGCCGCGGAGCAGGCGCAGCGCCAGCAGAAGGAGTCCGCCGCCCGCCTGAAGGAGCAGCTGGCCCAGGTGGACCAGCTGATGGCCCAGGCCGACCAGGCAGAGATGCAGGAAAAGAACTCCGAGGCGCTCAACTCCATGAATGAGCTGGCCCCGGATGGGGACACCCCGACCCTGGATTCGGTGCGGGCCAAGATTGAAAAGCGCTACACCGACGCCCTCGGCGCGCAGGAGCTCTACCAGGACTCCGCCGGTGCCCACATGCAGGAAATCGCCGCGAGCGGCACGGATATGAAGGCGGCCGCCCGCTTGGACGAGATCCGCGCGTCGATGAACAGCGGCAAGCAGGTGGAGTCCGGCGCGGATACCGCCGCCGAGCTGGAATCCGGTGAAAAGGGCGACGCCGAGTCCGCAGAGTCCACTGACTCCGCGAAGGGCTAAGCCCTAGCGATCGCTAGTTATCGCGGCGGATGTTGATGAGGACGCCGCGAATCCCCGAGTGGAAGCCATCGCGCAGATTGACGCGCTGGCTTTCACTCAACGTGTATTCGTGCAGCGTTTCGCACGCGAACTGCAGCAGCGGGCGATCGATTTCCGGGGGAAGCCCGCCGCCCGAAAGCAGGTGGGCCTGGTCGCGCTGCTCCGTGTTGGCGGCATTGTCGAACCACCACGACGCGTACTGCTGGCCCACGTCGAACGGGGTCTGGAATCCGGCGGAGGTCCACACCTCCTCCGGGAGCGGCACGTAGCGGGAGCGCAGCTTCCGCCGCGGCGCCATCATGGACGGCTTCGGGGCCGGCTTCTTGTTCTCGGCCTTCTGGTTGGCCGGCATCTGGTCCCCGGGCTTCGGGGCGCCTGGCTTGGGGGCGGCGGCCGGTGCCTGGGCCTGCTCCGGTTTGGCTTCCGGCTGCGGTGTCGCCGCGTCGCCGCCGAGCTCCTTTTCGACCCGGGAATCTTCCTCCGGTGGCAGCGGTGCGTCGGCCTGCTCCGGGGTGGTGTCTGCGTCCTCGGCACAAGGATCAGTGGTGTCCTCGGTCGAGCTGGTATCCCGGACGGCGGGCGGTAGCGGGCCCTCGAGGACCTGCAGCTCCATCGCGTCGGCGAAGTCTTCGCGCGGGTCCAGGATGGTGGTCGAGTCGCAGGCGTGGCGCAGGGCGGAGGACATAGAGTCCCAGCCGAATCCGTAGAGGTGGACGCGCACGCCGTTTTCCGTTGCCTCCTGGACACCGGGGATCATGTCCGCGTCGCCGGAGACCAACACGAAATCCGTGAACTGGCGCCCGTAACCGGCGATGACCATGTCGGCTACCAAGCGGGTGTCGACGGCCTTTTGTGTACGACGTTCGCCCCACTCGATGAGCTGGCCCGTCCGCAGCTGCACGCCGTCGCAGGTGCGCAGCGCGCGCTGGTAGCGGTGGGGGCCGGTGTCCGGGATGCCGTCGTACCAGTTTTGGCGGTGGACGGGGTTGCCAATCTGGTTTTCAATCATGGACCCGAGGGTGGATACCACCTCGGGGAGGTCGATTTCTAGCTGCGCGCGAGCTCCAATTTCCCAGGAGTTGTAAAAGCTAGCCAACAAATACGAGGTGTCGACGAATACAACTGTGCGTTCAAGCATGGCTCCTAAAATCCGTTTCTCTTTGTTCTAAATAAATTTCGGTACCTTCCAGTTTGCCTCATTCGCGTGTCAACGTCGATCTCTTTTCCTAAAACGCCAGGTGGAAGCGTGAAATCTGAGAGTTAACGCCGGTTTTTCATCCCAGCGATTGCGGAAAACGGGTACCTATGTTTAGGTTAGTTATGTGAGTAACTAACCGACTAACTAACCAACCTTCAACAACGAAAATACGACAGATCCTGAGGTGGACATGGATAACGCGACCCAACCTTTGTTCCGGCAGATCGCCACATTGGTCGAGGACTCCATCGTGGACGGCACGCTGGCGGAAGGCGCGCAAGCGCCCTCGACCAACGAGCTGGCCGCTTTCCACAACATCAACCCGGCCACCGCCCGCAAGGGCCTGACCGTGCTGGTTGATCTCGGGATCCTAGAAAAACACCGCGGGATCGGCATGTTCGTGGCGGACGGAGCAACCGAACTCATTCGCAAGCGACGCCGTGGGGACTTCGCCGCGGAATATGTTGCCCCGCTCATTGACGAGGCGGTGCGGCTCGGCTACGACCGCGAGGGTCTCCTCGACCTCATCGTGCGCGTGGCCGAAAGCCGCGGTCTCTACCACTAGACCCGCAGAAAACAAAGGAGTACGACTATGATTACGACCTCCGATTTCACCTTCGAGCCCGGCTTAACCCATGGCTTGGTGGGCCGCAATGGCATTGGCAAGACCACGTTGCTGCGCCGGATCGCAGGCCACCTCCCCTCCGAGGGCGTGCGGGTGGACGGGCAAGCGCCCTTCGATAACCCGGCCGTGCTGGATAAGACCATCCTCATGGGGATTGACACCCCACTCATCGACGGGTGGAATACGCGCAAGCTCATGACCATTGGTAAAGCGCGCTGGCGCACCTGGGATGCCCGCCGTGCCGAAGAGTTGATTGCGCGCTTTGACCTGCCGAGCACGAACTATGCGAACCTGTCGCGCGGCCAGAAGTCGGCCCTCGGCATCGTCTTTGCGGTTGCCTCGGGCTGCGAGAACATGCTTCTCGACGAGCCCTACCTGGGTCTCGATGCGCGCAATCAGGAGGTCTTCTACGAGACCCTGCAGGAAGAGCATGGGCGCACCATCATCGTCTCCACCCACCACCTCGACGACTTGGCGGCCTACCTGGATACCGTCTCCCTGATGGGCGAGAACCCAGTCACGGGCGGGGTCGAGGAGATCTTGGAAGGCGTACTCGAGCTTACCGGCAATCCTGAACAGCTCGACCGGGCCCTGTCGCGCCTAGATGTGCCCGTCCTAGAGCGCCACGAAGGAAAGCTAGGCTCCAAGGCGCTTGTCGATGCCCGCCCGAACCTCATCGACGCCGTCTTCGAACAGGCCCGGGAGCTCGGGCTGCGCGCCAGCGAGGTCACACTCGCCCGCGCCGTGGCGGCCCTGGCCCAGGTGGGAGGCGAGCACAATGCCTAACCGATTCGGTCTTCTTTGGGCAATTAGTGCGAAATGGAAGCTTGTCGCCTACGGAGTTCTCTTCCTGTTTTGGGGAGCAGCCCTGCTTCCGAACGCGAGTGTTTGGGAATCGGTACTCGTTAGTGCCATTATCGCGGTGTCGGCGTCGCTAACGGACCCCGAATTCGCGCCGTTCCAATTGTTGGGGCTGCCGGCCCGCGAGTGGCAGAAGCTTCGCAAAGTCCATGCCGGGTTCTTTCTGCTTCCGGCCGCCATCTCAGCTCTGGTCGCCCAATGGTGGATTGCCCTGCCGACCGTCGCGATCGTCGGTTTAATCTGGCTCAGACCTGGCGAACCGGAGCGAAAGTCTTTGTCGGAACGCCTACCGGAAACGGAGGGACGGACCGACAATGGGATTTTCCCGGGCACGCCGACGGCTCAAATTGTTTATCGACCCTTGGTTCGCAGCTGGCTTATGGTCTGGGCGGTACCGGGCCTGGTAGCGATTACCCTCGGCATCATCGACCACTTTTGGAACTGGACGAACCCTATTGCGATGGCGGCAGGGGTCACCGGAGTACAGGTGCCGATCGTGATGGACACCGTCCGGCAGACCTGGCGGGATAATCTCGCCTTCGGTGGCACGCGCCGATCTTGGGCAAATGCCGTATGGCTGACCGGCTGGTTGAGCGTAGCGTTGGCGTTGTTCTTAGGGGGTCTGGAATTTCTCCTCGGCTACTGCGATGTCTGGCAGGTGGTCTTTGTGGCTTTCTGGATTGCGCCCATTGCCGTCACGCTAGAGCTCATCTCCAAAAAGAACTGGTGGGCGTTCGCCGCGGTCCTGGTCATGCTCGCCCTAAGCATTAGCGCCTGGGTGAAGTTCCCCGGATGGGGAATGGCGCTGCTCGGCTTCCCGCTCGTGGCCTACCTAATCGCTTGGGGCCTGTTTCGGGTCTCCGCCGGCGGTGCGAGCCTGGGCGGCGGAATGGTGCGCAAACTGGACCTCGAAAAAATCATTTAAAAGCTTAACTACCAGGCGATTTGTGGAATGTAAGACCGGTGTGTAAATTCATATGGGTCAGCGCGACCGACAGCGCCCCTCCTTGAGACAGAGTCCAAGGTAGAGAGGCGGCAGGAAAACAGGCCCTGACAAAATCTTTTCAAAGCTCTTAAATGAGCACGTACTTTCTGTGTGTGTTCGTTTGGGTGGCAGTGATGTTTGAGAACTCAATAGTGTGCC
>NZ_KV823425.1:0-366 GCF_001815935.1 Corynebacterium sp. HMSC04H06
TCCCCGGTGATGGAGAAAGTGCTGGGCCCGCCCTTGCGGCGGATAACGCGTACGCCTTCGGCGGGTGGGGCCGGACGGTTGAGCTCCAAGACTTTTTGGTTGGCAAGGCGGCGCAGGTGTGTGGTGGTGCCGGGGGTGGTGCACAGTTCGATGAGCATGTCCCAGGCGTCGTTTTGGTTGCGCACCCGGCGGAAGGCACTGTCCAACACCAGCAAAGTATCCAGGTGGTGGCCCTGAGAAGCGGCGGCTTTCCGGGCGGTGGCCTGCTTCCTGGTATAGGACGTTGTCCCGAAAAACGTTTGGCACGCGCGGTGCTGTGCGGCTGCGGCAACATCCGACATGACAGCCTTGAGGGCGGGCAGGCTG
>NZ_KV823425.1:386-48769 GCF_001815935.1 Corynebacterium sp. HMSC04H06
GTCGTTGTCATGACTCACACGCTAGAAGCCAGCGTCAACCCCAACAAGGGCACGATCCCGCGCCTGTGGATAACTCGGGGCAAGCTAACCGACCTGCGCAAACCATCCACAGGCCCAAAACGACCGTTTTTACGGCTTCACCTGCGAAAAAGACCCGCAGACTAGGAATGTGCCCAGGCTGCGGGAAGGCGGGTAGAACTGTTACTTAATCTCGGTGACCTGGTCAAGCTTCTCGGCAATCTGCGGCCACAGCTGACCCATGATGTCGTCCCAGGTCAGTACCCACATCGCGTTGTCCTTGTCGGCCCGGCCGACCACCACGAGCTGCTCGTTGCGGGCGCGCATGTGGTTCAGCGTGTGCTGCACGGTCGTGGCGCCGGCAACGGTCAGGCACGGGCGCGAGAACTCGAGTACCGGGGTCTCCGGGTCGGCGAGTAGGGTGTCGCGGACGTGGACTAGGCGCGGTACACGGGAGGACTTGCTGAAGACGAGCACGCGCATGATGTCCTTGCGCAGCACCAAGTCCTGCAGCTCGCGGACGGTGGTGTCGCTGGGCATGGGGATCACGGCGGAACCGTGCTCGCGGGCGAGCTCGGCGACGGTCGAGGACTCGAGCTCGATGACGCCGGTGATCTGGGAGGCGGATTCGTCGTCCATGGCGCCGGTCTCGCGGGAGTGCTCGACCAAGCTGCGCAGCGTTTCGACGTTGTAGCCGGCGGCCGCCGCGCGGTCGACGGGCTCCTCGCCGGCCAAGCGCACCAGCTGGTTGGCCATCCGGTTGATCCAGGCCAGCAGCGGGCGGAAAACCCAGATGAAGGCGCGGGCGGGGATGGCGATGAGCCGCAAAGCGGTCTCCGGGTGGGTAATCGCCCAGGACTTCGGGGCCATCTCGCCGATGACCAGGTGCAGGAACGTCGCCAGGAACAGCGCGACGATAAACGCCACGATGTCGGCCATCCGCGCGGGCATGCTCAGCGCCTCGAAGACAGGCATCAGCAGGTGGTGGAACCACGGCTTGGTGGCCGCACCCAGGATGAAGGTGGCGGCGGTGATGCCGAGCTGGGAGCCGGCGAGCATCATCGTTAGCTCGTTGAGGCTGCGCAGGCCGGCCCGGGCGCTGCGGGAGTCTTCGGCCATCTCCTCGAGGCGGTTGCGGCGCGCGCCCAGCAGGGAGAACTCGATGACCACGAAGAACGCGGAGGCGACGATGATGACGATCGTCACCAGTAGGTTAAAAACCCAGTTGTCCATTATTTCTCCTCCTCCCGGTACTCTTCGACCAGCTCCAGCGCGAGGCTCGAGGGCACGTGCCGGTCGATCTCCTCGACGCGCACCTTGAGGTGGCGCAGTGGGGCATCGTCGGCGTCGACCCAGTCCTCGGGCTCGGCCTCCAGGTCGATGGTGTGGACCTCTCCGGCCTCGACCAGCGCTCCGGTCTGGGACATCAGCAGCCCGGAGATGGTCTCGTAGTCGCCCTCGGGCAGGTCGTGGCCGATGGCGCGCTCGACCTCGTCTAGCGGCGTGTCGCCGTCGACAATCCAGTGGTTGTCGCCCTGCTCGGTGATTTCCTCGGACTCTTCGATGTCGTGCTCGTCGGTGACATCACCCAGGATTTCCTCGGCCAGGTCCTCGAGCGTAACGATGCCGACAAACCCGCCGTACTCATCAATCACGCACGCCAGTTTCTGGTCCTGGCCGCGCAGCTCGGAGACCAGATCCGGCAGCGGCATCATCTCCGGGACCACGACGGGCTCGCGCATGACTTGGGTGACGGGGGCATCGGCGGCCAGTTCGGAGCCCAGGACGTCGATGAGGTGGACGACGCCGATGGGGTTGTGTTCCTCGTCGACGACGGGGTAGCGGGTGTGGTTGGCGGCCATGAGTGCGCGGACCTCGCCGAGGGTGGTCTCGGGGTCGACGGCGTCGGCGCGGGAACGCGGGATCATCGCGTGCTCGACGTCGTGCTCGGGGAAGTCCAGCAGGCGGTCGAGCACCATGTAGGTGTCCTGGTCCAGGTCGCCGGCCTCGTGGGAGGCGTCCACGATGGATTCGAAGTCGTCGGTGGTGGCCGACGAATCCACGTCGTCGACCGGCTCCACGCGGAACAGGCGCAGGATGGCGTTGGAGGAATACTCGAAGAAGTGGATAATCCAGCCGAAGATGCGCAGGTACCATTGCGTGGAGGCGGCCAGGAAGCGGGCCGACTTCATCGGCGCGGCGATGGTGTAGTTCTTGGGGAACAGCTCCGCGAAGAGCATGCTGGCGATGGTCGACAGCGCCAGCGCCACCACGGTGCCGACGGTGACGGAGACCGACCGCGGCACGCCGACGCCGCCGAGCAGCACGCCTAGGGCCTCGCCGACGAGCGGCTCGGCGACGTAGCCGATGAGCAGGCCGGAAATCGTAATGCCCAGCTGCGCGCCCGAGAGCATGAAGGATGTGCGCTCGGTGATGTGCAGGGCCCGCTGGGCGGTTTTATCCCCGCGGGCGGCCGCGGTGCGAAGCTGCGTGCGGTCGACCGACATGAACGCGAATTCCTGCGCGACGAAATACGCGTTGGCCACAATGATGAGAGCGATGACCACGATGCCCGCTAAGAGCATCAAAGCTGCGGACCACATGGTTTAGACCCCACCGCCTAGATACAGGTAGCGGGGACATCGACTGGGAGGTTCCACCAAAGTAGCCTTTCTTTCCTTGGGGACGGGGATTTTTTACCTTCTTAGACTACATGTATAACCGCCCTGGCCCCCAAGTTTGTTCCCGCTTTCGCTAGGCTGATGCCCATGCAGGATTCCTTTGGGCTCTACATCCACGTCCCGTTTTGCGCCACACGCTGCGGGTATTGCGATTTCAACACCTATACGCCCGGGGAGTTGGGCGCGCCGAATTCGCAGGCCAGCTACCTCGACGCCCTGGACCAGGAACTCGAGCTGGCAGCGGCGAAGGTCCAGCGTCCGGCGGAGACGGTCTTTATCGGCGGCGGCACCCCGTCGCTGCTGGGGGCGGACGGCCTCGCCCGCGTGCTGGACCGCGTGCGCGCGACCTTCGGCCTGGCCAAAGGCGCAGAGGTCACCACGGAATCCAACCCGGAGTCAACGGACCCGGCGTTTTTCGCCGGACTGCGCGAGGCGGGGTTCACGCGGGTGAGCCTGGGGATGCAGTCGGCATCGTCGGCCGTGCTGACGGTGCTGGAGCGCGCCCACACGCCGGGGCGGGCCTTCGACGCGGCCGCCGAGGCCCTAGCCGCCGGCTTCGAGCACGTGAACCTGGACATGATCTACGGCACCCCGGGCGAGACCGACGACGACGTGCGTGCCACCTTGGACCGCGTGTTGGCCACGGGCGTGGACCACGTCAGCGCCTATTCACTCATCGTGGAGGACGGCACCCGCGTGGCCCGCAAGGTCGCCAAGGGCCAGCTGCCCGCCCCCGATGAGGACGTGTTGGCCCGGCGCTACCAGCTCATCGCCGGCGCCCTGGAGGAGGCGGGCTACGGCTGGTACGAGGTCTCCAACTGGGCGAAGCCGGGCGGGGACTGCCGGCACAACCTCATCTACTGGCGCGACGGCGACTGGTGGGGAGCCGGCCCCGGCGCCCACTCCCACCTGGGTAATACCCGCTTTTTCAACGTCAAGCACCCGGCCCGCTACTCCCGCCTGCTTGCCGATGCCGCCCTGCCCATCGCCGGCGAAGAAACCCTCACCGACGCCGACCGGCACACCGAGGCCATCATGCTGGGCCTGCGGTTGAGCGAGGGCATCCCGCGCGACTGGGTGTCGCAGGCTGCCGACGAGGTGGTGGGGCGGCATCGGCAGCGCGGGCTGCTGGAAGAAGCCGACGGGCGGTTAAAGGTCACGGACGCTGGCCGCCTGCTGGCCGACGGGATCATCACCGATATCTTGGTGGCCGAAGACCGCGGGTAGGCTTAAAGGTATGTCTAGCACTACTGATGCGCGCCGCAAGGAAGTCCTGCGTGCCATCGTCGCGGACTATATTGCCAGCCAGGAACCGGTGGGCTCGAAGACCCTGCTGGAGCGCTACCAGCTGGGGGTATCATCGGCGACCATCCGCAACGACATGGCGGCGCTGGAATCCGAAGGCCTTATCACCCAACCCCACGCCAGCTCCGGGCGCGTGCCCACGCAGAAGGGCTACCGCCTCTTCGTGGACGCCATCCACGACTTAAAACCCTTGAGCGCATCGGAGCGCCGGGCCATGCTTAATTTTCTGGAAGGCGGGGTGGACCTGGAGGACGTGCTCTCGCGTTCGGTGCAGCTTTTGGCTCAGGTCACCAAGCAGGCCGCGGTGGTGCAGATGCCGAACCTGCAGGTCTCCCGCGTCAAGCACTGCGAGGTCGTGGCCTTAAGCCCCGTCCGCCTGCTGCTGGTGCTGATTACGGATACCGGCCGGGTGGAACAGCGCAACGTGGCGCTGGACGCGGTCATCGATCCGGACCAGACGCACCGTCTGCGCGAGCTGCTCAACAACGCCCTGGCGGGCAAGACCATCACGGAGGCCTCCCAGTCCCTGGCCGACCTGGTCGACGTCGCCCCGGTGGATATGCGCGGGCACGTGCTTAACAGCGCAACGACGCTGATCGAGACCCTGGTCAACCAGCCGGCCGACCGCTTGCTGCTGGCCGGCACCTCCAACCTGACCCGCCTGGCCCGGGACTTTCCCGAAGGCCTGCCGGGCATTATCGATGCCCTCGAGGAGCAGGTCGTCTTCCTCAAGCTGCTGGCGCGCGTGCCGGATATGGGCAACGTCTCCGTGGTCATCGGGGACGAGCACGAGGCGGACGCCCTGCGCACTTCGTCGGTGGTGACCACCGCCTACGGCACGGACGGCGAGACGCTGGGCGGCCTCGGCGTGGTGGGGCCGACGTTTATGGATTACTCGGGAACAATCGCTAAGGTTTCTGCTGTTGCACGCTATGTCAGCGAAATTCTGGCCGGGGAGAAATAGCCGCTGCAGCAGCTAGTAGGCTGGAAAGCCGCTACAGATTTTTAAACACCCCTATCGACTAAGCAAGTAAGGACGCAATTTACCGTGGCTCGTGACTATTACGGCATTCTGGGCGTGGACAAGTCCGCGTCCGACTCGGAGATTAAGAAGGCCTACCGCAAGCTCGCGCGCAAGTACCACCCGGATGTGAACCCGGGCGACGACGAGGCGGCGGAGAAGTTCCGCGAGGCCTCCCTGGCCCAGGAGGTCCTGCTGGACCCGCAGAAGCGCCAGATCGTGGACATGGGCGGAGATCCCATGGAGCAGCGCGGCGGCGGGCCCGGTGCCGGCGCGGGCGGATTCAGCGGCTTCGGGGGCGGCGGCCTGGGCGATATCTTCGCCGAGTTCTTCGGCGGGGCGGCCGGCGGCTCCCGCGGACCGCGCTCGCGCGTGCAGCCGGGCAACGACGCCCTGCTGCGCACCAGCATCACCCTGGAGGAGGCCTTCACCGGCCTGCAGAAGCAGGTTACCGTGGACACCGCCGTGCTCTGCGACAAGTGCGAGGGCTCCGGCTCGGAGTCCAAGGCCAAGCCGGTGACCTGCCCGACCTGCTCCGGCGCGGGTGAAATCCAGGAGACCCAGCGCAGTTTCCTGGGCAACGTTCTTACCTCGCGCCCGTGCCCGCAGTGCCAAGGCTACGGCGAAATCATCGAGGACCCCTGCAACCACTGCGGCGGCGACGGCCGGGTGAAGAAGCGCCGGGATCTGAAGGTCAATATCCCGGCGGGCATTGGCAACGGCATGCGCATCCGCATGGCCTCCCAGGGCGAGGTCGGCCACGGCGGGGGCCC
Organism: Corynebacterium sp. HMSC04H06; assembly: GCF_001815935.1. Classification (GTDB taxonomy): domain Bacteria; phylum Actinomycetota; class Actinomycetes; order Mycobacteriales; family Mycobacteriaceae; genus Corynebacterium. The sequence goes on from NZ_KV823425.1 coordinate 6,185, forward strand.
GGCCGGTGACCTCTACGTGGAGGTTGCTACCCGCCCGCACAAGGTCTTCGAACGCGACGCCGACGACCTGCACGTGACCCTGCGCGTGCCCATGGTGGATGCCGCCCTGGGCACCCAGGTCAAGCTGCCGCACCTAAGCGGCGAGGAGGTCACCGTGGACGTGGCCGCCGGCACGCAGCCGGGCGAGGCCATCGAGATCCCGGGCCAGGGCATGACCCGCCTGCGCACCGAGGGCGCGGGCAACCTGTACGCCCACGTGGACGTGGTGGTCCCGCGCAACCTGGACAAGAAGACCCGCGAGGCGCTGGAGAAGATCCGCGACCGCCAGAACGACTCTGCCACCGTCAAGGAGGAGGGCGACGGCCAGGACGAGTCGCTGTTTTCCCGCCTGCGGGGCCACTTCCGCCGCTAATGTCGCTGCCCGTATTCATCCACCCGGACCTTCGCGGCGCCGCGCCCGGCCAGAGCGTCCACCTAGACGGCGCGGAGGGCCGCCACGCCGTGACGGTCAAGCGGCTCAAACCCACCGAGCAGCTGGAGCTTACCGACGGCACCGGCCGCGTGGTCACCGCGGAGGTCACCGCCACCGCCGGAAAGGACCAGCTGGACGCCGCCGTTACCGCGGTGCGCGCGGAACCGGCCCCGCATCCGAAGGTGGTCGTCGTGCAGGCCATCCCGAAATCGGAGCGCGCCGAACTCGCCGTGGACTTGGCCACCCAGGCCGGCGCGGACGAGATCATCGCCTGGCAGGCCGACCGCTGCGTGGCCAAGTGGGAAGGCAAGAAGATCCCGAAGGCGCTGGCCAAGTGGGAGGCCACGGCCCAGGCGGCGGCCAAGCAGTCCCGCCGGGCGCGCATCCCGCAGGTGCGCGGCCCGGTCAGCACCGGCGAGCTGACCCAGCTGCTGGCCCAGGCCGACCACGCCTTAGTCCTGCACGAGGAGGCCACCCGCAGCATCCGCGAGGCCCAGCTGTCCGGCACGGTCTACCTGCTGGTGGGGCCGGAAGGTGGCATCGGCAGCGCGGAGCTGGAACGCCTGACCCAGGCCGGGGCGCAACCTATCAAGTTGGGGCCGCAGGTGCTGCGGACAGCATCCGCGGCCATGGTGGCCCTGGCGGCTATCGGGGCGTTAACCGAGCGCTGGTAGCCTATGGGCGTGGCTATTGATACCCAAAAAATTGAGCTCGACCCAGTCTACGTCAACGCCGTGCTGGGCACGGCGGATGCGACGCTGCGCGTGCTCAACGACCAGCTGGATGCCGACCTCTTCGCCCGCGGCACCACGGTGACCGTCACGGGCCCCGACTTCGAGATCGCCCGGGCGGTCAAGGTCTTCGACGAGCTGGAGGCCATCGCCCGCCGCGGGCACGCCATCTCCCCGGAGACGGTCAAGCACACCGTGGCCATGATCGAGACGGAGGCACCGCTGTCGGTCAGCCAGGCGCTGGCTGCGGATATTATCTCGCGTCGCGGCAAGACCATCCGGCCGAAGACGGTGGGGCAGAGCCGGTACGTGCAGGCCATTGATGATCACACGGTGGTCTTCGGCATCGGCCCGGCCGGCTCCGGCAAGACCTACCTGGCCGTGGCCAAGGCCGTCCAGGCGCTGCAGAACAAGCAGGTCCAGCGCATCATCCTGACCCGCCCGGCCGTCGAGGCGGGAGAAAAGCTGGGATTTTTGCCCGGCACCTTAAACGACAAGATCGACCCCTACCTGCGCCCGCTCTACGACGCGCTGCGGGACATGCTGGACCCAGAGATGATTCCGAAGCTGATGGACGCCGGCATCATCGAGGTCGCCCCGCTGGCCTATATGCGCGGCCGCACGCTCAACGATGCCTTCGTCATCCTCGACGAGGCTCAAAACACCACGCCCGAGCAGATGAAGATGTTCTTGACCCGCCTAGGCTTTGGCTCGACCATCGTGGTCACCGGCGACGTCTCCCAGGTGGACCTGCCGCGCGGGCAGGTCTCCGGGCTGAAGACCGTGCGCCGCATCCTAGACGGGGTGGACGATATTTATTTCGCGGATCTCGGTTCCCACGACGTGGTGCGCCACGCGCTGGTCGGGCGGATTGTCAATGCTTACGATGCCTACGATGCCGCCACCGAGCGCGACCGCCAGAAGCAGGAGGGGTAGAAAAACCATGGCCATTGAATTTGTCAACGAGTCCGGCTACGCCGGCGTGAACGAGGAAATGCTGGGCGACGTCGCCAGCTTCGCCCTGGCGCAGATGGACGTCAGCCCGGAGGCCGAGGCGACCATCTCCGCGGTCGATCTGGCCACAATCGAGGACATGCACGTGCGCTGGATGGACCTGGCCGGGCCCACGGACGTGATGAGCTTCCCGATGGACGAGGTCACCCCGGGCTCGAGCACCGGCACCCTGCGCCCGGATGCGCCGGCGGCCGCCGACGGCTTCGGCCCGGCGATGCTGGGCGATATCGTCCTGTGTCCCGAATTCGCCGAGCGCCAGGCCCAGGCCGCCGGCCACTCGCTGGGCCACGAGCTGGCGCTTTTGACCGTGCACGGGGTGCTGCACCTGCTGGGCTACGACCACGCCACCCCCGCGCAGGAAAAGGAGATGTTCGGCCTGCAGAACGAGCTGCTGGCCAACTGGTACGACGACCTGTCCGCGCGCGGGGTGAGCTACCAGCCCAAGCCGACCGGCCCGCGGGCGTTCCCCTCCGCGGCCGACCGCGCGGACCTGGACCGCCAGGTGCCCGCCGGTGGCATCCCGCCGGTGGGGGAGCCGGTGGCCAAACCGGACAACAGTGACGTAGACGACGACTAGACTTATCTGCCATGAGTATCCTTTCCATCCAGTCCCATGTGGCCTACGGGCACGTGGGGAACTCCGCTGCCGTCTTTCCCCTCCAACGCGCCGGCCACGAGGTCTGGCCCGTGCACACCGTTAATTTCTCGAACCACACCGGCTACGGTGACTGGGGCGGGCCGCAGCTGCCGGCCGCGCAGGTCACGGAGATCATCGACGGCATCGAGCGCCGCGGCGCCTTCCCGGATGTCGCGGCGGTGCTGTCCGGCTACCAGGGCGGCTCCGATATCGCGGAGGTCATCATCGACGCCGTGCGCCGGGTCAAGAAGGCCAACCCGCAGGCGCTGTACGCCTGCGACCCGGTGATGGGCAACGAGAAGTCCGGCTGCTTCGTCTCCGACGAGATCCCGCCGCTGCTGCGCGATAAAATCTTGCCGGTCGCCGACATCATCTTCCCGAATCAGTTCGAGCTGGGCTACCTGACCGGCCAGCCGACCGGCACGCTGGACGAGACCCTGCAGGCGGTCAAGGTGGCCCAGGAGATCGGCCCGCGCGTGGTCCTGGTGACCTCCGTCGAGCGGCCCGAAACCCCGGAGGATAAAGTGGAGATGATCGCCGTGGACGGCGACCGCGCCTTTACGGTGACCACCCCGCGCCTGCCGGTCAAGTACAACGGCTCCGGCGACGTGACCGCCGCCTTGTTCACCGGCCACTACGTGCGCCACCAAGACGCGCACGCCGCGCTGAAGGCCACGGCCTCCCAGGTCTACGATCTGCTGCGCACCACCTACGAGGCGGACTCGCGCGAGCTGGAGCTCATCGCCGCTCAGGACTGCTTTGCCCACCCGCAGCTGCAGTTCAGCGTGGACGAACTCTAGGTTTTCCTGCCCCCGCGCGTGACCTTGTAGGATAGTTCCCACGATGACTAATGAAACATTCTTGGCCGGCACGGCCGGCACCCCGGAGGGCTTCCGCTCCGGGTTCGTCAGCTTCGTCGGCCGCCCGAACACCGGCAAGTCCACCCTCACCAACGCGCTGGTGGGGCAGAAGATCGCCATCACCGCGGATCAGCCGGAGACCACGCGTCACCCGATCCGCGGGCTGGTGCACCGCGATAATGCCCAGATCATCGTGGTGGACACGCCCGGCCTGCACCGGCCGCGTACGCTGTTGGGCGAGCGCCTCAACGAGGCCGTCAAGGACACCTACGCCGACGTCGACGTCATTGGCATGACTGTGCCGGCGGACGAAAAGATTGGCCCGGGAGATCGCTGGATCCTGGACAACGTCAAAAAGGTCGCCCCGCGCACCCCGGTGGTCGGGATCGTGACCAAGCTGGACAAGGCCACCAAGGACCAGGTCGGCGCGCAGCTTCTGGCCCTGCACGAGCTGCTTAGCCAGGACGACCCGGATGCGGTGGTCATCCCGGTCTCCGCGCGGGAAAATACGCAGATCGATGAGCTCATCGGCGTGCTGACCGAGGCGCTGCCGGAGGGCCCGAAGTTCTACCCGGACGACCACGTCACCGACGACGACCGGGACACTCGCATTTCGGAGCTCATCCGCGAGGCCGCGCTGTCCGGGCTCAAGGACGAGCTGCCGCACTCGGTGGCCGTGGAGGTCGACGAGATCCTGCCCGATCCGGAGCGCGAGGGCGTGCTCGACGTCCACGCCGTGCTGTACGTGGAGCGCCCGGGCCAAAAGCGCATCATCGAGGGCAAGGACGGGCGCCGGATGCGCCGGATCGTGGGCAACGCCCGCAAGGAAATCATCTCCCTGCTGGGCCAGAACATCTACCTGGATCTGCGCATCAAGGTGCTCAAGAACTGGCAGTCCGACCCGAAGTCGCTGGGCCGGCTGGGCTTTTAGGCCATGTCGCGGGCGTCGTACCGGGACCGCGCCTGGGTCATCCGCACCTACGATTTCGGCGAGGCCGACCGCGTGGTGGTGCTGCTGACCCGCGAGCACGGGCTGGTCCGGTCCGTGGCCAAGGGGGTGCGCCGGGCCAAGTCCCGGTTCGGGTCCCGGCTGCAGCACTTCGTCAACCTGGACGTGCAGCTCTACCCGGGCCGCAACCTGGCCACCATCTCCCAGGCCGACACCGTGGAGTACTACGGGGCCAAGATCACCTATGATTACGACCGCTACACCGCGGCCTGCGCGGCCCTGGAGTCCGCTGAGCGCCTGGCCGCCACGGACACTGACCCGTACCTGTATGAGGCCCTGCGCGCGACATTTAGCCTGCTGCAGACCGATGCCGATCCCACCGCCGTGCTGGATTCCTTCCTGCTGCAGGCAATGGCGCATGCCGGCTGGGCGCCTAGCCTCTTCGACTGCGCCCAGTGCGGGGCGCCAGGACCCCACCACGCCTTCCACCCCGCCGTCGGCGGAGCGGCCTGCCACCAGTGCCGCCCGCCCGGGGCGGCGGAGGTGGACCCGGAGACCCTGCACGTGATGTGGTTGCTGGCGCATGACCGGCTGGGGCAGGCGGAGGCATCGATAGCCGCGGTGCCCACGCGTGGGGCCCAGGCCCACCAGCTGACGCGGGCGCACCTGCAGTGGCACATCGAGCACAAGGTCACGGCGCTGTCGGTGATGGATCAGAGCTAACCGCACCGCTTGCAGCAAGGCGGTGTACAGGCAGTAGAATGGGTGGCTGTGATTACTCCCGATCCGAACCGAGTCCTGCACCCGCCGCAGATCCCTGCCGAATTTATGCCGAAGCACATCGCGCTCGTCATGGACGGCAACGGCCGCTGGGCGCAGGAGCGCGGCATGGCGCGTACCGAGGGGCACAAGCGCGGCGAGGCGGTGCTGTTGGACGCCGTCGACGCCTGCCTGGCCATGGGCGTGGACTACCTGTCGGCCTACGCCTTCTCCACGGAGAACTGGCGGCGCAGCCCCGAAGAGGTGCGCTTTTTGATGGGCTTTAACCGTGACGTCCTGCGGCGCCAGCGCGGCTGGCTGCACGAGAAGGGCGTGCGCGTGGTCTGGGCCGGGCGGCGCCCGCGCCTGTGGCGCAGCGTGGTGCGTGAGCTGGAGGCGGCCGAGGAGCTTACCCGCGACAACACGCGGATGACCCTGGTGATGTGCGTGAACTACGGCGGCCGGGCCGAGTTGGTCGACGGCATGCGGGTCATTGCGGACAAGGTCGCGCGTGGGGAGATGCGCCCGCGCGAGATTAACGAAGAGACCATTGCCCAGTACCTCTACGACCCGAACATGCCGGACGTGGACCTTTTCCTGCGCCCGTCGGGGGAGAAGCGGACCTCGAACTTCCTGCTGTGGGAGTCGGCCTACGCGGAGATGATCTACCAGGACAAGCTCTTCCCGGACTTCACGCCGGAGGACATGTTCGCCGCCGTAGAGGAGTACGCGCGCCGCGACCGTCGCTTCGGGGGGACGAAGTAGTGGCTGTTCCGGGCGAGCCGACCAAGCAGCAGATCAACCGCTGGCGGCGCTACCTGGCCAACGAGCGCGCCGAGGCGGCGGTCTACCGCGAGCTGGCGCGCAAGAAGGTCGGCGAGGAGCGCTCCATCCTGCTGCAGCTGGCGGAGTCGGAATCCCGGCACGAGCAGTACTGGCGGGACAAGTTAGGGGATGCCGTCGGTTTCCCGCGCAAGCCGGACCTGGGCACGCGGGCGCTGGGCTTTATGGCGCAGCACTTCGGATCCGTGTTCACGCTGGCGCTGATGCAGACGGCGGAAACGCGTACTCCCTATACGGACGATATCGACGCCAGCGACCAGATGGCCGCGGACGAGCACGTCCACGCCGAGGTCGTGCGCGGGCTGGCCACGCGCGGGCGCGAGAAGATGTCGGGCAATTTCCGCGCCGCCGTCTTCGGCGCCAACGACGGGCTGGTCTCCAACCTGGCGCTGGTCATTGGCGTGATGGGCTCGGGCGCGGCATCGACGTCGGTGCTGCTGACGGGAATTTCCGGCCTACTGGCCGGCGCGCTGTCCATGGCGGCGGGCGAATACGTCTCGGTGAAGTCCCAAAGCGAGCTGCTGGAGGCCTCCCGCCCGGCGCCGGACGCCCACACGCTGGTGCCGGACCTGGACGTCAACGCCAACGAACTCGCGCTCATCTACCGGGCCCGCGGCATGGGCGCAGAGGCCGCGGAGACCAAGGCCCAGGAGGTCTTCGACAAGATGCAGGCCCGCCAGCGCGCCGCGCACCCCTCGGCGGGGCTGGGCGCGATGGGCCTGCCGGCTGCGGACGCCGCGGGTGAGGCCGACGGCGGGGCGCCGGGGGTCATCGGCCAGGCCTGGTCGGCGGCGCTGTCGAGCTTCTGTTTCTTCGCTACCGGCGCGTTTATCCCGATCATCCCGTTCCTCTTCGGGGCCTCGACCACCGTGGGCGCGGTGGTCGCGCTAGTGCTGGTGGCCATCGCCTTGATGTTTACCGGCGGCGTGGTGGGGGTAATCTCCGGCAAGCCGCCGCTGAAGCGGGCGCTGCGCCAGCTTGTTATCGGGCTGGGCGCGGCCGGGATTACCTACCTACTCGGCGTCGGCTTCGCTGCCCTTATTGGCTAGGCGGCACTGGCGGCAGGTGCCGAAGATTTCGGCGTCGTGGCCGGTCAGCTCGAAGTCGTAGTCCTTGGCGATGCGCGCCGCCCAGTTCTCGATGGGGCCGCCGTCGATTTCTTCGGTGCGGCCGCACTTGGTGCAGACCAAGTGGTGGTGGTGCGCGTCGGAGTCGCAGTGGCGGTAGAGGGTCTCGCCGTTGGGCATGTGGAGGGCATCGACGGCATCGATATCGCTCAAGGACTGCAGGGTGCGGTAGACGGTGGTCAGGCCCACCTTTTCCTGGCGCTGCTGGAGCGCGAAGTGGATGTCCTTGGCGGAGGCGAATTTCTCCATGTCCCGCAGGACCTCGATGACGGCGGTGCGCTGACGGGTGTTGCGGGCGCCCAGCTTGGGGATACTGCTTTGGATGGCCATACCGGCTAGTTTACCAGCGTTGATACATCTACAACTATCTCTACGACTAGGCAGAGCGCGCCGTTGGCCCGGCCCGCCGGTTAGCCTTCGGCCTCGAGGGTGGCGCTGAGCGCGGCGGCCTGGCGGTAGATGTCGAGGATTTCCTCGGCGGCGAGCCGGTAGGTGACCTCGCGCCCGGAGCGCTCGGCGCGGACCAGGCCGGCCTGCTTGAGTACGCGCAGGTGCTGGCTGATGAGCGGCTGGGATTTGTCGAGCGCCTCGACCAGCTCGTGGACGAAGTGTTCGCGCTCGCGGAGAAGGAGGAGGATGTGGAGCCTGAGCGGTGAATCGAGCGCGCTGAGAACCCGGACCGCGGGTTCAACGTCGGCGGCGTCCTGCTTTCTACACATGTGCGGGTGTTCTTTCTCCTGCGGGCGCGGGGTATAGGAAATTTTTACTCTTGCATTAGACCAATGATGGGCTAACTTCTATAAATTATCGCCATACTGCAACGCCAAGATATACCAAATCCATATTGCTTAGTGTAGTCACAATGATAAACTGGCCGTCTAACAGGCGGCCGAAATAATAGATGGTTACCCCCGTCCACATTGTTTGGATTGGGTGGTCCCAGAGTGCCCCCGCTGCGAGTCGGGATCGCCAACACGCTAGACTATGGGTGACCTATATCCCCTGCAGCCGGCCGGGGATTGAAATCCCGACTAGAGGAGTCAGAAACACTCATGGCATCCGTCATTGATACCGTAGTTAACCTGTGTAAACGACGTGGTTTGGTCTACCAGGCGGGTGAAATCTATGGCGGTTCCCGCTCGGCGTGGGACTACGGCCCGCTGGGGGTGGAGCTCAAGGAAAACATCAAGCGCCAATGGTGGCGCCACATGGTCCAGTCCCGCGACGACGTCGTGGGCATTGACTCCTCCATCATCCTGCCGCGTCAGACTTGGGTGTCCTCCGGCCACGTCGAGGTCTTCACGGACCCGCTGGTGGAGTCCCTCTATACCCACAAGCGCTACCGCGCGGACCACCTGCTGGAGGCCTACGAGGAAAAGCACGGCCACGCTCCGGAAAACGGCCTAGCCGATATCAACGACCCGGAGACCGGCCAGCCCGGCAACTGGACCGAGCCGAAGGCCTTCTCCGGCCTGTTGAAGACCTACCTGGGCCCGGTCGACGACGAGGAGGGCCTGCATTACCTGCGCCCGGAGACCGCCCAGGGCATCTTCGTCAACTTCAAAAACGTGCTGACCTCGGCGCGTATGAAGCCGCCGTTCGGTATCGCCAACATCGGCAAGTCTTTCCGCAACGAGATTACGCCGGGCAACTTCATCTTCCGCACCCGCGAGTTCGAGCAGATGGAGATGGAGTTCTTCGTCAAGCCGGGCGAGGACGAGCAGTGGCACCAGTACTGGATCGATGACCGCTACAACTGGTATGTCGATCTGGGCATTAACCCGGAGAACCTGCGCCTGTACGAGCACCCGAAGGAGAAGCTGTCCCACTACTCCAAGCGCACGGTGGACGTGGAATACGCCTTCGGCTTCACCGGCTCCAAGTGGGGCGAGCTCGAGGGCGTGGCCAACCGTACGGACTACGACCTGCGCGTACACGCGGAAGGCTCCGGCGAGGACCTGTCCTACTACGACCAGCAGGCCGACGAGCGCTGGATCCCGTACGTCATCGAGCCGGCCGCCGGCCTGGGCCGCTCCATGATGGCCTTCCTGGTGGACGCCTACCACGAGGAGGAGGCCCCGAACGCGAAGGGCGGCACCGACAAGCGCGTCGTGCTGCGCCTGGACCGCCGCCTGTCGCCGGTCAAGGTCGCGGTCCTGCCGCTGTCCAAGAAGCCAGAGCTGTCCACCCCGGCCAAGGAGCTGGCGGACAAGCTGCGCGCGCACTGGAACATCGACTACGACGTCTCTGGCGCCATCGGCCGCCGCTACCGCCGCCAGGACGAGATCGGCACGCCGTTCTGCGTGACCTTCGACTTCGACTCCCTGGAGGACGGCGCGGTCACCGTGCGCGAGCGCGACACCATGGAGCAGGAGCGCGTCAAAATTGACGAGCTGGAAGCCTACCTGGCCGCTCGCCTCATCGGCTGCTAAGAGGGAGAAGGCGCAACCATGCACTTCACCAGTTGGGACCGCAGCGACAAGGAGCGGCCGACATTGCTGGTGGGCCGCGGGCCGGAGGAGCTGGCCTCCTTCACCGCCTCCGGCGCGGAGGTCGATAGCCAGCACTGGCGCACCGAAGTCGATGAGCAGCTGGGAGCCTCAGCCACCTCGGACGACGGGCGCACCTACCGCCTGGCCGGCAACCTGAAAAAGGACAAGACCCTACAGGCCTCCCTGGAGGGTCGCACCTTCAGCCTGGTCAACGAGTCGGGCAGCAACTGGGTCATCTTCGACGTCAATGACCACAAGGTCGCCCAGTTCAGCGGCGCCAACAACGGCGTGCGCGAGGCGATCCTGGAATTCGCAAACGACGAGGATGATTCCGACCCGGACTCCGCGCTGGAGTTGAGCCGCCAGGAGGTGGCGGCGCTGAGCTGGTTTAGCCGCGTCGTCCTGGAGAACCGGTTGTCCCAGCGCTCCGTGGCCATCATCGGCACCTTGGTTTTGCTCTCTGCGGTGGCGGTGCTGGCGGTTCTGATTTAAACTGCATCCGTGAATGACAAGGCGGGTGTATTTAACGGGCACTCCGGCCACCGGGTAGAGGCCCAATTGCGCTGGAGCGGTGGTCGTTTGCTGGATGAGGCAGACGGCGTCATCGCCAGGGCTAACGACGAGGTCCTCACCGTGGCCGAAGATCATCTGCTGCTAGAGAACCTGGGCAGCCAGATGTGCTTCCGTCTGCGCGGAACGTCCTCCCAGGGAACGTTTTTCAACCTCCAGCAGACCACCTTCTCGGTCTCCCGGCTGTCCGCCACCTGCGGGCCCCACCGCTACATCCTGGAGCGGACCCGGCCCTTTAAGCGGGAACGCTGCGTGAAGGTCCTGGGCGCGGGGGAGGACGCCCCGGTGACCATCGCGCGCACCAGCCCGGAGCTGGGCGGGGACCTTGTGATCACCCGCACCCCGGCCGGCGAGGCCCTCCCGCTGGCGGACCTGGCCTTTTTGACCTGGGGGATTAGCCTGGTGGACCTGCCGCGCCAGACCCGGCGCATCTAGCCCTTCCGCGAGCGGGAGGGACAGGGCGGAAAATTAGAAAGGCTAGAAGGCGCCGCCGCGGCCACCGCCGCTGAAGCCGCCGCCCCCGCCGAAGCCACCGCCGCCAAAGCCGCCGCCGAAACCGCCGTGGTTGCCGCCGCCGAGCATCTGGCCGATGACCATGCCGGTGACCACGTTGCCGGCGACGTTGCCGGCTTGCGCGCGGCGCTGGGAGCGGCGGTAGTCGTCGATGTCGCTCTTGGCCCGTTGCAGCGCGGCCTGGGCGGCGGCCAGCGCCTGCCGGGCGGAATCGAGGGCGCGCTGGATATCGGACTTCTTGTACTGCAACGCCTGGGCGTGCAGGCGCTCCGCATCCGCCAGGGCCGTACGCGCGGAGGCGCCGATGAGCCGCCCGCGCGAGGAGATGAGATCCTCGGCGGCCTGGATCTGCGCGGCCGCGGCGTTCAGCTGCTGGTCCAGCAGCGCCAGCTGGCGCGCGTGGGTCGAGGTGACCTCGCGGACGCGGTCCAAGGCCTGATCGACCTCGGTGTCGATGGTGGCCAGCTCTGTGTAGCAGCCCAGCGGATCGGCCTCGCCCTCGGTGCGGGCGCGTTCGAGGGAGCGCTGGGCGCGGCCGATCAGCTCGTCCAGGGCGGCCCAGTCGGCGGCGGTGCCTTGGGATTGGCCCTGCTGCTTGAGGCGCTCGGCTTCGGCCAGCTCCTCGTCGACTTCGGCAATCAACGCGCCCAGCTGGGACTTGGCGGTGGCGATATTGGTCTCGGCGTTTTCCACGCCGGTCAGCAGGCGGTTGGCCACCTCGAGGGCGTGCTCGCAGGACCGGATGGTGTCGATCAGCCCGCCCTGCTGGCCCGCCGGCTGGGCGGCAATTCCCCGGGCGCGCTCTAAGTCCTTGTCCGCCTCGTCCAGGCTGACCGCGGCCATCTCGACGTTGTCGGCGATGGACTCGAGCATCTCGGCTGAGTAGTTGGCCTGCAGCGACTCCCAGGTGGCCTGCGCCTGCGGCTGGCGGGCGCGCAGGTCGACCACGCGCTGGGTCAGCTCGTCCAGCTTGCTGTCCGCGGTGGCCAGCAGGTTGCGCATCTCGGCGAATTCTTCCGCCTGCTCGTCCAGGGCCCGGTCCGCTTGCCCGCAGGAGGAGATGATGTCGACCAGCATCTGGCGGCGCTGGGACTCGGATTCCGGGATGGAATCATCCAGGCGCTGGCGGATGTCGAAGGCCTTGCGCAGCGTGGCGGTGGAGTGGTTCATCGCGCGGGTGAACTGGCGGGTGCGCTCCGCCCCGAACTCGGCCTGGGCCAGCTGCAGCTCCTCCTTGCCGCGGCGGATGGACTCGTCGGTGGAGACCAGCTCCTCGCGGGCGCGCTCCTCCAGGGTTTCGAGCGGCAGGGCGCCGAGCCGGCGGGTGTCGGCCGGGTCGATGCTGCGGGCATCGGTCAGCGTGGCCTGCGACTGCTTCTTGGTCTTGCGGCGCGAATAGGCCCAGATGCCGCCGCCGGCCGCGGCGAGTGCGGCCCCGCCGCCCAGCAACCAGCCGGTGCCGCCGGCGCCCTCGTCGCCGTGCCCCTTGTTGAGTGCTTCCTCGACGACGGCCTGCGCCGCACCGGGGAAGTCGTCGGCGGCCAGGCGGGTATAGGCGGCGTCGTAGAGTCGGTCGATATCACTCTGGTTCCACTCGCTGCCCACGTAGACGCCGGCGTCCCGGGCGTCCACGTTGACCACGAAGGCGGCGGTGTTCTGCCCGCGGGAGTTGACCACCTGCTGCGCGTAGTCTTGGGCCTGCAGGCCGGACAGGTCGTTGGAGTAGATGATGTAGAGAAGGCGCTGCTGCTCGGTCTGCAGTTCCGAAATCTGCTCGGAAAGCTGGCTCACCTCGGCATCAGAGAGCACGCCGGCCTCGTCCGTGACCGGCTGGCGCATCTGGCTGGGAGCCAGCGCGAGGACCGGCCCGTGCTCGCCTGGCGCCGCCGTTGCCTCCAGGGCGACCGGGGCGGCGCAGGCCACCAGCGCGGCGGCGGAAATGGCTGACAGCCGCAGTGGCAGCCGGGAGTTTGCGACGGGGTGGGGCAGGTGAACGCGCTTTGTCATGGTCACCAGAATACCGTGTTGCTGGCATACTGGGCACGGTGAAACCAGCCGCAACACAACCTTTCCGCACGCATGGCGCGCCGGCCTGGATCGCGGTCCTTGGCACCGCGCAATACGACGGGGTGGCCTCCCGTGTGCTCGCTGCGCGCATCGCCACCGCCATCCAGCTCGCCCATAGGCACCCGGCCGCCGCGGTTTTCACCCTGGGCGGCAACCTGCCCGGCGACCGCTTCACCGAGGCCGGCGTGGCGGCCCGGGACATTGTGGCAGGCGGCATCGACAGCGCCCGGGTCACGGCGCTGCCGGAGGGCAACGACACGGCCGGCTCCCTGGCCGCGCTGGCCCGCGAGGTCTCCGCGCACGGGCTGGGCGACGGCGTCATCGTCACCGATCCGCTGCACCGCGCGCGGACTGCCGCCCTGGCCCGGCGGGCCGGCCTGCGTGCTAGCACTTGCGGGGCGCGCGACTGCCCGCAGCGCTTCCCGCACCGTTCCTGGTGGCGCGCGGCCGCCCACGAGGGCGGGGGACTGGCCGTCCTCGGCGCGGAGATGACCGTAGGGCCCCGCCGGGCGCGGCAGCTGCGAGGGGTGCTGCACGGCATCGAAAACTGCCTGCGGCCCTCGCGCGCCCGCCGCAACCATTTCCTACGCGCCGATTAGCCAACCGGCCGCGGCCCGGCCCGGCGTTTAGACTGGCAGGGTGACCTATAGCTACCAACCCGCCGACCGCGAGCGCCGCAGCCCCGAAGGGACCAAGGGCTCGAACTTTCCTTCCGGCAGCGCTGCCGATGCCGACCACCGCGGCGCCTTCGCCCGCGACCGCGCCCGCGTGCTGCACTCGGCCGCGCTGCGCCGCCTAGCCGACAAGACCCAGGTGGTCGGCCCCCACGACGGGGACACTCCGCGCACGCGGCTGACCCACTCGCTGGAGGTCGCGCAGATCGCCCGCGGCATCGGCTCCGGCCTGGGGCTGGATCCGGACCTGTGCGACATGGCCGGACTGACCCACGACATCGGCCACCCGCCCTACGGGCACAACGGCGAGAACGCGCTCAACGAGGTCGCCGCGGACTGCGGCGGCTTCGAGGGCAATGCGCAGACCCTGCGCATCCTGAGCTTCCTGGAGCCGAAGATCCTCGGGAGCGGCGCGGAAAGCGAGACCTCCTACGGGCTCAATTTGACGCGCGCGGCCCTGGACGCGGCGTGTAAGTACCCGCGCACCAAGACCAACCCGGACGGCACGACCAACCGCAAATACGGCTGTTACGACGAGGACGCGGCCACGCTCGAGTGGCTGCGCGCCGGGCACGCCGACGATCTGCCCTCCATGGAGGCCCAGGCCATGGACTTCTCGGACGACATCGCCTATTCCGTCCACGACGTCGAGGACGGGGTGGTCTCCGGCCGCATTTCGCTGCAGGTGCTTTGGGACTTGGTGGAGCTGGCCGCCCTGGCTGACAAGGGCGCGGACGCCTTCGGCGGCACGGCCGAGGAGCTGCTGGCTGCTGCCGATTCCCTGCGCCGCCTGCCGGTGGTCAACCGCGCCGCGGACTTCAACCACACCCTGGACGACTACGTCGCTCTCAAGCAGCTGACCTCGGAGCTGGTGGGCCGCTACGTCGGCGCGACGGTGGAGGCCACGCGGGCGGCCAACGCGGACCTGTTGGCCAGCAACCAGCTGGGCCGCCAGCACGGCCGTCTGGTGGTTCCGCCGCTAGCGGACGCGGAGGTGCGGCTGCTGAAAACCATCGCGGTCCTCTACGTCATGGACGAGCCGACCCACCTGGCCCGCCAGGATAGGCAGCGCGAGCGCATCTACCGCGTCTTCGACTACCTGACTGCCGGCGCGCCGGGGGCGCTGGACCCGATGTTCAGGCTCTGGTACGACCAAGCGGAGACCCCGGCGCAGCGCTGCCGCGTCATCGTGGATCAGATCGCGTCCATGACCGAGTCCCGCCTGGAGCGGCTGGCCCGCCAGTCCGCGGACCTGGCCGGCTTCTACGACTAGCCACGACCAGGTGCGACCAGGTGCGACCAAGGAACAACCAGGTAGAACTCGCCGCGAATAGGCGCGGCTAGCGCAGCAGGCGCACGCCGAGGTCGTCGAGCACCCGGCGCAGCCGCCGCGAGTCGGCCTCGGGCACGCACCAGTCGGCGCAGACGATGGAATCCAGGCCGAGCTCGCGCAGGAAGTCGGCTAGGGCGTCGAGGTTGCGCGGGGCGGGGCGCTCGCCGGCCTGGCGCAGGTTGCCCAGCGCCCGGTAGAAGTCGGCCTCGCTGCGCAAGCGGTCCGTTATCAGTACGCGTTTAGTGTTCGGCATCTGGGATCTCGCAGAAGCTTTCGTAGTGGTCGGAGGTGTAGTACCAGTGCTCGGGGTCGGTCTCGCTGCCGCCGCCGGTCACGATCCGGCGCTCGCCGCGGTGGTTAAGCCCCGGGGTCTCCACGGTGTACTCGCGGTAGTAACCGGAGGCCTGGTCCGGCAGCACGCCTTCGTAGTTGCCGAAGCGCTGGTTGTCGTTGTCCGGGTGCGGGTAGGGCCCGCCGGCCTGGATGGTCTCCACGGTCTCGGCGGCCTCGCCCGGCAGGGTGGACAGCTCGCACGTATCATTCTCTGCCGACGCGGCAGTCGCCGAGCTTCCTGTGCTCCCCGTGCCGCCGGAACCGGTCTCCGAGCCCGCACCCGAGCCGGAGCTATTGCTGCCGAAGTCGAGGCCGAAGTAGCCCGCGATGAGAACCACCGCGAGCCCGCCTAAGGCCACCGGCCACGATTTTTGGGAGCTACCGCTTTTCATGGCTTTAAGTTGTAACAGGTGTGCCAGCCGATACCGAAATTGGGTGCCGGTTTGCCGCGCTGGGTACGCTGTTACACATGGCGCGAGGCAGGATTCCGGAAAGCGATATTCAGCAGATCCGAGAGCGTGCACCGATTGAGGAGATCGTGGGCGAATACGTCCAGCTCAAACCGGCGGGGCACGACTCCATGAAAGGCCTGTCTCCCTTCAAGGACGAAAAGACCCCGTCGTTCCACGTGCGCCCCCAGCGCGGCTATTTCCACTGCTTTTCCACGGGCAAGGGCGGCGACGTCTTCACCTTCCTGATGGAGATGGAACAGCTTAGCTTCCCCGAGGCTGTCGAGGCCGTCGCACAGAAGATCGGCTACCACATCAATTACCAGGGCGGGACCACCGGCGCCCGCGACGTGAAACCGGGCACCCGCCAGCGGCTCATCCAGGCCAACAAGGCTGCGCACGAGTTCTACCGCCAGCAGCTAGAGACCCCGGAGGCCGCCACGGCCCGCAACTTCCTGCTGGATCGCGGTTTTTCCCAGCAGGTCATCTACGACTTCGAGTGCGGTTACGCCCCGGACGGCTGGGACACGCTGACCAAATACCTGCTGCGCATGGGCTTCGATTACGAGGAGCTGGAGGCCGCTGGGCTGTCCAAGATGGGCCGGCGCGGACCCATCGACCGCTTCCACCGCCGCCTGCTCTGGCCGATTAAGGACATGGCCGGCAACGTCATCGGCTTCGGCGCGCGCAAGCTCTTCGACGACGACAACCTGGGCAAGTACATGAACACCCCGGAGACCATGCTCTACCACAAGTCCAAGGTGCTCTTTGGGCTGGACGTGGCGAAGTCGAGCATCGCCAAGCAGCGCCAGGCCGTCATCGTGGAGGGCTACACGGACGTGATGGCCATGTACGCCGCCGGGGTGCCCAACGCGGTCGCCTCCTGTGGCACGGCTTTTGGCGGGGAACACCTGCAGCTGCTGCGGCGCCTGATGCTGGATGACAGCTATTTCAACGGCGAGCTCATCTACACCTTCGACGGCGACGAGGCCGGGCAGAAGGCCGCCCTGCGCGCCTTCGAGGGCGAGCAGAAGTTCACCGGCCAGTCCTTCGTCTCCATCGCCCCGAACGGGATGGATCCGTGCGATCTGCGGCTCAAGCGCGGCGATGCCGCCGTGCGCGAGCTGGTCGCCGACCGCATCCCGATGTTTGAGTTCGTCATCGAGTCGCTGATTTCCGGCTACCGGATCGATACCGCCGAAGGCCGCCTGCAGGCCCTGCGCCGCGCTGTCCCCGTCGTCGCGCAGATCCGCGACAAGCCCCTGCAGCGTGAATACGCCCGCCGCCTGGCCGGCTGGGTGGGTTGGCCGGAGCCAGAAGAGGTCATGCACCAGGTCGACCAGGCCGCCCGTGACAACCGCTCCAACGCCCAGCGCAAGCCGGTCATGCAGGCCAAGCGCTTCGACAACGCGCAGGCCCAGCCCGCCCAGCAGGACGTGCCGGCCATTCGCCCGCCGAGCCCCAACGAGACCCACCTGTGGCCGCAGCGCGAGGCCCTCAAGCTGGCCCTCCAGCACCCGGCCGTGGTGGGCGAGTACTTCGATGGCCTGCCAGCGGATTCCTATACCAACGACGCCTACCGGACCGTGCGGGAGGCGATCGCCGCGGAGGGCGGCGCCGTGCGCGGCGCGCAGCTGCCCAACGTCGAGTGGCTCGCCGACGTCGCCGGCCAGATGCGCGATCTCACCGGCCGCAACTTTGTCTCGGAGCTGGCCGTGGAAACCATCCTGCCCACCGGCGATATCCCGTTGGAAAGCTACGCGGACTCCGTGCTGTCCCGCCTGCAGGAATCCCGCGTGGCCGACCAGATCGCCCAGCTCAAGGCGCGCCTGGGACGCATGCGCCCCAGCGACGACGAGCGCGCCTACAACAGCCTCTTCGCCGATCTGGTCGCCTTGGAGCAGGCCCGCCGCGAGCTCAACGAGCGCGCGCTCTAGCACACCGAAAGCCCACCGAAAGCACGCCCAAATCCAAGCCGTCCTCCGGCGGACGGCTTGGAAAGGCACAGATAAAGCGCGGGCCCTGGTGGGCCCGCGCGCGTGCTGGGCTAATCGAGATTAGGCGAGGCTAGTCCTCGTCGGGCTCGTAGATGCGATCCCGAGGGATATCCGGCTGCTCGGTCGACCGGGTGCCGCGGGAACGCAGGTCCTTGACCTCCCGCATGCGCGGCTCCGGGTCCAGCCGGTTGGCCACGGCCTTGCGCGCAGACCGCAGGGCGGACTTGGTGGCGGGGGAATTGACGGCCTTTTGGTAGGCACCCTTGATCTGGTGATAACGCTTGCGGCCGGCCTTAGTGCCGAAGACGTACCCGGCTGCGGCGCCAACAACGAACTGAATCATGGGCGGTAGATTACTCCCTTGCGAAAAATCGACGATAGGTGTGGTGCTTTTTACGCTCCCAGCCTACCTATTTTCCCTCCCCGCCCGAACGGGGGTGAGGGTGGCGAAGTGTTTTCTTAGTCTTCCGTATATGCATTCGGCACTATATATTTAGGGGGTGGACATGGGAATGATACCGGCCGTACCCGCTGCTAATGAGACCGCAGCGGGCCTGGCGTGGGCCGCTTTGTTGCTGGCGGGCTCGCAGGAATCGGCCTAGAAAAGACCGCGCGCAACGGCGCGGGCGACGGGCCCGTGCGGGCGCGGCGGGGGAGCGCGCGACATTCACCCTGCTGCGGGTGGAATAACGGTAGCGGGATTGTTTCGGCCTCGGTAAGATATTAACAAGTTAACCCACTAATTTTGTATTCCTAAATTCGCCTAAGGAGCGTAATGCCTGCCCCGAAGATCATGACGGTCTACGGTACCCGTCCAGAAGCCATCAAGGTGGCGCCGGTCATCAAGGCCCTCGACCAGGATGATCGTTTTGAATCTGTGCCGGTGTCCACCGGCCAGCACAAGGAGATGCTCGAGCAGGTCAACTCCATGTTCGGGATTACTCCGGTCCATGATCTGGGGCTGATGAAGCCGGGGCAGGGCTTGAACGAACTGGTCTCCCGCGCGCTGGTGGGTCTGGACGAGGTCATCGCGCAGGAGAACCCGGACGCGATCATCTCCCAGGGGGATACCTCCACCGCGATGGCCGCGGCGCTGGCCGGCTTCCACCGCGGCGTCAAGGTCATCCACCTGGAGGCCGGCCTGCGTACCGGCGATATTTCCTCCCCGTTCCCGGAGGAGGCCAACCGCCGGCTCATCGGGCAGGTCGCGGCCCTGCACCTGGCGCCGACCGAAGGTGCGATGGAAAACCTGCGCCAGGAGAACTTCCGCAGGAAGGACATCGTAGTCACGGGCAACACCGTCATCGACGCGCTGCTGGAGGCCGCCGGCTGGGACACCGAGTTCGCCGACCCGGCGCTGCAGGCCGCCGCGGCCACGGATAAGCGCCTGGTCGTGGTGACCACCCACCGCCGGGAGAACCTGGACGCGATGAAGAATATCGGCGACGCGGTCGCCGACCTGGCCGCAGAATATCCAGACACCTACTTTGCCCTGCCGTTGCACCTGAACCCGAAGGTGCGCCAGGCGGTGCTGCCGGAGGTCGAAAATCTGGACAACGTCATCATCACGGATCCGCTGCCGTACGACCAGTTTACCCAGCTGCAAAACTGCGCGAGCATTATCCTGACCGACTCCGGCGGAGTCCAGGAGGAAGCCCCGGCGCTGGGCAAGCCGGTGCTGGTGATGCGCTCGAATACCGAGCGCCCCGAGGCCGTCGTGGCCGGCACCGTCAAGCTGGTCGGCACCGACCGCGACCTCATCACCGCGGAGGCGCGACTCCTGCTCGAGGACGACGCCGCCTACGCCGCCATGGCGAATGCGGTCAACCCCTACGGCGACGGCCAGGGCGCGGCGCGCTCGGTGGCCGCCATCGCGAACCTGTTCGGCCTGGGCGAGCGCCTGCCGGACTTCGCGCCGTCCGCCGCGGACTAGGGCGCCCGTCCCGCGGCGTAAATTTTGCCGCCGCGTTCCGCCGGTTGGGGCGCACCCGACCTTCTATACTGGGTTACATGCAACCCCATGAGCTTTCCCAGACGATCATCCTGCCGCAGACCAAGGTGGCCTTCTTCATCAACCTCAAGGTGCCCGCAGGCCAGGAGCAGGCGGCTATCGATGCCCTGACCGGCCTGTCCGGCACCGTCGATGGCGTCAGCTTCCGCGATCCGCATTCGCACCTGAGCGCCGTGGTGGGCATTGGCTCCCAGCTGTGGGACCGGCTTTTCGACCCGTCTACCGCTCCGAAGCCGGAGGGGCTGCACGACTTCGTGCCGTTGGAGGGCGACAAGCACTCCGCGCCCTCGACGGGCGGGGACCTGTTCTTCCACATCCGCTCGGACGAATTCGACCGCGCCTTCGAGCTGACCCGCCGCATCAAGGGGCTGCTGGGCGACGAGGTGGAAACCCTCGACGAGGTCCACGCCTTCCGCTACATGGACTTCCGCGACCCGCTGGGCTTCGTGGACGGCACCGAGTCCCCGCAGGGGCGCGCCGGCGCCGACGCCGCGCTGATTGCCGAGGGCCAGTGGGCCGGCGGCAGCTACATCGTGGAGCAGAAATACACCCACAACTTGAAGGACTGGGAGAAGATCGGCGTCGAGGAGCAGCAGCGCGTTATCGGCCGCACCAAGGCCGAGGACATCGAGTTCGACGACGCCGAGAAGCCGCACAACAGTCACGTCTTCCTGAACTCTGTGGAGGACGCCGACGGCAACTCCCTGGAGATCGTCCGCGACAACCTGGCCTTCGGCAAGGGCACCGGCGAGCAAGGCACCTTCTTCATGAGCTACGCCAACGACGTCCGCGTGACCGAGCTGATGCTGCGCCGCATGTTCTTAGGCGAGCCCCGCGGCAACTACGATCGTATCCTTGATTTCTCCACCCCGCTGACGGGCGCGAACTTCTTCGCCCCGCCGCAGGAGTTCATCGACGCCGCCGACGAGTACGTGCGCCCCGGCCTCCTGCCGGACGACGACGCGCCGGCCGATCCCAGCCAGCCCGCCACGCAGCTGAGCGCCGCTAAGGGGCTCTACCCGCAGGACTAGCGGCTTTTGCGTCGCCCTGGGAGACCACCCCAGGGCGGATTTTGCTGGTGTTGGAGACTGCGGAGTTTCAGGCTCGGTAGAATACACAATTCGATCCGGATGGCTTCGGTAAACTGAACTCATGGATAGCTTGTCTCCCAAGAGCCCTCCTCAAGTCCACCTTCCTTTGTCTACAGAGGGGGTAGCGTACTTCGTGGATGAGGCTGGGAGTAAGGGCTCTCTTGGGAAACACTTTGTGACAGCCGCGGTGAGGACTTCTGATCCGGACAAGCTCTCTAGGGCTATCAAAGCCTGTCGCGATAGAAATAATTTTACGAAAGCCGAAGAAATAAAATTTTCCAAGGTGACAAAGAATTCCGAGCCGATACTTGCTGAGCTATTTTCGGAAGCAGTGTCAGCAGGGTGCACCTTTGGAGCGTTTGTTTTAGATAAACGGCATTTTGACCCGTGGTCTAACAGGGATCAGTGGCAGGGACACCGATTTGCCACCGACCGGTTGCTTCGAGGGCTTATAACTCGGCGCGAAGTGAGTGTGCTGATGGTGGATCACATTGATGTCCCGGAAGGGATTTCGTATGGTGATGAGCTTGCTGCCGGTTTAAATAAGAGGTTTGGAAACAAGCGAGTAGTCACCGCAGTTAGTCTCGATTCTAGGACTTGCCCTCCACTGCAAATCGCTGATTTGTTGGCTAGCGCGGTCTTTCACGCGAGAAAGAAGATTGAAGACAATGGGTTGGAGCACTTTCTTGACGACAAAACACCTAAGGCTCGATTGGCGAAAGATATTGCGGCTGCATTGGGTGAAACGTGTTTTAAAGACTGTCGAACTGACCTGCTGAAACTCCAAACAAGTCATGAGCTGTCCTTGACAGAACTTAGGGGTGGGGTATGATCCAATCAGGCGCTGAAGCCTTAGTCTCAGACTAGAAGCAAGCGCCCGATGGGCCGAGTCTCAGACTCATTACCCATGAAAAGCGGATCCCATACCGTAACACTTACCGTACTTATCGCGACGCCCCACTTGAAAAGTGGGGCGTTTGCTTTTGCACGAAACCAGTTCTTCGGCAGTGCTGTAACCAACTGTCCTAGGGAATACAAAGCCCGGCACAGGGTGGTCTTCCAAGAATTAGACGTTGTAGTACAGCTCGAATTCCTTCGGGGACGGGCCCTGTCGCAGGGGCAGGATTTCGCGGTCGAACTTGAGCCGGGTGTAGGCCTCGAGGAAGTCCTCGGTCATGACGTCGCCGGCGGTGAGGAACTCGTGGTCGGCCTCGAGGGCCGCCAGCGAGGACTCCAGGGAGTGGGGGACTTGGGGGATGTCCTTCCGCTCCTGCGGGGAGAGCTCGTACAGGTCCTTGTCCACCGGCTCGCCGGGCTCGATGCGGTTGAGGATGCCGTCGATGCCGGCCATCATCTGCGCGGTAAACGCCAGGTAGGGGTTGGCCGAAGGATCGGGCGCGCGGAACTCGATGCGCTTGGCCTTCGGGTTTTCGCCGCTCAGGGGGATGCGGATGGCCGCGGAGCGATTGGACTGGGAATAGGCCAGGTTGACCGGGGCTTCGAAGCCGGAGAACAAACGGCGGTAGGAATTGACCGTGGGGTTGGTCAGCGCCAGCACGGCCGGTGCGTGCTTGAGCAGCCCGCCGATGTAGTAGCGTGCGGTATCGGACAGGCCGGCGTAGCCGGTCTCGTCGTAGAAGAGCGGCGTGCCGTCCTTCCACAGCGACTGGTGGGCGTGCATGCCGGAGCCACCATCGCCGGCCAAAGGCTTGGGCATGAAGGTGGCTGTCTGCCCGTGGCTTTCCGCGGTATTGCGTACCACGTACTTGAAGGCCTGCATGTCGTCGCCGGCCTTGAGGAGGTTGGCGAAGCGGTAGTTGACCTCCTGGATGCCGCCCGTGGCGATCTCGTGGTGGAAGCGCTCGACGTCAAAGCCGATGAGCTCCAGGTTGTAGGCGATGTCGTCGCGCACCGGGATGGTCTTGTCGTAGGGCGCAACCGGGAAGTAGCCGTCGTTGATGCGGATCTGGTTACCGCGGTTCGGGCTGCCGTCCATCATGGTTTCCTCCCCCGAGCGCCACCAGCCCTCGTCGGAGTCGACCTGGTGGAAGGAGTGGTTCACGCCGGAGGAGTAGCGGACCGAGTCGAAGACGTAGAACTCCGCCTCCGCGCCGATGGAGCAGGTATCGGCGATGCCGGTCTCCTGCAGGTAGGCCTCCGCCTTCTGGGCAATGGAGCGTGGGTCGCGGGAGTAGGAGGCCTGGGAGAGGGGATCCCGGACGAAGAACTGCATGTTCAGCGTCTTGTGGGCGCGGAAGGGGTCGAGGTACGCCGTGCCCGGATCGGGGATGAGCGTCATGTCCGACTTATCAACGGTGGCGAAACCGGGGATGGAGGAGCCGTCGAAGGCGAAGCCCTCGCGGGCGGTTTGCTCTGTCAGAAGGCGGGCGGGCACGGTCAGGGCATGCTCGGCACCGAACACGTCGCTGAAGCGAATATCGAGGTAGCGGACCTGCTCCGCCTGGATGAAGTCGATGACATCGTGGACTGAGGAAGCTTGCAAGCTCACTGGGGAAAACACGCCTTAGGGTGTAGTTGGGGATGGGAATTAATGGGACATAGATGAGGCTGGGCTGGCACCGACGCCCTAGGACAGCGCCGGCACGTCCCAGAGGTTGAGCGGTGTGCCCAAGCCCTTGTCGCGGGCTTGCTCCAGGACGTCCGTGGCCCACGCGACGTCCTCGACGGGCATGCCGCCGATGGAGTAGAAGAAGATTTCGTCGTCGTTGGTGCGGCCGGGGGCCTGGCCGTCGGCGATGGCGCCGATATTGGCAATGTCGGACTCTTCCAGCTTGCCCTCCTGGACCATGTCCCACCAGCGGTTGCCGGGAATGCCGAGCAGGCGCTCGTAGGTCACGTCGGGGCCGTTCTCGTTGAACCACTCGGCGTACAGGCCCTTGTAGTCCACCACGAGGCGGGCGCCGCCGGAGGCGACGAAGTCATCGTCGAAGCGGGCGGCGGCCGGGGCCAGCACCAGCGCGCCGGGCTTGAGCCAGTCCTTGTTGAAATACGGGAAGCCCTGCGGGCCGTCCTGGGAGGTCGAGGTGCCCGCGATGAGGATATCGGAACCTTCCACCGCCTCCTGCTCGCTGTCGACGACGGTGAACTCAATATCCGGGTGCTGCTCGCGCAGGTAGTTCGCGGTGCGCTCAGTGGAGGCTGCCGTGCGCCCCTTGATCTTGACGCGCTTGATGGACGGGCGCTGGGTAATCGAGGAAGCCAGGATCGTCCGTGACATCACGCCCGGCCCGATGATGCCGACCTCCTCGGCATTGTCCAGGGCCAGGTGCTTCACGCCAACGGCCGGCACGGCGCCGGTGCGGTAGGCCGAGAGCAAATTCGCGGACATGATGGCCTTCGGCGCTCCCGTGACCGTGTCGTTGAGGACAAAGACGTGGATAGAACGCGGCAGCCCGTGGTTTCGGTTGTCCGCGTTGGATCCGTACCACTTCACCCCGGTGTTGTTGAAGCGGCCGCCGATATAGGCCGGCATGGCCATGAAGCGGCGGTCGGGGCCGTTGGCCGGCATGCCCTCGAACTCCGGGTCATCGGGGAAGTTGATCTGCGCGCCGTGGCTGTTTGCGGAGGCACCAGCCATGCGGTAGTCACCCTTGTCGAGCAGGATGAGGGTTTCTTCCATCGTTTCGACGCACTTGGCGGCATCCGTCACGCCGGCGTCGATCATGTCTTGTTCGGACAACCAGATGAGGTCTATGCGGGGATCAGGTTGTTCACTTGCTGTCATGGGCCTGCTTTCTGTGTTGAGCGCGCTTGCGGGCTCGCGGCGAAAAGCTTCCTTGGCTCACCCGCGAAGGCGCGACTGCGGAATCCAAGGTCGTACGGCCCAGCGTATAGAAGCCACCCACGCGCCGTACCCACTTTGCGTTTTACCCTGCACCGAAACCAGGCGAATATGTCTATTGCACTCTACGTTTGCCCACTAACGCTTTCACACACCCCTATGCTGCAACAATGCCCTATACCGGGGGTAATCACGGGGTAAACGCGGTTGCCCCGAATAGAAACCATCGGTGGGGTTGTATTCCTGATTTCTCGGGCCTTGGGGGCAGGAGCCAAGTGCAAGATCGATTATTGAGTAGGCGGGCTGCCCCACCGATGAAGTTCTTACTCGTCGCGGTGGCTCGCTTTCAGTGCCTTGACTTCCCGGGATAGCTGAGCCATGTCTTTTTCAGTGACTTGGGTATCCCGTGCAGCTAGGTAGGAGTCCCACTCCTCATTTGTCTTCTTTAGAAGTTTGTCTGCTCCGCGCTTGAATCGACCTTGAAACTCGATTTGAGAACGCACTGATCGTCCCTGTTTAAGGGCAACATTTTCCATTCTGGAAACAGTCGCCTCACGTATGAGTTCACCGCCTTCTCAAATGCTGTCAGGCATTTGCTCATGGGCCAGACATACTGTGTTTTCTTTTGTGGTCGGAGAACTGGGGTGGGGCAAGTTGGTTAGTGTCTTTGGATCGACAAAACCCCGCTGGCTAGTAAAACACTAGCCAGCGGGGCGATGAAATTGCTCCTCCAACTGGGCTCGAACCAGTGACCCTTCGATTAACAGTCGAATGCTCTGCCAACTGAGCTATGGAGGAATATCCATTCGCTGCAACGACTGCTCGCTGCAACGAGACATAACTATATTAGGAAACCTCCGAAGAACACAAATCGCCAGGCAGTCGAGGTTTTCTGGAATTGTCTTGGCGGCGCGGAAGGAGTGGGTTGCGGCAGGTAGATTAGAGGGGTGACTTCGCGAATTAGTTTTCACCCGCACACGTGGACCAAGCGGGCCCTAGTGGTGCACACGGACCTGCCGGGGCCGCGGGAATGGGGGCCGGAGCAGCTGTGGCGTCTGCTTCCCGCGCGGGCGCAGCGGCCGGTGCGCGTGAGCTTCGCGTTTAATCGTGATGTCGCGGTCACGGGTGATGGCTTGGCGCTGGCGCTATCGACGCTGACGGGCAAGAACTTCGAGCGCATCGATTTCGGTTTCGAGGTATCCGCGGGTGTGCGGGAGGCGATAGCCGAGTGGACGCAGGCGGAGGTCAACGCCGAAGGCGTGCCTGGCGGGGAGGGGGCCGCGCCGGGTGGGGTGGCGGAACCTACCCCAGGCAAGGTGGTGCTGAATTTTTCCGGCGGGTTTGACTCGCTGGCGGCGCGCTATCTGCTGCCGGAAGACCATGCGTTGGTCTCGTTGGATTTCGGTGGGAGGTTTAGCCGCGAGCGGGAGTTCTTTCAACGCTTCGACCCGATCCGCGTGGAGACCAATGTGGTGCGCACCCCGCTGTGGGCGAACTCGTGGTCGTTTATCGGCCTGGGCACCCTGCTGACCGTGGCCACGACGCGCGCGGAGTACTGCTCGTTTGGCTCCATCCTGGAATCGACCAGGTTCAAGCGGGGCAGCGCCTATGAGAACAACTTCACGTTCCCGCCGTTTGCGGCGGCGGGGATGACGAATGCGGCGCCGACGCTGGGCCTGACCGAGGCCGGCACGGTCTTGGTGCTCGCGCACAACGCGCCGGAGCTGCTGGCAGATTCGTTGCAGTCCCTGGCGGGACCCCGCGAGGAGAAGCTGGTGCGCAAGCGGGCGCTCGTCGAGGCGGTACTGGCGGCGGCGGGCACGCCGGTCACACTCCCGCGCATCGAGATGCCCGCGGAGCCTTATTTCACGTTCGGAGACAACTTCACCACGGACCTGACCGCGATGTATTTGAGCTGGCTGGGGCGCCCCGACCTGGCCCGGCAGCTGGTGCGCGGGTTCAGCCAGCAGATCGTGCGTGACGTGCGGGGCATGGATTTTGACTTCATGCGCAAGGCAGACGGGCGGATGTACCGCAACTACCCGGAGCCGCTGCACGCCATGCTGACCGCGGGGCTGGACCAGGCCGGCATCGAGTACTACTCGGCCCAGGATGCGGAAGCCAACGCGGAGTTCCTGCGCTACTGGCAGGCCTTCAAGGCCAAGCAGGCGGGCTAGCCAGTGATGCTGTCGCTGAACATGTCGTCGGCCAGCAGCTCGTCCCAATGCCCGCCCAGGGAGACCGCGAATTCCAGGATTCCCTGGAGGAGATAAAACGGGGGCGGGGCATGCCCCGAGCCCCAGTCGCCGACCAGGAAGCGGCGGCGCGCGGCGTGGTCGGCGGTAGCGTCCTTCCAGGGCCGGCAGTGCTGGGTCAGGTGCAGATCGTCGTCGCTGCACTGCAGGTAGGCCACGTGGTTCGGAAAGGACTCGGCGTAGAGCGGGGTGACGTCGGTGACGGCGGGGATGTCCTCAATCGGCGCGCCCGCCCAGCTGCTGTCCAGAAAAGCCTTGACGTGTCCGGGGTAGTAGCCGGCGATGGTGGTCTGCGGGTTCGCCACGATGGCTAGGGAACCGGGGAAGCGGTGGGAGTAGTACAACGCGGCGAAGGCCCCGGCGGAAGAGCCGTAGAAGATGAGGTTTTCTGCATTGTCCAGCCCGTCCTGGATGTGGGAAATGGCGCGGACTAGGTCGTCCTGCAGGGGCAGGGACGGCGACCCAGTGAACCACCCGATGGCGGTGCTGCGCCCCAGCATCGGATCGGAGACAAAAATAAGGTTGGCGTCCAGGTTTTCGGTCAACTGCTGGCCCACAAATAGCGGCAGACTGGTCGTCGTCGGGTCGGCGGCGGCGTGGAAGACCACGATGGTGGTGGCCGCCTGCCGGTCGACCACCATCAGTTCCAACAGCGCGTCCTCGTAACCGATGACCTGGATACCGGGGGTGAGCGCAGCGTGGCAAAAATCGTCGAGGGACCGGTGAAGCACGGTATCCGCGCGGTAGCGCCGGTAGTTTCTGACGAAAGGCATGCGCACAAGTCTAGCGCTTTGCCGCGTCCACGTGTCCCACCCTGTACACGCTCGCGAAAACGGGTGCAGGCTTAAGCCACAACCCTGCGGAAGTGAGCGGGCTTCGTTTAAGATGTTCGCAGTTAACATTTTTCTGTGGCGCTGTAACCCAGCGGAAACCCACCGAAAACCCAACTATCCCCCGAACCGAAAACGAGTCCAGCGATGAACCTTTCCGAATTACGGACCGCCTTGTGGCACCTGCGCAAGGGCGGTTTCCGGCAGCTGGGAAGGCACCTGGAGCACCGGGAGAATCTCCGGCTGAAGGCCTCGCAGGACGCGGCGGATAAGCAGCGGGTAGAGGAGATGAAGCGCGCCGAGCTCCGCGGTTTCGATCCGCTGGATTTTGAGGAGTTCCCGGAAAACACGTCCCGGCCCAAGCCTTTTGGCCATTACCGGGTGGGCGCCATCCTGGATGATTTCTCGCACCTGGCCTGGGGAGGGGAATTCGACCTGGTGCCATTGTCCCCGGAGAGCTGGCGCGAGGAGATCGCTGAAGGTATTGATTTCCTGCTGGTTGAGTCCGCCTGGCAGGGAAACTCCGGGGCCTGGCGCTACCAGGTCGTCGGCAGCAACGCCCCCTCGGACAACCTGCGCGAGTTGGTCGCGCACTGCCGGGCATCCGGCATCCCCACGGTGTTCTGGAACAAGGAGGACCCGGCCCACTTCGACGACTTCCTCGCTTCCGCGGAGCTTTTTGAGGTCGTCGCTACTACCGATGCCGCCTGCGCGCCCCGCTACCAGGCGGCGCTGCCGGGTAGCCGCGTGGTGGTCGCCCCCTTCGCCGCCCAGCCCCGGGTGCACAATCCCATCCGCACCGCGGTCAGCGGGCGCTACCAGCGCGGGGACCTCTGCTTTGCCGGAACCTATTTCCGCCACAAGTTCCCAGACCGTGCCCGGCAGATGGAGTTCATCCTGCGCGCCGGGCTGCTAGCCAGCGACAACCTGCATTCGGCGCTCACCATCTATTCGCGCAACCAGGACGTGGACGACAAGTACACCTTCCCGGCGCCGTTTGATGAGTGGGTCGTAGGCGCGTTGCCCTACGGCCGGATGCTCAGCGCCTACCGCGGCTACAAGGTCTTCCTCAACGTCAACACCGTCACAGATAGCCCGACCATGTTTTCCCGCCGCGTCGTGGAGCTGCTCGCCGCCGGCACCGCGGTCGCGACCACGCCGGCGGCGGGGATATCCCGCCTGTTCGGCCCCGGCGAGGCCCTGACCATCGACAGCCCCGCGGAACAGCCGGGCGAGGAGGCGGAGGACGCCATCGATGCGGCGGCCGCGAGCATCGAGGCCCTAGTGCGTTCCCCGCTCGCGCGGGACCGGATGGTGCATAAGGCCCAGCGGATCATCTGGGAGGGGCACACCTATACCCACCGCGCCGAGCAGATCATCCAAGCGGTAGGCCTGCCTGCGGCCAACGGCTGGACCGGCCGGCCGAAGGTCACGGTCATCATGGCTACCAACCGGCCGGAACGGGTGACAGGGGCCCTGACGCAGATCGTGGCGCAGCGCGAGATCGAGCTGGAGGTCCTGGTGGGACTTCACGGGATTGCTGCCCCGGAGCAGGCCCCGGCGGGTGTGCTCTTCCGCGAATTTCCCGCGGAGGCGAGCCTGGGCGAGGTCCTCAACGGGCTGGTAGGCGAGGCGAGCGGTGACTACGTGGCCAAGATGGACGATGACGATTGCTACGGGCCGGACTACCTGCGCGACCAGGTCAACGCCCTGCGCTATTCCGGGGCCGAGGTCGTGGGCAAGCAGGCGTCCTACCTGTACCTGGCCGGCACCGATGAGCTGGTGCTGCGTAAACCGTGGCGCGAGCACCTGTGGACCGACTTGGTCTTAGGTGCGACGCTGACCGGCAGGCGGGAGACCTTCGTGGATCATCCCTTCCGGGAGCTCGGCAGGGGCGAGGACACCCAGTTCCTGCGCGACGTGGCCGCCGCGGGCGGCAGGATTTACTCGGCCGACCGTTTCAACTACATCCAGGTCCGCGCCGCCCACGGGCACACCTGGGACGTGGAGGCCTCGACGCTCAAGCGCAACGGGATCGTGGAAAGCTACGGGCTCAACCGGGACCACGTCTTCGTGGGCCGGGAAGCAGACGAGGACTAGGGCAGGGAAAGCACAACATGTTTTTCATCGGACGCACGCGGTACAGCCTGTTCAACCCGACCTCGACGTCGTGGCGGCTGACCCAGCAGGACGGCGCCGCGACCACAGGCGCCAAATCCCCTGCCAAAACCGCCAAGAGCGTGGAGAATTACAAGAAAGAACTCTACGCCCCGGCCCGCTTGGACCTGCGGGAGGAGATCTTCATCCAGCACACGCTGCCGGCCTTGGCTGCGGCCGCGCGGGATTTCGACGTGGTGCACGTGGTCTCCTACTCGGAGTCGCTGCCGGAAAAATACCAGCGCAGTCTCGCCGCGGCGGCGCAGCGCTACGATTTTCTGCACCTCGACAAGCGGCCCGACGGCAAGGCTGGGACCCCGTTGGCAGATATCGCGCGCGAGCACGTGGCCGCGGGCGAGGCCTTCGGACAGTACCGGCTCGACGATGACGACGTGCTGAGCACCGAGTACTTCGCCACCATGGCGCGCTACGTGCGGCCGGAGTACTGCGGGATGGCCGTCAGCTTGCCGCTCGGGGTGGAGGGCATCCTCCACCGGGGGCGCGTGACGAACCTGCGGCAGGCGCATTTCCCCATGAATTCCATGGGGCTGATGTACGTCTGCCAGTTTGGCGAGGGAGGGAAGCTGCAATCTCCCCGCCCGGCCCCACACAACATGGTGGACCGGAAGAGCCCGGTCATCCTGGATTCGCGCAAGCTGGGCTATGTCCGCTTCAACCACCTGTCCCAGGACAACGCCTTGCGCGCCAAGGACGGGCCCTCCATGTCGAGCCTGGTCAAGGCGATGTCCAAATACCCGCGCTTCGAGGACGGCGACACCCTGGAGCGCCTGTTCCCCACGGTGGCGCCGCTGGTCGTGGATGAGCACACTGCCAATGCTCTGCCCCGGCCCACTCTGGTGTGGGCAGCAGCCCGGCTAGAAATGCCCCGGCCGTTGCAGGCCTTCCGCCTGGAGCTTGACCATTTTTTCGCGCCGACTGCCAGGCCCCACCAAGGGCTGGTCACCTTGGACATCCAGACCGCGGACGGCCACCCGGTCCCCGGCGGCGCCTCGTTGCCGGGCGTGCCGAAGTCCGTGCAAGCAGAGGTGGGCTACTACAAATACCTGGACTCCCGACCGGGGAACGGGTCAAGCACGGTGGAGGTTTTCCTCCCAGACGGCTACCGCGTGGTGGGGCTGGGGGTGCGCCGTTTCGGCAAATCTCTCCCGTTTTTCCTTCGGAGTGCTGAATTGAGCTTTCCGAGCGAGCAATCGGAACTAAAGTAGACAAAGTGGCTACCAAGAAATCTAGATAATCTTAGATACTCTGGGCCAAGAGCCCGGAGGCGCAGAGAGCCCGACATCCCGCCGTGAGAGAAAGCACCTAGTTTTGCCGTGAAGATCCTTGTCCTTTCCCAGTATTGGTATCCGGAAAACGGGGTACCGCAGCGGCGGTGGGCGTGGCTCTCGCGGATCCTGATTCGCAACGGGCACCAG
Source organism: Corynebacterium sp. HMSC04H06 (assembly GCF_001815935.1). Classification (GTDB taxonomy): domain Bacteria; phylum Actinomycetota; class Actinomycetes; order Mycobacteriales; family Mycobacteriaceae; genus Corynebacterium. Next base: position 37,587 of record NZ_KV823425.1, read on the forward strand.
ATCACCGTCATCGCGCCGCCCCCGCACTACCAGCGCAAGATTCCGCTCCGGCAGTGGGTGGACCAGCGCAGCTTCCGTTCCGCGCGCCACACCGAGGAAGGTCCCGCAGGGGAGCGGGTCATCCGCTCGGGATTCTTTCCCGCGGGTCGCTCGCTGACGCAGCGGATCTTCAACCAGGCTTCGGTGGCGGCATCGATGGTGCTGATGCACCTGAACTCCTCGCACCAGGTCCGCAAGTTGCGGCCGGACTTGGTCATCGGTACCGTGCCGGCCCTGCCGACCTCGGCGGTGACGCGGCTGGTGGCGGGGATCCATCGCGTGCCCTACGTCATCGACCTGCGTGACGCCTGGCCGGACCTACTGCGCGAGAGCCGCGACTGGAATTCCGGGACAGGCCGGAGGACCTTGCGCGAAAAGATCTTGAGCCGCGGCCCGCTGCAAGTGCTGACCAAGGCCACCGAGAAAGTTATGTACTCGGCGCTGCGCAAGTCGGCCGGGGTCATCACCACCACCCAGCGGGAGAGCGACTACCTGGCCAACTACTTCGCCCGGACTATGCCTGGGCCGAAACCGGAATTGACCACCATCCGCAATGTCTTCGCGCCCCGATCGGACTACGACCGGCAGGTCAAGGCACCGCGAGAAGGCGGACTGAACGTGCTGTACGCCGGCACGCTGGGGCGGGCACAGAAGCTGGAAAACGCCCTGGAGGCCACCAAGATTGCCCGGGACAAGGGCCTGGACGTGCACCTGCGCATGATCGGTGATGGCGCTACCTGGTTCGCTCTGAACGAGCGCGCGGAAGAATTGGGCCTCGACGTCGAATTCCACCACCGGCTGCCGGCCGATCAGCTCCGGGAATACTACGAGTGGGCGGATACCGCCCTGGTGCACCTGACCGATTGGGACGCCCTGGAACGCGCCATCCCGTCCAAGACCTACGAGCTCATGCAGTTAGGCGTCCATATCAGCGCGGCCGTGGCCGGGGAGGCCGCCTCGCTCATCCACCAGCTGCACGCCGGCCACGTCGTGGAGCCGGAGAACCCGCAGGCCCTGGCGGACCTGTGGCTTAGCCTCGCTCAGAACCCGGAGATGCTCCAGGTCGGGGAGGCCGGCAGGGCTTGGGTCGAGCACCAGCGCGACGAGGTGGTGCCGGACAACCTGCTCGACATCCTCGACCGGATCGAGCGCAACAACGCCCGCATGAAGCGCAACCCGCAGAACTCGACCAGGTAGGCGGCACATTCACCATGCGTATCAGCAGCCTAGACGCCTACCAGGCGGCATACGGCACTAACACCCAAGCCCCAGAGCGATCCACCGCGCAACCCGCGCGGCCAGTCGTCGTGCTGGATGACTCCGAGGCACCGGTCTCCCTGGCATCCGTGGCCGGGGATACCATCTTCCTGTCGGGGCTTCCAGACACGTGGCCCGCCGAGGGCAGCCGGCTCATTCTGGTCAACACTCCCGAGCCGCTCACCCTGGACGCCGTCTCGCGGTGGCTCAGCACCGGCCACGAGCAGGCGGAGTTCTGGGTAGATCACGAACACGTGGCGCGGATGGTGGGGCTGCTGCGGACAGACGTTCCTGAAGAGCAGGTGTGCGTAACCGGGTTCGACGCTGACGAAGGTTGGTTGCGCCTGCGCCTGGGCACGGCTTTGAGCCCGACCCGCTCCAGCGAGGACTTCGTGCGGGGGCTGGCCGCCCAGGCAGGGGCTAGCGTGGAGCGCGAGCCGAAGCCTACCGAGCCGACGCTGTCGGAGCCCAGCCTGGGCTCGCTGGTGGTTAAGAAGGTGGTGCCGCTGGCTAAGCCCATCAAACAGTACCTACCGGCCACGCTCGTGGCCTACCTCTACAAGGGATTGGAGAAGCTGCGATGAGCCGCGGAGCATTCCAGCCGGGCATCAGCGTCATCGTGCCCTCATACCAGGGCTGCCAGCGTTTGCCGGCCATGGTGGCATCCCTGTCGGCCCAGACACTTGCGCCGGAGCTCTTCGAGGTCATCGTGGTGCTCAACGGTCCGGCTGACGGCAGCTACGAGGTCCTAGCCCAGGCGCGCGCGGAACACCCGGGGCTGAACCTGCGGGTGTTGACTAGCGATGCCCCAGGCGCCAGCCGCGCCCGCAACCTCGGCCTGGCCGCGGTGCGGCGGGAATACGTCACCTTCCTCGACGATGACGACTGCCTCGAGCCGCGATTCCTCGAGGTGGGGGTGGGCATGGCCGGGCCGGGAGTCTGCGCGCTGCTGCCCATAGTGGACGTGCGCGCCGGGCAGCGCGAGGAATCCACGAGCCTGGGCGTGCGCATCAAAGCCCTGGCGGGGACCACGCAGCTTGCGCGCGGCACCGCCTGGGCCTTGGGCTTTAACGCCTGCAAGGTGGTCCCCAGCGCGGTCCTGACCCGCTACCGCTACGCCGAAAGCCTGGACTCCGGCGAGGACGTGGTCTTCTTCGCGCACCTGCTCAAGCACCCGGACCTGGCCCTGCGCGTGCCGCAAGAGCTCGCCGGGGCCGCCTACCTGCGTACCCAGCGCGCCGGGTCGGTCAGCCGGCAGGCCAGCTCGTACGAATTTAGCGTGCGCCAGCGCCTGGCCTGCATCGCTAGCCTGCGCGGCATCAAAGTCCCGGAGGCCTCCGCCCAGGCGCGCGAGAGCCTGGAGGCCGCCCAGTTCTCCTTCGTCCGCGATTACCTGAAAACCAACCCGGGGGACGTGGACAGCGCAATCTCGGAGGCAGTAGACCTCAAGGTGCCGGGCCTGCCGTGGGCAGAGTTGCGCACGGAGAAGGCTCGCCGGCTGGTGATCTCCTATTGCTTCCCGCCGTATGCGGATACCGCGGCTAACGTCGTGGCCAAGCACATTGCCGCACGCGGCGAGCTGGTCGACGCCATCTTTGCGGATATGTCCCGCGTGCGGGACAAGGATTCCTCCACGCAGCTTATCGTCGAGCCCTACCTGGCTCAGCACACCGAAATCCGGGTCGATCCTTCCTTCGCGGCGTGGCCGCTGATCTCCAGCTTCGCCCGGAAGGCCGCGCGGGTGGCTGGCAAGCGGATGGCATCCGCCGCGCCTTATGAGCAGCTGTACTCGCGTGCCCTGTGGTCCGGCTCCCACGTGGCCGCAGCCCTGGTCAAACTGAAGCACCCGGGGCTTTACTGGGAGGCGGAGTTTTCCGATCCCCTGCGCTTCGGCGTTGATGGCCAGCCGCGGGAGGGTGCTATCACCCCGGGGCTGACCACGCTGGAGCTGCGGCGGGCGGTCTCGTCCAGCCGGTGGCCGGGGATTACCCTGGATACCCACTTCGCCCTGACGGAGGCCGTAACCCTCCTCCATGCCGACCGTCTGGTCTTTACCAACTCCAACCAGCGCGAGGTCATGCTGGCCCCGTACCCGGAGGGGTTACAAGAAGAAGCCCGGGCGAAGTCCGTCATCCGGCCGCACACCCCGCCGCCGCGCGAGCTGTTTTCCTTGGGTACCTCGCGGGCCCAGGCAGTCCCGGGCAACATCAACATCGCCTACTTCGGCAACTTCTACGCCAACCGCGGCATGGGCCCGGTTCTGCAGGCGCTGGCCACCCTGCCGGATAACGCGCGCCAGCGCTTTGTCCTGCACATCTATTGCGGCGACCCTGCGGCTGTCGATGCCCTCTGGTGGCAGCAGGCCGCCGAGGCGCCAGGCGCTCCCGTCGATGTGCGCGCCTACCCTTATGCGGATTACCTGGACTTTTTGGCTACTACGGAGGACTACGACGTCCTGCTGGTCAACGACGCGAAGACGACCGGGTCCGCCTTTACCGTCAACCCGTTCCTGCCGTCGAAGTACTCCGATTATTCTGCGTCCACCACGCCCGTGTGGGGAATCGTCGCCGCCGACTCACCGCTGTCGGGGCTGCCACTGGACTATCGCAGCCAATCCGGCGACACGGATGCGATAGTAAAAACCCTTTATCATTTGCTAAGGGAAGTTGACTAGGCTGGTTGAAGTTTCAAGTGAAAACAAAGAGGTACGTTAAGACAATGAGGCAACGGAAAGGGGGCCGAAGTAAATGAGTCGTCACCGAAAGCGGGAGAACTCCCGGAGCGTCGATTATTTCCAGAAGCTCAACGAGCAGATCACCCATTCCGACGGCCCGGTCCAGATCGTGTCCCCGGAGGGGCTGAAACCGCTCAACCCCCGACCCAGCCTGTCGATCTACCTCCAGCAGCTCTGGGAGCGCCGTTTTTTCGTCATCGCGGAAGCCCGCTCCAAGGCCCTGCGCTCCACGCGCGACTACCGCTTGTGGAAGCTGTGGCTGGTGGCCAACCCGATCCTGGACGTGGCCTTCTACGGCTTCCTGTTCGGCTACCTGTTCAAGACTTCCCGCGGCATCGAGAACTTCATTGGTTACCTCATCCTTGGTATCATGTTCATGCGCATGATTACCGGCCTGTTCTCCGCCGGCAGCGGCCTGATTACCAAGTCCCGCGGGATGATCCGCACCTTTGCCTTCCCGCGGGCCTCGCTGGCGTTTTCGCAGACCCTGCGCGCCGGCATCGATAACCTCCTGCCCGCACTCATCGGCATGATCCTAGCCTTCTTAGCGCAGTGGGGCACGCCACCTAACTGGACCATCATCCTGGTGGTGCCGCTCTACCTGATGCTGCACATCTTCGGCTGCGGGCTGATGATGATTTCGGCGCGCCTGACCGCGGAAATCCCCGACGTCAAGGCGCTGATGGGGATTGTTACGCAGGCCTGGTTTTTCCTGTCCGGCGTGATGTTCTCGCTGGATCGTTTCTCGCACACGCCGGTCGTCCAGGAAGTAATGTCGCACAACCCGGCGTATATCTTTCTCATGGCGATTCGTAATTCCACCATCTATGGCACCTGCCCGGACCTTTCCACCTGGCTGACCTTACTGGCCTGGACCTTCGGCACCTTCGTGGTGGGTTTTATCTACTTCTGGGGAGCGGAGCACAAATATGTCCGACTTGCATAAGACCGACCAAGCAGGCGCTGACGGTGCGGTCGACTACGTGGAGGAAGCAAACGTCGTCGTCCAGAACGTCTCTAAGCGCTACGTCATCAGCCAGTCCCGCTCCGACGACGCCCGAACCGTGCGGGCGGGCAAGAACAAGATGGTCGTCGACGCGCTTACCGATGCCTCCTTGGTCGCAGCACCCGGCGAGTCGGTCGGCATCATCGGCCTGAACGGCTCCGGAAAATCCACGCTACTCAACCTCATCGCCGGGGGCGAATCACCCACCAGCGGCAAGATCCTGGTGCGCTCGCAGCCGATGCTCATGGGCGTCAGCCCCGCCCTGCAAAAGTCCCTGTCCGGGGAGACAAACATTTACCTGGGCTGCCTGGCCCTGGGAATGAAGCCGGACGAGGCCCGCGCGCAGATCCCGCTCATCGCCGAGTGGACCGAGCTAGGCGATGCCATCAAACGCCCCATGTCGACCTATTCCTCCGGCATGAGCTCCCGCCTGGGCTTTGCCATCTCCACCGCCGTCAAACCGGATATCCTCCTCATCGACGAGGCCCTTTCCACCGGCGACGCTGCCTTCGGCGCCAAGGCCAAGGCGCGCATGGCCGAGGTCCTAGAGCGCGCCGGCAATCTCTTCCTGGTCTCCCACTCCATCGGCCAGGTAGAGAAGAACTGTAAGCGCTGCATCTGGATCAGCAAGGGACACATCATCGCCGACGGCCCCACCGACGTGGTTTCTCCCCAGTACCATGAGTGGGCACGCCTGATGGGCAAGGACAACAAAGACCCCGCGCACGAGTACCTCCAGGAAGTCACCGCGGCGTATCGGGCTCCGAACGTGGTTTTCGGGTAGCAGGTGCCTGGGACCGTACTTACGTAGCGTAGAGAGTGATCTTTACTCTCGAGTTCATCTTGAAAAGGGTATGATTGAGGAGAATTTGTTAATACGTTCTAGTCCGTTGACATCGAACACCTGGCGGAAGCGGCCAATCAAATTGAATTCTAAAAATGAACGGAATCGAATTTATGACTGAAGAAGAATTGTCACGCGAATTAGATAATTTTAAGGCTTCCTTTAAATCCGTAAAGAGGAAGCTCTACCACCCTAGTTACACGAAAGAGCTCGAGTCTCTAAAACAGCTCATCAGCGTAGTCGGGGCGGACAAAACTTTCGTGAACCATCCACTCCGGGGCATCCCAAGAAAGCTACGGATGTACGAATTTGCTGCCAGCCATGGGGTTTCAATCCCAAAGATATTTGCAGTTTGGTCTTCACCCAGGAAGATTGAGTCTTTGGCAAATTTGCCGCAGAAATTCGTTCTTAAATCGGACGGCGGGTCTTCCGCGCGAGGAGTTTTGGCTCTCAAAAAAGAGGAGGACGGCATGTTCCTCTCGATGGACGGGCAGATGCGACTTAACGAAGCGGAAGTAATTTCCTTTTTCTCTGAAGCGTACAGCAAAGGACAAGCGTATGGCCCTATCTTTGCGGAAGAATTCTTAGAACAAGACAACGGTGAGATTATCCCTGATGACCTGAAATTTTATATGGCCTACGGTGAGATCATGCAAGTTTTGGTCCGACGGGTAGATAAGTTGAATGGATTGGACCAGTCCGTCAGGTCAGCCTATTTCGGGGAAAATGGGGAGAACCTGGGAAAGGTGAATCCGTCTGTCAACATCGATGAGGGGTTGACGCTTCCCGATAATTTCGGAGAAGTCTCAGAGACAGCGCGACATCTTTCGAAAGCAATGGGGCTGCCTTTCTGTCGAGTCGATTTGTACCGAGTTAATAGGGGAATAGTATTCGGCGAAATCACTCGGGCACCAGGTGGCACTCAGACTTATATCGAAGAGCACAACCAGGCTATGGGAGAGCAGTGGTTGCAGGCAAAAGCCCGGTTAACTATGGACCAACTGGAAGGTCGACCAACCGGGTTGATCTGGGGACAGGAAAAAACTCTGAACTTATACCCGGTGGCGGATGAATACTCGCGTGTTTACCGAAACATGACTTCTTTGCCGTGTCGGCGCTGGTGTTATTAAACCAATTAAGCCGTAGGAATATAGCGTGCATTCTTGATTCTTCCGAATCCTGCAGGTGTACAAGTCAAATCCCTGCGGTGAAGTCGCTGTAGAGCTTGGGCCCTCGACTCGGTATCGAACCCCAAGGACCTACAGCGAAATCTGCTCTATGGACCGTCCTATGTACTTCATTACACCGGTTCCAAATAGGAAATCATCCGCTGCATTCCAAGTGTGAGAATCTTTCGACTTGTTTCGGGTAACGGAGAAATTGAAACGATCGGCGCTGTAGATAAGCTTATTCGCTTTTACAAGCGATGTCAGGAAGTCACTATCTTCTCCGCGCGTTCCATTAGGGAAAGGGAACTGCAGAAACGTGGACTTCAAGCCCATTAAGGTCGCACCTCGAACAAACTCCGTGTACTTGTGCTCCATCTGAGGCATCGTTAAGACAGTCATGTCTGGTTCTTCGAAGTAGATGTAGCTGGCCGCCTTGCCGACTACGTCGGCCTGTGAGAATACCAGCGCGTTGTACAAGTCAAGAAGGTAGTTCTCACCGTACCAATCGTCGTCGTCCATTCGAGCGATGACGTCACCGTCGGCAAGTTCAATTAGCTCGTTAAGGTTATCGGCTAGAGAGTTCTCCGGCGGCGAAGCTACAACTTTGCAGTTGTCGATGCCATGTTTCGTTGACAAGTTTCTAAGTTGATTCTCATCGGGTTCAAAACCATGGCAAGAGATGAGCAGCTGTTTATCGCCGTAGGATTGGCGACCAAAATTTTCGAAGATGATCGAAAGGTTTTCAGGGCGGATAGTCGGACTAATGATCGAGATCGTCTGACGTTTCCTCGCAGGAGTAATTCCAATCGTCTCGAGTACTGTATCGACGCGCTTTTCGTAGGTGTAATGGCTCCAAGTTAGGCGTTGGGCCAGATGTACCTGACGCTCCCGGAACTCGTCAGATCGAGTCAAAATACGGAGCTTTTGGTATGCGGATTTTTCGTCGTCCGCGACTGTAACGAGGTCATTTGGGTAAAACTGTGAGATAGCGGGGCTAGGAGCGGACACCACCGCTGCGCCGCAAGCTGTTGCCTCGAAGATACGGCGTGCACACATACTGGCAGAGTTAGTAACTGAATTTACGTTTAGAACAGTTTTGTACGCATGGTAAGCAGTCAGCATCTGGTCGTAGGGGAGGCTGTTCCGTACTGCCTTGTCATATTGGGCTGGGAACTGGTACTGCGGTGCACCGCCGAGCTGACGGGAAAAGATATCGAAGTTGAATTTTGCGGCGGCCGGAAGCAGAAAATCCATCTGGGCGCGGCGCTCGGGGTACTTGTCCCGAAAGTACATCCCACCAAAGGTAACGTCTTTGTCGCGAGCAACGCCGCGTATTTTCGCAGGATTGTGAATGCGCGGCTGAGCGGCAAACGGAAGGACTTCGATTCTGTCGTGTCGCAGTCGCTTGCGGTACTCAGGGACCATATTGATATCCGTCGTAAAAACGTAGTCGAAAAGCTTCGCGGTGTCTAGGAAGTCTTCGAAGTGCGGCGGATCTTCCTTGTTCCAGAAGCAAGTCGGGATCCCCCTCTTCTTGCATTCTTCCACGAGAGCAACAATTTCAGCTCGGGGTGCTAGAGAACCAGTGAACTGGTACTTCCATTCCCCATTGTTGCCTTCCCAAGCACTTTCGACAAAAAGTAAATCGATGCGCTGTTCGTCGAGAATCTGTTTCCAAGAAGTCTTTGTCGGCAGGATTTGGTTCCACTCGTACGCAAAGGCCTCGGCGGTAAAGGGATCGGCAATCACCATTGCGGTAATGTCAGAAGAGGGAGCAGCCGGTTTAACTGGCCTAACCGGAGGAAAAGTAATCTTTCCCTGCGAACGGGTCGTCTCCGTCGTGCTCTGTGCTGGAGTGTTTGGAGCTCCGACTGCTTTAGTAAGGGCGGCTGCTTGGGAAGAATCTCCCTGAGAAAGTCCTCGTACCAGAGGAGCCATTCGCCCGACTGAGCCAGCGGTGTTGCGAATAATTGGGTTTAGTAGCGCGACTTTACGCGTTACTTCCGAGAGCTCTTCTGTATTTTTCTCAATCTTCGAATTGACGGCTCCTAGAGAATTCTCTAAGTCCTGAGTGCTATCCGCCACAAGACGCAACTGATGGAACGACTTGATTGCTGCGTTCATTCCTCGGATCGTCGACAAGCTGGCTACGGCGAGTAGGAGGACAGAAGTTGCTTCGAACAGAACCTGGAAGCCCGTGAGGTGCGTTAGAGTGTCCAAAATCAAAAAGATGATCGCGGCAACAAATAGCGCTACTACTACGCTGATTTGAGTTTTAGGCTTTCTGAGAAGTTCCATTGATGAGTCTTTCGCTAGTTACACTCGTACGGCTTTGAAAAGGCTAGTTGCGCCAAATACCCTTTGTGTCCACGATATATTTTCCAGCTAGTCGGTTTGGTTCAAGGTCCTTGAACTCCTTGTGGTCGACCAGCAACAGGATGACATCGGCGTCGTTAATTGCCTGGGTGTACTCGGTAAGCTGCGCGTTGTCGAAGCCCTTGAGGTGCTTGGGCAGCTCGTTGACGTTCGGCTCAGCGACCAGGAACGTGGTGTCTTCCAGCTCTTCGGCGAGGTCAACCGCGATGTTGAGGGCCGGTGATTCGCGCAGGTCGTCGATGTCTGCTTTGAAGGCGAGGCCGAGGACGGCGATCTTCGACGCGCCGGTGCGTTCGATGGCTTCCTTCACCTTGCTGATAACCCAGGCCGGCTTTCCATCGTTGACGTTGCGCGCGGTTTGGATGAGCTTGGAGTTTTCCGGATCCGCAGACACGATGAACCACGGGTCCACGGCGATGCAGTGACCGCCGACGCCGGGGCCGGGCTGCAGGATGTTGACGCGCGGGTGGTGGTTCGCCAGTTCGATGAGCTCCCAGACGTCGATGCCGAGTTTGTCAGCAATGAGGGAAAGCTCGTTGGCGAAGGCGATGTTGACGTCGCGGAAGGAGTTCTCAGTCAGCTTGGCCATCTCCGCAGTGACGTCGTTGGTCGGCAAGAGCTCGCCCTTGCAGAAGGAGGAGTAGATAGCGGTGGCGCGCTTCGTTGCCTCCGGGGTCTGGCCGCCGATGATGCGGTCATTAGTACGCAGCTCTTCCATAGCCTTGCCCGGAAGGATGCGCTCTGGGCAGTGGGCGAAGTAGACCACCGGCTTGCCCTCAGGGTTATCGGTGCCGTCGGCGACAAGGTCGGGGCGGAGCTCGAGAATCTTGTCGGCCATCTTCTTGGTGGTCAGCGGCGGGGAAGTGGATTCCAAGATGACCAGCTCATCGCCCTCCAGCTGCGGCGCGATGGCCTCAGCTGCCGAGTAGATGAATTTCATGTCGACGTCGTAAGACTTAGTAAACGGCGTGGGCACCGCAATGATGTAGGCATCCGCGTGTACCTGCTCCGTGGTGGCCTTGAAGCGGCCAGACTCGAGTGCCGAGCGCAGCTCTTCTTCCAGCCCCGGCTCAACGATGGTTACCTCGCCGCGGTTGATGCGGTCAACGTTCGGACCGTTGACATCGACACCAGTGACTTCTACACCAGAATTAGCTAGAACAACGGCAGTGGGCAGGCCAATATAGCCAAGCCCGACGAATGCGACGTGAGCTTTCGACATGGAAATCCTTTGCAATAGAAGTAAAGGGCGCGCAAGCATGTTTCATCCTAGCGTGCCTAGTAAAACCTGGGGTGGGACTCGGGAGGTATGTTACACGTGTGGCAGTAAGCTTGCTGGGGAAGATGTAAAACCTTATTCAAAAATTAAGTTAGGATTACTTTTTGGGGGTGCATCGAATGAGAGGATAAGCGGGTCTATGGGAAATAGGTGCTCGGGTATGAGCGTCTCTCTTGTATGGTTGATGAAGATTTTAATGCTCGACTGAGTCCTCTTGGGGCCGCATACGTTCCGGAAAATTTCCGGCTAAAAGGCAATGTGAACAATTTTCAGAATTACCTCAATTAGCCCGACAAGTTGTGATGGGAAAGCCAGTGCAAGAGTGAGGGGTGTAGGCATAGTAGGGATCTGTTGCGCATGCCGAAGTGTTGCGGGGGTGCTCAGCCTCTAGGCATGTGAAGTCGTATGTACTATAGATAGTCGGCTCGAGTTTTCGCTGCTCGCGAAGTGTGTTCCCCGCGCAAGCGGGGATGAGCCGA
>NZ_KV823425.1:48789-49123 GCF_001815935.1 Corynebacterium sp. HMSC04H06
GTGTTCCCCGCGCAAGCGGGGATGAGCCGCATTGATTGACCTAATCATAATGATTAATCCAGTGTTCCCCGCGCAAGCGGGGATGAGCCTCCAAATCCCAGCGATACCTCGAACTCGGAGAAGTGTTCCCCGCGCAAGCGGGGATGAGCCGCGGTAGCCCTTGGCCTTGAGCAGGGCAACCATGTGTTCCCCGCGCAAGCGGGGATGAGCCGGCCCACTCATGGCACTCACCGACGCTGAGCAGGTGTTCCCCGCGCAAGCGGGGATGAGCCCACCGGGATGCGCCGGGGCGCAAGGCATGTGTCGTGTTCCCCGCGCAAGCGGGGATGAGCCG
>NZ_KV823425.1:49143-50241 GCF_001815935.1 Corynebacterium sp. HMSC04H06
GCGTGTTCCCCGCGCAAGCGGGGATGAGCCCTGCCTTATCGCCAGTGCGCTCATCGAATGCGAGTGTTCCCCGCGCAAGCGGGGATGAGCCCTCCCCCTGCTCACCCCATAAACGACGCTGCAGCGTGTTCCCCGCGCAAGCGGGGATGAGCCGATGAAGGCCAGTGGGTAGGCCTGCTGGATGAGGTGTTCCCCGCGCAAGCGGGGATGAGCCCCAGACGTGTACCAGATACCCGCCCCCGGTCAGCGTGTTCCCCGCGCAAGCGGGGATGAGCCGATGGTGGAGCTCCAGCAGGCAGCAAGCCAGGTGTGTTCCCCGCGCAAACGGGGATGAGCCCCTCTGGCCAGCGTAAACAACCGATACTTTCGGTTGTTCCTCGCGCGAGTGGGGATGAGACTCTTTGCCGCGTCTGGAATTACTTGGGCCATTGGAATTGTTTGTTCATTCTACAGGGATGCTAAGTGATATGATCCGTCTGTAAACTGACGGTTCGAATGGGAGGGGTGGGCGAGAACGCCCCCGTAAAGAAATGAGCAGTGGATTAACTCCCGAGACTGTGATGGCATTGGTCTCGGCTGGTGTTAGCCAGGTAGATATCGCTAAGCGATTTGGTGTGACGCGTCAATACGTGAATAAGTTAGCTAAAAAGGCTGGGCATGTATCGGCAATGACAATTATCAACGACAACCTCCCGTGGAAGGTTGGTGGTGCGTATCAGGATAATACTATCTATCAGGGTATCCGCCTGATAGCTCACTATAATCTGGAGGGGGAACGGGCGTTTGAGGGGAGGCCTACCAACCTTCGTAAATTGAAAGCTATCATGCGAAAGTTGCACGTTTTCCAGCAGGTTGTGGATTTTGATCCTGAATATCCAGCAGTACCGGGTGTCGTGAACGGGCCGGGATTCGCGTATGTGCCGCGTACGCCGAGGGACAAAGATTTAGCTATTAAAATTAAGCCAAGCTTACGGTTTACGCGGTTGGGTGAGACGTTGTGGAAGTTGCCACCGATGCTGTGATGTTGACCTGAATTTTGCCAAATGATAAACCATGATTCATCGCTATCTGAAGCGTCCTGGGTTTAGTTCCTACCTC
>NZ_KV823426.1 GCF_001815935.1 Corynebacterium sp. HMSC04H06
GGTCTCAACATGCGGCGCGTCTGTGGATAAGTGCCGCGCCTGCGCGAACCTACTGAAGGTGGGGAACCGCCGGTAGCCTTGATTAATCCAGCAAGGAGTTATGTACCGTCGCGAAGACGTGCTCGGCCAGGCGAAATTGTGTGGACTCGTCCAGGGTCGACAGGTGGCTGTCCAGGCACAGGTGCGTGAACCCGTGCAGGGTCGACCACGCGCCGATGGTGTTGAAGAGCAGCTGCTCCTGGGTCAGCGTGGTGCCGGACTCGGCGGCATATGCCATCATGGCTGCGCGGTAGGAGAGGATCGCCTTGACGTGGGAGGGCGGGAGCTCGAACGTGGCTGCCAGATCGGCGGGGCTAAGCCCCTGCTCGCTGGTGAGCGTCGAGCTGAAGGCGACCGGGAAGGTGGTTTCCGCGACGGCGAGCATGCAGCGGAAGAAGTTGGGCTCCTCGCGGGAGAAGGCGAAGTAGGCCCAGGCGGCATCGTGAAGCGCTTGGCTGGCGGTCGTGGCGCCGGAGTTGAAGCCATCGAGAGCGCCTTGGACGCGCGCGACTAGCTCGCCGATGGCGGCCTTGGCGACGGCGTGCTGGAGCTCGACCTGGTTCTTGAAGTGGCGATAGGCGGAGGTTGGGGAGACGTCGGCCTCGCGGGTGACCGCCCGGATGGTGACGGCGTTGGGGCCTCCGCGCTGGCCGTACCTGGTTGCAATCCGCAACAGTTCGTTGTACAGGTCACCGTGATGGTAAGGCTTCGATCGCTGTTCCACCCTCGCTACGGTAGCGCTGAATATTTTTCCAGGAACTGTCTCGCCTCGTGGGAAGCGGGCGCGTGGGGGTAAAAAGTCTTTATTTATTTTCCGGCGGTTTCGCCGGTATGCATCATCAGCAGCATGACGGCAGGGGTATTACCTTTGTTTTTCTCCCCGGGGCAATCGACCCGGTGCGGTGCGTAGGCGGGGAGGTGGATCACAGTGCCGGGGGTAACGTCCGCGGCCTGGCCGTCGTAGGTGAACGTCACCTCCCCGGCCAGGCACTGGACCGTGATGGGGTGCGCCGCCTTGTGGTCGGGGAGGCACTGCCCGGGCAGGAAGCTAAACAGAATGAGGTTGACGCCGTCGGCGGTGAGCACGCGGCGGACGCCGGGGCGGGGGCGGGAGGCATCGCTGGCAGGGGCGAGTTCGAGCAGGTCGAGGCTGGTGAGCGTGGTCTCGGCCGGAGTAGCCTCACCGAAGGTCTCGGGGCGGTTAATTGGTAGGTTGTCCATCGGTGTCCAGTCTAGCGGGCGCGCCAATTAGTATGGGGCGTATGGATTTGATGATTGGTCGCGTGGTGAAGTCGCACGGGGTAAAAGGTGAGGTCGCGGTGGACGTGACCACGGACGACCCGGACGTCCGCTTTGCGGTGGGCGAGGTTATCCACGGCACGCAGGGAAACAAGGAGCATGCGCTGACTATCGCGTCGGTGCGCCCGCACCAGTCGCGCCTTTTGGTGCGCTTCGAGGAGATTCCGGACCGCACCGCCGCAGACTCCCTGCGGGGCACCAAGTTCTTCGCGCCCCCGCTTGACGATGCCGACGACGACGGCTTCTACGAACACGAACTGTTGGGCCTGCGCGTTATCCACGACGGCGCGGACATCGGCGAGGTCACCGCCCTGCAGCCCGGGGTGGCACACTCGCTGCTGGAGTTTCGCGGCGCCGAGGGGCGCACCAGCCTTATCCCGTTCGTGGAGGAAATGGTGCCGGAGGTCGACCTGGAGGCCGGGACCGTGACGGTCACGCCACCGGAGGGGCTGCTGGATCTATGAGGCTCGACGTCGTCACGATCTTCCCGGAGTATTTGGACCCACTGCGCCACGCGCTGCTGGGCAAGGCCATCGAGCAGGACCTACTGCAGGTCGGCGTGCACGACCTGCGTCAGTGGGCCACGGACCGGCACAAGTCGGTGGATGATTCCCCGTTCGGCGGTGGGCCCGGCATGGTCATGAAGCCCACAGTCTGGGGCCCGGCGCTTGACGATGTCGCCGCCGGCACCGGCCCGGCAGCCACCGCCGCGCACCTGAAGTCTTCGCTACCGCACCTGAACCGGGCGCGCCACGACGAGCTGGAGGGCATCGAGGCGCGCCCCTACGCGGCCGACGGCGCCTCCGAGGATAAGGACGGGCGCCCGCTGCTCATCGTGCCGACGCCGGCGGGCGAGCCGTTCACGGAGGCGCACGCGCGGGAGTTTTCCCGCGAGGAGCACATCGTTTTTGCCTGCGGGCGCTACGAGGGCATCGACCAGCGCGTCATCGACGACGCGCAGCGCCGCTACCGGGTGCGGGAGGTCTCCATCGGGGACTACGTGCTCATCGGTGGGGAGGTCGCGGTGCTGGTGATCGCGGAGGCCGTGGTCCGGCTGGTGCCGGGCGTTCTGGGCAACCAGCGCTCGCACGAGGAGGACTCCTTCTCCGACGGGCTGCTGGAAGGACCCAGCTACACCAAGCCGCGCGTGTGGCGGGAGCTTCCGGTGCCGGAGGTGCTGGCCTCGGGTGACCACGCGAAGGTGGACCGCTGGCGCCGCGAGGAATCGCTGCGCCGCACCCGGGCCCGCCGCCCGGAACTGCTGGAGCAGGCCGAGCTCAGCGACGCCGACCGCGCCTTCCTGGAAGGCTTGGACGCGGAAGGGGAGGCGCGGTAGCCATGGAGGTTTCTACCGATCTGTCGGTCCTGGTGGGCGAGGAGGAGCTGCATGCCTGCGTGCCTGCGATGCCCGCCGCCCTGGCCGAGCGCCAGGTCATCGTGAGCGATATCGCGGTCGAGGTCGTCGACGCCGAGTGCGCGGCGGATAACGTCCTGGTCCGCGAGTACGTCTGGAAGCACGGCGAGAAACCGGTGGGGCTGGTGGTGTGGCGGGTCATCGTCAACGCGGAGACTGCGCTGGCGCTGCCGAAGGTGACCCAGGCGGTTGCAGAGGCGCTGCCCGCAGGGGCGCTAAGCTACGGCACGAGCGAAATCGGGCACACCGAGTTTGGCCTAGGTACGACCCTGGCGTACTCGGCGTCCCGGTAGTTTAGATTCTTAGTAGAAGAGGTATTTTGTGAATATTGCAGCCACGATTGCTGCGGAATTGAACGTGCCCGTCGACCAGGTTGAGGTCGCGCTCAAGCTCATGGCGGAGGGCAACACCGTGCCTTTTATCGCCCGCTACCGCAAAGAAGCGACTGGCGGGCTGGACGATGCCCAGCTGCGCACCATCTTCGAGCGCGCGACCTACCTGCGCGAGTTGGAACAGCGCAAGGAAACGGTGCTGGCGGCCATCGAGGAGCAGGACAAGCTGACCGATAAGCTGCGCGCCCAGATTCTCGCCTGCGAGTCGAAGGCCCGCCTGGAGGACCTGTACCTGCCGTACAAGAAGCGGCGGAAAACGAAGGCGGACATCGCCCGCGAGGCCGGCCTGGAGCCGCTGACCGACCAGCTTATCGAGAACCCGGCGGCGGACCCGGACAAGCTGGCCGAGCAGTTCGTGACCGAGGGCTTCGCCGAGCCGAAGAAGGCGCTGGAGGGCGCGCGGGCCATCCTGGTGGACCGCTTCGCCCTCGACGCTGATCTGGTCGGCCAGGTGCGCGAGAAGTTCTTCGACGAGGGCGCGCTGGGAGCCCAGGCCGTCGAGGGCAAGGAAGCCGAGGGCGCGAAGTTCAAGGACTACTTTGACTTCTCGGAGCCTTTCGACACCCTGCCCTCGCACCGCATTCTGGCGCTGCTGCGCGGCGAGTCCGAGGGCGTGTTGCACCTGAACCTGGATGCCGGCGAGGACGCGGCCTATGAGGGGATCATCGCGGACCGCTTCGATCTAGATACGTCGTCGGCCTGGCTGGCCAACGCGGTGCACTGGGGCTGGCGCACCAAGCTCTATGTCTCCTCCAGCCTGGACGTGCGCATGCGGCTGAAGGAGCGCGCCGAGGAAGGCGCGCTGCAGGTCTTCGCCACGAACCTGCGCGACGTGCTGCTAGCCGCCCCCGCGGGCCAGCGCGCCACCCTGGGCCTGGACCCGGGCTACCGCAACGGGGTCAAGTGCGCGGCTCTGGACGCGACCGGCAAGGTGCTAGATACCACCATCATCTACCCGCACCAGCCACAGAACCAGTGGTCGCAGGCGGTTAGGGAGCTGGCTACCTGGTGCGCGCAGCACTCGGTGGACCTGATGGCCATCGGCAACGGTACCGCCTCCCGGGAGACGGAGAAGCTGGCCAGCGAGGTGGCCGACCTAGTCGCCCAGGCCGGCGGGGCGCGCCCCACGCCCGTGGTGGTCTCCGAGTCGGGCGCGTCGGTCTATTCGGCTTCCCCGCTGGCGGCGGAGGAATTCCCGGACATGGACGTCTCCCTGCGCGGGGCGGTCTCGATTGCCCGCCGCCTCCAGGACCCGCTGGCCGAGCTGGTCAAGATCGACCCGAAGGCCATCGGCGTGGGCCAGTACCAGCACGACGTGAACCAGACCCAGCTGGCGCGCACCTTGGATGCCGTCGTCGAGGACGCCGTCAACGGGGTAGGGGTAGATCTGAACACCGCCTCGGTCCCGCTGCTGGAGCGCGTCGCCGGGGTCAACTCCACCATCGCCGGCAACATCGTGGCCTACCGCAACGAGCATGGCAGCTTCGCCAGCCGCAAGGAGCTCAAGAAGGTCCCGCGGCTGGGGCCGAAGGCCTTCGAGCAGTCCGCCGGCTTCTTGCGCATTACCGGCGGCACCGACCCGCTGGACACCTCCGCGGTGCACCCGGAGGCCTACCCCATCGTGGCGGCGATTGCGAAGTCGACGGGGCTGGGCATCGGCGAGCTGATTGGCAACAGCCGCGTGCTGAGCGCGCTGAACCCGCAGGACTTCGCCGACGAGACCTTCGGTGTGCCGACGGTGACCGATATCATCGCCGAGCTGGACAAGCCGGGCCGCGACCCCCGCCCGGAGTTCAAAACCGCCACCTTCCGCGAGGGTGTAAACAAGGTCTCCGACTTGACCCCGGGCATGATCCTGGAGGGTGCGGTGACCAACGTCGCCGCCTTCGGCGCCTTCGTGGACGTGGGGGTCCACCAGGACGGGCTGGTGCACGTGTCCGCGATGAGCCACAAATTCGTCTCCGACCCGCACGAGGTGGTCCGCTCCGGCGAGGTCGTCAAGGTCAAGGTCATGGACGTTGACGTGCAGCGCCAGCGCATCAGCTTGAGCCTGCGCCTGGACGACGAGCCCGGCGAGGACGGCAAGCCCGCCAAGCCGGGCAAGCCTGGAAAGGAAGCCAAGGGCGGCCGGGGGCGGAAGGGTGGCGGCAAGAAGCCGAACAAACCGCGCGGCGGCAAGCGCGGCCAGCCCGCGGCCCCGCAGGGCGGTTCCATGGCCGACGCGCTGCGCAAGGCCGGCTTCGGGCGCTAAGAACCGCTGCCCGGGATTTGGTGCGGGCTTAGTGCTTGTGTCAAAATGGTTAACTGCTGTATGTAACAGGCACGAACCGGCGCACGGGCGCTAGGGTCCTCTGTCTTAAACTGAAAAGGATTTAAACAATGAGCAACATCATCGACAAGATCGATGCCGCGCAGATGCGCGACGACATCCCGGCCTTCCGCCCGGGCGACACCCTCGAGGTTGACGTCAAGGTCATCGAGGGCAGCACCGAGCGTACCCAGCTGTTCAAGGGTGTCTGCATCCGCCGCCAGGGCTCCGGCATCCGCGAGACCTTCACCGTCCGCAAGGTCTCCTTCGGTATTGGCGTGGAGCGTACCTTCCCGGTCCACTCCCCGAACATCGCCTCCATCAAGGTCTCCCGCCGCGGCCGCGTCCGTCGCGCCAAGCTGTACTACCTGCGCGACCTGCGCGGTAAGAAGGCCCGCATCAAGGAGCGCCGCTAGCTGCTGCCTGCGCCCTACAGCTTTGGGGTGCCGCTCACGCCGCTGGTTTCCGGGACCGCCAAGTCCGGGGCCAGCGGCGTTTTGTTGTGTCTGGACCATTTGGGATGCTCGCCGCGAGGTGCTCGCCGCCGCAGGCGCCATTGTTGATAGGATCTACTGCGTGAATTACGACAACACAGCATCAACCCCGACCCCGGATGAGCCCGAGCAGGCCCAGGCGCAACCGGTGGAGCAGGAAAAGAAGCAGCTCCCGTGGCTGGTGGAAACGGCTCTGATTGTCGTGGGCGTGCTGCTGGTTGTCGGCGTCGTGCAGACGTTTATCGGCCGCCAGTACGTCATCCCGTCGGCGTCCATGGAACCGACTCTGCACGGCTGCGAGGGCTGCACCAACGACCGCATCTTCACCGAGAAGATCAGCTACTACGGCGACAAGAGCCCGGAGCCGGGCGACGTCATCGTCTTCGAGGGCACCGACTCTTGGAACACCAACTACCAGTCGCCGCGTTCGGACAACTCGGTCATCGCGGCCATCCAGGAGGCGCTGAGCTTCGTCTCCCTCGCTCCGCCGGACGAGAACACCCTGGTCAAGCGCGTTATCGCGACCGGCGGGCAGACGGTGTCCTGCCAGGCCGGCGACCCAGCGGTCATGGTGGACGGCAAGCCCATCGACCAAAGCTACGTGATGGACCCGCCGACCTACCCGGTCGATGAGAACTCCGGCTCCGAGGCCTGCGGCGGGCCGTACTTCGGCCCGGTGACCGTGCCGGAGGGCAATTACTTCATGATGGGCGATAACCGGACCAACTCGGCGGATTCGCGCTACCACCTCGATGACCCGTACCACGGCACCATCCCGGACGAGAACGTGCGCGGCAAGGTGGCCTTCGTCTTCTTCCCGTTCCAACGGCTCGGCGGCGTCGATGACCCGGGCATCCAGCAGTAACCAGCCTGCGCGTTTACCCCGGCGGGATTACCGGCGTGCGGGAGATCCCCGCCCGGACACCCGCCGGGCCGGCGCCGCGGACGGGACCGGGTCAGAGCAGCGGCCGGGGCGCGCGCCCCGCGACGGTGAGGACGGCGCCAGCTGGTGGCGCGGCATGGCCCTGGCCGTCGTGGCGACCGTCGTGCTGCTGAGCCTCATCCAGGCCTTCATCGGCCGGCTCTATGTGGTCCCGTCCGGCTCGATGGAGCCGACCTTCCACGGCTGCGCCGGTTGCGAGAACGACCGCATAGCGGTGGAGCGGGTCTCCTATTATTTCCAGGACCCGCAGCCCGGCGACGTCGTCGTTTTTGCGTCCACGCCCTCCTGGGACGGCGAGTTCGCCGTGGAGCGCTCCCACAACGTGCTGGTGCGCGGCCTGCAAAACCTGCTCTCCCTGGTAGGCCTGGTGCCCAACACGGACAACATCCTGACCAAGCGCGTTATCGCCACCGGCGGGCAGACAGTGTCCTGCCAGGCCGGCGACCCGGCCGTGATGGTTGACGGCCGGCCCACGGATCAGTCCTTCGTGCTGACCCCACCGGTCAACGAGGTCAACCCGCTGACCGGCTCGGAGGCCTGCGGCGGGGACTACTTCGGACCGGTGACCGTGCCGGAGGAAAGCCTGTGGTTGATGGGGGACTCGCGGACGAACTCGCTCGACTCCCGCGCTCACCTGGGCGACAACCGGCAGGGGACCATCCCGGTCGACAACGTCCGCGGCAAGGTCCGCGCGGTGATCCTGCCGCTGGGCCGCGGCGGCATCGTCAAGCACCCGGACATCCAGGGGTAGCCGGACGTGCGGGCGCTGAAACAGCTGCGGACCTACGAGGTCGCGCTATCCAAGGCGGGCCTGGGGCCGGTCGCGGGCGTGGACGAGGCCGGCCGCGGGGCGTGCTGCGGGCCTATCACCATCGCCGCGTGCGTGCTGCCGGACAAAATCATCCCGGAGCTTTCCACCCTGACCGACTCCAAGAAGCTCACCCCGCAGGCGCGCGAGCAACTTTATCCCATCATCCAGGACTGCGCCTGGGCCTTTGCCATCGTGCACATCGGGCCCGCCGCCATCGATCACCGCGGCATCCAGCACGCCAACGTCTCCGGGATGCGGCGCGCCGTCGCGCGCCTAGACGTGCGGCCGGGCTACGTGCTTACCGATGCCCTGAAGGTGCCCGGCATGCCCTGCCCACAGCTGCCGATGACCGGCGGCGACGCGGCGGCTCGGTGCATCGCGGCGGCAAGCGTGCTGGCCAAGGTCTCCCGGGACCGGCTGATGGTGGAACTCGACGAGCGCTACCCAGGCTACGGCCTGGCTGGACACAAGGGCTACGGGACGGCGGCGCACACGCGCGCCATCGAGGAGCTAGGCGTCAATCCGCAGCACCGCCTGAGTTACGCCAACGTCGCCGCCGCGCAGCGAAAATACCTGGGCGCGCCTTGACGTGTGTGGGCCGCGGGCAGAATATGCTGGGCGTTATTACCTGCCCACGCGCTAAGGAGGAAGACCAACGTGAGTGCCGAGGACCTGGACAACTACGAGGCTGAAGTCGAGCTGTCGCTCTACCGCGAATACCGCGACGTGGTCAGCCAGTTTTCCTACGTGGTCGAGACCGAACGACGCTTCTACCTGGCGAACGCGGTAGAGCTCATCCCGCACACCTCCGGCGCGGACGTCTACTACGAGGTGCGCATGTCGGACGCCTGGGTCTGGGACATGTACCGCGCGGCCCGCTTCGTGCGGTACGTCCGCGTTATCACCTACAAGGACGTCAACATCGAGGAGCTCGACAAGCCCGATTTCGTGCTGCCCGATTAAGGGCGCGCTACTATAGGCGCTGGCGGGGCAGTGCGCAACTTTAAGGGCGCGGCGCCTGTGGATAACTCGGGGTGCTAAGCAGTTATCCACAGATTTGCCGGTTGCGGGGAGGCCTGCCCTTGTGCGGGGGTTGACTGCGGCGGTGTGATGTGGGTGTGCCGTTCGGGCACGCGCTTCAAGCCACAGAATTTTTTGGGGGGAATTTCTACATGCACACCGCCTATACAGGTAACCATGCCTTAGCCCGCCGCGGGGAGGCCTACGCGGCGCAGTTTTACCGCCGCCGCGGCGGCCAAGTCCTGGCCCACAACGTCCACTACGCGGTCGGGGAGATTGACCTTATCGTGCTGGCGGGCGAAACCGTCATCTTCGTCGAGGTCAAAACTCGCAGCCGGCGCGACTTCGGCGTCGCCGAGGCCGTGAGCCCGCGCAAGCTGGCGCGCCTGCGCAAGGCGGCGCGGCTTTGGTTAAAGGACAAGCCTTTCGCACAGGTGCGCTTCGACGTCGTGGCGCTGGTGACCTGCGGCGAAGGTTTCGAACTTGAGCACTACCCGGGGGTCGATGATGGCGCTCGGTAAATGCTATACGACCGCCCTCGACGGGGTCCTGGCCAACGTGGTCACCGTCGAGGCCAATATCGGGGCCGGGCTGCCCGGCACCCACGTGGTGGGCTTGGCGGATACCGCCATCACGGAATCCCGGGAGCGCATGCGCACCGCGGTGACCAATTCGCAGCTGCGCTGGCCCAAGACGAAGATCATCATCTCCATGTCGCCGGCGTCCATGCCCAAGTCCGGCTCCCACTTCGACCTGCCCATGGCGCTGGCCATCCTGGTCGCGGCGATGGGGCCGGAGGCGGACCTGGAAACGGGCATCGACGGCGCGAGCCCCGCGGGGCGCCTGGCCAGCTGCCTGGTGCTGGGGGAGCTCGGCCTGGACGGGACCGTGCGCGGGGTGCCCGGGGTCATCCCGGCGCTGCTGTCGGCGCGCAAGCACGGCTACCGCACGGTGCTCATCCCGCCGGACAACGCCGCGGAGGCCGCCCTGATTTCCGACATGAACGTGCTGGTGACGCCGACGCTCGAGCGGGCGCTGGCGTGGGTCTGCGGGGCGACCCCGCTGGAATCCGCCGCCGCGGCAGCCGGGCCGGGC
>NZ_KV823427.1 GCF_001815935.1 Corynebacterium sp. HMSC04H06
GGTTTAGTTCCTACCTCAGCTAAGGAAGGATTGAACTATGCCTAGAAAGTATTCCGTCGAGTTCAAGGAGAAGGCGGTCCATCAGATCATTGAAATGGTCCGCCTGGAGTCTTGCTCACTGCAACGTGCCTACACCGAGGTCGGCGAGCTCCTTGGAGTATCTCAACACACGTTGCGGGCTTGGTACCGTGACAGTGCTTCAGTACGCGATGATTCTGACGCTTCAGGCGGCGAGACAATGGAAGAAGAACTCAAGCGTCTGCGCCGCGAAAACCGCGAGCTGAAACGAGCAAACGGGATTCTTAAGACTGCTTCGGCTTTTTTCGCAGCGGAACTCGACCGACCCACGACCAAATGATCTCTTACATCGACGCGTATAAGGATCAGTTTGGGGTCGAGGCCATCTGCCGAGTCCTGAAACAAGCAGATCGTGGATTCATCACTTCACGCGGCTACCGCAAAGCCATCACACGTGTTCCCAGCGCAAGGGCCTTAAGCGATAGCCTGA
>NZ_KV823428.1 GCF_001815935.1 Corynebacterium sp. HMSC04H06
GCCCGCGCGGGAAAGCCGGGCCCAGCCGAGCGCCACCACGGCGATGAGCAGCACGCCGAAAAGGGCGAAGCCGGCCTGACGGGAGGCGGGCACGGCCTCTGCGTTCCAGACCCCGCCCAGCCCGAGCACGGTCACCAGCAGCCCGGCGTGGGCCTCAGCGCGGGGCGCGAAGGCCGCCACGGCCGCGGCCGCATCCATCCCCGGCGCGGTCCCGCGCACGACGCCCAGCAGCCCAGGCAGGGCCCAAGGCAGGCATAGCGCCAACCCGTATAAGGCCGTGGCCAGCCGCCGGCGCGCGGTGGCGATGCCCAGGAACGCGCCGGTCAGCGCGCCGGTCGGCGTCAGCGAGGAGACGAACATGGCCGCCCACTGCCCGGGCCGCCGGCCGGCCAGGCCCGCCGCGGCGATGGCCGGACCCAGCCAGGCGGCCACTGCGATGGACCACTGGCCCTGCAGGAGCCGCTCGACCACCAAGGGGTTGAGAACGCACACCGCGATGGCCGCGGCCGGGCCCAGCAGGCGCCGGTCAACCACAGGTTCCGAAGAATGCCGCGGCGCCGGCGTGCACAACCTGGTCAGCCGCCAGCCGCCCCAGGCCGCGGCGCCGGCCGAGCCGATGACCAGCGTGCGCACGAGCCAATGCGCGGGCACGAGCTGGGCGGCTAGGGCGAGCAGCCCGTCCTGGGGGAGCGCCCGGGCGGGCAGATCCCCGCCGCCGAAATTGGCGGGGCTTAACGCCATGTCCGCGGGCACGACCATGTCCCGCCAGACAAGCTCGCCCGGCAGGAGAAAGGGCCAGGTAACGCTGGCGATGCACGCGGCGGCGACCGCGACCAAGCAGGCCGCGCGCACCGCGGCGGGGCGGCTGGCGGGAAGAAGGTGCGGCATGGGCGGACCTGCGGGCGGTTAGCTTGCCTCGCCGGCGCGGCGGCGCATGTACATCCGCGCGGCAACGATGAGCAGGACCACGCCCAGGGCCTTGCCGCCCCAGCCGAGGATCGACATGGCCTTGGTCATGTTGACCGTGCTGGCGACCTTGTCTAGGGCGCGCTGCTGGCTTTCCGGGCTCCACTCGAGGCGCGCGTTGACCACGGCTCGCTCGCGCGCCGGGTCGGTGGCGTCGAGCTGGGCCGCCTCCTGCGGGGAGGTCGCAAAGCTGATGTCCACGTGGGTCACGGCGTTAACGATGGTGCCCGTGGTGGACTCGACCCAGACCGTGCGGCTGACCGAGTAATACGGCTCCAGCACGACCGTGTCCTCCGGCTGGTAGTCGAAGCGCTCCATGTCGGCCTGCGAATAGAAGTTCCCCGCTGGGCCGACGACCTCGGTGGCCGCATCCGCGTTCGCGCTCGCGCCGGCGAAGACGGAAAAGAGCAGCTTTTCCACCTCCGAGTCGAGCTCACGGCCGTGCAGGTCCTGCTGGAAGGTGTAGGTGGGGATGCCGTCTACCTTCTCGGTGCCGGAGAAGTCCAGCGGCTCCGAGCCGTGCAGCAGCGGGTCGTAGAGCGGGTAGGAGCGCTGTTCGGTGTCGGCGGGGAAGAAGTACTGCAGCCCGTCGCGTTCGAAGCCGGGGTCCGTGATCTCGTCGCCGCCCTCGCCCAGCGACATAGTCAGCGCGGTCGAAGGCCCGGAGGCCGGGAAGGTCGACTCCCGGTTCAGCACTGAGGACTCGCTCACGCGCGCGGCCAGGTGGTCGTCGATGAGGGCGGTGACCTCGGATTCGGAGCTGGCCAGCGTGGAGTCGTCCGCCTTGCCGGTCTGGGTGTGGCGCTCGACCTCCACCGGCACGTCCCGGATGAAGCAGGCCAGAGGGTACTGCGTATGGCCGTTGGCCAGCTTTGCCGGGGCGCACTCGGGGTTGGCGGCGCGCTGCGAATTCGGCTTCCCGGCGCGGAAGGCCTGGTAGTCCAGGACCATTGACTCCGGGGAGGTGGCTGTTACCTGGTAGCCGATGTCGCGGGAAAGCTGGCGCGTCTGGTTCTCATACATCGCGGGGACCACCGCGCCGATAATGAGCGCGCAGGCTGCCGCCACCACGGTCCAGAACAGGCGGCCGCGGAGCCGGAGGAAGCGCTTCATTGCAGTATCATGTCCAATCACGGAAAGTTACAGGTTCTGGTTGCACGGGCGCTTGCGGGCAAAACCCCACAGCGAACATGCCCCGGCGAGGGAAGGAGGCAGCGTGCCGCACGCTCACGCGAAGCACCGCCAGCCTGCCGCGCCCCACACCGGCGTGCATAACACCTTACCGCAGCGGCTCGACGCCCTAGACGGTCTGCGGGCGGTCGCGTCGCTGGGCATCATCGTCACCCACGTCAGCTTCCAGACCGGCACTGGCTGGGGTTGGGCCGAGCGCTTCGATTATTTCGTGGCGGTCTTCTTCGCGCTCAGCGCCTTCGTCCTGTGGCGCCGGCGGGAGCGCTACGCCGCCCGCGGCTGGTCGCGCTACTATCGCAGCCGCACCGCCCGCATCGCGCCGGCCTACCTGGTCTGCGTGACCGCGGTTTTGGCCCTCCTGCCGTCGGCCGCCGGGGTGAGCCTCCAGCAGGTTACCGCCAACCTCACCTCGACCCAGATCTTCTGGCCAGACGGCCTGGCGCCCGGGCTGACCCACCTGTGGTCGCTGTGCGTGGAGATCGCCTTCTACTTAACGATGCCCCTGCTGGCCATTGCCGTCGATCTCCTCCCGGGCGGGCGCCGGGTGCGCTGCCTGGTGATTGCGGCCTGGGCCGCGGTGAGCCTGGGCTGGGCGTGGCTGCCCTTCGTGGCGAACGCGGACTCGGACGGGATTAACACCCAGATCTGGCCGCCGGCCTATACCCTGTGGTTCGCCGTGGGCATGCTGGCCGCCGAGGCCGAAGGCCGCGTGCCGGCTTGGGTCCAGCGGGCCGCCAGGTGGCGTTGGCTGTGGCTGGGCCTGGCCGCCGGGTGCATCTGGCTGGCCAGTCGGGAGTGGTTCGGCCCGCGCGGGCTGGCCCACCCGGACCCGGACGAATTTGCCCGTCGCATCCTGGTCGGCGGGGCCTTCGCCGCCTGCGTGGTGCTGCCCTTCGTCTTCGCACCGCGCTCGCGGGTGCTGGAATCCGCGCCCCTGCAGGCGGCCGGGGTCTGGTCTTATGGCATCTTCCTCTGGCACGTGGCGGTCCTCGACCTGGTCTTTCCGTTGCTGGGCATCGACCTGTTTAGCGGCGGGGCCATTAACTTCGTCCTCGTGTGGCTGGCTACGGTGGCCGGCACGGTAGTGGTTAGCGCCGCCGGCTACGAATGGGTGGAACGCCCCGGCGCGCGCGTGGTGCGGGCGCTGTGGCCGGTGCGGGAAGATGCGGCGAACACGCAGGCGATCGCCCCGGCGCACAGGGCGGTGACCAGCACCGAATCGCCGGCATAGCCCGCGCTCGGCCAGGGCGCGCGCGCCAGCATCGCCCCGGCGGCCGCCAGCAGGGC
>NZ_KV823429.1 GCF_001815935.1 Corynebacterium sp. HMSC04H06
GTTCCCCTTGGCCTCTTGCGCCGCGGCGTTGTCCGCGCCGGGCTGCTCGCTGGCGGGAGTGATGCGCTCGACGGCCTCGAGGAAGGCCCGGTCCGACATCAGCGGAATGCCCTTGCGGTGGGCGTGCATGGGCTTGCCCACTAGGTCGGTGGTGACGTTGCAGACCACCAGAGAGGTCTCCCGGCTGAGTTTTTCCGAGTAGTTGAGCTCGTGCCGGGTAATGGCGGCGATGATCTCGTCCGGATCCGTCGTGATCTCTGGAGCCACAACGATCTCCATGCCCGGCTCCAGCTCGTGCCCGGGCCGGTAGGGGCCGGGGTTCTGGTGGATGCGCGGGGCCTCCTCCGCGTCGACGCGCAGGTGCGAGCGCTGCAGGCCGAATTTATCGCCGCGCACCTCGTCCGGGGTGGTGGTGGCCAGCGGCCCGCGCTCGGCCTGGGCGAGGTAGAGGGCCACGAGGAGCTCGGTGGCCTCGCGGGAGGACTGCGATTCCGGGACGTTGGCTCGCTCCGTGGTGGCGACCGCGCTCGGGGTCAGCACCCCGCAGTGGCGGGCGGTGGTGGCCAGCCGGATGTCCTCGAGCTGGGCGCCTTGGCGCCGCGCGGAGGCCAGCGTGTCGATGATCCGCTCCGGGGCCGGCACGTGGCCGACCTTCTGCCGGCGCCGGCGGTTGTTGCCGCGGTTGCGGTTGCGGCTCCGGTTCTGCCGGGCCGCGGCCGTCATGGCGCGCCGGGCTTCGGAGACCACGAAACCCCACGTGAAGGGGGTGTCGTGAACAACCAGGGTGCGGCCGTCCAAGAGGCGGTCCAGGGGCTTGAGGATCCGGGAGAAGCTCTGGCCGGCGGAGACCTCCTCGTGGCTGAGCCCGTGCAGGTGCCTAGGCCCGGGATCGCTGCCGGGGTTGAGGACGGCGTGGAAACCCTGGCCAACTTCCCCGGCGGCGTTGAAGGTTACCGCGTCCAGGGCCACGAGCCGGGCCGTGGACGGGTGGATGCCGGTGGTCTGCACGGTCAGGGCGACGAAGGGGAAGTCCGCAGCGGCGGTGGCGGACTGTTCCGCCGCGGCGTCCTCCGGACGCTGGGCGCGCGGGTCGTGTGGCTTGGGCGGGGTCGCCCCAGCCGTGGGCGCAGGCTCAGCCCCAGAGCCGGAACCGTTGTTCGGGCGCGCAGGTGAAGTACTCATTGAGGATAGTCTAGTTCACCGTTTTCCGCTGGGATGATTGGCAGGGCCCCTACCGCAAAGACTTGGCGCGGCGGCCCCACCCACACCATCCAGCGCGGCAACGGCCCCGCCTACGCCGTGTGGAAGGGGCCGGGGCCGGAGGTTTAAGAAGTCGGCTCTACCGGTTCAGTGGAGGGGTCGCCGCAAAAGTCACTTGGTTGGTCGTGGTGGTGGGGAGCCGGGGGCGTGGGCGCCTCGGTGGCCGGGGTGGTTTCGCTAGAGCGAGGAGAACCTGCCCGGTCGGTTGGGCACCAGCTGGCCGACGACTAGGCCGTCCACCCGCCTGTCAAAGCCGGCGCCGGCAGCGCGGGCGCCCCCGGGGAAGGAGAGAATCCTTACTCGGGGGCGCTGCGGGAAGCGTTAGGCCAGCGCGCGGTTGACCGCGGAGTCGATGGCGCGCAGGGAAGCGGTGGTCGTGGAACCGGCAATCCCTACACCCCAGACCTTGGTGCCGTTGACGTCGGCGGCGATATAGCAGGCAGCCTCCGCGTCGTCGCCGGCGCTGCGGGAGCGCTGCGAGTACTCGATGACCTCGAATTCCAGGCCCAGGGCCTCCAGGGCATTGGCATAAGCTGCGATGGGGCCGTTGCCGGAGCCGCGCACGGTGGAGTTATCCCCGTTGTAGACGACCTCAGCGCTCAACTGTGTGGTGCCGCTGGCGGCCTCCGCGTTGTCGATGGTGACGTGGACCTGCTCCAGCGGGGAGGTGCGATCCAGGTATTCCTGGGCGAAGATGTCCCACATGTTCTTGGAGTTAATCTCGCCGCCCTCGGCGTCCGTGACCGCCTGGACCACGGCGGAGAACTCACTCTGCATGGCCCGCGGCATGTTGATGCCGTGGTCGGTCTTCATAATGTAGGCAACCCCGCCCTTGCCGGACTGGGAGTTGACGCGGATGACCGCCTGGTAGTCGCGGCCCACGTCCTTCGGGTCGATGGGCAGGTAGGGCACCTCCCAGGTGGTCTCCCGCAGCTTGTCCCAGGAGACCTCCGTGTTGATGGCGCCCGGCACGACCTGGTCCGCCATGGTGTCCAGGCCCTTGTTGATGGCGTCCTGGTGGGAGCCGGAAAACGCGGTGAAGACCAGCTCGCCGCCGTAGGGGTGGCGCTCCGGGACGCGCAGCTGGTTGCAGTATTCCACCGTCTCGCGAATGGCCGGCAGATCCGTGAAGTCAATCTGGGGATCGACGCCCTGGGTCAGCATGTTCAGGCCCAGCGTGATCAGATCGACGTTGCCGGTGCGCTCGCCATTGCCGAACAGGCAACCCTCGATCCGGTCGGCGCCGGCCAGGTAGCCCAGCTCCGCGGCGGCGATGCCCTCGCCGCGGTCGTTGTGCGGGTGCAGGGACATGATGATGTCGGCGCGCCGGGCGAAGTTGCGGTGCATCCACTCGATGGAATCCGCGTACACGTTGGGCGAAATCATCTCCACCGTGGACGGCAGGTTGATGATCATCGGGTCCTCGGGGCTCGGATTCATGATGTCCACGACCGCGTCGCAGACCTCGACCGCAAACTCCAGCTCCGTACCGGTGAAGGACTCCGGCGAGTACTCCCAGCGCCAGTTGGTGTCCGGGTAATCCTGTGCGATGTCACGGATCAACCTCGCGGCGTCGGTGGCCAGCTTCTTGATGGCTGGCTTGTCCTTACGGAAGACCACGCGGCGCTGCAGCTTCGAGGTCGAGTTGTAGAAGTGCACGATGACGTTCTTGGCGCCGGCGCAGGCCTCGAAGGTGCGTCGGATCAGGTGCTCGCGCGCCTGGACCAGCACCTGGATGGTGACGTCTTCCGGGATCTTGTTCTGCTCGATGATCTCGCGGACGAAGTCGAAGTCCGTCTGGGAGGCCGAGGGGAAGCCGACCTCGATCTCCTTGTAGCCCATCTTGACCAACAGGTCGAACATGCGGTGCTTGCGCTCGGGGCTCATCGGGTCGATGAGTGCCTGGTTGCCGTCGCGCAAATCCACCGCGCACCACTGCGGCGCGTGCGTGATGGTCTTGTCCGGCCAGGTGCGGTCCGGCAAGCGGATGTCTTCTACCTCGGTGGCAAACGGCTGGTAGCGGCTTACCGGCATGGAGGAATTGCGCTGCTTATTCCAGGCCGGCTGGCCGTCCCGGCGGGGCCCGGCCGGGGTGGTGATTTCGCGCGGGGCGGAGATGAATGCGTCGTTCGGGCTCATGGTGTGGTTCCTTATTCTGTGTGGTCTTCGTTGTGGCTGCTATTAGCTGGTCTGCCTTAACGGGCGGCGGTCGCGGGCGAGGCCGTACGATCCGTGGCGCGGAGTATGCGCGTGGCACAAAACCAGGTGGTGGTGATGGGGTGAGCCCTCCGGCGAAGTGCGGGGCGGTCAGCGTAGGGGATGAGCCGGCACGGGCGCGGCGAGGTCACCGCGGCGGGGCGCTGACCGCAATTTGCCGGTTGGTGGAATGCAGTGCCTGCATCCTTTACCGACGGGCAAACCGGGCTGAGGCTAAATCCCGCCGCGGCTGATAAGTAGTAGCATCTGCCGCGAAGTCATGTGGCACAGACTACATGTGATTCCATGGGGTGGCAATTAAATTTTCTTTTATTTCATTATATGGGAAAATCCGGGCTGTGGCGACGCCCCGCGGGGACGGGCCCAGCCGCGCGCGGGGTGTGCTGCGGCTTCCCGTGCGCGCGGAGGGCGGCTACCATCTCCAGACGTGGAAGAAACCAAGAGTACCGGCGCACCCCCGCTGCACCGCCGCGACTGGGCAGGGGCCACGGCCGTCGGTCTGGGTGGTTCGGCCCTGCGCCTGGGGGTACTCGCGGGGATAGGGGCGGCCAACGACGAGCGCCTCGGGGATCTGCTCAACAAGTGGGACGCCGAGTACTACACGCAGATCGCCGCTCACGGCTACTTCGACGCCCAGATAGCCGGCGGCGGCCCGGCCTATGAGAAGACCCTGGCGTTCTTTCCCGGCTTCCCCTTCCTGTTGCGCGCCGGGCACGCGCTGACCGGGGTGCACTATTCCACCCTGGCGGTGGTGCTCAACCTCGCGCTGACCGTCGTGCTGGCCGCCGGGGCCATGGCCTTGGCCAACCGGGTGGCCTTAAGTTGTGGGGCCGCGCCGGGGTATGGCTATCGCCTGGCCGCGGCGGCGGTGGTGACCGGGGCGCCCATGGCCATCGTCTTTGCCATGCCCTATACCGAGGCGCTCTTCGGAGCGCTGGCCATCTGGGCCCTGGTGGCGCTGTGGGACAGGCGCTGGCCGGCCGCGGCGGCGCTGGTTTTCTGCCTGGGGCTGGTGCGCCTGACCGCGGTGGATATGCTCGCCGCCTTCGCCTTGGCCGTGCTGTTCTACGGCCGCCGGCAGTGGTCCGCGTGGGCCGGCCTGGCGGTCTCCGTGGTCCCGCTGGTGACCTACCTGGCCTGGGCGAATTCCCACCTAACCGCGGTGGGCGGGTACTTCGGGACCCAGCGAAAGCACTGGAACTCCGGCCTTGACGGCGGGCTGGCCAGCCTGCGTTGGGTGGCCACGAGCCTGACCAGCGCGGAAAACGCCGGTTTCCTGCTGACCACCGCCGTCATGCTGGCCGCCCCGCTCTGCCTGGTCCTGGCGTGGCGCCGGATGGGCCTGGCGCCGTGGTGGTTTAGCGCGGCGCTGATGGTCAACGTCTTGGCCTCTGACGGCATCATGCACTCGCGCCCGCGGCTGCTGCTGCCGGCGGTCATCGTCGTGCTGCCGCTGCTGGTGTCCGGCTTCCGCCGCCTGCCCGGCTGGGTCATGGGGCTGCTGGTGGCCCTATGGGTGCTATTCGGTGCCTGGTTTTCGGCCTACATGCTCGCCGTGTTCGAGTGGGCTATCTAGGCGGCTAACGCGGGTCGGCGGCTAGCGCGGTTCGCTGCGCGATTGCTCGCCGCTGCCGACGGACTGCTAGGAGAGCACGATGGTGGCCGCGATCATGAGGGCCAGGGCCAGGCCCATCACCGCCCAGCCGGTGGCGGAGGTGATCTGGAATTTCTCGCCCAGGATGGCATAGCCCAGTAGGAAGGCCACCATGGGCTCGACGATGGTCATCGCGGGCAGCGACTGCTTGAGCGGGCCGGCGTGGAAGGAATACTGCTGGACCACCGTGCCGGTGGCGGCGGTGGCGATAAGCGCGTAGAACTCCCAGCTGATCAGGAGCTCGCCCACGCCGGAGTGGGCGAAGATATCAACGACCGCCTTGGATAGCACCGCCACATATCCGTAAATGCCGCCGCAGATCGTGCCGAGCATCAGGGCTCGCTGGCTGCGGTGTCGCCAGCCGATGACAGTCAGCACCGCCATGACGGTGATGCCCACCAGCAGCGCCGGCGCCCAATCGGAGACGGCGGGCTGCGGCTTGCCGGCGCTGGGGCGGCCCAGGATGATGAGCGTGCCCACCGCGACGGTTAGTACCAGGGACCAGCCGATCTCCTGTCCGCTCATGCGGCGGCGGGAATACCAGGCGGCCAAAGGCAGCGTGAACATCAGGGACATGACCAGGATGGGTTGGACGATGAGCAGGGTGCCAAAGCCTAAGGCGATGACCTGCAAACCGTAGGCGGCCAGCGCGGCGAAGGTGCCCACCCACCACAGCGACTGGGTCATGGCGGTGCGCATGACTGAGGAGGGGGCATCGAGAGCAATCCGGTGCCGTACCACCGTCCCCCAGGCCACGGTCAGGGCCGAGGCCAAGGCAAAGAAGATGGCGACGAGATTGCTTAACACCTACCCAACCGTAGTAAATGCCACGGAATTTCGTGCCCATTGGGGCACCGATGTCGAGCAAAAAGCTCTACCATGAAAGAGGTGCATGTAAATGCTGGCTCCGCGAATTGCGCGGGGTAACATGAGCACTTGACTACCAACTGACAGGTATTCACGAAGACAAGTATTCGCGAAAGGTGGCAACAGCACGTGGCCTTAGTCGTTCAAAAATACGGTGGCTCTTCCCTGGAATCGGCCGAGCGCATCCGCGCGGTCGCAGAGCGGATCGTCGCCACCAAGAAGGCCGGCAACGACGTGGTGGTCGTGTGCTCTGCCATGGGGGACACCACGGACGAGCTGTTGGACCTGGCCGCCCAGGTCAACCCCGTGCCCCCGCGCCGGGAGATGGACATGCTGCTGACCGCCGGTGAGCGTATCTCCAATTCGCTGGTCGCGATGGCCGTGGAATCCTTGGGCGCGCACGCGCAGTCCTTTACTGGCTCCCAGGCCGGCGTGTTGACCACGGAGCGGCACGGCAACGCCCGCATCGTGGACGTGACCCCGGGGCGGATCACGGAGGCCCTCGACAAAGGCAAGATCTGCATCGTGGCGGGTTTCCAGGGTGTAAACAAGGAGTCGCGCGACGTGACCACCCTGGGCCGCGGCGGTTCGGATACGACCGCCGTGGCGCTGGCCGCGGCCTTGAACGCCGACGTGTGCGAGATCTACTCCGACGTCGACGGCGTCTACACCGCCGATCCGCGCATCGTTCCGGACGCCCAGAAGCTGGAGAAGCTGTCTTTCGAAGAGATGTTGGAGCTGGCCGCCGTCGGTTCCAAGATCTTGGTGCTGCGCAGCGTTGAATACGCCCGCGCCTTTAATGTTCCGTTAAGAGTTCGCTCGTCTTATAGCAATGACCCCGGCACCCTGATCGTCGGGTCGATGGAGGATATTCCCGTGGAAGAAGCAGTACTGACCGGTGTCGCCACTGACAAGTCCGAGGCCAAGGTGACCGTCCTGGGCATCCCGGATCGCCCGGGCGAAGCGGCCAAAGTCTTCCGCGCCATCGCGGATGCCGAGATCAACATTGACATGGTTCTGCAGAACGTCTCCTCCCTGGATGACGGCCGCACGGATATCACCTTCACCTGCCCGCGCGCCGACGGCCCGCGGGCCATGGAGCTGCTGTCCAAGCTGCGCGGTGAGGGCGACTGGTCCAACGTGCTCTACGACGACCAGGTCGGCAAGGTCTCCCTGGTGGGCGCCGGTATGAAGTCGCACCCGGGCGTGACCGCGGACTTCACCGAGGCTCTGCGCGACGTCGGCGTCAACATGGAACTCATCTCCACCTCGGAGATCCGTATCTCCGTGCTGACCCGCGAGGCCGACCTGGACAAGGCGGCCCGGGCGCTGCACGAGAAGTTCCGGCTGGGCGGCGACGAACCAGCCACGGTCTATGCTGGAACCGGACGCTAAAGCGCGCTGCAACAGCACCAACCACACAAGTACTGCACGTACAGGAGACAAGGAGTTTTCGAATCATGACCATCGTGGCGGTAGTAGGGGCAACTGGGCAAGTCGGCCGCGTGATGCGACAGATCTTGGAGGAGCGCAAGTTCCCGCTGGACGAGATCCGCTTCTTTGCTTCCTCCCGGTCCGCCGGCACGGAGCTGGAATTCGCCGGCCAGCAGGTGGCGGTCGAGGATCTGGCCAAGGTCACCGAGGAGTCCGTCGCGGACGTGGACATCGCGCTGTTTTCCGCCGGCGGTGACACCTCCCGCCAGTGGGCGCCCGTCTTCGCGGCGGCCGGCGCCACGGTCGTGGACAACTCCTCGGCTTTCCGTAAGGATCCGGACGTCCCGCTCATCGTGGCAGAGGTAAATCCGGGCGAGGCCAAGGATCTACCCAAGGGCATCATCGCGAACCCGAACTGCACCACCATGGCAGCCATGCCGGTGCTCAAGCCGCTCAGCGACGCCGCTGGCCTGCGCCAGCTGCACGTGTCCTCCTACCAGGCCGTCTCCGGCTCCGGCCTGGCCGGCGTGGAGACCCTCGCCGCGCAGGTCTACCAGGTCGGCGAGCACAACGTGGACTTGGTCCACGACGGCTCCCGCCTGGACGGTGAGGACACCGGCCCCTACGTCGCCCCGATCGCGTTCAACGCGCTGCCGATGGCCGGCAACCTGGTCGATGACGGCTCCTTGGAGACCGACGAGGAACAGAAGCTGCGCAACGAGTCGCGCAAGATCCTGGGCCTGCCGGATCTGAAGGTCGCCGGCACCTGCGTGCGCATCCCGGTCTTTACCGGCCACACCATGACCATCCACGCGGAGTTCGACAAGTCCATCACCCCGGACCAGGCCCTGGAGCTGCTGGGGAACACCCCGGGCGTGACGGTCGTGGACGTGCCGACCTCGCTGGCCGCCACCGGCATCGATGACTGCCTGGTCGGCCGCGTGCGCCAGGACCAGACCGTGGACGACAACCGCGGCCTCGTCCTGGTCGTCGCCGGCGACAACCTGCGCAAGGGTGCAGCGCTCAATACCATCCAGATCGCCGAGCTGCTGGTCTAAGCCAGGCATTTACCCAAAACAAAAGGCTCACCCGCACGGGTGAGCCTTTACTTGATCCCGCCGGGCGGGGGCTAGGCGCTAGTCCTGAGAGGCAGGGGAGGCGCCGGACTGCGGCGTGGAACCTTTTCCGCCGGCGTTGTCGGTCTGCGCGTCGAAGTCGAGGTCGTTGTCAACAGACGGAACCTCCGGCTTGGTATGCTGGACGTAGGTCACGGAAGGATCCAGGTCCTCGCGGTCGAAGTCCTCGAGCTCCTCGTCCGCCTCGAGCTCTTCGTAGATCTCCTCGGCGACGGTCTCCTCGAATTCGCCGGTGGCCATGTTGGAGGCCGCGGCCAGGCGGGCGAGCTCGCGCTCGTTCTTCTTGGTGAAGCGCTCGCGCGGATCCAGCTTGCGCTGCACCAGGGTGCGGGCGCGCATGCGCCGGTCGGACTCGTCCGTGAGCTTGCCGCGGCTGCGGATCCAGGTAAAGGACATCACGGCGATCATCAGCAGGCCGAGGTAGCCCAGGATCGGGTAGACGTTGCTGACCAGCTGCTGGAAGCCCACGAAGGACAAGACGAAGCCGATGAGGCAGGCCACGCAATAGACCGGGTAGAACAGCTGCGGCTTGGAGCGGGTCAGGCGCTTGCCCAGCGCGTAGAACATGCCCACCGCGGTGTTGAAGACCATGCCGTAGATGACAAAAGTCATGACGTAGCCCAGGGCCGGGTGGATGGTGTTGATGAGCTCCAGTACCGGCATGTCCTGGCCGTTGACGGTCGGAGCGACGAAGAACAGGGAGAAGACCAGCAGGGCCAGCAGGATCAGGTAGAGGATGCCGCCGATGAGGCCGCCCCAGCCGACGGCGCGGTTGTCCAGGAAGTTGCCGCCGATGACGATGGACATCGACACCGCGCACATGACGTTCAGGCCGGTGTAGTTCAGCGCGGAAATCCACCAGTTCGGCAGGGTGGTGTCCACGTTGCTGGTGGTCCACTCGTGCATCTGGCTGAAGTCCACGTCCACGGTGAGGATGGTGTAGCCGGTGGCCAGGACGATGAAGATGACGATGAACGGTGTGATGGTGCCGATGACGGTGGTCACGCGGTCCACGTCGAGTAGGCCGACCAGCAGCACCAAAACCAGCATGACGGTTCCGCCCACCCACACGGGGACGCTCGGGAACTGCTGGGTGATATTCGAGCCGCCACCGGCGAACATCACGAAGC
The DNA here is from genome assembly GCF_001815935.1 of Corynebacterium sp. HMSC04H06. Taxonomy (GTDB): domain Bacteria; phylum Actinomycetota; class Actinomycetes; order Mycobacteriales; family Mycobacteriaceae; genus Corynebacterium. The sequence goes on from NZ_KV823429.1 coordinate 9,699, forward strand.
CGATGCTAAACAGCGTGGCCAGCGTGGACCAGTCGAGGATTCGGGACGTAATCGGCCCGGAGACCTTCTCATAGACGGCGGTGTGCTCCGAGGCCTGGAAGTAGGAACCCAGCTGCAGGATGGAAATGCCGGTGATCATCATCAGTCCGGCGGCCAAGGAGATGCCGATTAGGCCCCATTCGCCGAATGCCACGAAGTACTGCATGGCTTCCTGGCCGGAGGCGAAGCCGGCGCCGACGACGACGCCGATGAACGCCATCGAGATAGCTATGGCGCGTTTAAACATAGAAGTCAAACCCCAAATCTGTTATCAAAAAAGCAGCGTAGCCCGAGGCGGGCCTAAAACGTACGGTTTATGAACTTACCCGTTTCCGGCCTGGTTTTCCGGGCAAACACCAGATAGACCACCCGGAAATTCACAATGCTAACCGGCCGGCCACGTGTCCCGGCCTGGATGTGCCCAGCTTTTCACGCCTTTGTCACTAATTGGACACAATCTGGCCCTGGCGCCGGAGGCTTAAGGGTTTGGCCTTAGTGTTCTTCCCCTGTACTCGGTTCCAGTAGTCGGTCCTAGCGCGAATCTAGCGTTCGGAGTTCTGGCCGGCCTCGGTGGCGGTGATGAGGTCCTTCCGGGCGCGGGCGACGCGCGAGCGGATGGTGCCGATGCGCACCCCGGTGATCTTGGCGGCCTCCTCGTAGGTATAGCCCAGCACCTGGGTCAGGATGAGGGCCTCGCGGCGGTCGGCGGGGAGGGCGTCGATGAGCGCGCGGGCGTCGATCCAGTCGCTCCAGGTGGCGGAGTTTTCCAGGGCGGGGGCCTGGGCGGCGGCGTCCTCGTAAGAGGTGGCGGACTTGCGGGGCCGGGCCATGTCGTGGCGGATGTTGTCCACCCAGGCGCGGCGGGCGAGGGAGAGTAGCCAGGTGCGGGCGGAGGACCGGGCGGCGAAGCGGGGGAGGGCGGAGATGACCCGCAGGTAGGTTTCCTGCGCTAGGTCGTCGGCATTTTCGGGCCCGGCCAGGTGGGCCAGGAGGCGCCAGACGTCGTCCTGGGTGGCGCGGATGAACTCCGTCAGCGCGCGGCGGTCACCGCGCCCGGCGGTAAGTGCCAGGTCGGTGACGCGCGCGTCGTCGGCTGCGGAGTGGTGTTTCATCATCCTGAATTTACCAGGCACCGAATCCGGTTTTGGACCTACACTGGGGCTAGGCAGGGGGCTGCACGAACCCTGACTGAGGCAAACCTATCAATAGTTGGAGTTTGTTTGCCACCCACTATTAAATGGGCTAGACTATAGGCTAACGGCTTTTAATAGCTGACCGATATTGCCACTGAAGGAGGCATACCCCATGACTCAAGATTCTTCTGCAGCAGACCAGATCCTGGGCCGCGGCAACCGCGCCGCTGGCGAGGGCCAGACCACCCGCCCGTCCGGCCAGCCGGTTGCGTCCGAGAACCGTTCTGTCACCGCCGGCCCGCAGGGCCCGAACGTACTCAATGATGTTCACCTGATTGAGAAGCTGGCACACTTCAACCGCGAGCGGGTCCCGGAGCGCACCCCGCACGCCAAGGGCCACGGCGCATTCGGTGAGCTGCACATCACCGAGGATGTCTCCCAGTACACCAAGGCCAAGCTCTTCCAGAAGGGTGCCGTTACCCCGATGGCCATCCGTTTTTCCACCGTCGCCGGTGAGCAGGGCTCCCCGGATACCTGGCGCGACGTGCACGGCTTCGCCATGCGCTTCTACACCGAGGACGGCAACTACGACATCGTGGGCAACAACACCCCGACCTTCTTCATCCGTGACGCCATTAAGTTCCCGGACTTTATCCACTCCCAGAAGCGCCTGGGCACCAACGGTCTGCGCAACGCGGATATGCAGTGGGACTTCTGGACCCGCTCCCCGGAGTCGGCGCACCAGGTGACCTACCTGATGGGTGACCGCGGTACCCCGAAAACCTCCCGTCACCAGGACGGCTTCGGCTCCCACACCTTCCAGTGGATCAACGAGGAAGGCAAGCCGGTCTGGATCAAGTACCACTTCAAGACCCGCCAGGGCTGGGACTGCTTCACCGACGCCGAGGCGGCGGAGATGGCCGGCCAGAACGCCGACCACCACCGCGAGGATCTCTACAACGCCATCGAGCGCGGCGACTACCCGGTCTGGGACGTCAAGGTCCAGATCATGCCCTTCGAGGACGCGGAGAACTACCGCTTCAACCCCTTCGACCTGACCAAGACCTGGTCGCAGAAGGACTACCCGCTGCACGACGTGGGCTACTTCGTGCTCAACCGCAACCCGCGCAACTTCTTCGCGCAGATTGAGCAGCTGGCCCTGGACCCGGCCAACCTGGTCCCGGGCGTGGGCCTGTCCCCGGACCGCATGCTGCAGGGACGCGTGTTCGCCTACTCCGATCAGCAGCGCTACCGTATCGGGCCTAACTACAAGCAGCTGCCGGTCAACCAGCCGCTGAACGCGGACAAGGTCAACACCTACGAGCACGAGGGTCCGATGTCCTTCCTGTTCAACGACCCGCAGGATCCGGTCTACTCCCCGAACCGCTACGACAAGGGCGCGGGCTACCTGGATGACGGTGAGACCTCCAACCAGCACGATGACTTCGGTCAGGCTAGCGATCTCTACGTCAACCCGGACCCGCACGGCACCGACCTGTCGCGCGCCCCGTACGTCAAGCACGCCGAGGATGATGACTTCATCCAGCCGGGCATCCTCTACCGCGAGGTCATGGATGACGGCGAGAAGGAGCGCCTGGCCGACAACATCACCAACGCCATGGCTGGTGTGTCCGAGCAGGTCGAGCAGCAGGTCTACCACTACTGGGATCAGGTAGACGAGAACCTGGGCAAGCGCGTCCGCGAGCTCTTCGCCGAGAAGAAATAGCCAGCGCGCTGATCCAGTCGTTCCACCCGGCTGGAAACGACCACAGATAGCTAGTACCCCGCGGGAAACCGCGGGGTACAGTACTTTTATACTGAATCAGCCTCCTCGCGCGCCGCAGAGCGGTAAGCGCCCCGGCCGGCCCGGTACCGGGGCGGTCGCGCCGCTAACCAAGTCGGGAATAAAAATGGCAGCAGTGGGCGAAACGGCGCGCCTAGCCGAAGTAATAGGTGCTGGTAGATATCGTTTCTTAGTATGAACGACGCCCGCCTTGCTAGCCCCGCCAGCCCTACTGCCGCCGCGGATTCCGCGGACAGCGACCGCCAACCCCACCGCTTCCGGTCTGGGCTGGCGGCTTTGATCATTCTGGTGCTGCTCGCCGCCTGCGCCGGCATCGCTGCCGCGGTGGGGATGAGCCCGGAGAAGGCCTGGAACTCCGCCGACTCGGAGGAGGGAGTGACCGGCGCCCCGGCCGCCGATGCCCCCGCCGGTATCGATCCGAACGAGCTGGTCGACGCTCGCCGCGCGACGGGCGAGGCCCAGAGCCAGGCCGGCTTCCTCAAGTCCGGCACGCAGCAGCTGGCCGACGGCACCGGGCAGCTCAAAGACCGCACCGGGGAGATCACCGGCGGCGTGGACCAGCTCAGCCAGGGCACCCAGGAGCTGGTGGACGGCTTGGTGCAGCTGCAGGCCGGCACCGGCCAGCTGGGAGCGGGCGCAACCGAGCTCGCTGACGGGGTCGGCCAGGCCGTCGACCAGATAACCGGCATCGAGGTGGTGCGCGGGCAGATCCTGACCGCCATCGATGGCGCCCTGGGGGACCTACGCGGCAACGACTCCGCGGACGCGAAGAAGCTGCGCGGTCAGCTCAAAGACCTGCGCGGCCAGGTCGACACCTTCAAGATCGACGAGTCCATCACCGGGGAGCTCAACCGCCTCAAGGACGGCTCCCGCGAGCTATCCAATCAGCTGGCGGTGCCCGGCTATGCCTACCACGACGGCATCTACTCCGCGACGGAGGGCGCCAAGCAGCTCAACGCCGCTATCGGGGAGCTAGACGGCGGCGCCGACGAGGCCGTCAACGGCATTAACGAGCTGGACGAGGGCGCGCGCAAGATCGACGGAATGGCCGATCAGAACAAGACCAAGGTGGAATCCATCCAGCGCGCCATGCCGCCGGTCCAGTTCGCCGCGGACGGGCAGGACGTCGGCCCCTCGCGGCTGTTGGCCCCGGTGGTGGCCATGCTGATCGCCGCGCTGGTCATGCTGGGCGGTATCGGTCTAGGCTGGCTGTCCACCCAGCGCGGGTGGCTGAGCCTGCTCGGCGGCCTAGTCGGCCTGGTGGCCGCCGGTGAGGTGGCCCTGTTCGTGCTCGCCTCCGGACTGACCGCCGCCGCGGCCGCCATCGGCGCCGGCGTCTTCGCCCTCGCCGCGGTCACCGCCGCGGTGGTTACCCGGGCGCTCATGGGGCTGCTGGGCCGCTCCGGCGGCATGGTCGCCGCGGCCTGCCTGGGCATCGTGCAGGTGGGCGTGGTCGGCTGGTTCTGGAAGTCGGTCGCGGCCAGCGATGCCCCGACCTACTGGCAGGTCATCGCCAACCTGCTGCCGCTGAACTGGGCCACCAACGCCCTGACCGTGGTGGGCAACGGCGGCCAGCAGTCCCTGCTGTGGATGTCGCTGGGCGTGCTCGCGGCCGTCGTCGTCATCGGCGGCGCCGGCGTGTGGTGGGCTAATCGCTCCAGTGCCCGTCCGTCCCGCGCCTAGGTGCTAGCGGGGAAGAATTAGTTGCCTTGGGGGTCCTCGAGGGCCTCGGGCTCGCCGAAGTACTGCTCGGGGATGGGGCGCGGCTGCGGGTTCTGCGCGCGGAAGAGCTGCAGGCGCGGGCGCCAGTTGCGGGGGTCGGTGTCGTACTGCTCGAGCTCACCAGTCTCCCGGTTGACAAACGTCGGGCCCAGCTCCTGGTCCGGGTGGGCCGGGCTGAAAAGCCAGTGGGTGTCGGTCTCGGCCGCGCCGGAAAGCGGCCCGCGGTGCTGGTAGGCCTTGGCGGCTGCGTCCTGGAATTCCATCATGGTTGTCCAATCTAGCCCATTTCTTGGCCGCGTCGGGCCGGTTCTCCTTGCGCCTGCCGGTGTGACGTTTGCCCACCCGGGGCGTGCTCGTGGGGAGCAGCGATTTCCACCCAGATTTTAGGATGAATGAAAATGCGCAGCATACGGCGGTGATGATTTTGTCAGCTTTATGTCGCAAGTGGAGAGACCTTAACAGGATTCTGTGAAAGTGCTGGTGAGCTAGGATCTGACACTTCTGGGTGCTAGGCTAGGTCTTGCTCACGTAGTCCGCTTAGGGGGCGGACTAGCGGTTTAAATCCGTTGTGAGTGATAGGGAATAGGGGCGGCGCCGCAGCTGTAGGGATGCGGCGCCGTTTCCCTGTATCTAGGGGGATAACAAGAAAACTCGGCCGCAGTTAGGCCGGTGCGTCAGGGGCCTGGCACAGGAGCGCCTCGGCCAGGGGGAGAAGATTGTCCACGAGTTCTTCGGTGCTGGCTTCGGCGGTTGCCGAATACTCCATGAGGTAGCGGGTAATCGCGACTCCTAGCAGCATGCTGCCCATGACGGGGAAGAGCGCAATCTGTTCGGGGCTGAAGCGCTCTTGCAGGATGGAGGTCTGTTTGATGGCGTCAAGGAAATTCGCGCTGAAATAATCGCGCAGGCGCTCAGCTGCAAACTCGGAACCGATGCCCGCGCGGACGATAGCGCGCAGCCGCGGGCCCGTGTACGGGTCCTCCCAATTGTGGAAGTAGGTCAGCAGCATGTCCCGCAGATCCGTGCTGCGGCCGATTGTCGCGGGCACGGTCAGGAGGGTCTCCACGGCGGCATCGAAAAGTCCGGCCTTGCTCTTGAAATAGTGCATGACCAGCGCGGGGGTCGACGTCGGCGGCGCGGCTGAGTCAAGCGCCGAATAATCGGCAGAAAAGCCCGAGGTCACGAGTGGGGCCTCGGGCTTTGGTGAAGGCAAAACGACTGAATCAATCCAGCATGGTTTAAGCTGGGTCACACTAACGAAAACGGTGTGGCGAACCTCGTGAATCGTCTGGATAAGGAGCCGGCATGCAAACCCCACTCGGCCTGACCCTCATGGGCCTGGCCATCATCATTATTACCGTGACCATTCTGATCCAGGGGCGGACGACGCCGCTGGTGCCCATGACCATCGTCCCGGTCGTCGGCGCGCTGATCGCCGGGTTCGGGTTCGGGGAAATCGGGGACTTCTTCGAAGAAGGCCTGGGCTCGGTCATGAACGTCGTGGCGATGTTCATCTTCGCCATCATCTTTTTCGGGATCTTGCAGGACGTCGGGCTATTTAACCCGGTGATCCGGGCGCTTATCACCGCCACCCGGGGCAACGTCGTCGCGGTGACCGTGGGCACGGCCGCCATCGGCATCGTGGCGCACCTGGATGGCTCGGGGTCTACCACCTTCCTGCTGACCATCCCAGCGCTGCTGCCGCTGTATACCGCGTTGCACATCTCCCGCTACGTCCTGGTCACCATCGTCGCGCTGGCGGCATCCGTGATGAACATGGTCCCCTGGGGCGGGCCGCTGGGGCGCGCGGGCTCGGTGGTCAACCAGGAAACCCACCAGATCTGGATGCACCTGCTGCCCATCCAAGGCGTGTGCGTGGTGATGGTCCTGGCCATCGCCGCCGCGCTGGGCGTGTGGCAGAAGCGGCGCATCGCTAAGCTGCGCGCCGCCGGCCAGCTGGAAGGGGAGGAGGCCGTCGACGTCAACGCCATCGCCAACGACTTCATCCGCAAGCAGAAGCAGGAGCAGGAGGACAAGGGCTTCCGCAACCGCACCGGCCGGGTGGTGACCATTCTGAACGTGGCCGTCATCCTCCTCGTGCTGGTGGCTCTGCTTTCTGGCCTGCTGCCGCCGGCCCCGGCCTTCCTGTTGGCCGCGACCGTCGCATTGCTCATCAACTTCGACTCCCAGTCGGAGCAGACTGACGCCCTGCGCCGCCACGCCCCGAACGCGCTATCCATGGCCGGCATCATCCTGGCCGCCGCCATGTTCCTGGGCGTGCTCAACGGCGCCGGCATGCTGGAGGCCATCGCCCAGCAGCTCATCGCCATCCTGCCGGCGTCCGTGGGGCCGTACCTGCACGTCATCATCGGCCTGCTGGGCGTGCCGCTGGACCTGATGACCTCCACGGACGCCTACTACTTCTCCATCCTGCCCATCGTGCAGGAAACCGTCGCCAACTTCGGCGTCAGCGGCATGGGCGCGGCCAGCGCCCTTATTATCGGCAACGTCATCGGCACGTTCGTCTCCCCGTTCTCCCCGGCCCTGTGGCTGGCGCTGGGCCTGGCCCGCGCCGACATGGGCAAGTACTTGAAGATCGCCTTCCCGCTGGCGTGGGCGTTCTCCCTCGCCATCGTCCTGGTGGCCTTCGCCTTCGGGATGCTGGCCTAAGGGCAGCAGGGCTAGGCAGAAGAAAACCCCGCTCTCACTGAAAATGAGAGCGGGGTTCGTGTTGGTCGGGATAACAGGATTTGAACCTGCGACCTCCTCGTCCCGAACGAGGCGCGCTACCAAGCTGCGCCATATCCCGGCGACCGTTCTTTGCGGTACCGGAATACTGTAACGCACTTTCTTCCCAACTAACAAAACGCCTGCACAGCGGGTGTGTATTCGGCGCGTGTCGGGGAGGCGTTGGCTAAGGGGTCTACTAGGAGTCCCGCTCGGTGATGCGCAGCAGTGTGGCCGAGGGGCGGCAGAAAATGCGCACCGGCGCGTACTTGGACGTGCCCAGGCCGTTGGACACGTGCATCTTCATCGGCCCGAAGTCGTGGAGGCCCTGGACGCGGGCTCGGTCGATGTCGCAATTGGTCACCAGCGCCCGGGAGCCCGGCAGGCAGATCTGGCCGCCGTGGGTGTGGCCGGACAGGGACAACTGGTAGCCGTCCGCGGCGAATTGCTCTAGCACGCGCGGCTCCGGTGAGTGGAGCAGGGCCAGGCGGAGATCCGAGCCCGGGTTCGGGGCACCGGCTATCTCGGAGTAGTCGTCCAGATCGTGGTGCGGATCGTCCACGCCGGCCACGGCCAGGCGCACGTCACCCACCTTGAACTCCAGGCGGGCTTGGTTCGCGTCGAGCCAACCGTGCTCCACGAACGCCGCGCGCATGTCCTTCCATGGCAGGTCCACATAGGACGGCTCGCGCTTGGCTCCCCACAGGTACTTCAGCGGGTTGACCGGGCGCGGGGCCCAGTAATCGTTGGTGCCGAAGACGAACAGGCCGGGCCGCTGAAGTAGCGGGCCCAGGGCGCGCAGGACATCGGGGACCGCGGCGGCGTCGGAGAGGTTGTCGCCGGTGTTGACCACCAGGTCCGGCCGGAGGGTATCGAGCGCGGAGACCCAGGCGATCTTTGTGTCCTGGCCCGGAATCATGTGCAGATCGCTGACGTGCAGCAGGCGGAATTCTTTGTCCCGGCGCAGCGTGCCCGCCGGCAGCAGGGGAAGGGTGTATTCCTTGAGCTCGAACTTGTCTAGTTCGGTATAGCCCCAGGCCAGGGTCGCGGCCCCGGCGGCGGCGAGGACGCCGATGCTACTGAGTGCACTCGTCGATTTTTTCACGCCGTCCAGCCTACCTGGCGTATCTTTTTAGGTATGAGCAACCTCAAAGAAACCATCCGTGCCGATCTGAAAACCTCCATGAAGGCCAAGGAGAAAGAGCGCACCAGCGCCATCCGCTCCCTGCTGGCCGCCATCCAGGCAGACGAGACCATCGGCTCCCGCCACGAGCTGACCGATGAGGACGTCCTCAAGGTTATCGCCCGCGAGATCAAGAAGCGCCGCGAGTCCGCCGACGTCTACCAGGAAAACGGTCGCTCGGAGCTGGCCGAGGCCGAGCTGGCCGACGTGCCCTACTTCGAGGCCTACCAGCCCGCCCAGCTGGACGACGCCGAGGTCGAGCAGCTCGTCGCTGAGTCCGTCGCCGAGGTCGAGCAAGCCACCGGGGAGGCCGCCAGCATGAAGCAGATGGGCGCGGTCATGAAGGCCGCCAATGCGAAAGCCGCCGGCAAGCGGCTCTCAGACGCGGTCAAAGCGCGCCTGCAGGGCTAGCGGCTAGCTGCGGGGGAGGATAAACTACAGTCCGAACAGCCCGCGCAGATCGTTGGTGAAATTATCGATGTCGCGCTGGGAAATCAGCGGCTCGGGGCGGCTCTGACCGCCACCACCGCCACCGCCGCGGCCGGAGGGGGCATCGTTAGCAGCCGGGGAGGGGCTGGAAGCGCCCGTGCTGTTGGAGTCGGCGGTGCCCGACGAGCTGCCGCCTCCGCCGGAGCCGTCCGATAACTGGACGCGGACTGTCGCGCCCTCCTTGAGGCCGGCGGCGCTGGGCACCACGCGCACCACGCGGCCGTAGGGGGTGTCGCCGCCGATGACCTGGGTGGTCTCCACGTTCAGGCCCTTGCCCTCGAGCACGCGGCGGGCCTCAGCCTCGGACTTGCCCCGCAGGCCGTCGAGGACCGCGTCGTTGTTGGTGCCCTCGCGGTACTTCTCGTCGCCTTGCGCGACATTGCCGCCTGCGGCCTGCGGGACCTGGGTGGCGAAACCGAAGAAGGTCTGTGCCGGCTCGTCGCCGCCGTACATGCTACCGCTGCCGCACTGGCGGGTCGGGCCCGTGCACAGCGGGGAGGTCGAGGTGCCGTCGTTGAAGATATACGGCGCGGCGGCCACGCCGGAGTTGAATCCCAAAAAGGCCGCTGACTGGTGCGACTCGGTCGTACCGGTCTTGGAGGCGGCCTGGCCGGAAAAGCCCATGGATTTGGCGGCCTCCTCCGCGGTGCCGTGGTCCATATCGGCGGTCATGGCGTCCGACAAGGCGTCCGCCACACCCTTGTCCAGGGCGCTTTCACAGGGCGTTTCCTCCAGGTAGACCTGGTTGCCCTCCTTGTCCGTGACGCTGGTGATGGGGTTCGGCTCGCACCACTTGCCGCCGGAGGCGATGGTCGCGCCGACGTTGGACAGCTCCAGCGGGTTGACCGCGGTCGGGCCCAGCGTGAACGAACCCATGGGGGCTTCCTTGGCGAAGTCCGCCAGGGCGGCGTCGCCGTAGGTGCCCTTGTCCTCGTAGGAGCGCATGCCCAGATCTACGGCCATGTCCACGATGGCCTCGATCCCTACCTGTTCGGAGAGCTTGATGAAGGTTGTGTTGGGGGACTCGGCCAGCGCGTCCTGGAAGGTCAGTGTGGGCTTGTAGGTGCCCGCGTTTTCCACGCAGTACTTGTTGGTCGGGCAGCCGTCCGCGCCGCCGTGGCCCAGGCCCTCGGCCTCGTAGCGGGTGGGAACATCGAGCAGGGACTGGGTGCCGTAGCCGCCCTTGAGTGCCGCGGCGGCGGTAAAGATCTTGAAGACCGAGCCGGCACCGTTGCCCACCATGGAGTACGGCTGGGGCAGGATGGTCTCCGCGTTGTCTAGGTCGAGGCCGTAGGTGCGGGAGGAGACCATGCCCAGCACCTTGCGGGAGTCCTGGCCCGGTTCGACGACGTTCATGACCTCGGCCACGCCCGGGGTGGTTGGGTCGGTCTGCGCGTCCACGCTTTCCTTCGCCGCGTCCTGGACCTGCGGGTCAAGGGTGGTGTTGACCGTGTAGCCGCCGTGCTTGAGCTCCTCGGTCGACAGGCCCTTTTCATCCAGGTACTGCAGCACGTAGTCGCAGAAGAAGCCGCGGTCGCCGGCGCCGATGCAGCCGTTGGCCATCAGGTTGGGGCTTTCGAGCACGCCCAGCGACTCGTCGGCAAAGCGGTCCGCGTCCGCCTGGCTGAGGTAGCCGTTATCGGCCATGGACTGTAGTACCTGGTTGCGCCGGTCGGTGGCGCCTTCCGGGTTGGTGTACGGGTTGAGGTATTCCGAGGACTGGACCATCCCGGCCAGCAGGGCGGACTGCGGCACGCTCAGGTCGGCGGCGGGGATGCCGAAGTAGGTCTGCGCGGCTGCCTCGATGCCGTAGGAGTGGTTTCCGAAGGGCACCAGGTTCAGGTAATTGGTCAGGATCTGGTCTTTGCTCAGCTCCTTATCCATCTCCGCGGCCATGCGGATCTCCCGCAGCTTGCGGGGGATGGACTGCTCCGTGGCCGCGGTGCGCTCCTCGTCGGTCTGGGCCGCGACTAGCAGGAGGTAGTTCTTCACGTACTGCTGGTTCAGGGTGGACGCGCCCTGAGAGACTCCGCCGGCGGCGAGGTTGCTGGCCAGCGCGCGGAAGTTGCCCTGGAAGTCCACGCCGTCGTGCTCGTAGAAGCGGTGATCCTCGATCGCCACGATGGCGTCCTTCATCGACTGCGAGATCTGATCCGGCTCGACCGGGTGGCGGCGCTGATCGAAAAGGTAGGCCAGGTCCTCGCCCTGGGCGTCTTTGATGGTGGTCACCCCGGGGGCGGCGCCGGCGTTGAGCTCGTCGATGTCGGACTCCATCGTGGCGCCGGTGCGGGCGATGGCTACCGACGTGATACCTGCAATGGGGGCGAAGGCGACGGCGATGAGCACCCCAACCAGGAGGGTGGCTAGGGCGATCTTTGCCAGAGGTCTAGAAGCATTCACGCGTTATACCCTACGTTGCTTTGGTCTGCGGGGAAATACGCAACTCCTGTTGGCGTGAGTAAAGCTATGAGAAATGGGCGAACTCACAGCGCGCTGTGATCTGAGCGAACACCCCCTAAAGTGTGACCTGTTAGACAGCTAATCGGTGCTGTTAATACACTAACCGTAGGCATCATGACGACTGTTAGTCACGCCGCGCAGACGGTGCGTTAGCGCGTGGCAGTAGATGGCTCACCGAAAGGAGTGCAACCCTTCCATGACTTTAAGCCTGCAGGGTTCTGGCCAACGCACGAAAGCTACCGGCACGGCCTCCGGTTTCGAGCGGGGTGAGTGGATTACCCAGGCCAAGTGCCGCAACGGCGACCCGGATGCGCTTTTCGTGCGCGGGGCCGAGCAGCGCAAGGCGGCCGTCATCTGCCGCCACTGCCCAGTCATGATGGAATGCCGGGCCGACGCCCTAGACAACCGCGTCGAATTCGGCGTCTGGGGCGGGCTGACCGAGCGCCAGCGCCGCGCCGTGCTGCGTAAGAACCCGGACGTGAAGAACTGGGCCAACTACCTGGCCGGCGGTGGGGAACTGCACGGCATCTAAGGACTGGGCGGCGCGCGAGCCAGCTCGGTTAAGAAAGAGTGAGAAACTGTGAGAAAACGTCCCGCAAGACCGATGTCTTCGGGGCGTTTCTTCGTCTAAAATGGGCACCATGACTAAATGGGAATACGCGACCGCGCCCGTACTCACCCACGCCACCAAGCAGATCTTGGACACCTGGGGTGAAGACGGCTGGGAATTGGTGACTATTACTCCCGGGATGAACCCGGAGAACGTCGTTGCATATTTCAAGCGTGAGGTGGAATAACACATGAGTTTTAAGAAGCGACTGGAAGAGCTGGGCTACGAGCTGCCGCAGGTGGCCAAGCCGCTGGCCTCGTACGTGCCGGCCCTCAAGGTGGGCAACCAGGTCTGGACCTCGGGCCAGCTGCCCCTGGTCGACGGCCAGCTGCCGGCCACCGGCAAGGTCGGCGCCGAGGTTAGTCTCGAGCAGGCTCAGGATCTGGCCCGCCGCAGCATCCTCAACGCGCTCGCGGCTGTCGATGCCGAGGTGGGCCTGGACAACGTCTCCCGCGTCCTGAAGGTCGTGGGCTTCGTCTCCTCCGATCCGGACTTTGTGGACCAGCCCGAAGTCATCAACGGTGCCTCGAATCTCATCGGTGAGGTCTTCGGGGACGCTGGCCAGCACGCTCGCTCCGCCGTCGGTGTGGCAGTTCTGCCGAAGAACTCCCCGGTGGAAATCGAGCTCATCGTGGAGATCTCTTAAAGATCGGATAGGGTGGGATTTATGGAGCATCCTGCATATAGCCAACTTCGCCCGGTGACTCGTTCAGCGGGCGTTGTCCTGTGCGACAACCCCAGCTACACGGCCCTTGAGGGGACCAATACCTGGATCATCCGCGCGGCGGAAGACGCCAAGTCAATCGTCGTGGATCCGGGCCCGGAAGACGAGGGAAACCTCAACGTCATCCGCAACAATGCTGGGGAAATCGGCCTCATCGTACTGACCCATCGGCACAATGACCACGCCGACGGGGCCAACCGGCTGCGCCAGCTGACCGGGGCGCCCATCCGCGCTTTTGACCCGAACTACTGCTCAAGCGGTAGCGAAGCACTGCAAGACGGGGAGAGCATCTCTCTGGACGGGGTCACCCCGCAGCTCGAGGTGGCGCACACCCCAGGCCACACAGCGGATTCCACGTCCTTCTTCGTCTGGAGCGGCGAGCCGCACAACTCCCACCTAGAGGGCATCATCAGCGGCGACACCATCGCCGGTCGCCACACCACGCTGCTCTCGGAGACCGACGGCGACTTGGGGGACTACCTGGAGTCGCTGGCCATGCTTGAAGAGCGCGGCAAGGACGTGCCACTGCTGCCGGGCCACGGCCCGGATCTGGAGGACACCTCCGCGATGGCGCGCAAGTACATCGACCGTCGCCACTACCGCCTGGATCAGATTCGCACGCTGCGCCAGGAATACGGAGAGGACATCGAGCTGCGGGCCCTCATCGACAACATGTATGACGACGTCGATCCGGTCCTGCGCCACGCGGCCGAGCAATCGACCCGCACGGCGCTGAAGTACCTAGACGCCGAAAAGAACAGCTAAGAGACCCTTCCCAGGGCACTTGCCTCCCCGCCCCCCTCACTGCCTCGCGCG
>NZ_KV823430.1 GCF_001815935.1 Corynebacterium sp. HMSC04H06
TTTTTTCTTTGTAGTAATTCTTTTTTGGTCAGTATGCAGCGCACTGTTTGGTGTGTTGTGTGTTGGTTTTGTTTGTTAGGTTTGGGCTTTTCACGAGCCTTTTTTGTGGAGAGTTTGATCCTGGCTCAGGACGAACGCTGGCGGCGTGCTTAACACATGCAAGTCGAACGGAAAGGCTCCAGCTTGCTGGAGTACTCGAGTGGCGAACGGGTGAGTAACACGTGGGTGATCTGCCCTGCACTTCGGGATAAGCCTGGGAAACTGGGTCTAATACCGGATAGGACCGCACTTTGGTGTGTGTGGTGGAAAGTTTTTTCGGTGTAGGATGAGCCCGCGGCCTATCAGCTTGTTGGTGGGGTAATGGCCTACCAAGGCGGCGACGGGTAGCCGGCCTGAGAGGGTGGACGGCCACATTGGGACTGAGATACGGCCCAGACTCCTACGGGAGGCAGCAGTGGGGAATATTGCACAATGGGCGGAAGCCTGATGCAGCGACGCCGCGTGGGGGATGACGGCCTTCGGGTTGTAAACTCCTTTCGCCAGGGACGAAGCGTTTTTGTGACGGTACCTGGATAAGAAGCACCGGCTAACTACGTGCCAGCAGCCGCGGTAATACGTAGGGTGCGAGCGTTGTCCGGAATTACTGGGCGTAAAGAGCTCGTAGGTGGTTTGTCGCGTCGTCTGTGAAATTCCGGGGCTTAACTCCGGGCGTGCAGGCGATACGGGCAGGCTTGAGTACTGTAGGGGTAACTGGAATTCCTGGTGTAGCGGTGAAATGCGCAGATATCAGGAGGAACACCGATGGCGAAGGCAGGTTACTGGGCAGTTACTGACGCTGAGGAGCGAAAGCATGGGTAGCGAACAGGATTAGATACCCTGGTAGTCTATGCCGTAAACGGTGGGCGCTAGGTGTGAGACCCTTCCACGGGTTTTGTGCCGTAGCTAACGCATTAAGCGCCCCGCCTGGGGAGTACGGCCGCAAGGCTAAAACTCAAAGGAATTGACGGGGGCCCGCACAAGCGGCGGAGCATGTGGATTAATTCGATGCAACGCGAAGAACCTTACCTGGGCTTGACATATTTAGGTTCGCGGCAGAGATGTCGTTTCCCTTTGTGGCCTTTATACAGGTGGTGCATGGTTGTCGTCAGCTCGTGTCGTGAGATGTTGGGTTAAGTCCCGCAACGAGCGCAACCCTTGTCTTATGTTGCCAGCATTTGGTTGGGGACTCATGAGAGACTGCCGGGGTTAACTCGGAGGAAGGTGGGGATGACGTCAAATCATCATGCCCCTTATGTCCAGGGCTTCACACATGCTACAATGGTCGATACAATGCGTTGCGACACTGTGAGGTGGAGCTAATCGCTTAAAGTTGGCCTTAGTTCGGATTGGGGTCTGCAACTCGACCCCATGAAGTCGGAGTCGCTAGTAATCGCAGATCAGCAATGCTGCGGTGAATACGTTCCCGGGCCTTGTACACACCGCCCGTCACGTCATGAAAGTTGGTAACACCCGAAGCCGGTGGCCCAAACGTGTTAGGGAGCCGTCGAAGGTGGGATCGGCGATTGGGACGAAGTCGTAACAAGGTAGCCGTACCGGAAGGTGCGGCTGGATCACCTCCTTTCTAAGGAGTTTTTTATTTGGCCCACGGTTGTGGGTGTTGGTGGTTGATGTGTCTGTGTAGGGCACTGCCACTGTTGTGTAATCGGGTGGACGCATGCCTGCAGTCTGGATGGCTGGGTGCAATCATTGTTTTTTCACGAATGTGTTCATTCCCTGTGTGGGGATGGTGTGTGGGTATGTTGGTGCATTGTTGGGTGTCTGGGGCATTAGTGTTGTCCTGGTGCTGACACGCGGCTGTCAATCGATTCTTTGTGGGTTGGTTGTGGTGTGTGTTGGGTGTTGTGTGAGAACTGTATAGTGGACGCGAGCATGTGCCATGCGTGAGCGGCCCGTTGTGGTTGTTTGTGTGTGGTGTGATGTGATTTCTTGTTTTTCTTAATTTTTGTGTGTTCACCCGCCATGCAGCGGCTTGTGTTGTTGTGTGGTGGTGTGTGTTCGTTGTGTGAAGGGCGCATGGTGGATGCCTTGGTATTGTGTGCCGATGAAGGACGTGTCAGGCTGCGTTAAGCCTCGGGGAGTTGTCAAGTAAGCGTTGATCCGAGGATGTCCGAATGGGGAAACCTGCCACTCGTTGTGGGGTGGTACCTGCCCATGAATTCATAGTGGGTGTGGGGGTTACGCGGGGAAGTGAAACATCTCAGTACCCGTAGGAGAGGAAAATAATAATGATTCTGCTAGTAGCGGCGAGCGAACGTGGATGAGGCTAAACCGTGTGTGTGTGATACTTGGTAGGGGTTGCGCATGCGGTGTTGTGGGGTTGCAACGTGGAAGTGTCTACCAGTGCTTCGTTGTGGTGTGTGTGTTAGCTGAATTGGCTTGGAATGGTCAACCGGAGTGGGTGAGAGTCCTGTAGGTGAAGGTGCACATGTCATGATTGTTGTTGTCCCCGAGTAGCAACGGGCTCGTGGAATCTGTTGTGAATCTGCCGGGACCACCCGGTAAGCCTAAATACGTGCAATAACCGATAGTGTATTTGAGTACCGTGAGGGAATGGTGAAAAGTACCCCGGGAGGGGAGTGAAATAGTTCCTGAAACCATGTGCTTACAATCCGTCAGAGCACCTGGATGTGTGTGATGGCGTGCCTTTTGAAGAATGAGCCTGCGAGTCAGCGGCATGTCGCGAGGTTAACCCGTGTGGGGTAGCCGTAGGGAAACCGAATCCTAATGGGGTGTTTTTAGTGGCATGTCCTGGACCCGAAGCGGGGTGATCTACCCATGGCCAGTGTGAAGCAGCTGTAAGAGGTTGTGGAGGCGCGAACCCACGTAGGTTGAAAACTGCGGGGATGAGTTGTGGGTAGGGGTGAAAGGCCAATCAAACTCCGTGATAGCTGGTTCTCCCCGAAATGCATTTAGGTGCAGCGTTACGTTAAAAAGCCTAGTGGAGGTAGAGCTACTGGTTGGTTGAGCGGGACTACAATCTTAGCAACATCAGCCAAACTCCGAATGCCGCTAGTGTGTGCGTGGCAGTGAGACTGTGGGGGATAAGCTTCATAGTCGAGAGGGAAACAGCCCAGATCGCCGGTTAAGGCCCCTAAGGGTATGCTAAGTGGAAAAGGATGTGGGATCGCGAAGACAGCCAGGAGGTTGGCTTAGAAGCAGCCATCCTTGAAAGAGTGCGTAATAGCTCACTGGTCGAGTGGTTCTGCGCCGACAATGTAGTGGGGCTCAAGCATACCGCCGAAGCCGCGGCAACATTTTTTGTTGGGTAGGGGAGCGTCGTGCACGTGGTGAAGCAGTATCGTAAGGCGCTGTGGAGTGTGTGCGAGTGAGAATGCAGGCATGAGTAACGAATTGGTAGGTGAGAATCCTACCCGCCGGATGACTAAGGGTTCCTGGGTCAAGTTCGTCTTCCCAGGGTGAGTCGGGACCTAAGGCGAGGCCGACAGGCGTAGTCGATGGATAACCAGTTGATATTCTGGTACCCGTATATCCGCGCCCAATGGTAAAGCAGTGATACTAACCACCCGCATCGCCATGTACGTGCCCTTTCGGGGGTGTGTCGTGGTTGGTGCGCGTGGGGCCTGAACTGTGGTCCAAGCGATGGGGTGACACAGGTTGGTAGCCATGCCACTTATTGGATTGTTGGTGTAAGCGTGCAGACTGTGGTGTAGGTTAAATCCGCACTGCGTGATGGTCGAGGCGTGATGCGTAGCCCGTTGTGGGTGAAGTTGGTGATCCTGTACTGTCGAGAAAAGCCTCTAGTGAGTGGGTGTACGGCCCGTACCCTAAACCGACACAGGTGGTCAGGTTGAGTATACTAAGGCGTTCGGGTGAACTGTGGTTAAGGAATTCGGCAAAATGCCCCCGTAACTTCGGGAGAAGGGGGGCCACTGCTGGTGCTGCATCCTTATGCGGTGTGTGTGCTGGTGGTGGTCGCAGAGAATAGAGGGGTCCGACTGTTTATCAAAAACACAGGTCCATGCGAAGACGTGAAGTTGATGTATATGGACTGACGCCTGCCCGGTGCTGGAAGGTTAAGAGGACCTGTTAGGAGCCTTTGTGGTTCCGAAGCGGAGAATTTAAGCCCCAGTAAACGGCGGTGGTAACTATAACCATCCTAAGGTAGCGAAATTCCTTGTCGGGTAAGTTCCGACCTGCACGAATGGCGTAACGAGACCTCTGCTGTCTCAACCACAGGCCCGGTGAAATTGCATTACGAGTAAAGATGCTCGTTACGCGCGGCAGGACGAAAAGACCCCGGGACCTTCACTATAGCTTGGTATTGGTATTTACTATCGTTTGTGTAGGATAGGTGGGAGACTGTGAGACCGTCACGCTAGTGGTGGTGGAGTCGTTGGTGAAATACCACTCTGATGGTAGTGGATGCCTGAACCTTGGCCCATGATCTGGGTTGGGGACAGTGCCTGGTGGGTAGTTTAACTGGGGCGGTTGCCTCCCAAAATGTAACGGAGGCGCCCAAAGGTTCCCTCAGCCTGGTTGGCAATCAGGTGGTGAGTGTAAGTGCACAAGGGAGCTTGACTGTGAGAGTGACGGCTCGAGCAGGGACGAAAGTCGGGACTAGTGATCCGGCACCTACTTGTGGATGTGGTGTCGCTCAACGGATAAAAGGTACCCCGGGGATAACAGGCTGATCTTCCCCAAGAGTCCATATCGACGGGATGGTTTGGCACCTCGATGTCGGCTCGTCGCATCCTGGGGCTGGAGTAGGTCCCAAGGG
>NZ_KV823431.1:0-46240 GCF_001815935.1 Corynebacterium sp. HMSC04H06
CATTATCGGGGACACTCACAAGGTAACGGGCAACACCTGCGAAAGTATGACACCAATTGGGGTAAGTCATTCACCATTCACTCGCTAGGTGACTAACCTCACAAAACGCGAAATAATTACACAACACGCATGTTCTCTAATTGCGAGTTGCCAAGGTGGCGCCACATTTCCTAAAACACAGATTTGGGCACCCTTACCTAAAGCTAGGGAACTTCACAGTGAGCGAAAGTTGCCCGCGGTGCTTAAGGCCAGCTCATAACTAGGAGAAAGGCCCATATCCTGCGTAAAGTCGAGGTTGACTATGGAGGTGTCATGACTTTGAAGAAACCTGACCGTGAGGCAATCGCTCACGGTCGTATTAGTGAAGAACCGATTCGCCAGACCCCCGGCGTCCCGTCGTGGGTTCTCAAGCTCATCATGGCGGTCAGCGGTCTCTTGTTCGCCCTGTTCGTCGTCGGCCACATGGCCGGCAATCTGAAGCTGTACTTGCCGGCACATGACGGCGAGGAAGCCTTGGACGTCTACGGCGAGTTCCTGCGGTCCCTAGGGGAGCCGCTGCTGCCGCACGGCTCCGCCCTTTGGATCATCCGCATCGTGCTCATCGTCGCCCTCATCGGGCACATCTACGGTGCAATCGCGCTGCATTCCCGCTCCAAGGCTTCGCGTGGCAGTTTCCGCCGTTCCAACCTGATGGGCGGCCTAGACTCTTTCGCGACCAAGTCCATGCTGGTCACCGGCATCGTGCTGCTGCTGTTCCTCATCTTCCACCTGCTGGACCTGACCATGGGCGTGGCCCCGGCCGCTCCGGACGCCTTCGTCCACGGCGCCGTCAAGGCCAACATGATTGCTACCTTCAGCCGCTGGCCCGTGACCATTTTCTACGTGCTGGCCATGTGCTGCTTGTTCCTGCACCTGACCCACGGCATCAAGCTGGCTGCGTCTGACCTGGGTATCACCGGCTACAAGTGGCGTCAGACCTTCCTGGTGTTGGCCTACCTGATTCCGGCCATCGTCTGCATTGGCAACATCGTTATGCCCCTGTCCGTCGCCTTTGGCTTCGTCAGTTAGTAACTAGGACTGATAGGAATATTTGAACCCATGACTAATACCGAACTGAAGCGAGAGCACCCGGACTTCTCGCACCCAGAGTCCATCGTCGAGGGTGTGCGCCCCGGCAAGATCCTGGAGTCGAACGAGCCCCACGGCGTCCCGATGAAGGATATGTGGAGCTACCAGAAGGACCACATGCAGCTGGTCTCCCCGCTGAACCGTCGCAAATTCGAGGTCCTCGTGGTCGGCACCGGCCTGTCCGCCGGCGCCGCCGCTGCCGCCCTGGGCGAGCTCGGCTACAACGTGAAGGTCTTCACCTACCACGACTCCCCGCGCCGCGCGCACTCCATCGCGGCCCAGGGCGGCGTGAACTCTTCGCGCTCCAAGAAGGTCGACAATGACTCGGCCTACCGCCACACCAAGGACACCGTGAAGGGTGGCGACTACCGCTGCCGCGAGTCCGATTGCTGGCGCCTGGCCTCCGAGTCCGGCCGCGTCATCGACCACATGAACGCCATCGGCGCCCCGTTCGCCCGTGAGTACGGCGGCACCCTGGCCACCCGTTCCTTCGGCGGCGTGCAGGTCTCCCGCACCTACTACACCCGTGGCCAAACGGGCCAGCAGCTGCAGCTGTCGACCACCTCGGCGCTGTACCGCCAGATCGGCCTGGGGAATGTGGAGCTGTTCTCCCACCACGATCTGCAGGACATCATCACCTACGATGACAATGGCACCAAGCGCGCCGGCGGCATCGTCACCCGTAACCTGATTACCGGCGAGCTGAAGGCCTTCACCGGCCACGCCGTCATCCTGGGTACCGGTGGCTACGGCAACGTCTTCCACATGTCCACCCTGGCGAAGAACTCGAACGCCGGCGCCATGATGCGCGCTTACGAGCAGGGCGCCTACCTGGCCTCCCCGTCGTTCATCCAGTTCCACCCGACGGGCCTGCCGGTCAACTCCGAATGGCAGTCGAAGACCATCCTGATGTCCGAGTCGCTGCGTAACGACGGCCGCATCTGGTCCCCCAAGACCGAAGGCGATGACCGCGACCCGAACTCCATCCCGGAGGAGGAGCGCGACTACTTCCTGGAGCGCCGCTACCCGGCCTTCGGCAACTTGGTCCCGCGTGACGTCGCTTCCCGCGCCATCTCCCAGCAGATCAACGCCGGCCTCGGCGTGGGCCCGCTGAAGAACTCGGTCTACCTGGACTTCCGCGACGCCATCGAGCGCCTCGGTAAGGACAAAATCCGCGAGCGCTACTCGAACCTGATCGAGATGTACAAGGAAGCCATCGGCGAGGACGCCTACGAGACCCCGATGCGCATCGCCCCGACCTGCCACTTCACCATGGGTGGCCTGTGGAGCGACTTCAACGAGATGACCTCCATCGACGGCCTGTTCGCCGCCGGTGAGTGCTCCTGGACCTACCACGGTGCTAACCGCCTAGGCGCGAACTCGCTGCTGTCGGCTTCCGTGGATGGCTGGTTCACCCTGCCGTTCACCATCCCGAACTACCTGGCCGACCACCTCGGTGAGGACAAGCTGGCCGAGGATTCCGAGGTCGCCCAGCGCGCCCTGCAGCGCGCTCAGGGCCGCATCGACCGCCTGATGAACGTCCGCGGCAACGACCCGCACGGCCCGGCCTATTACCACCGCAAGCTGGGCGAGCTCCTCTACTGGGGCTGCGGCGTGTCCCGCAACGTCGAGGATCTGAAGACCACCATCGGCAAGATCCGCGAGCTGCGCGCGGAGTTCTGGGCCAACGTCCGGATCCCGGGTTCCGCCGAGGACATGAACCAGGTGCTTGAGTACGGCGCCCGCGTGGCCGACTACCTGGACCTGGGTGAGCTGATGTGCATCGACGCCCTGGACCGCGACGAGTCCTGTGGTGCGCACTTCCGCGACGATCACCTGTCCGAGGACGGCGAGGCCGAGCGCGACGACGAGCGTTGGTGCTTCGTCTCCGCTTGGGAGGCTGGCGAGGGTGAGCACGAGTTCATCCGCCACGCCGAGCCCCTGTACTTTGATTCGATCCCGCTGATGACAAGGAACTACAAGTAATGAAACTGACACTTGAGATCTGGCGTCAGGCCGGACCGACCCAAGAGGGCAAGTTTGAGACGGTCCAGGTCGACGACGCCGCAGAGCAGATGTCCATCTTGGAGCTGCTCGACCACGTCAATGACGGAATGATTGAGCGCGGTGAGGAACCTTACGCGTTCGCTTCCGACTGCCGCGAGGGCATCTGCGGTACCTGTGGTCTGACTGTTAACGGCC
This sequence comes from Corynebacterium sp. HMSC04H06, assembly GCF_001815935.1. Taxonomy (GTDB): domain Bacteria; phylum Actinomycetota; class Actinomycetes; order Mycobacteriales; family Mycobacteriaceae; genus Corynebacterium. Next base: position 3,331 of record NZ_KV823431.1, read on the forward strand.
GCCCGCACGGCCCGGGCCAGAACACCCCGGCCTGCCAGCAGCGCCTGTTCCAGTTCAACGACGGCGACACCCTCAAGATCGAGCCCTTCCGCTCCGCGGCCTACCCGGTCATCAAGGACATGGTGGTCGACCGCAGCGCTCTTGATCACGTGATGGAGCAGGGTGGCTACGTCTCCATGGACGCCGGCACCGCCCCGGATGCCGACACCATGCATATCAACCACGAGACCGCCGAGTACTCGCTGGACCATGCGGCCTGCATCGGCTGCGGTGCCTGCGTGGCGGCGTGCCCGAACGGCGCAGCCCACCTGTTCACCGGCGCCAAGCTGGTGCACCTGTCGCTGATGCCGCTGGGCAAGGAAGAGCGCGGTCGTCGCGCCCGCAACATGGTCGACGACCTGGAGCAGAACTTCGGCCACTGCTCGCTGTACGGCGAGTGCGCCGACGTCTGTCCGGCCGGCGTTCCGCTGACCGCGGTCTCCGCGGTCACCCGCGAACGTGCCCGTGCTGCTTTCCGCGGCAAGGACGACTAGACTATAGTCAGTAGAGAAACACCAGTAACAACCGATTCCGGCAGAAAGTTCATCCCTATGAGCACTCATTCCCAGGCAATCGCGGATCACGCGAGCGAGACCTACCCGGAGTTTTCCGGCAAGATCCAGGACAACTACATCGAAGGCTACGAGCCCATGTCGTTCGCCGCGCCGCACTCTTCGCTGCTGCGCACCTCCACCTGGGTGGGCATGGGCCTCATCATGGGCATCCTGCCGGCCATCGGCATCATCACCTGGGGCCTCGGCATTTACCTGTTCCCGAACGGCACCGCCTCCGAAGCGCACGTGGACACCACCATCATCATCGGTGTGGTCTTGGCCGTCATCATCTCCATCGCGGCCATCGTCTCCGTGAAGTTCGGGCGCCGCTACTACCACCAGTACCGCAAGGAAACTGGTCGCGTAAACTAGCTAAATCCCAAGAACACAAGCCGTACCCGCTGCTGGCGGGTACGGTTTTTTCTTGCCTTGCCGGGCTTGACTCTCCGGACTTGACGATGCCGCCCTGCCCCAGACCCAGCACCTCGGCGCCGGTGGCAGCCAGGCCAGGGCACCGCCGTGCTAGGCCGGCGCCGGGGCCGGCCCCGAAATGAGGCAGAATGGTTGAGAGGATCGACACAGCGCATAAAGAGCGGCAGTTAAGGAGTATTCACGTTGGGCAAGCACAGCACTGCTGCGAACTACGAGGGGGCTAGCCATGAGGGCGTTAGCAACGCCGGGGCTAGCCGCGAAGGCCAGGCCGCGGAAGCAACCGCCGGCAGCGCTAGCCGCCCCGTGCCGGGGCCGTCGCCGGAGGTGGAGCAGGAGCGGCGCCGCACGCTGCGGAACCACAAGATTTTCGTCACCGCGCTGCTGGGCCTGGCGGCCGTCATCTTCTTCGCGTGCTCCTGGTGGCAGAACCAGCCCGGGGGCGCGCCGGTGTGGGTCGGCTACGTGCGCGCGGCCGCGGAGGCCGGCATGGTCGGTGGCCTGGCGGACTGGTTCGCCGTCACGGCTCTTTTCCGTCACCCAATGGGCATTCCCATCCCGCACACGGCGCTCATCCCGCGCAAGAAGGACCAGGTGGGCGAGGCTCTGTCGGAGTTCGTCGGGGAGAACTTCCTCAACGCCGAGCTGATCACGGACAAGGTCTCCCAGGCGCAGCTGCCGGACAAGCTGGGTCGCTGGCTGTCTCAGGAGGACAACGCCGCGAAGGTCTCTCGGGAGGCGGGCAAGCTGACGGCCAACGTCATCCGCGCGCTGGACCCAAAGGACGCCGAGGCGCTCATCCAGTCCCAGATCCTGGACCGGCTGGCCGAGCCCGAGTGGGGCCCGCCGGCCGGACGCCTGCTGGAGGGGCTTATCGCCGACGGTAAGGTCGAGCCCGTCGTCGACGAGCTCATTGACTACGCCCACGCCAAGGTCGGTCAGATGGAAGAACCCGTGGTGCGGCTCATCGACGAGCGCATGCCGCAGTGGGCGCCGCGCTTCGCGCGCTCGCTGGTGGGCGAGAAGGTCTACCGGGAGCTGGTCCAGTTCGCCGACGAGGTCAAGGCGGACAAGAACCACCCGGCCCGCCAGTCCATCCGCCGCAACCTGGACAAGTTCGCCGACGACCTGCAAAACGACCCGGGCATCATCCGCCGCGTGGAGGAGCTCAAGGTGGACCTGATGGGCTCGGAGCGCATGCAGCGCGCCCCGCAGGCCATCTGGCGCCAGTCGGCGGCCGCCATCATCGCGCAGGCCGAAGACCCGGACTCGATGCTGCGTGAGAAGATCCGGGATCTGTGTCTGCAGTGGGGCACCAATATCTGCGAGGACCCGCAGCTGCGCGCTAGCCTGGACCGCCGCATCAACGGCACCGCGGCCTTCCTGGCGGACAACTACTCCGGCGAGGTCACCGCGATCATCTCGGAGACCATCGAGCGCTGGGACGCGGAGGAGGCCTCCGAGAAGATCGAGCTCATGGTGGGCAAGGACCTGCAGTTCATCCGCCTGAACGGCACCATCGTCGGTGCGCTGGCCGGCTTGGTCATCTACACTGTTAATCACCTCATATTTGGCGTTTAGGGACGGCGTTCTAGGACTTTCCTCTGGGACTTTCCACTAGGACCCTCTCCCCGGCGCCGAATCCGCCTGCACGACCAGTTTTCACAATCTCATACCGGCACGACCTAAGACCCCGAAAAGACAAATATCTGAGGAGAAAAACCATGGCCGAGCACACCCAGCAGCCGAACAACGGAAACATCGGAGACAACGACAAGTCGATTACGGATTCCCTGAAGGAATCTTGGGGCCCAATCAAGGAGGCCGGTGCCTCCGCACTGGGCGTGGCGAAGGACTTCACGGACCGCTTCCGCGAGGACCGCACTGCCCACGCCGCCGACAAGCCGGAGGTCGGCGAGGACGCCTCCCTGGTGGACAAGGCGAAGGCCGCCGCGAAGGACTACGGCGGATCCCTGCGCCGCGCGGCGGAGGGCACCAAGGACTCCGAGTCCTTCAACGCCGCCAAGGACAACTTCGGCCAGGCCTACAACGCCACCAAGGACGGCGTGAACGAGGCCGTCAACACCGCGCAGGAACGCCGCCGCGCCAACGGGGCCACCGCCGAGCCGGAAAGCACCGGCAAGCGCGCCAAGGGCGCGGATTCGGTGGCGGATCCGACGCAAGATATCATCGATGGAGAGGTAATCTCCGCCGAGGACAATCAAGAGAAGTAGGTTTAACAGCTAGTGTTCTTTCTCGATAATCCCGTTATTTTCGTACTGACCGCGATCGAGATGGTGCTGTTCTGGGGCGTGGCCATCGCCGCCATCGTGGGCGCCGTGATGGCTGCCAACACCCGGGAAGACGCGTTCACGGCCGGGGACCGCCAGTCTAAGATGACGTGGGTTGCGATCATGGCAGGCTCGGCCCTGGCACTGCTGCTGAACCTGCCCTTCCTGAAGTGGATCGCGGCGGTCTGCGTGGGCGTGTACTGGTTCGACGTGCGCCCGCAGCTGCGCGCCCTCATCAACGGCGACTACCGCTACTAGGCCAGGCGCAGCTATGTCGCTCAACGATGCCGAGTGGCTCGCCCAGCGCGTCTTCCACGACCTGACCAGCGCGTCCCGGCCGCAGGTGGAGCGCACCCTGCAGGAATTCTCCGGCCCCGTGCTGCTTAGCCCGCACCACCTGCCGCAGGCCGCAGCCGGCCACGTGGCCGCCGTCGCGGGCTTTCCCACCGGCCGCCACCACAGTCTGGTCAAGGCCACGGAGGCCCGCCTGGCGGTCCAGAACGGAGCCGCCGAAATCTGGCTGGCTGTCGATGCCACCTTGAACGACCCCAACTCCCTGCTCACCGATCTGGTCACGGTCCGTGAGGCCTGCCCCGACCCGGTCGTGCTGGGCGTCATCCTGCCGGCTGCCGATGCCGCCCCGGCCGACTCGGCCCTCGTACTAGGTATGGCCGAGAAGGCCGGCTACCAGCGCGCCATCACCCGCGGCGCGCAAACACCGGGGGCGGAAGCGACCCGACTCGAGCAGGTCTACTGGGCGGATGCCGCCTTGGATACCGCGCAGCAGGTGGACGCGCTGGCCGCCGGCTGCGTGGCCATCGCCACGCCTTAGGCCACGGCGTTTGGCCACGGCCTAGGGCGCTTTGAGGTTTAGGCCGGCTGCGAGTCCTGCTCGTTGGCGGCCCCGCCGGCGGCGTTCTGTGCCTCGGAGAGGTTGACGTTGTCCCCGGCGACGGTAATTTTCAGTGTGCCGTCCTGGACCTGCACGTCCTCGATGGTCAGCGCGTTCCCGGCCATTTGCTCGGACAGGCCGTCGGACAGCGACTGGGTGATCTGCTCCGTGACCTCCGCGGGCAGCTCCATGCCGAAGAGGGTGGACTTGGTGGCCTCAATTTTAAGGTTGCCGTCGACGGCGTGCGGAGAAAGCGACAGGGTGGCCAGCCCGCCGCCCAGCTGCACCTCGAGGACGTTTTCGGCGTCCTGGGAGGTGATGTCGGTGACCACGATATCGCCCAGCATGTCCAGGCCGGACTGCTCGCGCAGGCTGTCCTGGAAGGTCTTGAGCAGGAAATCGTCGGGCAGGGTAGTGGTGGCCACCAGGTGCCCGGCGGTCTCGGAGTTCATCTCCAAGTCGGTGACCTCGAGCTGCGCGGCGGGCTGGCCCTTGATGCCCGCGTCCGAGATATCCAGCGTGGAGGGCACGTCCATGTTGATCTGCCCGATGGTGCCACTGAGCACGCCGATGACCAGCGGGCTGGCGCCGAAGTTCACGGAAGGATCTTCCTGCATGACCACGCCGTCGGACTCGGCGTTCTCGCGCAGCTGCGTCTTCATTTTGTCGCCGACGAACCAGCGCAGGCCGAACTCGGCCACGAGGACGAGGACGAGGAGGGCGACGAGCACCCCGACGATAATCTTCCAGGCCGTCGATGCGGCAGATTTGTTTTGAGCCATGCTCACCAGTTTCGCCCATAACGGTGGGTTTCGGCAACGCGGGGCGGCAAATTCGGCCTAGGGGGCGACGAATTCCCAGCCAACGGTCAGGTGGTTGTCGCGCAGGCGGCGGCGTGCGGGCGCGATGGGTAGGCCGGCATCGCGAAGCAGGGCTTGGGCCATCCGCCAGCGGACGCGCGGGCCGTGCGGCGCCCAGCCGGCGCAGTGATCCCAGGCGCGGTCCGCGGCCGATAGCAGCTCGTGGATGCCCTCTCCCGGCACGTTGCGGTGGATGAGCGCCTTCGGCAGGCGCTCGGCGAGCTGGGAGGGGCGCTCCACGTCGAAGGGATCCCACGCCAGGGTCAGCGTCTGCGGGCCGGCAGCGTCCAGCAGGATCCAGGTGGAGCGGCGGCCCAGCTCGTCGCAGGTACCCTCCACGAAGACCCCGCCCGGGGCCAGCCGCGCGCAGACCGTCTCCCAGGCCTCCGGAACTTGGTCGACGTCGTACTGGCGCAGCACGTTGAAGGCGCGCACCAGGTGCGGGCGGTAGCCGGCCAGCTCGAAGCCGCCGAGTTCGAATTCCACGCCGTCGCGCGGCGGCAGGACCCGCTCCGGGTTGACCTCCAGCCCCGTGACCCGCGTGTGCGGGTTGACTCGGCGCAGCCAGCGCGCCCATTCCACGGTGGTGGTGTGGGACGCGCCGTAGCCGACGTCGATGGCGTGCGGGACCGGGTGGCTGCGCAGCAGCGAGGCGATGTCCGGGTGGGCGTGCATCCACCTGTCGCAGCGCCGCAGCCGGTTGACCGCGGTGGTGCCGCGGGTGATGACGCCAAAAGGCCGACCCGCGCTGGGGTTAGCCTTCAGGTTATGCGCGTGGTCGGCCATTTAAGGAGTGGGTGTTTTAGAGGTTGTCGGTGATCCACTTGTCGGTCAGGGCGCCCTCGTTGTTGAAGAGCTCCTCGAGAGCCTCGCCCACCTTGGGCTCGATGGCGGCGCCCATCATCGGGATGTTGACGGAGATCTCGTTGGTGTAGGCCAGGATGGTGGTCTCTCCCTCGCCGGTCAGCTTGATCTCGCCCTTGAAGTCCACCGGGGTACCCTTGACGTCGGCGGTGTAGTTGGCATCGGCCGCGTTGCCGTCCAGGTCGGAGGTGGTGAACACGCGCTTGACCTTCAGGTCCTGGGAAACCATGGCGCGCACGGCCTCCGGCAGGAGGGTGGTCGGCAGGATCTCGTACAGGATCGCGGTGTCGTTGGTGAAGTCGTGCACCTGGCCCGGATCCGGCGACAGGTTGGCTACCACGTACTCCCAGTAAGCCTCGGTACGCAGAGCTTCGTGCACCTTCTCGATGGGCTGATTGATAGTCACGGTGTTTTCGCTACGAGTTGACATGGTATACAGACTACCGTGGATAACGTGCCTGAAGAATTATTGACCCAGCAGCTGAATGAAATTGACGGGGTGGAGCTCGATCCACAGGTGACGTTCGCGGACCTGACCACCTTGCGCATCGGCGGCTCCCCGCGGGCCTGCGTGCGCGCCGCGACACCCGAGGCGGCCGCCCAAGCCATCGCTGCTATCGATGCCTCCCGCGCGCCCCTCGTCATCGTCGGCGGCGGCTCCAACCTGGTCGTCGCCGACGGCCAGCTCGACCACGTCGCCGTGCTGCTCGACTTCGACGCCGTGGCCATCGATACCGAGTCCGGCATCGTTCGCGCCCAAGCCGGCGCCAACTGGGACGCCGTGGTGGCTGCCACCGTCGAGGCGGGCCTGGGCGGCATCGAGTGCCTGTCCGGCATTCCGGGTAACGCGGGGGCTGTTCCCGTGCAGAACGTCGGCGCCTACGGGGCGGAGATTTCCGACGTGCTCACCCAAGTCAAGCTCTACCACCGTGAGAGCGGACAGACCGAGTGGGTGGCGGCTGCCGACCTGGAACTGGCCTACCGCTACTCCAACCTGAAGTTCACCGGCCGCGCCGTCGTGCTGGAAATCGAGTTGCGGCTGACCACCGACGGGCTCTCCCGGCCCCTGCGCTTCGGTCAGCTCACTGACACCCCGGGCGAGCAGCGTCCCGTCGCCGACGTGCGCGATCAGGTCCTCAGCCTGCGCCGCGGCAAGGGCATGGTCTTAGACGCCAGCGACCACGACACCTGGTCCGCCGGCTCCTTTTTCACCAACCCCATCGTGCCCAGCGCTATTGCCGATTCCATTCAGGCCGCCACCGGGGAAGACTCCATGCCGCGCCATGTCGTTTCTGCGGTTTCTGCCGGTTCTGCTGACCCTGCCGTTTCTGGTGGAGACAGCGAAAGCGGCACCCAGGAGAAACTGAGTGCCGCGTGGCTCATCCAGCGCGCCGGCTTCGACAAGGGCTACCCCGGTCACGGGGCCGCCACCCTGTCCACCAAGCACACGCTGGCGCTGACCAACCGGGGTGGGGCCAGCGCGGACGACATCGTTCGGCTAGCCCGCGACATCCGCGCCGGGGTCCAGGAGGCCTTCGGCGTGGAGCTGGTGCCCGAGCCGGTCTGGCTGGGCGTGAGTATCTAGCTACTTGTACTCTAGCTAGTTGTCCTCTAGCTAGTTGCCCTCGGCCATGACCTGGTCCCACTCGTCCTTCTTATCCAGGAAGGCGCGGGCGGCTTCCTGCGCGCCCTCGAGGGAGTGGTTAGCGCCCCAGCCGCACTGGACCTCGTTGGCGGCGGGGACCTCGGCAGCGTTCAGGATGTCGTTCAGCCCGCCCTCGAGCGCGCGCAGCAGCTCCTCGCGGCCCATGCCGTTGGTGATGGCATAAAAGCCGGTTAGGCAGCCCATCGGGGCAAAGCCGATGAGCTTGTCGGTGTAATTGCGCATGAACTGGGCCATCATGTGCTCGATGGAGTGCATGGCCTTCGGGTCTAGGTGCTCCTTGTTGGGCTGGCAGAAGCGCAGGTCATACTTGATGACCTCCTTGCCATCGTCCAGATCCGTCTTGCCGGCCACGCGCACGTACGGCGCGGCCACTAGGCGGTGGTCCAGCTCGAAGGATTCGACGTTCGACGGGGTCTTTTCGGAAGCATTGTTCTTCTCAGTCATACCTCCCAGTCTAACGACACCCCGCCGGGGAGGGTGTCCATTTCTTGCGCACCCAGTGGGTGCTTTAAGGTCTATAGCTGTGACTAAGCACGAACCGGTGGACGCTGTACCCGTGGAGACCGTTGTCCCCACGGACGGCTCCGACATCCTGCGCGTGGCCGGCCACTCGGAGGACGCCGATCCCTTAGCGCGCAGCAACCGGCTGCGCAAGGACAGCTGGGCGCTGGTCGTGCGGCGCACCTGGCGCGACTTCTTCCACGACGGCTTCTTGGACCGCGCCGCCGCGATGACCTACTTCACCCTCATGGCCTTTGCCCCGACGGTGCTGGCGGCCTATTCCATCGCCACGCTGCTTTTCGCCAGCCGCAAAGAGGAAGTCCTGCGGGTGACCTCCGATTTCATCGACCAGTACCTGCCGCAGACCTTCGAGGACCAAGCCAATTCCATCGTCGGCTCCATCATCGGCTCGACGGCTGAAGGCACCCTGGCGCTGGTGATCTCGGTGCTCATCTCCCTGTTTTCCGCCTCTGCCTACGTGCGGGCCTTTTCACGGACCGCGAACCTGGTCTACGGCCGGATGGAGGGCCGCAGCTTAATCCGCACCTGGTCGCTGATGTGGGGGCTGACGCTGGTTCTGGTCATCGGCGCGGTCATCGTGCTTTTTGCCAACCTGCTGCGCGATACCATCGTCACCGGCGCCATCCAGCCCGTCGCGGAGCAGCTCGGGCTACAGGAAACCGCCGATTTCCTCATCAGCATCTTCCTACCGGTGTGGAACTGGCTGCGCTTGCCCATCACGCTGCTAGTCGTTTTGGCCCTGGTGGCGGTGCTCTACCACTTCGCGCCCAACGTGCGCCCCAAGCGCTTCCGCTGGCTGACCCTGGGCTCCATCGTCGCCGTCGGGGTCAACGGTCTGGTCTGGTTCGCCTTCAGCCTGTTCGTGCAGTACGTGGCCAGCATGAGCGCTTACGGCGCCATCAGTACCGTCATGGCCTTGTTCGCCGCGATCTGGATCATGAACACGGTGCTCATCGTGGGTATCAAGATCGACGCCGAGATCCTGCGCGCCAAGGAACTGCAGCTGGGCCTGCACTCGGAGCAGCACATCCAGGCGGCCCCGCGTGACGACACCGCCGCCCGCGCCCAACTCGCTGCCCAGGAAGACCTCTGGGCCCGGTCCGAAGGCATCCGCGATGCCGCCGAGGCCGACAGCCCCGAAGCCCCGGACGAGTCCTAGGGGGCCGTTGGCCATGCGCGATGAATTCACGACACCATTCGGCGATTCGTCGCTGTCTGCCAAACTACAGAGTGCGTTGAGCGGCGTGGACTGCCGCGGGGCCTGTGCCGCGGTGCTGAGCCCTGAGCTTCCGGGCGGGCAGTCAACCGCCGGCCAGGGATTTTCTCCCGAGCGTACTTTCCACATCGGCTCCGTTGGCAAAGCATTAAACGGGCTCATCTTCTCCGCGATGGTTGCCGAGGAGGCAATCTCCCGCTCAGCGTCCTTGTCAGACTTCTTGCCTTTGGCTGGGGCGCCCGCTGGGGACGTCACCCTGGAAGCGCTGGTCAATCACACCTCTGGGCTGCCCAGCGTGGGCGGTGGCCGGGTGGCCGCCCTGCGGTCCCTGTGGCGGTTGATCCGGAAGAAGGATCCGCAGCCCGAGGGCTTTAGCGATCTGATGGCTCAGCTGTGGCGGGCTCGCCTCGGACCGCCGGAGTTCCACTACTCGAATCTGGGCGGCGCCGCGCTCGGGCACGCGCTGGCTGCTGCCGACGGCGTTTCCTACCCACAGCTGATCGCACAGCGCATTGCGCAACCGCTGGGGTGTCCGACCCTCGCAGTTCTAGACCCGGGCGCGGCGGAACGTGAGGCCGATGTCCCAGGCCTGAGCGTGTACAACACCGCGCAAGAGCCCTGGTCAGGGGAGGGGTACGCCCCGGCGGGTGGGATTCGCGCATCCGCGCAGGACATGGTCATCGTGCTCGAGGCCGTTCTCGATGGCCGGCTACCAGGGCAGGGGCCGGGGCCATCGCAGCGGTACTCCACGGGCATGGAGGACCCCAACGGCGGTGAACATCTTGTCTCGGATGGGTGGTTTATCCAGGAGGCAGCCGGTAATACTGGCGAGCTGGCGTGGCATAACGGCGCTGCCAACGGATTCGTGTCGGCGGTCGTCCTCGACCGCGCGGTACGACGCGGCGTGTTCGTCTCGCTGCGCGACGGGACGATGGACAGCGACCCACTGTCGGTGGCGCTGTCCCTGCTGCGGGAGGTGTGAGGCTCAGGTTGCCGCCTTGGGGTCGGGGATGGGGCCCGGGTTTTGGGGCCAGGCGCGGGCCGTCTCAAGTCATCCCGGCCTGCAGGGGAGTTCCGGGCAAGTTTTGAGATGGGGCCCTGCCTGGGAGGGCGAAACTTGTCCGGAACTCTCGTGGTGGCGCCTAGAGCGGCTAGAGCGGCGCCGGCAGCCAAAGAGCGCCTAGAGAACTAGGCCTCCGGGTAGAAGCCGTCCGCGCCGAGGCGGGCGTTCTCGTCTAGGAGCATGGCGGCCTCGGCCTGCTTGGACTCGCCGGGCAGGCGGCGGGACTCGATGACCTCGAACAGCGGGGCGCGGCCCAGCATGCCGGCTTCGAAGTGGGCGTGCCCGCGGGCTAGGCGCTGGTTGGCGCGGGCCAGCCAGGCGTCGGCGGCGTCTTGGCCGCGCTGTTGGCGCACCGCGGCGTAGAAGACGCCGGGGTGGGCGTAGACCAGCAGGGCGCCGACGTGCCCGAAGCCCAGGGAGGTCAGCGCCGCCGCGCGGACGGGCTGGCCGCCGGCCGCCAGGTTCAGCGGGCTGCGCAGCCAGACCAGGTTCTTCGCCTTAGGAGCAATCAGCGGATCCACGCAGTCCAACGACACGTTCGCCGGCAGGACGCCGGTGCGGAAGACGTCGATGAGCCCGCCGGTCTGGAACAGGGCCGCGCCCGCCTTGGAGTGGCCGGTCAGGGTCTTCTGCGAGATGACGAAGAGCGGCTGGTCGGCATCGCGGCCGATGGCCGGCCAGAGCAGCGAGTGCAGCTCCGACTCGTTCGGGTCGTTGGCGTTGGTGGAGGTGTCGTGCTTGGACAGAACGCTCACGTCGTTGGGGGAAAGCCCCAGCCCGCGCAGCGACTTGGCCAGGCGGGAGTTCTCCCGTCCGCGGCCGGCACCTAGCGCACCCAGGCCCGGAGCCGGGATGGAGGTGTGCGCGCCGTCGCCGTAAGAAGCCGCGTGCGCGACCACGGCGTGGACCGGCAGGCCGAGCTCGGCGGCCAGGCTGCCGCGGGCCAGGATGACGGTGCCGCCGCCCTCGCCCTCCAGGAAGCCGCCGCGCCGGCGGTCGTTGGCGCGGGAGATGAACCGGCCGTCGATGCCCTTGTCCAGCATCGCGGCGGTTTCCGCCGTGGCGTTCATGTCGCCGAAGCCGGTCAGCGACTCGACCTGCACGTCGTCAATGCCGCCGGCGATGACCACGTCGGCCTTGCCCAGAGCAATCTTGTCCACGCCTTCCTCGATGGACACGGCCGCGGTGGCGCAAGCGCCGATGGGGTGAATCATTGAGCCGTAGCCGCCCACCAGCGACTGCATGGTGTGCGCCGCGATGACGTTCGGTAGCGCCTCCTGCAGGATGTCGCTGGGCCGGTCGCCGCCCAAGAAGCGGGTGACGAAGACCTTGTGCAGGCTCTCCATGCCGCCGATGCCGGTACCCTGCGTCGTGGCCACCTGGCCCGGGTGCACGGCCTGGAGCAGCTCGGTGGGGCTGAAACCGGCCTGGGTGAAGGCATCGACGGCCGTGACCAGGTTCCAGACCGCCATGCGGTCCAGTGAGTCCAGCATGTGGTCCGGGATGCCCCAGCGGGAGGCGTCGAAGTTGTCCGGCATCTGGGCCGCGATGGTGCGCGTCAGCGTGGCCTTGCGTGGCACCTGCACGCGCGCGCCCTGAAGGCGGGTGACCTCCCACTCGTCGTCGGCCGGCTGGATGCGGACGAAGTCCGGGTCGGCGGCGGCGATGTCGCGGGCGGACTGCTCGTCGGGCACGGGGAAGGTGATGTCGCGGTCCAGGAAGACCTCGGTGAGATCGATGGAGCCCTGGTCGACCAGGTGATACTTGTCGCTGAGCGTGCGCACGCCGGCGCGCGCGACGACCTCGTCGCGGAAGCGGGAGTAGATCTCCTCCTCGGCGACCTCGTTGCCCTCGGCGTCGAACCAGCCCGGGTGCGGGTCCTCCGACCAGGAGATCAGCCCGGTCATCCAGGCCAGCTCGAGCACGCCAGCGGCGGTCAGCTCGGCGCCGCCGTCGCGGTCCAAGCCGTATTCGGCCTCGAAGCGGGTGCGGCCCGAGCCCCAAGAGCTGACCTCGCCCACGCCGGCGATGACCACCAGGTCATCCAGGTCCGTGGTGACGGTGCCAACGCCTTCGTCCGGGGTGGAGCCCAGCACCGGCTGCTGCGGGCGCGCCGGGGTCGGCAGGGCGGTGATCGTGGCGGGGGCCTCGGCGGCTTCCTCCGTCGCGGCCGGCTGGGAGGCGGCGGCCTTCTCGGCCAGCTCGCGCAGGGAGACGCCTTCCAGCCCGCCGGTCAGATCGAGCTCGACCGGGGCCTGGGCGGCGCGCTCCCGGCTACGCGCGGAAGCCAGGTCCAGCAGCTGCGCGGAGATCTCGGCCGGGGACCAGACATGGATGCCGGCGGCCTCGGCGGCGGGCACTAGGCCGTCGTTGCCGCCCATCAGGTGCGTGCCGGCCACCCAGCCGATCTTCGCCTGCGCCAGGGTGATACCGGCCGGCCAGCCGGCTTCGGCGCTCCACTTGGCCAGGATGGCATCGAGGGCGGCCTTGACCTCGCCGTAGGCGCCGTCGCCGCCGAAAAGCCCGCGGTTCGGCGAACCCGGCAGCACGACGTGGCAGCGGGTGTCCACGGCCTGCTGCGCCAGGGAGCTTAAGCCCGCGATGGTGCGCTCCAGCGACCACAGCAGCAGGCGGGCTTGATTCTCGGTGGCGGAGCCGGCATCGGCCAGCGAGCCGGACACGGAAGGAGCGGCGAAGGGGAAGGCCAGCGTCGGGGTCAGCGCGGGCTTTAGGACCTTGACCTCGTTGCCCACGGACTCGCGCTGCTCGGTGCCGATCCACTCGATGAGCGAATCCACGTCGCGGAAGCTGGACAGGTTAGCCGGCACCAGCCACAGGGCCGCGCCCGGGGCGGCGTGGCGGGCGTAGAGCTTTCGGGCGAATTCCTTGCGGGACTGGCTGACACGGGAGGCGGTCATGATGACCGTCGCGCCCTTGGCCAGCAGGCCCTCCACCAGGGCAGAGGCGATCGAGCCCGGCGCCGCGCCGGTGACCAGCGCGACCTCGCCGGCAAAGTCGCCGGCAGGTTCTTGGCCCGCCAGCTTGGCGATGCCACGCAGGCGCCGCTGGGCAGCCTCCGGCAGGTCGCCGTGCTCGGCCCACCAGGTGGCCTGCTCGGCGACGGTCTGGCCCGCGCCGCTAAAGCGGGCGGTGTCCTGGTCCGCGGTGTCGGCCGCGTCTGTCTCGCCCAGGGCGATGCGGGCGATGTCCTCGCGGGCGCTGGCCCAGCGGTCGTCAAAGAGGACGGCGCGGTTGGCGTCGAAGGACGGGGTGACCAGTTTCAGCCAGCCGGAGCCGAGCTCGGCCTCGACGGCCTCGATGAGCGTGGTGTCCGGGGCCTCGGGCGTGGTCTCCTGTGGGGTCAGGCCCAGCTGGTCGAGCACCTGGCGCGCGGCGGTGGCCAGCACGCCGTTGTCGCCGGTGACGGTCTCGGCGTAGGCCTCCAGCGCGGCGGAGTCCACCACGCCTCCGCCGGCAGCGGAGCTGGCCGCGCCCTTGCTTACGGAAACGGAATGATCCGCTGCGACGGCCTCGATGGCCTGGTCCAGAAGATCGGTGACCGCGGACTTGGAGCTGGCCGAATCCGGCAGGGTGGCCAGGCTGCCGCCGCGCACGGAGTCCTCCGCGCGGGTGCCCAGGAGAACTTCGGCCTCCACGAAGGCGGTCCAGGACTCGGGCAGGCCCCAGGTGCCGGTGACGTACTCGCCCACGAAGGCCGGCTTCAGGCCGGCGGCGCCGAAGAGCTGGCGCAGGCGGGAGCCGATGGCCTCGGTGAGCACGGAGCCGAAGGCGGCGTAGCCGGGCGCGGCGGTGTTGACGCGTTCGCGCAGGGTGGCGACGTCGGCATCGGCGGCGCCGTCGATGGCGGGCACGCCGATTTCGGCCGACATGTCCATCAGCAGCTGGTTGCGCCGCGAGGACACGCCGTTGGTCAGCTCCTCGACGGTGTCCGTGTCGTTGATCTGGGACAGGCGGATCTTGTTCTGGAAGGCAAAGAGCACCATGATGGCCTGCGCCGCGTCGAAGTTCAGATCCGGGGCGGCAGCAGCCGGGGCGGCAGGCTGGGCAGGCGCAGGCGGAGCCGGGGCAGTGGCGGGCTCAGCACCAGCGGCCGGCTCACCCGGCTCAGCAGCGGAGTCAGAGTCCGCAGCCGCGGTCTCCTCCGGCGCAGGGGTGGCCGGGGCGGAGCGGACGTCGGAGAGCATGACCTGGTCCTGGTCGCGCTCGACGTTGAAGACGGGCAGCTCGAGCCCGGCCACGGCGAGGGAGCGTTGCGCCAGGTTGGTCAGCGTCGGGGAGCTGGCCAGGCCGACCTCGATGATCTGGTCGACGCGGCCGAAGAGCAGCTCCTGGGTCTCGATCCAACGCACCGGGGAAGCGAACTGCCAGGACAGCAGCTCGATCATGAGCAGGCGGGCCAGCTGGTTGTCGTCCATGTCGTCCACGCGCAGGCCGTCCAGGCGGCCAGAGGGCGCCAGCGGGGCGACGGCGTCGACGAAGTCCTGGGTCAGCTCGAAGGGGCGGGCCACTAGGTTCGGCACGTAGCGGCCGACTAGGGCGTCCAGGTCGAGCTGCTCCGGCAGGAGCTCGTCCAGCTTGTCGGCGAACGCCGGCACGCCGTCGCGCAGCACGCGGGAGTGGAAGGGCACGTCGATGCCGGGCACCATCACCACGGCGCGGTCCTTGATGGCGTTGGTCTTTTCTAGCAGCGCGGCCAGGCCGGCCTTGGTGCCGGCCACGGAGTACTGCTGGCCGGCGATGTTGTAGTTGACGATCTCCAGGAACTCGCCGGCTTCTTCGGCCACGCCGGCGACGTAGTCGGCGACGTCCTCGGCCGGGATGCCCACCATGTTCGGGCGCAGCGCGGCCATGGCGTAGTTGGAGTTGCCCTCGGCATCGCGCGGGACCAGCGAGCCCATGGCGGAGCCTCGGGAGTAGACGATGTCGATAACGCCCTCGAGGTCGAAGATGTTGGCCAGGGAGGCCAGGGCGGTGTACTCGCCCAGGGAGTGGCCGGCGTAGTAGGAACCGGAGGCCAGGGCGTCGGCCTCGCGGAGGCGCTCGGTCTGGGCGTAGGCGACCACGGCCAGGGCGACCTGGGTGAACTGGGTCAGGTGGAGTACGCCCTGCGGGTGGCGGAAGACCTCGCCGCGCACGGTCAGCTCGGTCGGGTTGTCGTCGATGACCTGCTGGATGGAGAAACCAAGGTGGTCGCGGGTGTGCCGGTCGGCGCGGCGCCAGATCTCGCGGGCGGCCGGGGAGGCGTCGCGGTCGCCGCGGCCCATGCCGGGGGCCTGGATGCCCTGGCCCGGGTAGACGTAGGCGGTGCGTGGCTGGGCCAGCAGCGCCTGTCCGACGGAGACGACCTCGTCGTCGATCCGGCAGGTGACCTCCAGGGCGGCGTGGATGCCTTTGCGGCCGACGCGCTCGACGGTGATCTCAATCGCGTCGTTGAGCTGGACCATCCCGAACATGGAGTAGGTCCAGCCCACCACGCGGCCTTGGCGCCCGGCCAGGTGCTGGGCAGTGGCAGACAGCCACATGCCGTGCACCAGCGGGGCGGAAAGGCCGACCAGGCCGGCGGCGTTGGCGGAGGTGTGGATCGGGTTGTAGTCGCCGGAGACCAGCGCGAAGGGGGTCATGTCAGTCGGGGCGGTGACCACGGCGCGGTCCAAGAAGGAGCGCGGGGTGGTCTCCACCTTGGTGGCGGACTTGCCGCCGCCCCACTCCGGGGCGGGGCTGGGCTGGTTGTGCCCGTGGGCGCGGCCGCGGATGGCAAAGCGCTGCATCTGGGTGGCCACGACCTCGCCGCTTACGTGGTCGCGCAGCTCCAACTCGACGGTGACGATCCTCCCGGAGCTGGACTCCTCGATGGCCGAGCACCAGGAGGTCACGTCGATTTCCCGGCCGTCGGCCAGCTCCTCGAGCGGGACGCGCACGTCGATGACGTGGTTGAGGTGGACGGCGTTGAGCAGGCCCTCGATGACCGGGTAGCCGTCGTCCAGCTGGCCGGAGCCCAGGGCGGTATAGATGGCCGGCCAGCAGGGCCCGACCAGCACGTCCGGGGTGCCGGCGGCGGAGCTGGCCGATGCCTCCTCGGCCGGGGTGCTCACCGGCAGGGCCGCGCCGGTCACGGCGGTGTGGGCGGACAGGAGGGAGGCGGGCAGATGGAAGGAATAGTGGGCGACGCCGAAGGGGGTGGACTCGGTGATAGAGCCCGGCACGATTTGGGGCATCTCGGTGATCTCGTCGCCCTGCTCGGCGGTGGAGCCAACGCCGGCGAGGCCGGACAGGAGGGCGAAGACGGAGTCGGGCAGGCGCTCGTCGGAGACGACCGGGGAGCCGCCGGTGGCCACGTCTTCCGGCAGGTCCACTGGGACGGTGACCTCGCGGACGTAGAAGGGGCGCTCGGCCTCCGGCAGGTTGTCCCAGTAGGAGTCCGCGGTAATGCGGATGGACCAGTTGCCGTCTTCGTCCTGGACGAGGTCGTAGGCGTCCGGGTCCATCTCGTAGGCGGGGTTGGCCATCAGGTGGCCGTGCCAGACCAGGGTGGGGGCGGCGCGCAGGAAGGCGGCGGCATCGCGGGCGCCCGCCAGGCGGGAAAATGCCTCGACTGGCTGCTGGCCCGCGGATTCCAAGGTCTCCGTGGTGCCCTGCTCAAAGCGGGCCAGCAGCTCGGCGACGGGCTCGTTGAGCTTGGTGATGCCGGCAACGGCCACCGGGCCCGGGATGATGCGGACCTGGTCGGCGGTGTAGCGGGCGTCCTGGGCTTGCCAGAGGGTGTCCTTGCCGAACCAAGTCTTGAGATCGCCATCGATGGCGGGCACCCACGGCATGGGCTTGACGTGCTTGTAGTGCAGGGAGATCCACCAGGCGGCATCGCGCGGCGAGACCTGCACCTCGTGGGCCTCCGGGTAGTCTGCCAGCAGACGGGCGGCCGCGGCCGGGGCGTCGGCGACGTCCGCGACGGTAGCAAAGAGGGTGTCGATCTCGCCGTGATCGGCGGGGTTGAGGCGCGCCTCGATGCGGTGCAGCAGGTCGAGGAAGCGGTCGTCCCAGCTGGGATCGGCAAAGGGGTGGGCCAGCTCGACGAAACGGTTGACCCACTCGGCATAAGTCATGGTCTCCACGTCGCCGAAGTAGGGCTTCGAGGTCTTGGCCAGTGCGGCGATGATGTCGTCGCGCCAGGCGTCGTAGTCCTCGATGGGCAGGGAGGTAATCAGCCGGGAGGCCTTGGCGAAGGAGTTGTCCAGGTCGTGGATGTCGGCCAGCAGGTGGGACTGGGAGGAGGCTACGCCGCCGGTGCCCTGGCCGCGGCCGACCCAGCCACCGTTGTCGTTAGGGGTCACGCCGGGGGTGTCGACCAGCAGCTGCTTGACGGAGTCGGTGGCCTTGGCCTCCTTGGTGGCCATGGCGACGGTGCCGATGAAGACGGCATCGACGGGCATGGCCGGCAGGTTGTAGTCGGTGGACCAGGTGCCGGTCAGGTAGGTCGCGGCGCGCTCCGGGGAGGAGATGCCGCCGCCGACGGCCAGCAGCACGTTGCGGTGGGCGCGGATATCGGCGTAGGTGGCAAGCAGCATGTCGTCCAGGTTGACCCAGGAGTGGTGGCCGCCGGCGTGGCCGTCCTCGACCTGCATGAGGATGACCGAGTCCGGGTTGGCGGCGGCGATCTTCAGGGTGTCCTGGATCTGGCGGGCCGTGCCCGGCTTGAAGGAGACGAAGGGGAAACCGTCCGCGTGCAGCTGGTCGAGCAGGGCCGTGGCCTCGTCGACCTCCGGGATGCCGGCGGAAACACACACGCCGTTAAACGGGGCGCCGGCCGCGCGGGCCTTGGGTACGATGCGCGCCTGCCCGAACTGCAGGTTCCACAGGAAGCGGTCGAAGAACATGGTGTTGAACTGGGCGGTGCGGCCCGGCTTGAGCTGCGCCTCCAGGTTCTTGCGGTGTTCGGTGAAGACCTCGTCCGAGTACATGCCGCCGCCGGCCAGCTCGGTCCAGTGGCCGGCGTTGGCGGCCGCGGCGACGATGTCCGCGTCCGCCGAGGTTGGCGTCATCCCGCCCAGCATGATGGGCGACAGGCCCGTGGCTGCGGAAAAGCGCGTCTGGGTGTAGACACCGCCGTCCGGCAGGCGCACCAGGCGCGGGGCGAACTCGGAGTAGTCCGTGCCCTCCGGCAGCTCGCTGCCCGGGGTGGCCAGCGCGTTGCGCGCCGCCGCGGTGGTGGCGTCCACGATGGCCACCCCGGTGCCGGCCACTAGCGGCTGGGTCAGCTTGCTCAGTCCCTTGTCCAAGCTCAGCAGGTAGTCGGCGTCCAGGGCGGCGACGGTGGCCGGCCAGTCGTGCTCGTCGACCAGGATCTGCTGGGCAAGCGTGCGGGCGAAGTCTTCGTCGAGTCCGCACAGCCCTGCGAACTCGACGGTGCGCTCGACGGCGCCGGCCAGGCTGGCGTGGTGGAAGGGCAGGGCCACCGGTAGGTAGTCGAAGACGGGGGCGAGCTCGTCGCCGCCGAATTCGCGGGATTCCAGGCGCTCGTTGAAGGCGGCGGCCGCGGTGGTAATGGCCGTCTGCGTGGCGGCCAGGTCATCCGGCGCGCCCGCGATGACGACGTGGCGGCGGCCGTTGACCACCGCCACGGCGGCTGAGCCTGCCAGGTGCTGCTCCACCTGCGCGCGGTCCAGGCCTCGGATGGAGAGCATGTGGCTGCGAGTGTCGTGGGCGCCGTGGACCTGGGCCGCGGCAGTGCCCATGAGCACGGCCAGCAGCAGGGCGTCCTGCGGGTTGTCCACCGCGGCCGCGCCCAGGGCCCCCTGCGAGTGGCCGGCGGTCTGCGCCTTGTCCACGTTCAGGCCGAGGTCCCGCAGCTGGCCCACGGCGGCGATCTGGCCCAGGACGATGCCCGGTACCGAGTAAGCCGGGAAGGCGTCCGCGTCGACGGCCTCGGCCGCCGGCGCGCCGGGCTTGTCCGCGGCTGCGGCCTCCGCGTTGGTGGCCTCCGGGCTGTTCAGCAGGGACTCCAGGCGCTCGAACACGCCCGGGCAGGTGGAGGCGATGGTCCGGGCCACCGGGCCGGCGGCCACGCGCACCCGGGCGAGCAACCCGGTCAACTGCTCCGCCTGCGGGCTCGCTCCGGCGGCGGCCACTGCCTCTTGCCAGGGGGAACCTTGGCCGGCGAAAAGGAGGGCCGGTGAGGTCTCAGCGGCGTTTAACGTCAACAAGGGAGTCAAAGACATATAGGTGTCTACCTCGATTTTTCTGGATTTGGCAACAACTTGTGTGGCACCAACTTCTCCTGTTGCTGGAAACGATGTTGTTAGCAATAGGAAATCAATGCGGTCTAGACACAGTAACCCATCCCACAGCCGCAGGCGTACCGCCACGCGCGAAATGTGAGTAATTACTCATATTTTGGGGGAGGGTGACTTCCTTGCACACCCCGCCACGGATCCGTTGGCCCATTCCCGTGGACCCGGCCGCGTCCAATCGACAAATCAGTAGCGTGCAGCCCCGTCCCGTCCGCGAACTCGCGGCGCACCCCAGCAAGCCGGATATACGGCTGCGGCTCAGTCTGGGCGGATAGTGGTGAAGCAGTCATGGTGGATGTCCCGGGGCTCAAGAAGCTGTGATAACTTCGGCGGTCGTGAAGGTGTCGCGGTGTTCGACCGTCGCACTGGCAACAGGGCCGACCTCGGCAATTGAGGTGCCTGTAGCCTTGCTGAGCTTGCCCGGCTCTAGCTCCGCAGCGATATCCACCGTACGGTCGCCTTTGGGCAGGTTGGACTGCTTATCGATGCACCCCGCCTCCTTCTTGTTGTTGAAATCAAGGGTGGTACTCGCGTAGCTGGCGTTTACCTGCGCGGCGTAGTTGTCGTCAGAGGAGTCAAAGCCCGCGTCGCGGGCTTCTTCCAGGGCGCGATCCACTGAATCCTTCGATACCGAGTTGTCGGTAAGTTCTGCGCGGCGCTTGAAGGTGACGTCGTAGGAGTCCTCGCCCTCCTTATGGCGCGACCGGATGCTCCAACCCCGGGGGTCGTAGAAGCGGTCCGGGGTGTCTACATAAACGGAGTGCTCCGTGCCTTCGAACTCTCCGAGCTTAAACCGGGACGTCAGCGCCTGACTGGGCTGCTCCTCGGCATCCACAGCGTCACCTTTAAGAAGCAACTTCACCTGGTAGTCGGGCTTCGCAACCGCAGCAGCAGACGCCTCACCAGCCCCGTCGGGGGGGCGCCATCGCAACCGCCATGAGCATGCCGCAGGCAGCTCCGATACTTCTCTTAAACACGGCGAGAATACTAGAGTGCTTAGGTTTCGAAACTACTAAATAGTTATGTAGATAACGTGAGCATCAGGTAAAGCACTACGTCCTGCCCCGCACAGATGATGGACTCTGCTCCCCAAGCGCCGCTGACGCTCGCAGTTTTAGATAATCCATTCGGACAAACACCACGCTGGGTCTGGTCGTTCACATACAATTTAAAGTGATTTGTCTACATCCCCCTAAGGAGCGTGAATGTCGAAGCTCAGCATCGACCAAAAGACCGTCTTGTCGCTGTTCAGCGATAAGCGGGCCGATTTCCTCATCCCCGACTACCAGCGCCCCTACGCCTGGACTGAGGATCAGTGCCTGACCTTATGGGAAGATATTTTCGCTTTCGCCATCCCGGAAGGCGACGTGGACCAGTTCGACGACAACGACGAGTACTTCCTGGGGCCCATCGTGACCTTTCGCAACACGGAAGGCCAGCTCGAAATCATCGACGGACAGCAGCGACTGACGACCTTGATGCTGCTCCTGCGTGCTTTCTATGCGAAGTTCGAGCACATGAAAGACGCTCGATCGGTGAAAACCCGCGATCTTATCGCGTCGTGCCTGTGGAAGACCGATGAGTTCGGCGACCCCGACTACGAACAGCTGAAGATCGACTCTGAGGTAGCCTCCGACGACGACAAGGGCGAGTTTCTCGAAATCCTGCGAAAAGGTGAGGTAGTTCCGGGCCGTCGCAGCCGGTACGCGGAGAACTTCGCGTTCTTCCAACGCAGCATCGACGAGTTTGTCGACAAGTTCCCGACCTATACGCCTTCGCTGGCCATGCGCATCCTGAAGAACCTAATCCTGCTTCCGATTGAGGCAGAGTCCCAGCGAACAGCCCTTCGGATCTTC
Organism: Corynebacterium sp. HMSC04H06; assembly: GCF_001815935.1. Lineage (GTDB taxonomy): Bacteria > Actinomycetota > Actinomycetes > Mycobacteriales > Mycobacteriaceae > Corynebacterium. The sequence continues at coordinate 24,888 of NZ_KV823431.1, forward strand.
TCCACGCTCAACGACCGCGGGCTCCCGTTGGCGGATGCGGACATCTTTAAATCGCAGTTCTACAAGTACTTTGCGGACAAGGACAAGAAGGACGAGTTCATTGATCGCTGGCGGGTGCTGGAAGAGACCAGTAGCCGAATCTTTGACCGGTCCAGTTCCAATGCGATGGATGAGCTGTTCACGCGTTACATGTACTACCGGCGTGCGAAGCTGGGTATTCGCAAGACGACGACGGTGTCCCTGCGTGATTTCTATGAGCGTGGCAACTACGAGCTGCTGAAATCAGAGCAGACCCTCGCCGACCTGGAGACCCTCCTCTCGTTCTGGGTAAGGGTCAACGACCGAGAAGGCTTCAGCGAGGAGGTAATCCGCCGCCTCTTTGTCATGTCGCACGCGCCGAACAGCATGTGGACCTACTTCGTGTCCGTGTACTATATGCATAACCATGATGAGAACGGCGATCTGGATGACAAGAAATTCCTGGACTTCCTCTCTCGTATCAATGCATTTATCTGGGCATACTCGATTGAGCGGCCCGGCGTAAACGCGCTGCGTACCCCGATTTTTCCGGCGATGGTCCGGCTGGTCAACGACGAGCCAGTCACTTTCGAGCAACACCGTTTCGACCGCACCGGCTTGGAAGAACGGATGAAGTCCTTCCGGTTCAACAACGGGCGGCCGATTACCCGTTCCATGCTGGTGTGGTGGGCCTTCCAGGATCCCGATCAGCAGCCGTTCGATCCGGACGTAAAGCTTGAGCTCGAGCACATCTACGCCAAGAAGCGTGCCGACGTGGAAAACTCCCTCGACCCGCGCAGCCTGCTCGAGTCACTGGGCAACAAGGCGTTCTTGGAAAAGTCCATCAACATCCGCGCATCGGACTACCGCTTCTCCGACAAGAAGAACTACTACAACGGCTTCACCACGTCCCGGGGCCAAGTCCGCCCAGGCACCCGCAACGTCGAGCTCAAGAAGCTCGCGGAGAATCAAAACGACTTCAAGCAGGAGGACATCATCGCACGAAACGAGAAGATCGTGTCCAGCTTCCTCGACTTCGTGGGTGAGTGGGGACTGCTGGCTTAGCGTCCTCCCACCCATGGATGGGGGAGTAGAAGAGGCGAAAGCAAAAGGATCTGAACCAATCTATGTAAACCAAGCGATGAATATATATGCCCCCGGGCAGAGAAAGGAAGAAGCTTAAGGTCGTCAATGACGTTTCTTTCGACGTCCGCCGCGGCATCACGCCAGCGCATTGCCATGGCCCGCGCCCTCGCTCTCAACCCGGAGGTCGTCGTCCTGGACGAGGCCGTGTCCGCCTTGGACGTGTTGGTGCAGAACCAGATCATCCAGCTGCTGGCTGAGCTACAACGCGACCTCAGTCTGTCCTACCTGTTCATCACCCACGACCTGGCTGCGGTCTGCCAGACCGCCGGAGACATATTGGTGATGAAGAAGGGCCAGGTAGTCGAGCAAGGCGCTGTCGATGCCGTCTTCGACAATCCGCAGCAGGACTACACCCGCAACCTCATCGACTCCGTACCCGGCCTCAACATCGAGCTCGGCACCGGCGCGAACCTCGGGCTGGCGGAGTAGCCACCGGCACCGCGCTCCGCCTTGTTCAGCGGTTAGGTTTATGCCTGAACCCCAAAACCTCAGGCCGCCTGAGCACCGGTGCGGTGACTTCAATGGGATGGCATCCCGCCCATTATAGGATTGCTGGGCATACCTAGAAGAAGCGCTACACCTAGCGCGAATATGACGTAGGGATCATCCGTCATGCCTGTTTTTTGATGCCCCAAAGAAGAACGTGACGAGTGCCGATGCAGCAAGCGCCATCGGGACTAGTGTCGTTGTACTACCGGTAACCAGTACTATTACCGAAGCTGCTGCAAGAACTATGGTCAAGAGATTCGTTAACTTCATACGGAATGCCTAGCCTAGATGAAGTGCCCCGGGTTTTGTTCCTAGGCTTGTGCCTTGATTTCCATTATTTCTTGGGAAGGGTTGCGGCTCCAAAACTCGGATTCAACATCCGCCGGCGCCCGGTAGCCCAGGCTCTGGTGGAGCCTTGACTCGTTCCACCAATTCACCCACTCAAACGTGGCAATCTCAACATCAACCACGTCGGTCCACAACCTGGTATGAATCAGCTCGTTTTTGTAGGAACCGTTGACGTTTTCAGCCAGTGCATTGTCATAAAAGTCACCAACAGTACCGGTCGACGCGATAATGCCATGCTCAGCAAGACGCTCATTGTAGATAATGCTCACATATTGCGAGCCGGGGCCCGACCCCCGATGTGTCTACTTTCCGGGGGCCGGGCCCGTCGTCACGGGAGACCGGCCTTTACCTTTGCCAGGCACACCTGCAAGGCGCATCAGACGCGCGGTCTGTTCACGTCCAATGTCGATTCCTTCACGGCGCAGCGCGTGCCACATTTCGCGAATCCCGTAGACACCGTAGTTTTGTTTATGAACTTCGGTAATGCGCTCTACTAGGGCGGCGTCGCGAAGGCTACGGACACTTAATCCCCGAGCCTTAAATTGGCGGTACCCACAACAGGTAAGGAAGCCGCCAACACGGTGGGTGTTTAACGTCGTGCAGATGAACTCGACGGTGAAATGATTCCGGTGTTTATCGATGAACTGGATCATTTCCGACGTTTTGGGTCGAGTTCCGATGCGAAAAAGCCGACGCGGCCTTTAACAGCTCGTTGGTGTCGCGAAGTTCTTGATTCTCACGCCGAAGCTTGGCTACCTCTGCCACGAGGTCTTCGGACAACGGCTCGGCAATACGACCGTCGCGGCGAGTAGCTTGTGTCCACTGCCGAGCAGTATGCCATGACACACCCAGCTTCGGCGCCACTGCCTGGCACGCAGCCTGCATCGACATGTTCTCTGCCAGGATGCGATCCTCCACCAAGCGAACGACGCGGTCCTTGGCATCCTGATCAAATTTTCTTGGCATGTTCCAGATTTTCCCATCTACTCAAACGGAACAAAACCTGGGACACTTCAGGCCACCAAGTCAATGCCCGTGTCTGCGCGGACACCGTTGTACTTCCAATCAGCCCAGCGCACGACCTCGTCGAACTGCTGGGATTGGACCGGATCCGTCCGCAGGTAGTTGACCATCAGCTTTTCAAAAGCAATGCCGTGGGGTGGCCTAAGAATTCGGTCCAGTTGGTTTAAGCGTTGACCGTGTTTTCATGTTGCCATTGTTCCGCATACTTGCGCGGGCTGAGGTAGCCCAGCGAGGAATGCGGGTGGAAGTCATTGTACCGCTGCGACCACTGGGCCACGAGCATCCGTGCATGTTCGAGATTCTCGATGCTGTTGTCTTCTAAGAGTTCGTCACGCATTCGGTTGTGGAAAGACTCGACATACCCGTTATGCCAGGGCTGGCCTGGCGGGATAAACGCCTGAATCGTTTCATCCTCCCCAGCCCATTCGTTGAGCGCATGAGCGATGAACTCGGGGCCGTTATCCATCCGGATCACCCGCGGGCGCCCGCCTTGGTCACAACAAGCGAGGTCGAGCAGCTCGATCACCGAGTCCGCGTCGATCTTCTTGTCGACCGTGAAGGCGACGTGCTCGCGAGTGTATTCATCGATGATGTTGCAGATCTTTATCGTCTTGCCGTGCCATGTTGAATCGAACTGGAAATCCAGCGCCCACACGTCGTTCGGGTACTGGCTGGCAGGAACATCGCGCTGGCCGTGACCATCGACGCGTTTGTGCTTCTTCCTGGGTAGGACGCGCAGGCCTTCTTCACGCCAAATCCTCCGGAAGGTTTCCCGGCATATCCCATACCCCTCGGTGAGGGCGGTCCTCCAGGCGCGCCGGTGTCCCCACCGGCGGTGATCACGCGCGAACTCGTGCATCCACGCCCTTAGGTCCGCGTACTTATCCGGCTTGCCCTGACGGATCCTAGCGCGCCGATAAGCACTACGAGAGAGTCCAACGATCTGGCAGGCACGCCTTTGGGAGTAGCCCAGCCCAACGAGATGCCAGACGGCATCATGACGGCGAGCTGGGCTTAGAAGTTTCCCTCCGATAATTCTTTCCACGCCGCCTTTTCCAGCTCTGCCTGCCCAAGGAGACGTTTGAGGCGCGTGTTTTCCTCGCGCAATCGCTGGAGCTTTTTAGCTTCGCTCTTGGTCATCGCCCCATAGGTTGCCTGCCACCTGTTCAGCGTGGCTTCGCTGATCCCCAGCGCGGTGAGGATTTGAGCCGTGGTCGATCCTGATTCTCTGAGTTCTCGAGCCTTATCCAGCTTGCGAACAATCTGCTCGGGAGTGTGTTTACTGAACTTCTTCACCATTTATCCATTCTCCCCCACCCACAGGAAGGGCATCAATGGACAACACTCAAGTCACCCGGACCTAAAAACCTAAGACACTCCAGCCGTACTTGCCTTGCGGCTGGTTGTCGCGGAGCTGGTCAAGGACCTCGGAGAATGTAGACATGTGTCTATTTTGCCCGACCGGGGCCGTCTTGGTGCCAGGGAGGGGTGGCGAGTCGCCCTAGGGTTGGGGCTCGGTGAGGTGGGTGGTGAGAGTTCCCGACACGAAGAGGTGTTAACTTCTGCGCTGCGGCGGTGTTTTGTGTCGGTAACTCTCGCGCGGGGGATTAGGAGTCGCGGTGGGCGAGGATGCGGCCGGCTAGGGACTCCGGCTGGAGGTGCTCTTCCCACTCGGGGGTGTGACCGGACGGGGACCAGGTGATGGCCCAGGATTGGGTCTCCTTCGGGCTGTCGCCGCCGTGGCCGCCGGCATCGATATGCCCGTGGTCGGTGGTGACGATGAGCAGCCAGTCCTCCTGGAACTGCAGGTGTCGCTGGGTAAGGGCGGCGGCGAGCCGCTGGGTGTGCGCGTCGACGCGGCCCAGTGCTTCCCGGTATTCGGGGCCGGTGAGGCCGTGGACGTGGCCGGCATCGTCGACATCGCAGCAGTAGGTGAATCCTACGTCGAAGGTGCCGCCTTTGAGCGCGGCCAGGGTGAAATCGGTGAGCTCGGCGTCGATGGTGCGGTAACCGTAGGTCTCGCCATCGCGGGAAACTATGCGGTGCAGGCCGGCCTTCTGCTGCTCGACCCGCGGGTGGATGATGGGGCCTAGGCCGTTCGGATCCGTGAGTACCGGCCAGCCCGCCGCGGCATAAGTCCGCGTTGACTGGTCCTGGTAGAAACACTGGGACAAGACGTCGGGGCAGTTCCACGTGCGTCCGCCGACGCAGGAATTGTCCACCAGGCCATGCTCGGCGTGGGTGGTGCCGGTCAGGAGGCTGGCCCACCCGGGCGCGGAAATAGTGGGCACCTCCATGGTCATGGTGTGAAAAGCGCCGTCAGCCGCCAGACGCTGCAGGGCGGGAGCCACGCTGTCTTCCGCGGCGATGTCCCAGCGCACGCCGTCCAGCCCCACGATCAGCACCCGCGCGCGCCGGCTGGCAGGTGCGGGCCGGAAGCCAGGTTCTGGGTTAAGCATTGGTACCACCCTCCACGGAAGCCGGGTGGGAGACTGTCGCCGCGCCGTCCGCCTTGTCGACCACTACGTCCTGGGTAGTACCGCGCGAGAGCAGGCGCAGCGAGACCGGCTGGCCGGCGTGGAAGCGATCGGCGCTGATGCTGGACATGTCGACGCGGACGGGGCATCGTCCGGCCCGGTCAGCTTCACCGAGGTGAACAACCCGCGCAGCTGCTTGTTCAGCACGCGGTACGGACCGGAAGAATCAGGCAACGCCTCGATCTCCTCGGGGCGGATGAGCGCTACGCCTGTAGTCCCATCGGCCACGCCGTGGTCCGCGTTGCGGATATCCAGCTCGTTGCCCAGCACCGAGATTCGGCCGGCTCGGCAGAGCCCCGGAATGCGGTTGACCACGCCCACGAACTGCGAAATAAAGGGCGAACGCGGGGTGTGATAAACCTCAGACGGCGTGCCGATCTGCTCGATGACCCCGGCGTTCATCACTCCAATGCGATCCGCCATGACCAGCGCCTCCTCCTGGTCGTGGGTGACCAGCAGAGTGGTGATCCCTTCGGCCAGCTGGATGCGGCGGATTTCGTCGCGGAGCTGGGAGCGGACCGTGGCATCGAGGGCGGACAGCGGCTCGTCCAGTAGGAGCAGCTGCGGGGAGATGGCCAGCGCGCGGGCCAAGGCCACGCGCTGTTGCTGCCCGCCGGACAGTTGTGCCGGGTACTTGTCCATGTGCTCGGTCAGCCCCACGAGCTCCAGCAGCTCTTCCGCGCGCTTGCGCCGCGCCGCGGTGGACTGGCGGCCTATCTTTAACCCGTAGGCTACGTTGTCCTTCGCCGTCATGTGCGGAAAGAGGGAATACGCCTGGAATACGATGCCCATGTTGCGTTTGCGCGTGGGCACTTTCGAGATGTCCTTGCCGCCGACCTGGATGAGGCCGCGATCCGCTGCCTCGAGGCCGGCCAAGATCTTCAGCGTGGTGGTTTTGCCACAGCCGGAAGGGCCCAACAGCGCGACCAGCTCGGACTGATCCAGCGTGAGGCTCAGTTCCTGCAGGACGGTCTTGGACCCGTACGTCTTGGTGAGGTTGTCCAGAACAACGTGGGGAGTAGACATTACTGGGCGGTTCCTTTCTGGGCTTTACCCGCGCGGGATACGGCGGAGATCACGGACAGCAGCGCCCACGTGACCAGGATGGTGATGAACGACAGCGCCGCGATGCCGCGCGGGTTAGTCCGGGAGATTTCCACGATGAAAACGGGGAAGGTGTAGTGCAGCAGCAGGGAGGCCATGGCGAACTCGGCCAGCGTCATGGCAATGCACAACAAAGACGCCGAGAGCATCGAGACCTTCAAATTAGGCAGGATGACGCGAAAGAGCGTGCTCCACTGGGAAGCCCCGAGCGAGGCCGAAGCAGAAAACAGGGTGCGGAGGTTCAGGGCTTTGACACCGGCATCGATAGCGCGATAGCACAGGGGCATCGCCGTGACGATGTAGAGCGGGACCAGGGACCACAGGGAGGTCAAAAAGCCGGGTGCCACCGCGCGGTAGAACTCGGAGACGCCGGACACCAGCGCGACCGCCGGGATGACGATGGGCAACACCGATAGCATCTCCGCGACCTTGGCCAGCTGCGGCGCCTTCAGATTCAAAAACACGATGGTCGGGACCAACAGGACCAGCATGCCGAGCGTGCTGGCCACGCACAGCAGGAGAGTATCGCGCAGGGCCGGCCAAGCACGGGGGTTCTCGAAGGCGCTGAAAAGCGGAGCGAAGGTAAAACCCTCACCGGGGCGGTTGAAGCCGAAAACCGCGGCCGCCAGCCACGGCGTGAAGAAGAGCACCAGGGCGATGACGAAAATGGTGGGAACCAGCCAGCCTTGCTGCTTGTGCCGGCGGCGGGGCGGGTGGGACAGCTGGGGATCTATTGTGCTAACCACTTGTTACTCCTCCGCGTGAGAAAGAAACGCACCGCCATGGCGACAATGATGATCACCATCATCCACGTGACCATCGCGGCGGCCATTCCGGGGTTGAGCAAGACGTTGCCGCTGATGAAGAAACCGATGATGATGGGCACCAAGTCCAGCGAGCCGCCGGCCAGCGCGTAGGCCGTGGCATAGGCCGCGAAGGCGTTGGCGAACAGCAGCAGGACCGAGCCGAGGATGGACGGCCATAGCACGGGGACGGCCACGTCCTTGATGAACTGCCCGCGGGTCGCGCCCAGAGACGCCGCGGCGTCGTACCATTCCTTTTTCAGCCCGGCCATCGCCGGCAGCATCAAAATGGTCATCAGGGGCACCTGGAAATACAAGTACACCAGGCTCACGCCCCAGAAGTCCGTGATGGAAAACCACTCGCCGAACGAGGGCATGACCATGTTGATCGCGGTGGTCAGCAGGCCCTGCGTGCCCAGCAAGGCGATGAAGGCATACGCCAACTGCACGCCGCCCGACTGAGCCGCCAGGGCGGAAAAGCTATTGACCAGGCCAGGGAGCCACCGCGGCCCAGACGGGTTCGTCAGAGCCCACGCCACGATGAGCCCGAGCACGCCGCCGATAAGCGCGGTCAGTGCGGAGAGGTTGAAGGTCAGCGCGAAGGCCGGACGGTAGGCCTCGTCGATGGCTTCCGCCATGGTTGTCAGCGAGAAGCTCCCGTCTGGGGCCTGGAAGGCCCGCACCACGTTAGCCAAGATGGGAATGACAAGGAACGCCGCCATGAACGCGAGAAAGGGCAAAGCCCCCAACCAGCCGGTCACCTTGACCGAGGCGAAGCTGCGGGCCTTGGGCTCTCGCTCCGGCGGCTGCGGGGTACTCGCGTTTGCAGCCACGTCGAGAGAAGCAGTCATTTAATATTTCACCTTCTGCGACCATTCCTTCGCGATGGCCTCGTTAGCCTTATCGCCCTGCTCCGGAGTCGGCAGCTTGACCTTCTCCACGATCTTCGGATCCGGCAGCTTCGACAGCGCCTCGTCCGAGAGCTTGCCCTCCTCGGCCAGCTGGGTGAACCGCGCCGGGATGGCCCCGCCGCGAGCGTACTGCTCAGAGCCCTCGTCCGAGGTCAACCAGTCGATCCAGAGGCGACCGGCGTTCGGCTGCGGCGAGTTCTTGGTCACCGGCTGCGCGTAGTAGTTACCGAAGACGCCGTCCTCCAAGACGGCCATCTCGAAGTTCACGCCGTCCTTTTCCAGCTGGTCTTCCACGCCCAGCCAGTTGTAGTTCCAGTCGAAGATGACCGAGGCCTCGCCGGTGGTGATGGCCGAGGCTGCATCGGAAACCGGCACGAGGTTGCCCAGCTCCGCCAGCTCGGCGAAGTAGTCGATACCCGGCTGGATATCATCCAGCGAGCCGCCGTTGGCTAGGGAAGCGGCGAAGACCGTAGCGATGCCGGAAGCGCCCTTGCGCGGATCCCCCGGCAGAGCAATCTTGCCCTTGTACTTCGGGTCCTTGAGGTCTTCGAAGCTGGTGGGTACGTCAGCGGCGTCCTTGTCGACGCCCACCGACAGCACACCGTAGTAGGCGCCTACCCACTTGCCATCCGGGTCCTTGAGCTCGTCTGGGATCTCGTCCCAGTGCGAGGGCTTATACTCTTCGATGAGGTCTTGCTGCTTGGCCGGGCCCGTGAACGAATAGCCGATATCCAGTACGTCCGGCTGGGAATCCTGGCCGCGCAGGTTCTTGACTGCCTCCAGCTCTTCTGCGGAAGACGCGTCCGGCGAATCCACGACGACGTCGACGCCGTACTTCTTTTCAAACTCTTCGAAATGGCCCTTGTAGTTCGCCCAGGTTTCCGGGTAAGCGATGAGGCGGACCTCGCCCTCATCCTTGGCGAGGGAGGCGATCTCCTCGATGTTTTCACCAATCTGGGCGTCGTTGTCGCTGTCGCTGCCGCAGGCAACGAGCGAGGAGGAAGCTAGGGTAACGGCTGCGCCAATGCCGGCTAGGCGCAGCAGGGTTCGGCGTTTAAAAGACACTTTCACGGACATGACGGAACCTTTCATGGGATGAAGACGTGCAGTAGGCAAATGCAAATGAGACAGAGACGCGGGATGGCCCAACGCATCTGTGTAGTAGTCTCACACGCCTAGTTAGCCTGCAGGTTCCGTTCACATGAACGTCGGCCAAATCTCTTTTAGTACCTTTAACTAACTGTTCCGCACCTTTTGGCCTTTGCCTTAGAATGCGAAGAAATGTCCACGAAACACTTATGAACAGGGCGTTTATGCAACAAAGTGAAGTCTGCCGGCGTACGGAAGCGGTCTTATTCGACTTCAACGGAACGTTAAGCGATGATGAGACCATTCTGGAGCGCTCCTACGCCCAGGCGCTGGAAAACGCCGAGCTCGCCCCGCTCGGTCCCGGCGAATACGCGGCGTGTTTGGGTAAATCCGAACCCGAGATTGCCCGTGACATCTTGACGCCCCGCCACGCCACTGACCGGTACACGGAGTTCCTCGCCGCGGTGGGTGCGGCTTATGCGCAGCTGAGTTGGCGCGCGGGGTGCATCGATAAGCAAACGGTGGAGTTCGTTCGGAGCTTGAAAGGGCAAGGCTACCCCTTAGGGATCGTAACGGGCACCCTGCGTCAGATGATCATGCCGGCCGTGCGGGACAACGGGCTGGAGGATCACCTCGACGTCATCGTCACCATCGAAGACGTCGCCCACGGTAAACCCGCACCCGATGGTTACCTCCAGGCGGCCGCAGTGCTGGGGGTAGAGCCCGGTGCGGTACTGGCTTTTGAGGATTCCCGCGCCGGAGTGGAATCCGCTCGTTCGGCCGGCATGTCGGTGGTGGGGATAGGGCCGAACACCGGTGAGTCCAGCGCCCTAGTGGCTCGTTTTCCCGATATGCGCAGCGCCGCCGCGTCCCTGATGCGTGTGCTTAGGAAGTAAAGACCTGGATCTGCGCGAGATCGGAACGCAGGGTGTCTTCCGAATACTCGACGGGGAGTTGCTCGGCGTCTAGTGCGGTCCGCTTAATCCGCAGCAAGAGGTGGCCGGCGGGCACCTTCAGCAGCTCGCGCTCCGTGCGGTTGGGATCGTGCGGCAAGACGACCTCGGTCTTGGCCGCAGGTGGGTGGCCGTAGTGTTGGCCTAGCAACTCGTAGAGGGAACCTTCCAGGTCGTGGTCGAGAAGATCCGGGAACACCGTTACTGGGAAGAAGGAGTTCTCCAGCAACAGCGGGGTGCCGTCCACCGACCGAAGGCGCACCACCTGGAAAGCAAAGCTGCCCGGATCCAGGCTTAAGGGTTGGCGCACCCGCTCTGGGGCCAAGATGAGCTCGCGGCGCAAGACCTGTGAAGTGACCGACATCCCCCGGGCGCGCAGCTGGGGGAGGAAGCCCCCCAGGCGGTTGAGCTGCACCAACGGCGGGATGGTGGTGACGAAGGTGCCGCCGCCGCGGCCGCGCCGGCGCTCGACCAGCCCGTCCTGTTCCAGGACCTGCAGCGCGTGCCGGACGGTGATGCGCGATACCGCGTACTTGACAACCAGGACTCGCTCGGCCGGCAGGCGGTCCCCGGGGCGCAGCTGTCCTCGCTCGATCGCGCGGCGCAGCTCGTCAGCAATGCGCTGGTAGGTGGGGAGCGAAGCGAAGCCCATAGGTTTCAGGGTAGACGATGCGCGTAGGGGGCTGTTCTGTGTGCAGGTGGTGAGAGTTCCGGCCGAGTAGTTTTGCTCTGGGAGACGGACTTGGCAGGCAAAAGTCGGCAGGAACTCTCATGTGGGGAAGGCTAGTGCTTGTCGTCGACGGTGGGGATGACGGAGGTGTCGTCGCTGGCCGGGGCCTGCTGGTGGTAGACGTGCTTGTTCAGGGTGGTCGGCTGAGTAGGCGCGGTAGGTTGCGCTTGGGGAGTGCTGGCCGTGGCGGAGCAGGGGGAGGCGCTGGCCGGGGTGGCAGCCGGGGCGTCGGCTGGTGCGGCGTACTGGTCCGCGGGCTCCTTTTTCTTGCCCAGCTTCGACCAGATGGGGTTCAGTCCGGGCATGAACCAGACCAGGGCGGCGACGAGAAGGGCGATGATGATGCCGCCGAGCACGTCGTGCTCGGGTGGGATGAACCAGAAGCCGGCGGCAATTAGCACACCGATGACCGCGATGAAAAGTGGCAGGAGCAGGCCTAGGTTGAGGCGGCGGGCGGTGCGGTATTCCACCCAGTCCTCGCCAGGGAAGCGGCTGCGAGCCTGGGCGCGGATGCGGCGGTTGGTCTTCGTTGTCTCGATGATGCAGGCGGCGAGTGCTAAGACGAGGCCGACGGCGGCGACGATGATATCGCCCACCACGGCGCCGTAGGCCATCACCGCGAAGGCCACCGCGAGGGCGAGCCGCTCCGTCCCTGAAAGGGGGAGTCCTTCATGTGGATCCACGTCTGGGTACAGCGTGGAGAACGCTGATTCATTCCGCAAGGTCATGCTGCTTTACCTCACTGTATCTCTCGGTGCAGCGTGGGTCGCACGGGCCCACCGTGACAAATTTAAACAAAGGGGAGTCTACCCTAATGAAAAATCGTGTGCTAGTTTCCTTTTAGGACTGCCTTACCTTGTGAAGCGTAGGCTACATTAAATTTACAATGTGTGGCCTGACGTGCGGATTAGGCAGCAAGAGTCTCTCTGAAGTTTCTGTACGTAGCTAGGATCTGTATGTCCCTTTCACTGCGCGGGATCACCCGCTTGTTCTCGTTCCGTACCTCCGCCGCGGTGGCCGCCGCCGGTGCCTTGGCCTTCGCGCCGGCCGCAGCGTTTACCGTCGCCACGCCCGCGGCCCACGCCGCGGGCACCTGCGAGTTCAACTGGGGTATCAAGCAAAGCTACCGCGCCTACATCCAGGGCAACGTCGCTAAAGGCGGCTGGGGCGGCGACGGCATCGGCTTCACGGGTAGCGAGACTGGCGACGACGGCGCGTTCCAGTTCAAGCCGAAGAAGCCGCAGGTAGACGGGGATGCCGTCACGGTTCCGCTGAACGGCGTGCTGCATTTCAACGGCCACAACTACGGCGGTGACGACCTGCTGGACATGACCCTGTCCGACTGGAAGGTACGCGCCCAGGGCAACACCGCTGACATCATGGTCGACTACGTCTCCTACGAGTCCGACATGGTGGATACCTCCAAGCGCGGCGACAAGATCACCGGCGACGACGAGGTCATCGCCACCATCAACCTGGACAGCCCGTTCAATCCGGATTCCGGCGCGGTGGATCTGTCGGGCTCGACCACCCTGACCCAGGGAGGCAACCGCCTGTTTTTGGCCTACGATCCCGGCACCCCAATGGATCCGACGAGCGGCGGGGCGGCGCTGGACGGCAGCTGCGGCTCCGAGTCTGGGCCGGGCAGCGACTCCGGCTCGGGCAACAAGCGCACGCTGACCACCATCAGCGGCAACTTCACCGGCTTCAACAAGCAGGTCATGGACATCCTGTCCGAGACCAACGACACCATGAACGCCCTGACCACGTTCATGGGCAATACCCAGGCCTTCCTGGACGAGTACGAGTCCTTCACCAACCGCGGTGGGAAGAGCGGATCTGGCTCTGGCTCGGGTACGACTTCGGGCACGACCTCCGGCACGAAGTCGGGTAGCACGTCGGGCGCGACCTCGGGGTCTAAGTCTGGTTCTAATTCTGGGTCGAACTCTGGGCCCAACTCGGCCTCCGGCGGCAAGACTTCTGGCGGCACGACCTCTGGCGGTTCCGGTTCCAAGTCTGGGTCTACGTCTGGCACTGGATCCGGCTCTGGCGCAGGGGCCGGCTCGACCGGCGGCAGTGCTGCCGGCGGCTCTGGCGGCTCGGACGTGAAGTGCGAGGCCGTGAAGGCCGTGGAGAGCGCGGAAGCGGCGTGGGCGCTGAAGGAATCCTTCCAGTCCTATATCACCGGGTCCATCGCCAAGGGCAAGTGGGACTTGAGCGGCGTGGGCTACGAGGGTGGCGAGTACCGCTTCACCGGCAACGGCGGCAACGTGGACACCGACTCTCAGCAAGGCACCATCATCTACGGCGGATCCATGCAGTTCACGGGTCACAACGGCATTCTGGACCTGAACATTGCCAACCCGGAGATCCAGTTCAACGGTAACGGCGGCCAACTGGTGGCGGACGTGCGCTCGTCCAACATGGAGGGCGAGAAGATCGACTTCGGGCGCACCGCGCTGGGCGAGCTGAACTTCTCTGACCTCAACGTGACCGATAGCTCCGTATCCGGCAGTGCGACCGTCCTGCTGACCAACGACGGTTCCAAGGCCTTCGCCGAGTTTTACGACCCGGGCACCGAGCTGGCCCCGCTGTCCTTTAGCGCCCAGCTGGGTGGCGCCGGCGACTGCGACGGTGTCGGCGGCACCGCGGCCTCCGGCTCGAGCTCCGGGTCTGGGTCTACCGGCGGATCGGCCGCGGCGCGCAGCGCAGGGGCGGCGAAGCTGGCCGAGCGCAACGGCGGCTTCAGCTCCAGCACGGGTGCCGACGGCGAGAATTCTTCCGCCGGCTACGAGGACGGATCCGGCAATTTCAAGATTAAGTCGGCCGCGGCGGGTGGCGCCGGTAGCGATGCCACCACCTACCTGCTGCTGTTGATCGCGGGCGTGGTAGTGGCCGGTGGCAGCATCGGCCGCCTGGCGGCCAGCAACCCGTCCTAGGTTAAACCTCCCATAGAGTAAGAAAGCAAGATCCAATGTTCTATACTCTGCACCGCTCAGCGCGGGTGTGCATCCTGGCGTTTGTCGCGCTGCTGTGCGCGGTCAGCCTGGCCGCCTGCGGCGTCCAGGGCGCTTACGAGTCCAGCGGAGACGCCGCCCTGCGCGACGAGCTGAAAAGCTCCGGTGACCCGCAAGACCCCCGCACCTTCGAGGGCGTTAGCGAGGTCAAGGATTTCCAAGATGTGGAGCCGGTCAATGACAACCCGTCGCCGGCGCTGCCGGTAGAGCTTACCGATGCCGACGGCTACGACGTCACCGTGGACAACGTAGACCGCATCCTCGGGCTCGACCTGTACGGCACCTACACCAAGACGCTGACCGGCCTGGGGCTGGCCGATAACATCGTGGGCCGCACGGTCTCCTCCACCGAGGACATCCTGGCCGACCGGCCCGTGGTCACCCAGGGAGGGCACAACATCAACGTCGAGGCGGTGCTCTCGCTGGAGCCGACCCTGGTGATTGTGGACCACTCCATCGGTCCGCAGGACGCCATCGATCAGATCCGCGCGGCCGGCGTGACCACTGTGGTCATGGAGCCGACCCGCACCATCGACTCCGTGGCCGAGGACATCAGCACCCTCGGCGCCGTGGTGGGCCTAAGCGAGGACGCCGAGGAACTGGCGCAGCGCTCGGTCGAAGAGATCGAGCTGGACAAGGAGGCCATCGCCGACATGGCTCCGGAGGATCCCATGCGCGTGGCGTTCCTCTACGCCCGCGGCAACGGCGGCGTGTTCTTCATCATGGGCGACGGCACCGGCGCGAAAGACCTCATCGAGGGCGTCGGTGCGGTGGACCTGGCCACGGAGAACAACCTGTCCTATATCGAGCCCGCCAACGCGGAAGCGCTCGCCCGGTTAAACCCGGACGCGTTCATCATGATGACGGGCGGGTTGGAGTCGACGGGTGGCATCGACGGCCTGCTGGAACGCCCCGGCGTTGCGCAGACCACGGCGGGCCAAAAACGCCGGGTCATCACCATCCCGGACGGACAATCCCTAGCGTTCGGCCCGATGACCGGACAGACCCTATTGCGGACGGCACAGGCGTTGTATGACCCACAAGATTAAACCGGACGAGGTCTTCGCGGCTCGGCGGCGCCGGCGCGTGGGCATCTTCATCCTGCTGGCGGTGCTGATGCTCATCGCCGTGGTGCTCTCCATAGTGCTGGGGCAGTACTACGTGCCGCTGCAGGATCTAGTGCCCATTCTGCTGGGCAGCGATCACCACGCGGGCCTGGCCGCCAGCGTGGTCTGGGACATCCGCCTGCCGCGTATCCTCCTCGGATTTTTAGTGGGCGCGTGCTTGGGCGTGGCCGGCACCCTGATGCAGGCCGTGTTTGCCAACCCGCTGGCCGAGCCGTCGATCATCGGCGTGACCTCGGGCGCGGGCGTGGGCGCGGCGCTGGCCATCGTGTTTAACATCGCGTTTCTGGGCACCTTCACCGTCCCGTTTTTCGCCTTCCTGTCCGCGCTGGTGGCCGCCGGGCTTATTTACCAGCTGGCGCGCAGCAGCGGCCGGGTGGCGGTTATCAACCTGGTGCTGACCGGCATCGCTGTCAACGCGGTCTGCGGCGCGATTATCTCGTTCATGGTCTACCTGGCGCCGACCACCAGTCGCGAGGAGATCATCTTCTGGCAGATGGGCTCGCTCAATGGCGCGCAGTGGAAGCACACCTGGGTGGTGCTGCCGATTGCCATCGTGGGCATCGCCGTGGCGCTGCGCCTAGGCGGAGCGCTCGACGTGCTCGCGCTGGGTGAGCGCGCCGCTGGGCACACCGGCATCAACGTCTCCCGGCTGCGCGTCATCGCGATTGTCGCCTCGGCGATTTTGACCGCGGGCGCGGTGGCCTTCGCCGGGCTCATCGGGTTTGTCGGCCTTATCGTCCCGCACCTTTTTCGCACGGTAGTGGGGCCGGAGAACCACCTTCTCATCCCGGCCTCCGCGCTGGGCGGGGCGGTGCTCATCGGGCTGGCTGACGTGGCGGCGCGCACAATGATCGCCTTCGCCGACCTGCCCATCGGCATCTTCACCGCCCTGGTAGGCGGGCCGACGTTCTTCATCCTCCTGCGGCGGATGATGCGAAAGGGGATGCACGCATGAGCGATAAGACGTATTCCGCGGCCATTGAGGTGCGCGGCCTGCGCGTGGACATAGGGGATGCCCGCCTGCTCGACGACATTACGTTCGCGGCCCGCCCGGGCGAGGTCACCGGGCTTATCGGCCCCAACGGCGCGGGCAAGTCCACGCTGCTGGCCGCCCTGTCTGGGGACGTGGAGCGGAGCGCGGGAACCGTGAGCGTGTGCGGACTAGATCCGGTAAGCGCCGGAGCGCAGGCGATGGCCCGCTGCCGGGCGGTCATGCTCCAGGACGTGCGCGTGTCCTTCGAATTCCTAGTCCGCGACGTCGTGGCCATGGGCCGGCGCCCCTGGCGGGGGACGGATAAGGAGCGCCTCGATGACGCAGTTATCGATGCCTCCTTGGCCGCCACCGGTACCAACCATCTGGCCGCCCGCGACATCGTCACGCTCTCCGGCGGGGAGCGCGCCCGCGTGGCCTTAGCGCGCGTGCTCGCGCAAGAGACCCCGGTGGTCTTTCTGGACGAGCCGACCGCCGCGATGGACATTCGCCACCAGGAGCAGGTGCTCAGCCTAGTCCGCGAGCTCGCCCACACCACCGGCGTGGCCGTGGTGATAGTCCTCCACGATCTCAACGCCGCGGCCGCCTACTGCGACCACATCGTCTGCCTGTCCAACGGGCGCATTGCTGCCGATGGCCCGGTAGACGCGGTCTATACCGATTCCACTCTGTCCGACGTCTACGGCTGGCCGGTGAAGGTCAGCCGCCGCACGGACGGGGCCATCTCCGTCCTGCCCAGGCGGAGAGATCCCCCTGATTCAGCGAACTCACTGCTGTCTCTGTTTCACCCCACACCCACATCCGACAAGGAGTAACACTCATGACCGTAAAGTCCACCCGCACCACCTTTGGGGCGAGCGTCATCGCCCTAGCCCTGGGCGGCACCGCCCTCGTCGTCCCGACCGCGGGCGCTCAGAATGCAGAAGAATCCACCGCCCCGCAGTGCGAGACCGTCGTCACCGGCGGCACCTTCAACTGGGGCCTGAAGGAAAGCTTCCGCAGCTACATCCAAGGCCCCATCGCCCGCGGTGGCTGGGCCACCAAGGGCGACGTCAAGGAGTCTGACCCGGAAAACCCGAAGGCCAAGGACTTCCAGTTCCAGTACGAGATCGACCCGGCCAAGTCTACCATCGAGATCGATGACGAAGGCAACGTGACCTCCGCGGACCTGCACACCAAGGACTCCGAGGTCATTTTCGAGGGCCACCACGGCGCGCTGTACTCGAACTTCCAGTCCCCCTACGTCGAGGTCACCGGTAACGATGTTCAAGGCGGCGCTGGCTACGAGGGCTACTACGTCGAGGGCAAGCCCATGACCCAGTACACCCCGGAAGACCGCACCGATGAGAACAAGCGCACCGGCGCCGACGTCTTCTCCAAGGGTGACGGCGAGTGGCAGGTCAACGGCGATACCATCACGCTGGATGCCACGAACATGACCTACGTCCCGAAGCCGGGCACCGACCCGGACAAGAGCATCGTCGAGGGAGTCGACATCCTGTTCATGGGCATCTACAGCGCCGAGTACAAGCCCGAGCTCGACGACATCAACATCTCCCTGACCACCGAGGAAAAGTGCGTCACCCCGGAGTCGACTACCTCTGAGGAGCCCACCTCTGAGGATCCGACGTCCGAGGAACCGACTTCTGAGGAACCGACCTCTGAGAAGCCGGCTAAGCCGACCGCCTCGACCTCCAAGCCGGCGGAAACCACTTCGGCTGAGCCGACTAAGACTGAGGCTCCGGATGAGGACGAGGAGCAGAACAAGGACGAGGAGCAGGGCTCCAGCCTGATGACGAAGTTCGGCTCCGTGTGGAACTACGTGTTGGGTGGTCTGGGCATCCTGGGGATGTTCGGCATCATCGGCCACGCGCTGAACGTTGCGGGTGTCTTCGGCGGCATCCAGAAGCAGTTCAACAAGTTCCTGCGCCAGTTCAACCTGCGCTAGGAGTCCTCTAGGGGGCGCTATCGCGGGGTAGCGCTTCACGCCCCGCGGCCGGTTCCTCACCAGGGAGCGGGCCGCTGCTCATACCGGGGGTACTAGGTGTCATACGTTGGGTTGATCTTGCATGACGCCTCTGTACTTTCAGGTAAGGCAAACCTTAATCTGTGGGGGGCGATAACGCTCGGGCCCGTCTATAGCGGGCTACCGAGCTGCGGTAAAACTCCCCGCTCTCACTGACCCGAAAGGAGACGACGATGGCCTCGACTGCCACAGCTACCGAAACGACCACTGGTGTGACACAACCACTGTCCCAGGTGTTGCGCGGGGCCACCGCGCAGGCCCATGAGCAGGCGGAAGGCTCCGACTTCATGGCCTCCCTCATCCAAGGCGACTTGGATGCGGAGGCAGTGCACTCGCTGACGGGTCAGCTCTGGTTCATCTACGACGCACTGGAGACCGCGGTGCGCCGCGTCGCGGAGACTCCGCTGGGCTCCGCCGTGGCGGACCCGCGCCTCGAGCGCCGCGCCGCCTTGGACAACGATCTGGCCAACATGCTGGGGTCCGACTGGCGCGACAAGGTCCGCATCCTGCCGGCTACCGCCCGGTATGTGGCACGCCTGGAATCTTTACGCGAGGACGAGGCGGCGCGTGTTATCGCCCACCACTACGTCCGCTACCTGGGCGATATCTCCGGCGGCCAGGTCATCGCCGCCCGGCTGGGCACCCTGTACGACATCGATCGTGACGCCCTGCAGTTCTACGACTTCTCCGCTATCGGCAAGATCCCGCCCTACCGCGCGAGCTACCGCCGCCAGCTGGATGAGCTGGGTTTGACCGACGAGCAGCGTGACATGCTAATCGTCGAGGCCAAGGACGCCTTCGCCTTCAACTCCGCAGTTTTTGCAGACCTCGCCCACGCGCGGGCGTAGCGCAAAGCCGTGTGCGTTGCGCTTTCCCCTCATTCTGTTTATTCACAGCCTTTCCATCCACAACTCAATCAGAAAGGAGACCTCCGTTGTCTCGTATCTCTTCCCGCTCTCTGACTGCCGCAGCCGTGGTCACTGCCGTCGCCTTGGGTGGCGCCACTGTGCCGACCGCCTTGGCGGCTGAGGGCACCGCCCCTGCGCTGGAGTCGGGCTCGTTCGCTTGGCCCATCAAGGATTCCTTCATCAGCCACCTGCGGGGCCCCTTCGCCAAGGGTACCCTGACCGGTGATAACGGTGCGGAGTTCAAGGAAAACCAGTTCGTCTTCCCAGTCGATGTGGAGAACACGCAGCTGGACGCCGAGGGTAACGGCACCATCCCGCTGACCGGTGGGGCACACCTCGTGGCCTACGAAGGCATGGGCAAAAACGGCGGTCCGGGCTTGGATGTGGCCTTCGACGATCTCAAGCTGGAGGTGGCCGGCCAGAACGCCAAGTTGGTAGGCGACTTCACGCTGGACGGGCGCACCGCAAACGATCCGACCCAGCTGGATAAGGCCGGCGATGACGAGGTGCTGGTGACCTTCACCTTCGACGAGCCGATCGCCCCGGGCACGGACTTTACCGCGCAGGACCGTCCGACCACCGCGGGCATTGGCCTGCACCACTCCCTTCTGCGTTACGAGGAGGGCCAGGAGTTCGACGACGCCAACGTCGATCTGGTGCTGGATTACGCCGACGGCGAGCAGGGCGGAGACGTGTCCGGCAAGGACCTGGCAGGCATTGACAGGCTGTCCTCCGAACTGGCAACCGTCAGCTCCGATAACCCGAGCGCTACCGGCATCGGTACGACCATCGGTCTCGTCCTCGGCTTCATCGCGGCCGTGGGCGGTGCCGCTGTGGCTCTGGGCCACTTCGATTGGCGGGGGATGCTGAAGAACTTCGGCATTAACCTCTAGGCCCAACGGAAAATATCGACCTCTGTGGTTTCAGCCGATCCCTCACCTGGGGAAACGCGGCTGTTGCCGAGGACAGGGATCGATATTTTTTCGTAAGCCGTGGGAAATATCGACCTCTGTATCCGCAGGGGGCGCGTGAGCTGGGGGAATAGGGTAGCGGTTGGGCTAGAGGACGATATTTTTCCTAAGCCTGGATTAGTTCGAGCAGCTCGGCCTGGACTTCGCGGCGGCGGATCTTGCCCATCTGATCGCGGGCGAGTTCCTCGAAGTGGTAGAAGGTGCGCGGGACCTTGTAGCGGGCTAGGCGCTGGCGGGCGAAGTCCTGCATGCCCTGCGGGTCCAGGGCGGCGCCGTCACGGAGGGTTACGCAGGCGACCACGTCCTCCGAGCCGTCCTTGCGCGGGCGGCCCACCACGGCCACGTCGGTGACGTCCGGGTGGGAGAGGATGGTTTCCTCGACCTCCGCGGGGTAGACGTTGAAGCCACCGGTGATGACGACCTCCTTGATACGGGCGACCAGGCGGATGAAGCCGTCTTCTTCCATGACGGCCATATCGCCGGTGCGGAACCAGTCCTTGTAGAAGGACTTTTCGGTCGCTTCCGGGTTGTTGAGGTAGCCAGAAAAGACCTGCGGGCCGCGGACGAGCAGCTCGCCTTCCTCGCCGTCCGGCAGGGTAACCGAGGGATCGTCCGGGTCGGCCACGCGGGCCTCAGTATTGGGGAAGGGGAGGCCGATGTAGCCGGGGCGGCGGTGCTCATTCATCGGGTTGCCGCAGATGACCGGGGAAGTCTCCGTCAGGCCGTAGCCTTCCACCAACATGCCGCCGGTGGTCGCCTCCCACTTTTCCACCGTGGCGACCGGCAGGGTGGCAGCACCGGAGAAGGACTTCTTGATGCCCTTGAGGCTCACGCCCTTGTCCTTGGCGGCGTCGGCGAGCTTTTCATAAAGCGTCGGCACGCCCGGGAACCAGGTCGGCATGTGCTTTTTAACCACGCCCAGGATGAGATCCATCTTCGGGGCGGGCAGCAGGATGATCTCGGCGCCGACGAAGATGGACATCGTGCACACCGCGGTCATGCCGTAGGCGTGGAAGAGCGGGAGGGCGGCCAGGAAGCGCTCGGGTTCCTCGCCCAGGTTGGGCACCCAGGCGATGGCCATCAGGCAGTTGGACTGCAGGTTGCGGTGGGTGAGCACCGCGCCCTTGGGTGCGCCGGTGGTGCCGGAGGTGTAGAGGATGAG
>NZ_KV823431.1:46260-71743 GCF_001815935.1 Corynebacterium sp. HMSC04H06
GGTGGTGCCGGAGGTGTAGAGGATGAGCGCCGGGTCGGCCGGGCGGATGTCCGCCGGGGTGAGGTTGCGGCCGTCGCCGCCGATGGCGGAGCTGAGCAGCGTGGACCAGGGGACCGACCCCGGGGCCGGGACGGTGAGCTGTTCCCGCTTGGCCTTGATGGGTGGTACTGGCAGCTTGAGGGCTAGCTGCTGCAGGCGCGGCATGGCCTCAGTCATGTCGACGGAGATGATGGTCTCCAGGTCAGTGGTGGAGCGCAGTGGCTCCAGGGTGGCGGCGGCCTTGTCCCAGGCGATGGCCACGCGGGCGCCGTGGTCGCTGAACAGGCCCTCCAGCTCGTAGCTGGTGTAGAGCGGGTTGTGCTCGACCACGGTGGCGCCCAGGTGTAGTACGGCGTGGAAGGCGACGATGTGCTGCGGGCAGTTCGGTAGCACGATGGCCACCCGGTCGCCGGGGCGGATGCCGAAGGCCTTGAGTCCGGCCGCGGCGGCGCGGACCTGCTGGTCCAGCTCGGTGTAGGTGAGGGTGCGGCCGAAGAAATAGGTGGCCGGGCGGTCCCCGTTTTCGGAGAGATTGCGCTGGTAGACGTCCACGAGGGTCTCGTTGCCTATTTCCACTTCCGCGGGGGTCCAGTCGCCGTAGTGCTGGGTCCAGGCTCGGGTCTCATAGGCCGACATACGAGTGCGATTACCTTCCGTAGGAGAACAAAACTTTTACGGCACGCCAGCCTACCCTAAACATGATTTATCCCTCATGTTCTTGGGTGGAATGGCGAACAATTTACCCCCGCCGGGGTGGCGGGGGCGCGGTGAGTGTGAGGCGGAGCCGGGTGGAACCGGCGGGACTGGCGCAAGCGCCGGGGCCTGGGTGGAAGGGATGGGCTAAGGAGTGGTTACTTGCGCTCTTGGCCCAGGCGCTGCAGGAGGTCGTCCTGGACCTCGCGGCGGCGGATCTTGCCCATCTGGTCCTTGGCCAGGTCCTCGAAGTGGTAGAAGGTGCGCGGGACCTTGTAGCGGGTCAGGCGCTGGCGGGCGAATTCCTTCAGGCCTTCCGGATCCAGAGCGGCGCCGTCGTTGAGCTCCACGCAGGCCACGACGTCCTCGGAGCCGTCCGGGCGCGGGCGGCCGACGACCGCGATGTCCTTGATGGCGTCGTGTACGCGCAGGGCCTCCTCGACCTCCGCCGGGTAGACGTTGAAGCCGCCGGTGATGATGATTTCCTTGATGCGGCTGACCAAGCGGATGAAGCCGTCTTCTTCCATGACCCCCAGGTCTCCGGTGCGGAACCAGCCGTCGTGGAAGGCGGCGGCGGTGGCCTCCGGGTTGTTGTGGTAGCCCTTGAAGACCTGCGGGCCGCGGGCCAGGATCTCGCCCTCCTGGCCGTCCGGCATGGTCTCGTCCAAGTTCTCCGGGTTGGCGATCCGGATTTCGGTGTCCGGGAAGGGGATGCCCACGTACCCCGGGCGGCGGTCGGTGGACATCGGGTTGCCCACGATAATCGGCGAGCACTCGGTCAGGCCGTAGCCTTCCACCAGCAGTCCGTCGGTGTACTTCTCCCACTTCTCCACGGTGTCCACCGGTAGGGTGGCAGCACCGGAGAAGGCGGCACGGATGCCCTTGATCGGGATGTTTTGCTCCTCGGCGGCTTTCACGATCTTCTCGTAGAGCGTCGGCACGCCCGGCACCCAGGTGGGCGTGTGCTTCTTCATCACGTCCATGACCAGCGGGATCTTCGGTGCCGGCAGCATGACCAGCTCGCCGCCGATGAGCTGGGAGAGTGTGATGTTCATGGTCATGCCGTAGGCGTGGAACATCGGCAGCGCGGTCAGCATGCGCTCTTCCTGCTCGCCCAGGCCGGGCACCCAGGCCTTGCCCTGTAACACGTTGGCGAACAGGGAGCCGTGGCTCAGTTCCGCGCCCTTGGGCTTGCCGGTGGTGCCGGAGGTGTAGAGGATGAGCGCGGTGGTGTCGCGCTCAACGCCTTCCGGCTCCTTCAGGTCCTGGCCGTCGCCGCCGATGGCGTTGCCGATCAGGGTGTCCCAAGGGACGGTGTTCTGGGCCGGCTGGGACAGCTGCTCGCGCTGCGACTTGAGGAAGGGCAGGCGCAGGGCCGCGCGCTTGAGGGTCGGCATGGCCTCGATCATGTTGACCGAGACCACCGTTTCCAGATCCGTGGTGCCGCGTAACTTCTCCAGCGTGCCGGCCGTCGAGTCCCAGGCGATGGCGATGCGCGCGCCGTGGTCCTGGAACAGGCCCTCCAGCTCGTGGGCGGTGTACAGCGGGTTGTGCTCGACCACGATGGCGCCCAGCTTGAGCACTGCCCAGAAAGCAGCGACGTGCTGCGGGCAGTTGGGCATGACCAGGGCGACGCGGTCGCCCGGGCGCACGCCAAAGGCCTTGAGTCCCGCGGCTGCGCGGTTGACCTGGCGGTCCAGGTCCGCATAAGACTGGGTGCGGCCGAAGAACCAGGTGGCGGGCTTCTCGGCGTTGATGGCCAGGTTGTTGTCGTAGATGTCGAGCAGCGTGGTCTCGCCGTAGTCGAGGGAGTGCGGGGTCCACTCGGGGTAGTGCTGGAGCCAAGCCTTGGTCTCGAATGCTGACATGGGTTCTAACCTCTAAGAATCGGGGAAAACTTTCGCAAGCGTAGGTTGTGCTTCCCCTAGTATAACGACGAGGCAACGCGCGGCCGCACGGCGCGGGCGCCGCCGTCGGCATTAGACAGCGGTCCGGCGCGGGCTTGGTCCCGGCGTCGGCAGCGTCCTGGAAGCGGTGACGCAGGCAACACCGCGGCGGGGAGGGGGCAGGCGGTATTAGACTGGGGCGCCATGCGCGTGGCGATGATTTCAATGCACACTTCCCCCATCGAGCAGCCTGGGACGGGTGATGCCGGCGGGATGAACGTCTACGTGCTCAACACCGCCAAGGAACTGGCGCTGCAGGGCGTAAAAGTAGACGTGTATACCCGGGCGACCCGGCCCAGCCAGGGCGAGGTCGTAGAGGTCAGCGAGCACCTGCGGGTCATCAACGTCGTGGCCGGGCCCTACGAGGGGCTGGAGAAGGAAGACCTGCCCACGCAGCTGGCGGCCTTTGCCGGCGGGATGGTCGAATACGTCAAGTGTCACGACCTGCACTACGACATCATCCACTCCCACTACTGGCTCTCCGGTCAGGTGGGCTGGCTGCTGCGGGACCTGTGGGGCGTGCCGCTGGTGCACACCGCGCACACTCTCGCCGCGGTGAAAAACGCCTACCGCAGCGACGACGACGCCCGCGAGTCCGAGGCCCGGCGCATCTGCGAACAGCAGCTGGTAGACAACGCCGACCTCTTGGTAGTCAACACCGTCGACGAGGCCCGCGAACTGGCTGAGCACTACGACGCCCCGGCCGAGCGGATCGTCACCGTCGCGCCGGGCGCGGACACCAAGCTGTTTACCCCGGGCAGCGACCGCAACACCGAGCGCGCCCGCCGCGAGCTGGGCCTGCCGCTGCACAGCAAGGTCATCGCGTTTGTGGGTCGCCTGCAGAAATTCAAGGGCCCGGAAGTACTCATCCGCGCCACCGCGGAGATCTTCCGCCGCGAACCGCTGCGCAACCTCCGCGTGGTCATCTGCGGCGGGCCCTCCGGGGCGGGTGCTAGCCCGCAGGCCTACGCGGACCTAGCGCGCCAGCTGGGTGTGGACCGCCGCGTCCGTTTCTTGAGCCCGCGCCCACCGGAGGAGCTGGTGGCGCTTTACCAAGCCGCGGATATTGTGGCCGTGCCTAGCTACAACGAGTCCTTCGGGCTGGTGGCCGTGGAGGCCCAGGCCTCCGGAACTCCGGTGGTGGCCGCACGCGTCGGCGGCCTGCCGATTGCCGTCGAGGACGGCGTGACCGGCCTGTTGGTGGACTCGCATGAGCCGGAGGACTGGGCCGACACGCTGGAGGAGCTGCTCGATGATGATGAGCGGCGCATTGCTATGGGGGAGGCGGCCGTGCCGCACGCGGAGCGCTTTAGCTGGGAGGCTGCGGCCACCGAGCTGGTGGCGGTCTACCAGCGCGCGCTGACCGCGGAGATCCCCAACTGTCATCCGCGTCATGCCACCGGAGGCTAGAATCTCGCGGCAGTGCAGCCGGTTTCGTGGCATGCTGGAGGCATGACTAACGGAAAACTCATCCTATTGCGTCACGGACAATCCCAATGGAACGAGTCCAACCAGTTCACCGGCTGGGTGGATGTCGACCTGACCGAGAAGGGGGAGGCAGAAGCCAAGCGCGGCGGCGAGCTGCTGGCTTCCGAAGACCTCCTGCCTGACGTGCTGTACACCTCCCTGCTGCGCCGCGCTATCCGCACGGCGAACATCGCGCTGAACGCGGCCGACCGCCACTGGATCCCGGTCACCCGCGACTGGCGCCTCAACGAGCGCCACTACGGCGCCCTGCAGGGCCTGAACAAGGCCGAGACCAAGGACAAGTTCGGCGAAGAGCAGTTCATGGCGTGGCGCCGTTCCTACGACACCCCGCCGCCCGAGTTGGCCGATGACGCGGAGTACTCCCAGTCGGAGGATCCGCGCTACGCGGACCTGGACCAGGTCCCGCGCACCGAGTGCCTCAAGGACGTCGTCGCCCGCCTGGTGCCCTACTTCGAGGAAGAGATCCTGCCGCGCGTGAAAAACGGCGAGAAGGTCCTGGTCGCCGCCCACGGCAACTCCCTGCGCGCGCTGGTCAAGCACCTGGATCAGATTTCGGACGAGGACATCGCCGGCCTGAACATCCCGACCGGCATCCCGCTGGTCTACGAGGTGGACGCCTCCGGCAAGGTGGTCAACCCGGGCGGCACCTACCTGGATCCGGAAGCCGCCGCAGCCGGGGCTGCCGCCGTGGCGGCCCAGGGCGGCAAGTAGCATTTAGGTAGGAAAGACAACTATCTAGCCGCGCCCGCGGGAACCAAAGGATCGTTGAATCCGGTGCTCTGCCCCGTCCCCGGGCGCGTTGACAACCGAGGAAGGCGCGAGCGTGGGAAACGTTCTGGCATTTGTGGCCGGTGCAGTGGTCTGCGCACTGGTCCTGCCCTTGGTGCGCTGGGTGCGCGGGCGGCTCCAGCGTTTCCGCACGACGGCGACCGCGGACTCGAACCAGGTCACCACCGTCAGCCAGGTGCTGCACCTGACCATCCAGGGCGCGAACACCGGCGTGGTGGTGGTCGACCGCGGCGGCGAGGTCATCTTGTCCAACCCCGCCGCGCACACCATGTCCCTAGTCCACGACCGCGCGGTGCGCCCGGACGTGTGGCAGGTCGCCCAGGAGGTCTACGAGGACCACGAGGAGCGCGGCCTGGACCTATCCATCCCGAAGCGGCGCACCGGCAACCGCGTGACCCAGGTGCACGCGCTGATTAAGCCGCTGACCCTGAACGACAACCGATTTATCACCGTCTTCGGCACCGACGAGTCCGAGCACGTGCGCATGGAAGACGCCCGCCGCGACTTCGTGGCCAACGTCTCCCACGAGCTCAAGACCCCGGTCGGGGGGATCGCCCTGCTCACCGAGGCGCTGCTGGAGGACCCGGAGGACCCGGAGCACGTCAAGTACTTCGGCGCCAAGGCCCACCAGGAGGCCAACCGCATGGCGGAGATGGTCACCGAGCTGATTTCCCTGTCCAAGCTGCAGGGCGCGGAGGCGCTGCCGGAGATGGAGCCGCTACGCATCGACGACGTCATCGACGAGGCCATCCAGCGCAACCAGCTGGCCGCCGACAACCACAACATCGACCTCATCCGCGGCGGCAACAGCGGGGTGCTGATCTGGGGCGACAAGCCGCTGCTGGTCACCGCCGTGTCCAACCTGATTACGAATGCCATCAACTACTCGCCGGAGGCGCTGCCGGTGTCCATCTCGCAGAAGGTGGTGGGCACCGACATCGTGCACATCCGGGTCACCGACCGCGGCATCGGCATCGCCCCGGAGAACCAAAAGCGCGTCTTTGAGCGTTTTTACCGGGTAGACAAGGCCCGATCCCGGCAAACGGGCGGCACTGGCTTAGGATTAGCCATAGTGAAGCACGTGGTGGCCAACCATGGTGGCAATATTAAGCTATGGTCGCGGCCCGGCACCGGGTCCACGTTCACCATCGAGCTTCCTATTTATCACGAACCAGCCCCGGCGGAAGGTCCCCCGGATACGGACAACAAGAGTGAGAATAAAGCTACGTCGGGTCTGCACGACGCAGTCGCCCGGGTGGCAGCAAGGCGAAAGGATAAAGCATCATGACGACCATCCTCATCGTGGAAGACGAGGAGTCCTTGGCCGATCCACTGGCGTTCCTACTGCGGAAGGAGGGCTTTAGCCCGATCGTGGCCCACGACGGCCAGACCGCGCTGGACAAGTTCGCCAACAACAGCGTCGACATCGTCCTGCTCGACCTGATGCTGCCCGGCATGTCCGGCACCGACGTCTGCAAGCAACTGCGCGCTATCTCCTCCGTGCCCGTCATCATGGTCACCGCCCGCGACTCCGAGATCGACAAGGTCGTCGGCCTGGAGCTGGGTGCTGACGACTACGTGACCAAGCCGTATTCCTCCCGCGAGCTCATCGCCCGCATCCGTGCAGTCCTGCGCCGCGGCCACGAGGCCGCCCCGGCGGCCGAGGAGCAGGCCTTCGACGAGCAGATCCTGGAAGGCGGCCGCGTGCGCATGGACGTCGAGCGCCACACCGTCTGCGTGGACGGTGACCCGGTGCCCATGCCGCTGAAGGAATTCGACCTGCTGGAGTACCTGCTGCGCAACGCCGGCCGCGTGCTGACCCGCGGCCAGCTCATCGACCGCATCTGGGGCGCCGATTACGTCGGCGACACCAAGACCCTGGACGTGCACGTCAAGCGCCTGCGCTCCAAGATTGAGGCCGAGCCCTCCCAGCCCAAGCACCTGGTGACCGTGCGCGGCCTGGGCTACAAATTCGACCTCTAGCCGAACCTTTCCGGGCCTTCCCGAGCCTTGCTTGGGCCCCGCCCCGCGGCCGCGTGCCGCGGGGCTTTCGCCTTGCTTGGGGCCCGGGCGCGAGTGTGTTCCTACTGCTTGCGCGCAGCGCTGGCCGGGTGCTGGAGCAGCGGCACGCCGGCGCGCGCGGCCTGATCGCGGGCGGCGCAGTGCTCGGCGAGTACCTGGTAGTTTTCGGCGCCCATCAGCGCGATAAGCTCGGTGCGCTGGGAGCGCCACATCGGCTCCGCGCTGGTGTGGCAGGACGGGTTGGACGAGCAGTACCAGTCGAAGTCCTCGCCGCCGTCGCCCCAACCGCGGCGGTCGTATTCGCCGATGGTGGTGCGCAGGATCTCCTGCCCGTCGGGACGGTCCTCGAAGTCCTCGTAGCGGCGCAGGGGCAGCTGCCAGCAGACCTCGGGTTTGACCACGGTGAGCTCCTGGTCGGCATCGATAGCCCACTGGTGCAGCGCGCAGCCGGCGCCCGTGGCCCAGCCCGCGCGGTTGGCGAAGATGCACGCCCCGCCCACCAGCGGGGTCTTCAGCGCCGGCTCCGGCTCGCTGTCGTCGCCGTCGAGCTCGTCCCAGACCAGCCAGGGCTCCAGCTCGTCGTCGGCCGCGCGCTCCTGGCGCTCCAAGTAGGCGTCCGTGTCCGCGGGGCGGTGCTGCCAGTACTTGGCCGGCATTTGTGCCACGGCATCGTAGAGCTGATCGCGGTCCTGCTCATCGGCCATGTAGGCGCCGTGCACGCAGCAGCCGACGTCGGGCTGGTTGCTGTCGATACCGGGGCAGGCCGCGGTGCCGAACTGGCAGGAGTAGAAGGACTCCACCCAGGTCAGGTCGATGGAAAAGACGTGGTAGGGGTCATCGACGTCGGTAAATTCGAACCACTCCCGGGGGAAATCTGGTGCCAATTCGGTTCCCGCTGCGATCGATTTACCGGCTGGTGAGGAGGCCGGAAAACCAAGATAAACTTCACTAGACTTCGGGCGATTCACACTTTAATACCGTAGACCTACTACGCTAGACGTGTGCGATTAGGTGTATTAGACGTGGGAAGCAACACGGTCCATCTCGTGGCGGTCGATGCCCAGACCGGCGGGCGGCCCACTCCCATGAGTGACTGGAAAACTCCCCTGCGGTTGGTGGAGCAGCTGGACAAGGACGGCAACATCCACTCCAAGGGCGTGAAGAAGCTGGTGGCTGCCGTCAAGGAGGCCGCCGAGCTGGGCAGCAAGCTCAACTGCGACGAGTTCCTTCCCATCGCGACCTCCGCGGTGCGTTCGGCGAAGAACTCCGAGCAGGTCCTCAAGGAGGTGGAGAAGGAGACCGGCGTCCGGCTGGAGATCCTCTCCGGCGAGGATGAGGCGCGCCTGACCTACCTGGCGGTGCGCCGCTGGTACGGCTGGTCCGCCGGCCGCATCACCAATATGGACATCGGCGGCGGCTCCCTGGAGCTGACCACCGGCACCGAAGAATTCCCGGACCTGGCCTTCTCCCTGGACCTGGGCGCGGGCCGCTTGACCCACAACTGGTTCGATACCGATCCGCCGGCCAAGAAGAAGGTCAGCATGCTGCGCGACTACATCGACGCCGAACTCGTCGACGCCACCAAGCGCATGCGCGACCAAGGGCCGGCCGGCATGGCCGTGGGCACCTCGAAGACCCTGCGCACCCTGGCCCGCCTGACCGGCGCGGCCCCGTCTTCGGAAGGCCCGTTTGTCAAGCGCACGCTGACCGCGCCGGGCCTGCGCCAGCTGATTAGCTTCATCTCCCGCATGACTGCGGCTGACAGGGCGGACCTGGAAGGGGTAAGTTCAGACCGATCCCACCAGATCGTGGCGGGAGCCTTAGTGGCCGAGGCCTCGATGCGGGCATTAGGCTTAGAGAAAATGGAAATTTGTCCGTGGGCCCTGCGCGAGGGCGTCATCTTGCGCCGGCTGGACAAGGGTCAAGGATAGGAAGACAACACAGACATGGCTGACGATAAACAGTTGACCGTGGCGGAGCTCCTGGCCCGCAACAAGGCGAGCAAGGGTGCCGACTCCGCCGCCGGCGAGGAACCGAAGCGCCGCCGCCGGCGCCGCAGCCTCGACGAGGGTGGCATCTCCGTGGCCGAGCTGACCGGCAACCTGAGCAAGGTGGACTCCGCCCCGCACGAGTCCAAGCACTCCAGCGTGCCCATGGACACCCCGGCACCGGTCATCCCCGCCCCGAAGGACGGCAAGGACGCAGGGGCCGGCACCGAGAAGCAGACTACTGCTGCCGAGACGGCCCACCAGCCCTCCGATGACGCGACCGCCGTCATCCAGAAGGTGACCGACGAGCCGGCCCCGGCCGCGAAGAAGCCGGCCGAGCCGGCCGCCAAGACTGGCAAGGCCGACAAGTCCCAGCCCGCTGCGGCCGAGGATTCGAAGGACCCGCGGATCGCGGCCGCTAGCGCCGACGAGACCGGCGAGATCCCGGTCGTCGAGGACCCGGCCAAGCCGGCCGCCACGGCTGCGGCCACCGGCGGGGCGACCGCCTTTAGCGCCTCCTCCGCGCAGGACGGCGCGGTCGACAAGGAGCTGGCCCGCAAGGACGCTTCCGATGAGGTCGCCGCGGACGCCGACGCCGACGGCGAGGACGAGAAGCTCAACCCGGTGGCCGTGGTGCTGCTGGCCGTTATCGGCATTGTGCTGGGCGCGGTGGTCTTCAAGGGCTTCGAGATCCTCTGGGACCGCTTCAACGGCGTCCTGGTCTCCATCCTGGCCGTGCTGGTGACCGTCGTCATGGTGGGCGTCGTCCACGCCCTGCGCACCGCCCGGGACGGCTTCTCCATGGGGCTGGCCGCCGTGGTGGGCCTGCTACTCACCTTCGGCCCGCTGCTCATCCTGGTCCTCTAGCGGACGCTTTTAGGTTTTCGCTCCCGCACCCCGGGGCGCCGGTTCGATTCTCCGGTGTCCCGGGGTGTTGGTCTATCTGGAGCGGGATTGGGGTCGCGGCAGGGTAGGGAAGGTGGCCGCGGCCGCGGCGGCTGTGGCAGGCTGGGGGCATGACGAAAATTACAGTTTTAGGCGGCGGAAATATCGGCGAGGCCCTCATTGCGGGGCTGGTAGCTAAGGGCTACGAGGGCGCCGATATCACCGCGACCAACCGCAGCAAGGACCGCAGCGAGTACCTGGAAAGCACCTACGGGGTCACCACCACCGCGGACAATTCCGCGGCCGTCAAGGACGCGGACTACGTCTTCGTGTGCCTGAAACCCTACGGGATCGTCTCGGTGTTGGAGGAAGTGGCAGACAGCCTGCCGGAGAGCGCCGTGGTGGCCTCCATGGCCGCCGGCGTGACCCTGGAGGCCATGGAGACGGCCGCGGGGTCCAAGACCCCGGTGGTGCGCGTGATGCCCAATACTCCCATGCTGGTGGGCAAGGGCATGTGCGCCTGTGCGCCGGGCCGGCATGTCACCGAGGGGCAGTTGGAAGGCGTACAGGAGCTGCTCAGCGCGGTCGGCGAGGTCGCCACGGTGGGCGAGGCCGACATGGACGCGGTGACCGCCCTGGCCGGCTCCGCGCCGGCCTACTACTTCCTAGTCACGGAGGCGCTCGTGGACGCCGGCGTGCAGCTGGGGCTCAAACGCGACGTGGCGGAGAAGTTGGCGGGCCAGACCGCCGCCGGCGCCGGCGCGATGCTCTCCGAGTCCGGCGACTCGGCCTCCCAGCTGCGCATCAACGTCTCCTCGCCGGGCGGCACGACGGTGGCCGCCCTGCGCGAGCTGGAGGAGTCCGGCCTGCGCGGCGCCTTCTTCCGCGCGGCCGAGGCCTGCGCCACCCGCTCCCAGGAGCTGGGCTAAGGCGGCGGGTCACGGGCCGAGACATGGCCCGGGTAGAGGGCCGCGCCTATCCCCGTGACTATTCCCAGGGAATTACAGGCGTCCCTTTATCTCCCCCGATGTGGGGGGTATATATGTAACGCTCGTGACTAGTCGGGACGGCAGTGAACCCTGTTGTGCCGGAGTTTTTCTGGGTGAGAAATAGATTTCTGGGAAAACTTTTCCACTCAAGTCGCACTAGTCACAAGTTTCACGATAGGCTGGTTCAAGCACGTGCGTGTTCGTCCTGTGGGAGGGGAAGCCTACAGCGCGCCACGGGCTGAAGGGTTAGATAAATATGGTTAATGAAGAAAAGGGAACCTTTCTGACGGTCGCTGAGGTCGCAGAGATCATGCGAGTCTCCAAGATGACCGTTTACCGTCTGGTTCACGCTGGCGACCTGCCGGCAGTCCGCGTCGGGCGCTCCTTCCGCGTCCACGAGACTGCCGTGAGCGAGTACCTGAAGTCCTCCACCTACGGAGTCGGCTAAAGGTTGCTCCTCCCGCCACCCGGCGGGCCGGTTGCTTACTACCAAGCGCAGCACCCTCCTCTTCCTGCCAGTGGGCAGGAGGTGGAGGGCGCTGTCCCTTTTTAAGGGGCCAGGCTGCGGGTACGAGCGGGCGGTTTTGGGTCACCGGCGCGCAACCAGTAATATAAGCACCATTCGTGTCGGCTTATTCTCGCCGCCGCCGCGCCGGCTGCTCGGGCTCGCCCCGGTCGGTTCGGTAGGGCAGCCCGGGCAGAGTGCACCTGCGGGGTATGGCAGGCGAGCGTTAGACCGCCGGCAGGTTTAGTACGTACTATCCGCGAAAGTGAGGAAACCAGCAATGGGTTCTGTTATCAAGAAGCGCCGCAAGCGCATGTCCAAGAAGAAGCACCGCAAGATGCTGCGCCGCACCCGCGTCCAGCGTCGTAAGCTGGGCAAGTAAAACTTCTTGCCGCTTTGGCCCCGCCACCCGGGGTTTTCCGGGTCGCGGGGTCTTGGTGTGTCTTGAGGTCGTGCTGTGTCTGTGGGCTGTGGCGTGCCTGTGGCTAGCCGCGGGAGGCCTTCCAGCCGCGCCACCCGCGCCAGCCGCCCAGGGAGAATGCGGCGGTGATGAGGGCGGGCAGGCCGTAGGTGCGGATGGCCCGGCGCACCGAGCGGTAGTCGCGGATGAGCCAGCCGCGGTCCACGGCCAGGTTGCGCAGCTTCTTGTCCGGGTTGATGGCCACCGCGGTGCCCACCATGGACAGCATGGGCACGTCGTTGGCCGAGTCCGAGTAGGCCGTGCAGCGCTTGAGCTCTAGGCCCTCCAGCGTGGCGAGGGCGGCCACGGCGTGCTTCTTGCCGGGCCCGTGGAGGATATCGCCCACCAGGCGGCCGGTGAACTTGCCGTCCTCGACTTCCGCGATGGTGCCCAGTGCCCCGGTGAAGCCGTAGCGCTTGGCCAGGATCTGAGCCAGCTGGACCGGGGTGGCGGTGACCAGCCAGACCTGCTGGCCAGCGTTGATGTGCATCTGGGCCAGCTCAGTCGTGCCCGGGTAGGCCTTGCGCAGCAGGGAGTGATCGACAATCTCCTCGCAGAGCTGGGTCAGCTCGTCGACGGGGCGGCCCTTGATAAATTCCAGGGCCTGGCTGCGGCCGGCGGCGACATCGGCGGCGTTTTCCGCACCGGAAATCCGAAACTTCAGCTGCTTCCAAGCGATAGGGGCGATCTCTCGGAACTTGAAGAAGCGCCGGCGAGCCAGGCCGAAGGCGAAAAGCACCAGGGACGAGCCCTGGATGAGCGTGTTGTCCACGTCGAAGAAGGCGGCCGCCCCGGCGTCCTGGGGGATGTCCGGGTCCGGGGTGGTAAGCCGCAGCCCGCCCGCGGCGTTGAGCGAGCCGCTGACTGAATCGACCCCGGAGTGGTAGGAATCCAGGTCGATGTCGAAGAGCATCTCGACCGCCTGGGAGGCCGCGGCCTCGCCGGCGGCGCGCTGGGAGGCGTCGTCCAGCGGGGCAAGTGCGGAGTTTTCCAGGAAGTTACGCAGGTTTCCGCGGCTGGCCGTCCAGTTGGCCAGAAAGTCGCGCGGGTTCAACGGCAAGCCGTTGGCGGGGTCGGTCGGGTGATTCACTGTGGCAGGGTCAAGCTTCCTAGACGGGATGTGATCGCGTAGGGGGTGGGGTGGGTAACGTATCTATAGTAAACGCTAGCCCGGAGCTTGTCTTAGTTAAACCTTCGACCGCCCCGGGTAGGGATTGCCCTAAAAATTTTAGGACAAGGATTGGTGCAAGGAGTGGGCGCGGCAGTGGCTGAGAAGACGGAAGGAGCCGGTGGCTCTGGCCGGCACGTGGTGGAGCTGATGGTGCGCAGCACCTGCGGTTCGTGCGCGCGGGTGCGAGAGCAGATCGCCCCGGTGGTTGCCGCCGCGGGCGCGCAGCTGCGCGTGGTGGACGTGGATAGCGCCCCGGAGCTGGCCGTCGAATTCGGGGACCGCGTGCCCGTGGTCGTGGTCGACGAGGAGGAGTTTTCCTGCTGGGAAGTCGACAACGCGGAGCTGGCCCAGGAATTGGCGCGCTAGTTCGCGGGTCGCACGGAGCGGATGGGCCGGGGCGTCACGTGCCCCGGCGGGGAGCTGGGAGGCGTCTAACAGGACGCGCGGTTCGTGAATTCCGCGCCCAACAGGTATCCTTTTGGTTGATTTGGATCAATAATTTGGTTGATCGTGGTGAGGATTCACCACTGAGCGGGGTTAAGGCGCAGGTCGCCTGCCTGCCGGCCGGCAAGTCTAGTGGAGTGGAGGAATGCTGCATGAGCGTGCTCGTTGTGGGAATGTCCCACCAGTCGGCGCCCGTGGCGCTGCTGGAGCAGCTAAGCATGGATGAACAGGTACAACACAGTGCGTGTACGAAGTTGGTGGAGGCCAGTTCGCTGTCCGAGGCGATGATTATCTCCACCTGCAACCGGCTGGAGGTCTACACCGTCACCAACTCCTTCCACACCGGGGTCGAAGACGTCATCGGGACGCTGCACGCGGTCTCCGGCGTCGATGTGGAGCGCCTGCGCAGCTACCTCTACGTCCGCTACGCCGACGCCGCCGCGGAGCACCTCATGCTGGTGGCCTGCGGGCTCGACTCCATGGTGATGGGGGAG
The DNA here is from genome assembly GCF_001815935.1 of Corynebacterium sp. HMSC04H06. Lineage (GTDB taxonomy): Bacteria > Actinomycetota > Actinomycetes > Mycobacteriales > Mycobacteriaceae > Corynebacterium. The sequence continues at coordinate 60,174 of NZ_KV823431.1, forward strand.
CAGCAGATCATCGGCCAGGTGCGCACCGCCTACCAGCACGCCGCCGAGCAGGGCACCGTGGGCCCGCGCATCCACGCCCTGGCGCAGTCGGCGCTGCACGCCGGCAAGCGCGTGCACTCCGAGACCGATATTGATGACGCGGGCGCGTCCATGGTCTCCTTCGCCTTCGACCAGGCGCTCACGGCCATGGGGGTCAGCGATCTCCAGGGCAAGACCGCGCTCGTGCTGGGCGCGGGCGCCATGGCCTCCCTGGCCGCCACGCACGCCGGCCGCCTGGGCATCGACAAGCTCATCATTGCCAACCGCACCCGGGAGCGTGCCGAGCGGCTGGCCGGGCACGCGGAGCAGGCCGGCGTGCACGCCGAGGTCGTCGACTTCGCCGACCGGGCCGGGGCCTTGGACCACGTCGACCTGGCGGTGTCTGCCACCGGCGCCGACAACTTCACCATCACGGCCGACGACCTGCCCGCCGGGCGCGAGATGATGTTCGTGGACCTGTCCCTGCCGCGCGATATCGACGACGCGGTGACCGAGGATGACAACGTCAACCTGGTCAACATCGAGCGGCTGAGCAAGTCGCTGCAGGCCGCCGGCACCGAGGTCGGCGCCGCGCGGGACCCGCACGTGCAGGCCCGCCAGATCGTGGACCAGGAGCTGGCGGAGTACTCCTCGGCGCAGCGCGTGCGCGACGTGGCCCCGGCCGTGTCCGCCCTGCGCCGCCGCGCCGCCAACCTGGTCGAATGCGAGCTGGCCCGGCTGGAGCAGAAATCCCCGGACCTGGACGAGCACCAGATGAAGGACGTGCGCTATTCGCTCAAGCGCGTGGTCGACAAGCTGCTGCACGAGCCGACCGTGCGTGCCAAGAAGCTGGCCGCCCAGTCCGGTACCGTCAGCCACGAGACCGCGCTGCAGGAGCTGTTCGGCCTGCAGCTGGAAGGCACCGGTGTGTCCGTCGACGTGGACGACCTGCCGGCGGCGGAGACCATTGTTAACTCGCGAAAGGACGTTTAAGTGACCCTCAAGATTGGCACCCGCGGCTCCCGGCTGGCCACCACCCAGGCCGGCCACGTGCGCGATTGGTTGACTGCGAACGGCTACTCGGCCGAGCTGCACATCGTGACCACCGCCGGCGACGTGAACATGGCCCCGGTCGAGCGCATCGGCGTCGGCGTGTTCACCCAGGCGCTGCGCGAGGCGCTGCAGGCCGGCGAGTGCGACATCGCCGTGCACTCCTTCAAGGACCTGCCCACCGCCCCGGACGAGCGCTTCCGCCTCATCGTGCCCCAGCGCGAGGACCACCGTGAGGCGCTCATCGCCCGCGACGGCCTGGCCCTGGCCGACCTGCCGGAAGGCGCGCGCGTGGGCACCTCCGCGCCGCGGCGCATCTCCCAGCTGAAGGCCCTGCGCCCGGACCTGGACATCCGCCCGCTGCGCGGCAACATCGAAACCCGCATGGGCAAGGTGACCACCGGCGAGCTGGACGCGGTCATGCTGGCCTATGCCGGCCTGGTGCGCGCCGGCTACGGCGAGCGCGCCACCGAGGTCTTCGAACCGGAGACCATCATGCCGGCCCCGGCCCAGGGCGCCCTGGCCGTGGAGGCCCGCGTCGACGATGAGGAGGCCGTCGCCGCCATCACCACGCTCCTAGACGCTGAGGCCATGGCCCAGGCCGCCGGGGAGCGCACCGTGCTCGCCCGCCTGGAGGCCGGCTGCACCGCCCCGGTGGCGGCCACCTCCCACCTGGCCGACGGGCAGATCACCGTCCGCGGCGGGGTCTTCGCCTTGGACGGCGCCCGCCAGATCCTGGCCGAGGCCACCGGCGAGGTCGAGCGCTCCGCGCAGCTGGGAGCAGAGGTCTCCGACTCGCTCTTTGCCCAAGGGGCGGCCGAGATTCTCGGCGAGAGCTAGGGATGAGCTAGGGATTTCGGCGCCCGCGAGTTTTTGATTGCGGGCGCTGATTAATTTAAGGTGTATCTAGCACATGATCATTATGCACTGATGATCCGGCCCCTCGAAAAGGCGTCCCGGGACCTGTGTCCTGGGATTTTTGGCCGTTAAATAGCCTTTCGACGAAGTAAGTTATCCTCCGCCATCCCAACGACACGGCGCAGCGAAATAACGGATTGATCCTGCCACCACCCCGGCACCGACGGGGATTGGAAAGGTGGCATGGGGCCAGTTTTTCGCCGCCCCGAGATTTTAGAAAAGAACCTTATGAGCAATGCTGTGGGCACGAGCCAGGTAGAAGCGCTGGGCAAGATTATCTTTGTCGGCGCTGGCCCCGGGAACCCGGATCTGCTGACCGTGCGCGCCAGGGAAGTGCTGGCGCACAACTCGATTACCATCACCGATCCGGACGTGCTCGGTGGGGTCCGTGACATCGTGGGCACGGCACTGCCGGTCCCGCCGGAAAAGCTCGAGGCGGCCGAGGAAGAATACGCGCAGATGTGCGCGGACGCGAAGGCCGCGGGCGCGCGCCGCAAGCCGCCGCGCCCGGCCCCGCCGACCGCCGCCGATCTCCGCGAAATCCCGGAGGACGGCAAGCCGGGCGTTGCAGGTGCTGCCGAGACCAATGCGCAGGTGCTGCGCGCCGCGCTGGAGGAGGCCGCCGAGATCAGCCGGGAAAAGTCCCTGCCGGAGCCCGGCGACGTGGTGCGCCTGGTGGCGGGCAACCCGCTTAACCGCGAGGCCATCAAGGCCGAAATCACCGCCGTGGCAGCTGCCGGCTTGGAGTTCCAGGTCGTGCCCGGCATGTCCCTGCCGTCGACCGTGCCCTCGTTCGCCGGCCTGGCGCTGGGCTCGACCTACACCGAGGCGGATCTCACCGCCGGGGAGATCGACTGGGACAAGCTGGCCGCCGCCGCCCAGCCGCTAGTCCTGCAGGCCACGGCCGAGGACCTGCCGGTCATCGCCGCGCAGCTGACCGACCGCGGCTTGCCCAAGGAGACCGAGGCCTACGTGACCGTGCACGGCACGACCCGCCTGCAGCGGACCTTTGAGACCTCCCTGGGCATGCTGGCCAAGCTCGACGCGGAGCTACCCGGCCAGCTGGTGGTCACCCTGGGTCGCAGCTTCGACGACCGCTCCAAGTACTCCTGGTGGGAAAACCGCTCCCTCTACGGCTGGCGCGTGCTGGTGCCGCGCACCAAGGCCCAGGCCGGCCCCATGAGCGCCCGCCTGGCCTCCTACGGCGCCATCCCGCAGTCGGTGCCGACCATCTCCGTGGAGCCGCCGCGTAACCCGGCGCAGATGGACCGCGCCATCAAGGGGATCGTGGAAGGCCGCTACAAGTGGGTGGTCTTCACCTCGGTCAACGCCGTCAAGGCTGTCTGGGACAAGATCGCTCAACTGGGCTTGGACGCCCGCGATTTCGCCGGCGTGCACCTGGCGGCCGTGGGGCAAAAGACCGCCGACGCCATCCGGGCCAAGGGCATGGTGCCGGAGCTGCAGCCCAAGCCCAACGCGCAGAACGCGGAGGGGTTGGTTTCCGTCTTCCCGAACTACGTCGAGGACATCGACGCCGTGGGCCGTGTGCTGCTGCCGCGCGCCGACATCGCCGGCGATGCCCTGGTCACCGGCCTGGAGGACCTGGGCTGGGAGGTCGACGACGTGGTCGCCTACCGCACCGTGCGCGCCGCCCCGCCGTCGGCGGAGGTCCGCGACATGATCAAGACCGGCGGCTTCGACGCCGTCACGTTCACCTCCGGCTCGACGGTGCGCAACCTGGTCGGCATCGCCGGCAAGCCGCACCAGCGCACCATCATCGCCTGCATTGGACCGTCCACCAAGGCCGCCGCCGAGGAGATGGGGCTGCGTGTGGACGTGGTCCCCGAGGTCGCCGACGTGCCCTCGCTTATCGATGCCCTGGCCGCCCACGTGGCCAACCTGCGCGCCGCCGGCCAGCTGCCGCCGCCGAAGAAGAAGCGCCGCGCGCGCCGTAAGTCCGCCAGCTAGGTAGGCCGGCCGGGGCAGGCCCTCGCCGGTGCTGCCGTGGCCGGGGGCGGGGATCTATGATTGTGGGCATGACTTACGATTTTTCCCGACGTCCCCGCCGTCTCCGCCAGTCGCCTGCCATGCGCGGGATGGTGGCAGAAACTCACCTGCAGCCGGCGGATTTCATCCTGCCGATGTTCATCGCGGACGGTATCGATAGCCCGCGGGAAATCCCCTCCATGCCAGGGGTCTACCAGCACACCGAGGACTCCCTGCTGAAGGCCGCCCACGAGGCGCTGGATGCCGGCGTCAAGTGTGTGGACCTCTTCGGCGTCCCCAAGCCCGAGGACAAGGACGCCACCGGCTCCCAGGCCTGGGATCCGGAAGGCATCTTGAACCGCGGCGTGGCCGCCCTGCGCAAGGAATTCGGCGACGACCTGCTGATTATGGCGGATACCTGCCTGGACGAGTTCACCAGCCACGGCCACTGCGGCGTGCTGGATGACAAGGGCCGCGTGGACAACGACGCGACCATCGAGCTCTACCGCGACATGGCCCGCGCCCAGGCCCGCGCCGGCGCCCACATCGTCAGCCCGTCCGGCATGATGGACGGCCAAATCGGCCAGATCCGCGAGGAGCTCGACGAGGCCGGCCACCAGGACGTGGCGATCATGGCCTACTCCGCCAAGTACGCCTCCGCCTTCTTCGGCCCCTTCCGCGACGCGGTCGGCTCCTCCCTGGAGGGCGACCGTCGCACCTACCAGCAGGACCCGGCCAACTTCCGCGAGTCCCTGCTGGAGGCCGAGCTCGACATCGACGAGGGCGCCGACTTCGTCATGGTCAAGCCCGCCCTGCCGTACCTGGACGTGCTGTCTGCCATCGCGGAGCGCTCGCCCGTGCCGGTGGCGGCCTACCAGGTCTCCGGCGAGTTCGCGATGATTAAGGCCGCCGGTCAGAACGGCTGGCTGGACGGGCACGCCGTGATGATGGAGGCGTTGACCTCCATTAAGCGCGCCGGCGCCGACCAGATCTTTACCTACTACGCCGTCGAGGCCGCCCGCGCCCTGCGCGGCTAAGACCGCGGCGGGGAGCGCTTAACCCGCGCATCCCCGCGCCCTTTCCGTTCCCGCCCCGCCCCAACCTCTCACCCGAAAGCACAGGTTTTTAGTGACTGAACCGCACACTCCGCCCGCTGACCATCACCGGGGCCCGCAGCACCCGGCCGGCCAGCCCCGGACTCCGGGCAAGGCCCACCCGCACCGCTTTGAGGAGCCGGGCGGACGCTTCGAGAAATTCCTGGCCGCCCGCCCGGAGGCGGTCGGGTTGATGCTGGTGACGTGGAGCGTGGCCGTGGCTGGCGAGGCCATCCACCAGGTGCTCAACGTGGTGATGTCCGTGGTGAACGTGGACGTCATCAAGGCCAACGCCCGGCAGGCGGCCGGCGACCAGCTGGTACAGCTGGAGGCTCTGGGCGAGGGCGCGGTGACCATGGCTACCTTCCTGGCCGTGGGGATCTCGGCGCTGTTCTCAGCCGCCATCCTCGCCCTGTTGATCAGCCTGCTGGTCATGCTGACCAAGAACACCAAGCGTTCCGGGTTGGCCCGCCGGATCTGGTTCGCCTTCTCCCTGTACTTCGGCGTGCGCGTGCTGCTGGTCTTCCTGGCGCGCCCGACGGCCACCGATGTGCCAGACTGGTTGTACGTGGTGGACGGTTCCGTGCAGATCGTGGTCGGGGTCGCCGCCGTGTTGGGCCTCATCTTCAGCCTGCGCAACGAGACCCTGGACTACACCGGGGAGCTGGAGCAGTTGCGCCAGATGGAGCAGGATCTCAAGGAAGAGCAGGAAAAGCGCCGTGAGAAAGCGGAGCAAAAGCAGAAGGAAAAGCAGGAAGAAAAGCAGGCTAAAAAGGGCCGGAAGACCAAGGAGCGCGAGAAGGAAAACCAGAGCTCATGACCTACGGGACCCCTGGATATAGCCCCGGACCATTCGACTACAACCGGGCCTCCCGGAAGGATTCGCGCTGGGACGGCTCAGTCTGCCCGCCCTCGCTGCGCTGGGCCTACTGGGTCCTGGTGGCCGCCGCGGTGGTCATGCTCACCTCCGGCCTCGTCGCCTTCTTCGGCGGCCAGTCCGCCGGGATGCCGGCCGGGGACCAGCTGTTTGTGGCCGTGTCCAACGTGGTCGGCGCGCTGGTCATCTCCGTGGCCGCCGCGCAGCTCAGCGGCGGCAACAAGTGGGCCCGCCGAGTGTGCACCACGGTGGCCGCGCTGTGCATCTTCTTCAACGTCGCCGCCCTGGCCCTCGGCGTGGGCGGGATCGCCCTGCTGCTCATCCCCATCCTGCTGGCCGTCGCGATCCTGTTGATGTTCCGCCCGACCGCTAATGAATTCATCCGGGAGCAGAACTAGCTTTCTCCGGGCCGGGCGGATTAGCCGTTGGGCGCAAAAATGAACCATAATGGGGGATTATGATGCGCCGTACCCTGACTGATGCCCCCATCCTCGACGCTGCCTGGGGACGCAGCCCTTCGCGACCCCCGGTCTGGTTCATGCGCCAAGCCGGGCGCTCGCTGCCGGAATACCGGAAGGTGCGGGAGGGCATCGGCATGCTCGACTCCTGCTTCATGCCGGAGCTGCTGGCCGAAATCACCCTGCAGCCGGTCCGCCGCCACGACGTGGACGCAGCCATCCTGTTCTCCGACATCGTGGTCCCGCTCAAGGCCGCAGGCGTGGGTGTGGACATCATGCCGGGCCGCGGGCCCGTCATGGATCATCCGGTGCGCACGCGCGCGGACATCGACAACCTGCCCATCCTGGACCACGACGTGGAGCAGGTGCAGCAGGGCATTGCCCACATCCTGGAGGAGCTGACCGACTCGCAGGCGCTCATCGGCTTCGTGGGTGCCCCGTTCACCCTGGCCAGCTACCTGATCGAGGGCGGTCCGTCGAAGAACCACGAGCGCACCAAGGCGCTCATGCACGCCGAGCCGGAGACCTGGCACGCGCTCATGCGCCGGATCGTGCCCACGGTGCAGGCCTTCCTGCACACCCAGGTCGAGGCCGGCATCGACGCCATGCAGCTCTTCGACTCCTGGGCGGGATACCTCAACGAGGCCGACTACCGGGAATTCGTCTTGCCGTATTCGCAGGAGATCCTCGCCGGCGTGGAGGGGATCATCCCGCGCATCCACTTCGGCGTGGGCACTGGCGAGCTGCTGCCCTCCATGGCCGAGGCCGGACCGGAGGTCGTCGGCGTGGACTACCGCGTGTCCATGGACGCGGCGGCCGCCCGCGTGCACGCCGCCCACGGCGCGCACTCCCTTCAGGGCAACCTGGACCCAGCACTGCTGTTCGCCGGCGACGACGCCGTGCGCGCGGCCGTTCGCCGCATCCGGGACGAAGTCAAAAGCGCGCAAGCGGCCGGGCACGCGACCGGCCATGTCTGGAACTTGGGCCACGGGGTGCTACCGACCACCGAGGCAGACGCCATCACTCGCGCCGTGGCCATCATTCACGAGGAAGGCTAGGAATTTTCATGCGCATTGCAATCATCGGTGCCGGGCTGGCCGGGCTGACCGCTGCCTACGAGCTTCGCGGCGAGGACCGCCAGGTCGACGTCTTTGAGGCCGCCGGGCGCATCGGCGGCAAGCTCTATACCGTGCCGTTTAACGACGGGCCCACGGACATGGGCGCGGAGGCGTTCCTGGCGCGGCGGGAGGACGCGGTGGAATTCTTCCACTCGTTGGGCCTGGCCGACCAGCTGGTCACTCCGTCGGGCAAGCGCTCCCTGGTCTATTCGCAGGGCGAGCTGACCAACCTGCCCGCCCCCAGCGTGATGGGCATCCCGGGCAACTCGGAGGTCGTCGCGCACCTGGTCTCGGAGGAGACCTGCCGCAACATCGACAACGAGGAGCCCTTCGGGTGGGAAATCGGCGGCGATGTCTCCTTGGGCCAGTTGGTGGCCCAGCAGTTCGGTCAGGACCTGGTCGACCGGGTCGTCTCCGCCCTGCTGGGCGGGGTCTACTCCTGCGCGGCCGAGGACCTCGGCCTGCGCGCGACGATCCCGAAGCTCGCCGCGGTGCTGGACGATCAAGCCGCCGACAGCAAGGTCACGCTGACCGGCGCGGTCGCCGAATACTTCCAGCGCATGAAGGCCCAGGCGGAGAAGAACCAGCCCGCCGGGGCGGACAAGGACGCCCAGCCGAAGGCGGTCTTCAACACCTTCCGCGGCGGCTACGCGCAGGTCTACGACACGCTGGCGGAAAAGTCCGGCGCGGACATCTATGTCGACACCTTCATCAGCGCCGTGGAGAAGAAAGACGACGGTTTTTGGCTCACCGGCGGCGGTCAGCCGGCGCAAAAGCCCTACGACCGCGTGGTCATCGCCACCCCGGCGCCGACCACGGCCCGCCTGCTTGCCAAGGTCGCCCCGGCCGCGTCCGAGGCCCTAAGCCCCGTCAAGCTGGCCAGCTCCGTCGTGGTGGGCCTGAAGTTCGACTCCATCACCGACCCGGAGGGCAACTCGCTGCCGGACAACTCCGGCATCTTGGTCGCCGCCGACCAGCCGGGCGTGCACGCCAAGGCGTTCACGCTGTCTACTAACAAGTGGCCGCACCTGGCCGAGCGCCTGCACGGCGGAGCCCTGGTGCGCGCCAGCTTCGCCCGCTTCGGCGACGACTCCCTGGTCCGTGCTGAGGAAGACCAGCTGGTGGACTACGCCCTTGATGATTTGCAGTCGATTACGGGCTTTGACGGGCGCGCGGCCGGCGTGGGGGAGATCTTCACCCAGCGCTGGTTTGGCGGCCTGCCGCGCTTCGATGCCACGCACCTGGCCACCGTGGAGGCCGTGCGCGAAGAACTCGCCGACGTCGCGGGCCTCGAGGTCACCGGCGCCTGGGCCGGCGGCGTAGGCGTGCCGGACGTTATCGCGGATGCCCGCGCGGCCGCCGCCCGCTTGGCCTAAGTTAGGCCTAGCAACGCTTTAGTTCACGTCGCGGAAGACGAAAATCGAGGAGAAGTCCTTGTTGCCGTGGCCCATGGCCTGCTGTTCCTCGAAGTTGGCGATGGCCGCGGCGACCGCCGGCAGCGGCTTATTGGTAGTCTGCTCCATCAGCTTGGCGTCCTTGCACAGGGCGTCGACGGTAAAGTCGCCCGGCTCCGGGTTGCGCTCGCCGAGGATGAACGGGGCCTTCATATTCTTCATGAACGCCAGGCCCGTGATGTCGAGCATCTCCAGAATCACCTCGGGGTTCAGTCCCTCGGACTCGCCCAAGCGCAGGGCCTCGAGCACGCCCTCGGCGGTCACGGCCAGTGCCAGGTTGGCCAGCAGCTTGCCGACCGTGGCGATGGGGGCGGACTCCACGCCGATGAGCTTGTTCTCGTCGGCCCACGGGGTGACCAGGTCCATGACCAGCTCGCGGCGCTCGTCGTCCGGGGTGCCCACGTACACGCCTAGCGTGCCCTCGCGGGCCGGGCCCAGGGTGCCCACCACCGGCGCGGCGACGTAGGTCTCCACCGCCGCGGCGAATTCCCGCGCGGCGTCCGGGGAGACCGTCGTGGTATCCACCCAGGTGATCCCCTCCGGGATGAGGTCGGCCTCCACGACGACCTCGCGAATATTGTCCGGCCCGAACAGGGAAGTGAAGACAACCTCTGCGTCGGCTACAGCCTCTTCCGGGCTGGCAGCCAGCTGCGCGCCCTCGTCAACGAGCGGCTGCGCCTTCTCAGCAGTGCGGTTCCACACCGTGACCTCGTGGTTCTTCAGTAGGTGGCGGGCCAACTCCGAGCCCATACGTCCAGTTCCTAGAAATGCAACCTTCATGCCCTCCAGCATGCCAGTTTTAGCGCGTCGGTGTGGGACACCGCTGATTGCTGCGCGCGTATTCCAACACTCGAAGGCCAACACTCAGCGGTCGGAATCACCGGTGGGCCCCCGATGAGAGCCGGACCCGCTTCCTTGAATCAAGGATTGACCCTCGGAGGTCGCCGTAATATTATAAAGAGTATCGACCCCAGCCGTTGACCCTCCACCGATAAGGAGAGCGCCGATGACTGGGGTTTTGTCATACTTGAAGAGTGATGAGCAAAAATAAGCGAGCGAAAACTAGCGCAACCCCACTTCGTGAAATTACGACAGCAGTCCTTGTGGACGGAGGTTTTTACCGGAAACGCGCAGCGAGCCTGTTCGGACACAAAGAAGCCGAAAACCGAGCGGAAGAATTAGTGGAGTACTGTCGCCGGCACATCCGAGAATCGCGCGCTGGCCTCTACCGCATCTACTACTACGATTGCCCGCCGTCCGAAAAAGTGGTCTACCACCCATTGCTGCAAAAGAACGTAAACCTTGGACAAAGCGAACTATTTACGTGGACTAACGCTTTCTTCGCATCCCTGACCAAGAAGAGAAAAGTTGCAATTAGGCGGGGCGAACCCCTCGAAGCTCAGAACGGATACTTGCTCAAAGAAGCTCCACTTAAAAAGCTTTGCAGGGGAAAAATCTCCGTTTCAGATTTAACAGACAAGGATTTCTACCTCAGTATTTCTCAAAAGGGGGTGGATATGCGCATCGGGCTGGATATCGCAGCTTTGGCTGAGCGCAATTTAGTGAACCAGATCGTTATGATTTCCGGAGATAGTGATTTTGTTCCGGCTGCAAAACATGCCCGACGCTCAGGGATTGATTTCATACTCGATCCCATGTGGGCTCCTATTAGCGATAGTTTGAGCGAACACATTGATGGTATTCGCCAATGCGTCAATAGGCCACCGAGGAATGTGGATGATCCTCTACACGTGGATTCCCCCGAGCCAGAGAATTCTTCAGATGATGACGATGATGAGCTCTAAGTCGTTTTCCTTGAGTATAGAACCTCGACGATCGGCAGAGATTGATTGCAAATTTTAGCTTTTGCTCGGTGAAGTCGGCCCAAAAATGTGAGACCAAGGAATAAAGCAAATTGGGTCAGGCTCACGCTGGAATATGTGCTAGAAGTAGAAAGCGCGGACTGCTCACTGCGGGCCCCGGACGAGGGAGCTGTACCCGGGAAGGCGACAAGACGGCCAGAAAGAATCATGGCTTGGTTAATTCTTGTTGTCTCCGGTGCATTTGAAGCGGTGTGGGCGGTGGCGCTCGACCGCTCGGAGGGGTTTAGCAAACTGGTGCCCTCCCTAGTCTTCTTTGTTGCCTGCGCCATTTCTATGGGCGGGTTGGCCTGGGCCTTAAAGACTCTGCCGGTGGGCACCGGCTACGCGGTCTGGGTAGGCGTGGGCGCCGGGTTGACCGTGGTGTATTCCCTCGTGACGGGGCAAGAGCCCTTCTCCGTGCTGAAACTGCTGTTCCTGGCGATGATCGTCGGCGGCATCATCGGGCTGAAGGCCATCAGCTAGCTGCTGCCTAGAGGCCCAGAGAACGTTTGACGTCGCGTTCTACCTGCCCGGGCGAAGGGACGTTGGGAGCCGGGATATCGGGGGAGGGGAGAGCCGGTTCCGGGAGATCGGGCACGCGCGGCTTCGGGAGATCGGGGGCGCGGAGTTTTTCCGGCGGGATGTTGGGAATTTTGGGCAGGCCTGGCTCGGAGAAGCTGATCCCGGGCCGCGGTGCTGGCCGGGGCGGGGCGCCGGCCGGCCCGCCGGGCCCGC
>NZ_KV823432.1 GCF_001815935.1 Corynebacterium sp. HMSC04H06
CCCTCTTGGTCCCCGACGCCGCCCGGGCGGTGGCGCCGCTGCAGCCGCGGCCGGCGGGCACGGACAGCGCCCTAGTCCACCAACTGGGCGGCCGGGACACCCTCTTCGCCGACCGGCCGGAGCTGGTGGAGGTCCCCGGCGGCGTGGCCGTGGATCCGTATGCCAAGGCCGCGGCGAAGGTGCAGTCCGGCGCGTTGCGCGTCGACGGCGCAGTTGTGGACTACCCGGCACCGCGCTGGGTGGCCGCCCAGCGCGCGTGGCAGGACCGCGACTTGCGGCGCTTGGAGAGCCTCGGCGTGGGCGCGGTCGTGGAGGGCGGCCAGATTGTCGCCGAGACCGATGCCGGCCCGCAGCCGCGGCCCTGGGGCCTGGTTGTGGCCTGGCTGTTAACCCCGCTAGCGGCCGGGCTTATCGTGCGCTGGTTGTACCGGTCACGCGCGCGAGCAAATCCATAAACCGGCGGCCGGTGGTCTCCCAGGAAAACTGGGCGGCGAATTCTTCCGCGCCGGCGCCGAGGCGCTCGCGCTCGGCCGGATCGGCGATAAGGCCCCGGGTGGCCTCGAGGAGCTGCGCCGGGGTGTCCACCAGCCGGCCGGTGACCTGGTCGCGGACGCTGTCGCGCAGGCCGAAGGAATATCCCACTGTGGGTACCCTATGTTGGGCCGCCTCCATAACGGCCAGCCCCCATCCTTCCTTGCGGGAGGGCATAAGGTGCAGGTCCGCCTGGGCCAGCAGGGCGTGCTTGTAGTCCTCGGTGACCTGGCCGCGGAAACGCACGCGCTCGCCCAGGCCGAGCTTTTCGGCGTACTCGCGCAGGCTGTGCTCCCACCAGCCGGAGCCGACGATGTCCAAGACCGCCTCCGGGATCTGCGCGACGGTGTCCATGGCGTGCTCGATCTGCTTGTGCGGCACCAGGCGCGACAGGGTCACCAGGTGGATAGCGGCCTCGCGCGCCAGGTGCGGCACGTGCGGCGGGATGGGGTCCACGCCGTTTTCGATGATTTCGGCCCCGTGCACGCCCAGGGTCTCCAAGTCCTGGCGGGAGGCCGGCGAGACGGTCACGTACGGCGCGCCGCGGTAGACCGCAGGCGCCACGCGAGACTCCAACCACCAGCCCAGGCGTGCCAACACCGGGCCGGCCACGGGCCACTGCTCCTTGTGGAGGTGGTGAGTCAAAAGGATCGTCGGCACCCCGGCGACGGGGCGGGCGAAAAACGGGATGCCGTTTTGGGTATCCACCACCACGTCGATTCCGCGCAGCGGGCCCAGCCCCACCCGGCCGGCCAGGATGGCGGCCAGGGCATAAGGGTAGACGCTGTATTTGCCGCCCACGCGCCAGTAGTTCACGCCGTCGCGCTTGTCGTGGCGCGCGCCGTTCATGTGCCGGGAGGTCCAGTAGATGACCTGGTGGCCGTGAGCGGGGAGGTGTTCGCCGACCCGCTCCAGGTAGCGTTCAGAGCCGCCGCCCTGAGGGTGGGTGGAATCGCGCCAACAGAGTAGAAGTATTTTCATGTCGAGCTACTAGCCTAGTGGCTATGCGCTACACCCGAGCCCTGGCCACGCTGAGCAGATCCTGGCAACTCCTGCGGGCCTTCCCGCAGGAGCAGACCAACCCCGCCGCCTTCTACGGTCCCCTGGCCGAGGACACTGCTGAGCTCATCGGGCGGCTGGCTCACGATGCCGGACTTGCCGTCCGCGGCTCCTGCGTCCTCGACGTCGGCGGCGGCCCGGGCTATTTCGCCGCCGCCTTCGACCGCCGCGGCGCCCGCTACATCGGGCTGGAGCCCGACAGCGGTGAGATGTCCGCGGCGGGACTGAAACTGGCCAACAGCGTCCGCGGCGACGGCACCCGGATGCCCTTTGCCGACGGCACCTTTGACGTGGTGTATTCCTCCAACGTGGCCGAGCACGTGCCGGACCCGGAAGCACTGGCCGAGGAGATGCTGCGCGTGACCCGCCCAGGCGGCCTGGTGGTGCTCAGCTACACCGTGTGGCTGGGCCCTTTCGGCGGACATGAGACCGGCCTGTGGCAGCACTACGTCGGCGGGGCGTTCGCTAGGGACTACTACACCCGCCGCCACGGCCACCCGCCGAAAAACGTCTTCGGCACCTCGCTCTTCGCGGTCAGCTGCGCGCGCGGGCTGCGGTGGGCCGAAAACGCGCAAAAGCGCGGGAACGCCCAACTGTTGTTGGCTTTCCCGCGCTATCACCCGCGGTGGGCGTGGTGGCTGACCCGCGTTCCCGGGGTGCGAGAATTTCTGGTCAGCAACCTGGTGCTGGTGCTGCGCGCCAGCACCTAGGCCCTTTAGGCGCTGTGGTGCTCCTCCACGCGCGACTTCAGGGCGTCGAACTGGTCCCAGACTTCCTGCGGGACGCGGGAGCCCAAGAAGTTCAGGTAGTCGGAGTTGTCCTGGATGTCGCCGGACCAGTCCTCGGCGTGGACGGCCAGGGCCTGCTTGACCTTGTCGATCTCCACGTCCAGGCCGTGCAGGTCCAGGTCCTCGGCGCGCGCGGTGGAGCCGATGACGGTCTCCTCGGCGCCGACGTTGCCCTCGATGCGGTCGATGATCCACTTGAGCACGCGGGAGTTCTCGCCGAAGCCCGGCCACAGCATCTTGCCGTCGTCGCCCTTGCGGAACCAGTTGACCAGGAAGATGGCCGGCATGCGGTCGCCGCCCTTTTCGCCCATGTTGACCCAGTGCTGCAGGTAGTCGCCGGCGTTGTAGCCGATAAACGGCAGCATGGCCATCGGGTCGTGGCGCAGGGCGCCGACCTTGCCCTCGGCCGCAGCGGTCTGGCCGGAGGCCAACAGGGAGCCGATCATCGTGCCGTGGTTCCAGTCGAAGGCCTGGGTGACCAGCGGGACGGTGTCGGCGCGGCGACCGCCGAAGAGGATGGCGTCGATCTTCACGCCCTGCCAGTCGTCGTACTCCGGCGCGGCGGTCGGGCACTGGGAGATCGGCACACAGTAGCGGGAGTTCGGGTGGGCAGCCTTGGTGGCCGAGTCCGGGGTCCAATCCTCGCCGGTCCAGTCGATGAGGTGAGCCGGGGCGTCGCCGTCCATGCCCTCCCACCAGACGTCACCGTCATCGGTGAGCGCGACGTTGGTGAACAGGGTGTTGCCCGGCTCCATGGTCTTCATGGCGATCGGGTTAGAGGCGTAGTTGGTGCCCGGGGCCACGCCGAAGAAGCCGTTCTCCGGGTTCACGGCGTACAGGCCGTCCTCGCGCAGGTGCAGCCAAGCAATGTCGTCGCCGACGACCTCGGCGCTCCAGCCCGGGATGGTGGGCGTGATCATCGCGAGGTTGGTCTTACCGCAGGCCGACGGGAAGGCGGCCGCGATGTGGTAGTTCTTGCCTTCCGGGTTGGTCAGCTTCAGGATGAGCATGTGCTCGGCCATCCAGCCCTCTTCGCGAGCCATGACGGAGGCGATACGCAGCGCGTAGCACTTCTTCGCCAGGATGGCGTTGCCGCCGTAGCCGGAGCCGTAGGACCAGATCTCCTTAGTCTCCGGGAAGTGGGTGATGTACTTGGTCTCGTTGCACGGCCAGGCGACGTCCTCCTCACCCTCGGCCAGCGGGGCGCCGACGGAGTGCAGGGCTTGCACGAAGGCACCATCGGTACCGATCTTCTCCAGCGCTTCCGTGCCCATGCGGGTCATGATGCGCATGGACAGGACCACGTAGGCCGAGTCGGTCAGCTGCACGCCCAGCTTCGGGTCCGGGTCGTTGATGGGGCCCATGCAGAAAGGCACGACGTACATCGTGCGGCCGCGCATGGCGCCGCGGAAGGCCTCGGTCATCTCTTCCTTCATCGCGGCCGGCGGGGCCCAGTTGTTGGTCGGGCCGGCGTCTTCCTCGTTCTCCGAGCAGATGAAGGTGCGGGACTCAACGCGGGCGACGTCCGAGGGGTTGGAGCGGGCCAGGTAGGAGTTCGGGCGCTTTTCCTCGTTCAGCTTGAGCAGGGTCCCCTTCTCCACCAGCTCGCCGGCGAGCCGGTCGGCTTCTTCCTGAGAGCCGTCCACAAAGACCACTTGGTCCGGCTGAAAGAGCTCTACGTTCTCATTGATCCACGCGATAAGCTCCGGGTTGTCAGTCGGAAGTTGTCCAACAAGGCCTTTAATTTCGGCGGTCATCTAAAGTCTCCTGGGTTTATTTCTTCACGTTGTCAGACTTAAGCCATGACTTATGTCTTAGAGAGCATTCCACCTCCAGCGTAACGCGCCAGCCGACGCAAGTACCGACAATTCGCCGGGCACTGGATATATCCACACTGTTTACCACAACTTAACCGAGGGTACGCCATACCGTCACCGGCAACCTCATAGTTTTTATACCCCCGTCCGGGGGATCGACTCGGCGGGCCGAGCCGCCACCCCACCCATGGCGCCACCCCCAAGCAGCCTGCCTTCGCCCGGCTGGTCATAACCGGCTCCACTCCGCGCGCGAATTCGGCAGCAGCTTGCGGCCTATTCCTTATTTTCTTTCCCCACTGCCGGCTCTGCGGGCGGCTTTGCCGCCGCCGGCGGCGCGGCAAATTGCCAACTGCGCTGGCTAAGTGAACAATAGACCACGATGGATAACTCTAGTAACACCCCTACCGCCGTGGGCGAAATGCCGCCGGGCCGCCCGCTGCAGACCGAGTTTAACGACGGGCTGGACTACCCGCGCCTGGGTAACGTGACCTTCCGTCGTGGCAGCCTGACCGACAACCAGCAGGCGCTTTTCGCCGAGCACTGGCCCCGCCTGGGCCGGGTGTTGGAAGACGAGCGGATCGATATAGAGGAATGGTTCGGGCGCAGCGGCGCCAAGACCGTGGTGGAGATCGGCTCGGGTACCGGCACCTCCACCGCGGCGATGGCCCCGCTGGAGCAGGACACCAACATCGTCGCCGTGGAGCTCTACAAGCCGGGCCTGGCCAAGTTGCTGGGCCAGGTGGTGCGCCAGGACATCGACAACATCCGCATGGTGCGCGGCGACGGCATCGAGGTGCTCGCCCGCATGTTCGCGCCGGAGTCCCTGGACGGCATCCGCGTCTTCTTCCCGGATCCGTGGCCGAAGGCCCGGCACCACAAACGCCGGATCATCCAGTCCGGGCCGCTGAACCTGTTCGCCTCCCGCCTCAAGCCGGGCGGGGTGCTGCACGTGGCCACCGACCACGCCGGCTACGCCGAGTGGATCGATGAGCTCGTCGAGGTCGAGCCCACCCTGCGCTACCGCGGCTGGCCGTGGCCCGACTGCCCGCAGCTGACCGACCGCCAGGTCATCACCAAGTTCGAGGGCAAGGGCCTAGACCAAGACCACGTTATTAAGGAATACCTCTGGGAAAAGAGGCCGCAGTAATGACTACCCGCAAGCTGCTGCTCGTCTGGGACGCGCCCAACATGGACATGGGGCTGGGCGCCATCCTGGGCGGGCGCCCGACCGCCGCCTTCCGCCCGCGCTTCGACGCCATCGGCCGCTGGACCGTGCGCGAGGCCTGGGACCTAGATGCCCAGCCGCACGCCGCGGTCTTTACCAACGTGACCCCGGACGGGGCGGACGTCATCCGCCCCTGGGTCGAGGCCATCCGCAACGTCGGTTTCGCCGTCTTCGCCAAACCCAAGGTCCACGACGACACGGACGTGGACCCGGACATGCTCGATTACATCGCGGAAAACCGCGACGAGCTCGCCGGGCTGGTGGTCGCCTCCGCCGACGGCCAGAATTTCCAGGAGACCCTGGAGGAGCTGGCCGACGAGGGCGTGCCAGTCACGGTGGTCGGCTTCCAGGAGCACGCCTCCTGGGCCGTGACCCACCCGGTCATCGACTTCGTGGACTTGGAGGACATCGACGGCGTCTTCCGCGAGCCGTTGCCCCGAGTCAACCTGGACAACCTGCCCGACGGCGGCGCCTGGTTGCAGCCTTTCCGCCCGCTTTCTGCCTTGCTCGACGAACGCTAGGAGCCGCATGTTTTATAGCTGGGGCCGATTTTCTTATGCCCACCGCAAGCTCATCCCCGTTATCCTGATCGCGCTGATCCTGGCTCTGTTCACTATCTTCGGCACCCGCCTGGAGGACCGCATGAGCCAGGAGGGCTGGGAGGATCCGGGCGCGGCCTCCACCGTGGCTGCCGAGCTCGAGCAAACCACCTTCGGGCGCGACAACAACGGCGACGTCATCGTCATGGTGGAAAACCCGGACGAGAACTTCGACGCTGCCCAGCAGTACTTCGCTGATCTCAAGGCGCAGCACCCGGATCAGATTTCCCACCTCAACGGCTACTTCGACAAAAAGAACCCGAATTTCATCAACGAGGACGGGACGTACGCCTTCACCGCCATCGGGCTCAAGGGCGACGCGGAGCAAACGCTCAAGGACTTCCGCGCCATCGAGCCGGCGCTGCACGAGACCGACCTGCCCGTGCAGGTCGCCGGCGCGACCGCGGTGGCCGACGCCCTAGACGACGGCATGTCCAACGACATCTCCCGCGCGGAGAAGGCCGCCCTGCCACTGGTCGGCCTGTTGCTGCTGGTGGTCTTCGGTTCCGTCGTGGCGGCGTTCATGCCGCTCATCGTAGGCGGCCTGTCGATCCTCGGCTCGCTGGGTATTCTGTCGGTCCTGGCCGGTTTCTTGCAGGTCAACGTCTTCGCCCAGGCTGTCGTCACGTTGCTGGGCCTGGGGCTGGCCATCGATTACGGCCTGTTTATGGTCTCCCGCTTCCGCGAGGAGCTTGACCGCGGCCGCAGCACCAAAGACGCCGTGGCGATTACCACCGCTACCGCCGGCCAGACGGTGGTTTTCTCCGCGGCCATGGTCGCTGTGGCCCTGTCCGGCCTCTTCATCTTCCCGCAGGCCTTCCTGAAGTCCGTGGCCTATGGCTCGATCTCCGCCGTGGGCCTGGCGGCGCTGCTGTCCGTGACCGTGCTGCCATCGCTGTTCGGCCTACTGGGCAAGAACATCGACAAGTGGTCGATCCGGCGCACCAAGCGCACCGCCCGCCGCCTGGAGGAGACCTGGTGGTACAAGCTGCCGGCGTGGGCCATGGGCCGGGCCAAACTGATGACCGTGGGCATTTGCGCCCTGCTCATCGCGCTGACCATCCCGCTTATCAACATCGCCTTCGGCGGCATCAACGAGACCTACCTGCCGCCCAGCCAGGACACCCGCGTTGCCCAGGACACCTTCAACGAGGAATTCCCCACCTTCCGCACCGAGCCAGTCAAGCTGGTGGTCGAGGGCGCCGATAACCAGCAGCTGGCCGACGTCTACCTCCAGGTGCGCGACATGGACGGCCTGACCGAGCCGATGAGCCCGTCCACGGCCACCAAGGACGGCATCACGGTACTCTCCGCCGGCATCCAGGACCGCAACGACTACGCGGACATCGTCCACCAGCTCGAGGCCGTCGACGCCCCGGAGGGAGTCAACCTCTACGTCGGCGGCACGCCCGCGATGGAGGTCGAATCCCTCGACGCCCTCTTCGACAAGCTGCCGTGGATGGCCATCTACATCGTCGTAGCCACCTTCATACTCATGGCCCTGGTCTTCGGCTCGGTGGTCCTGCCTGCCAAGGCCATCATCATGACGCTGCTGACCCTGGGCGCGACCCTGGGCATCCTGACCGCCATGTTCGTCAGCGGCGTCGGCGCGGACCTGCTCAACTTCACGCCGGGCCCACTGATGAGCCCGATCCTAGTGCTCATCATCGCCATCATTTACGGCCTGTCCACCGACTACGAGGTCTTCCTAGTCTCCCGCATGGTCGAGGCCCGCAAGAAGGGCGCGACTACGGACGAGGCCATCTCCTACGGCACCGCGCACACCGGTGGCATCATCACCGCCGCCGCGCTCATCATGATCGTGGTGGCCGGCGCGTTCGGTTTCTCCGACATCGTGATGATGAAGTACATCGCCTTCGGCATGATCTTCGCCCTGTTCATCGACGCGACCATCGTGCGCATGCTCCTGGTGCCGGCCGTCATGCACCTGCTGCGCGAGGACAACTGGTGGGCCCCGCAGTTCATCCACCGCGCCTACGAGAAGCTAGGCCACGGCAAGGAACCGGCCGCCGCCCAGCCGGCACCCGCGGCCGCGGCGACCGCGCCGCAGCGCACCACAAGGGAGGAAGGCCACTGGGAGGAGATGCCGGCCCAGTCCGGGGCCGTCCTGGCTACCGATGCCGACTACTCCACCGACTACGCAACCGACTACGAGCGAGAGTCCGCACCGCAAGAAGAACCCGCGGCCCAGCCGGCCGTGGAAGATGAGCGCGATTATCCGGCGCGAGGCAACCGCAACACGTCCACCGATGATTCCCTGGTACCGTTTAGCGAGCTAATGAAAAGACTAAACAACGACCAGGGAAGGAACTAGGCGTTGAAGAAATGGCTGCAGTGGGTCGCCGCGCTTGTGATTCTCGCGGTGCTCTTCTGGGTCTTTCGCGATGAGCTGGACTTCCTTCAGGACGGTTTCCGGCGGCTGCGCACCGCCGACTCCTTCGCCGTAGGTCTGGTGATCATCGCCTCCCTCGGCGCCATCGTCGCCATGGCGGAAGTCATGCGCGTGCTGATCCGGGCCGGCGGCGTGCCCGTCCCGCTGAAGGAGGCCATCGCCATCACGCTGGCCTCCAACGCCTGGTCCACTACCCTGCCGGCCGGGCCGGCGTTTTCCGCCATCCTCACCTTCCACGTCCAGCGCGGCTGGGGCGCATCCGTCGCCCTGGCCGGCTGGTTCTTCGTGCTCTCCTCGGCGGTATCCACCATGTGGCTGGTGCTCATCGGCCTAGGCGGGGTGGTCTTTCTCAACGCGCAGATGCAGGTGCTCTCCCTACTGCTGACCCTTTTGGCAGTCGTCGCTCTTTGTGGGCTGGTCTTCTGGATATCCAACCACCCGCGCACCATTGAGCGCTGGCTGTCCCGACAAAAATTCCTGCGCGGCGGCAAGCGCGACGCGCTCATCAAGCAGGTGCGCAACCTCTCCGAGGTCCACCTGAACCGCTGGCAGTTCGCACAGGTGGCCGGGTATTCCCTGGCCAATCGGCTGCTGGACATGGCCTCCCTGTGGGCGTGCGTGTGGGCTATCACCGGGGATATCCCGGCCCTGCACGCCGGGGAGGACCAGACCACCCTGGCCGGAGTCGCCCTGGCCTACCTGACCGCTAAGCTGGCCGGCTCCGCACAGGTCACCCCGGCCGGGCTCGGTACAGTCGAAGCCGCCATCATCGCCACGTTGGTGGCCACCGGCCTGACGGCTATCGATGCCACCGGCGCCGCCGTGATCTACCGCCTGATTTCTTTTGCCCTCATCACCGTCATCGGCTGGGTTGTCTACTTCTGGCACTACGCTCGGAATGGACTAACCTACGCCGCCCTCAACCGAAAGGAGCACGCCGATGCGTCCCGCACCGCTGCTTGATATCGTCGCCATCATGCTTTTCGCGCTCTTCGCGCGAATCGCCCACCCGCCTTTCACCTTCACCGGGCTGCTGGCCGCCTTCTGGCCCTGGGCCGTGGGCGCGCTGCTGGGCTGGGTGTTCATCACCAGCATCAAGGCCTCACCCGGCCGCTGGGTCGAAGGCGCCATCGTGTGGTGCTCCACCATCGTCGGCGGCATGATCTTGTGGTCCATCGTCAACAGCCAGCTGCCGCACTACAGCTTCCTACTGGTCGCCTCCATCATGTCCGCCCTGCTGATGTTCGGCTGGCGCGCCATCGCCGCCTTCCGCGCCCGCCGCGCCGAGGTCGCCGAAATCAACGCCCAGCGAGCACAGCGCGCCCGCACTCGGACCGGTACCCGCCCGCCGCGTCGCTAACCGAGCGTTAGTACAAAAAATAGGCCGGCGCTGCGAACCCTGGGAAGGGTGCAGCACCGGCCTTGGGCTTATTCGGCGGATAATTAGCCGAAGATGTGTACCAGCTGGTTGCCGATGGCGACGACCAGACCGACGATCTCGCTGACGATGTCCAAAGCGCTGCTCAGAAGCATTTTTCCTCCACTATTATTCGGCGAGCCGGCCACGGGTGCCGGGGATTACTTTAGACATATCGTTTCCGGCGCCCGGTTTCGTTACATCGGGGCGATGGTGTGCTTCTTCGGCAGATCCCGCACGTCCTTGGTGGCCAGCTGACGCAGGGCCTGGCGCAGGGCCAGCCGCGACTGGTTCGGCTGAATCATCGCGTCCAGGTAACCGCGCTCAGCAGCCACGTATGGCGCCGTCATGGTCTCGTCGTAGAAGTCCATGAACATCTTCTTGGTCATTGCGCGCTGCTCCGGGGTCTCGGCGGCCTCCAGCTGCTTGCCGGCGATCATCACCACGGCCGCGGCAGCGCCCATCACGGCGATCTGCGCGGTCGGCCACGCCAGGTTGATGTCGCCGGTCAAGTTCTTCGAACCCATGACGGCATAGGCGCCACCGTAGGCTTTGCGGACGATGAGCGAGACCTTCGGGACGGTTGCCTCCACCACAGCGAAGGCGAACTTCGCGCCGCGGTGAATCAGGCCGGCCTTTTCCTGGTCCACGCCCGGCAGGTAACCGGGTGTGTCGACCACGAAGACCAACGGGATGTTGTAGGCGTCGCAAATGCGGATGAAACGCGCGCCCTTGTCCGCGGCGTCGGCGTCAATACAGCCGGCCAGGTGCATGGGGTTGTTCGCCACGAACCCGACGGCCTGGCCGTCGATCCGCCCGAAGGCGGTGATCATGTTCGGGGCGAAGTTTTCTTGTAGCTCGATGAGCTCGTCATCGTCGCCCAGCTGGCGCAGGAGCTCCTCCATGTCGTAGCCGGCGTTGGTGTCGTCGGGCATAAACGCGTTGAGCTCGTCGTCCTCGGCGACCTCCTCGTCGCTGGGGGCGGCGAAGACGGGCGCCGGGTCGTAGCAGGTCAGCGGCAGGTGGTCCAGCAGGTCGCGGACTAGGTCGAAGGCTTCGTCCTCCGACTCGACCACGGCGGAGACGTTGCCGTTTTGCTCCTGTTGGCGGGCGCTGCCCAGCTCTGCGGAGGTCACGTCCTCGCCGGTGACCTCGCGGATGACGTTCGGGCCGGTGACATACATTTCCGCCTCGCCGTCGACGGCAATGACGAAGTCGGTGGTCACCGGAGCGTAGACCGCGCCGCCGGCGGACTTGCCCAGCATGATGGAGATCTGCGGGCTGCGGCCGGACAGCGGCAGCTGGCGGCGGGCGATCTCCGAGTACATGGCCAGGGAGGTCACCGCGTCCTGGATGCGGGCGCCACCTGAGTCCTGGATGCCGATGACCGGGCAGCCGATCTTGATGGCCATGTCCATGACCTCGGTGACCTTCTTACCGAAGGTAACGCCCACCGAGCCGCCATAGACGGTCTTGTCGTGCGCGTAGATGCATACCTGCCGGCCATTAATGCGGCCGTAGCCGGTGACTACGCCGTCGGAGTAGATGGCCTCCGGGTCCCCCGGGGTTTTACCCAGGGCGCCGGTCTCCACGAAGGAGCCGTCGTCGAGCAGTTCCTCGATGCGCTGGCGCGGGGTGGTGCGGCCAGCCTCATCGCGGCGAGCGCGCGAGCGCTCGCTGCCCGGGTCTTGGGCCTTGTCCAGCCGGGCGCGCAGATCCGCGAGTTTCTCAGCGGTGGTTGCCACGAATCTTTACCTCGATCCAATCCTCGATGTGCTTGCCCACAATGCCGATTGCGGGCTCGTCCGGCACGGCCAGGTGGTCGCCGGGCAGCTGGACGATCTCTAGATCCTCCACGATAGCGCCCCAACCGCCGTCCGGGTCAATCTCGGCGTAGCGCGGTTCGAGCTCGATCGCTCCGTCGTGCATGCGCTCCGAGCGGAACAGCAGCACCGGCACGTCCACATCCGCCCAGCGGCGCATGTCCAGCTTGCCCAGGATCTGGTTGTCCACGAAGGAGGCGCGCTGGTGCTCCAGCACGCCGGCCGCCAGGCCGTGCTCCGAGGCGTCCGTGGTGGCCAAGAACTGCGCGAGCATATCCATCACGGCGTCCTCGCCAGCGGTCTCCAGCAGCTCGTAAGGCACCGGGAACTCCAGCCCGTAGGTCTTTTCCGCGAACGCAGCGTAGCGCTCCCAGCGGGCCTTGGTCTCTTCCAAGGTGTCCGGCGCCGGATCGGAGGGCTGGGTAGTATCCAGCAGCGCGATAAACGCAACGTCGAGATCCTTGTTACGCAGCTGGTGCGCGACCTCGTAGGCCAGCGCGCCACCAAAGGACCAGCCGCCGAGGACGACCTTGCGGCCGCGGGCGTACTTCTCGATGTCGGCGATGTAGGCCTGCGCGCGGTCTTCCAGGCTGCCCTCGAGGCGCTCGACGCCGTAGACGGCCACGTCCGCGGCCAGGCGGCGCACCAGCGGCTGGTAGACCACGGTGGTCCCGCCGGCCGGGTGGAACATGAACACGGCTGGGCCGTCGGCCTCCCGCAGCACGCGGAT
Source organism: Corynebacterium sp. HMSC04H06 (assembly GCF_001815935.1). Taxonomy (GTDB): domain Bacteria; phylum Actinomycetota; class Actinomycetes; order Mycobacteriales; family Mycobacteriaceae; genus Corynebacterium. Next base: position 12,403 of record NZ_KV823432.1, read on the forward strand.
GTTGCCCTCGACCTCGGTCTCCAAGCCCTCGCGGACCAGGTCCGCCAGCGGCTCCAGCGTTTCCGCCTCGCGCACGGCCGCGGTGGTGACCTCGACGCCGGCGCGCTCGGAAAGCCGCTCGGCGATCCGGGTGGCCTGCTCCTCGGTCAGCTCCGGCAGCGGGCTGGTCACACCGGCCGCCGCCTTCCCGGTAATCGAAGCCCAGGTGCCGAAGACCATGCGCTCGGAGGCGTCGCGCGGGGCCACGCCCACGCCGGCGCCGGCGCTCTTCTCGGTTTCCGCGGGGGCCTCGGCGGTTTCGGTTGGCTTGGCGTCATCGGTCGCAGCTGCGGCGGTCTCAACGCCGTCGGTCTCGCGGCCTTCTACAGCGGCGGTAACCATGTCGATGACGTCGGCCAGGGAGGCGTCGCGCAGCGCCTGGACCTGCAGCGGCGGGATCTGGAAGTCGTTTTCCACGCGGTTTTTGATGCGCATGCCCATCAGGGAATCCAGACCGAGATCGATAAGCGGCAGCTCGCGCGGCAAATCGGTCACGTCGTAGCCCATGGACTCCGAGACGATCGCCGCCAGGCGATCCTCCACGGACTCCGTGGCCGGGTCCCAGCGAACGGCCTCGATGTCGGCGTCGCCAGTCTGGTCAGCGGCGTCCGCCAGCGGGGCGTAATCCGGCAGGTCGGCCACGCCGGGCACGGACTTGGCCCCCAGGTCCAGGGAGGTGGCGAAACCTTCCGCGACCAGGGTTGTGGCGCCGTCGGCCACGGCATAGGCCGCGACGGCCACGCCGCCGAGCGACTTGGTCACCACGGTGGTGGCCTCGCCCTGGGCGGGCAGCGTGCCGGGTTCTTCCACGGCGATAAGGTGGGCGCCCGGGGACACGGCATCGATAGCCGCCTCCAGCAGCGCCAGGGCGCTCGGGGCCTGATCGGCGTTAGTGGAAAAGGCGGTCTTGCCCTCCGGCAGGTTCACGCGCGTGCCCGGCAGGCCGGTGACCCCGGTGGACGGGCGGGCGTGGGTCCAGTAGCGCTGGCGCTTGAAGTGGGTGTGCGGCGCGTCGAGCACGGGTCCGTCGCCGAAGACAGCGCGGTAGTCCACCGGCGCGCCGGCGACGTAGAGCTTGGCCAACAGGTCCAACAGGGACACGCTCGGATCGACCTTGCGCTTGAGCGCGTAGAGCAGCTGCGCGTCCGCCTTGCCAACGGCGAAGGCGGTAGACATCATGCCCATCAGCGCCACCGGGTTCGGGGCGATCTCCACCAGCTGGGTGTGGCCAGCAGCAAAGGCCGCGCGGGTGGCGTCTTCCAGGAAGACCGGCTGGCGGGTCATGCGCAGCCAGTAGTCCTCGTCGTGGACGGTGGAACCCGGGCGGTAGACCTCGCCGCGGTCGACGGAGCTAAACAGCGTGGTGTGCAGCGGGCGGGCGGTAATGCCCGCTATGTCGCCGGCGAGCTCGCCAAGGATCGGGTCCACGGCCGAGGTGTGCCCGGCGCCCTTGACGTTGAGCGCGCGGGCGAACTTGCCCTCGCCCTCGAGCTTCTCCACCAGGTTCAGGACCTCCTGGCGCGGCCCACCCACGGTGGTCATGCCCGGGCCGGTGTAGACGGCCGGCTCGATGTTGCCGTCCAGGGCCGCGATGTCCTCCGCGGTCAGCTCGACGACGGCCATCGCCCCCTGGGTTTCCTCGGTCAGCTGGGCCTCGCCCTCGCCCATGAGGCGGGCGCGGTGGCAGGCGATCAGCATGGCATCGTCAGCGCTGATGCCACCCGCGGCGTAAGCCGCGGCGATTTCGCCCATCGACATGCCGATAACGCCGGCCGGGCGGGCGCCGAAGCTGGCCAACAGATCCGTCAGCGCGATCTGGATCGCGGTGATGGCTACCTGGGCGGTCTCAGTGTTGTAGGTCTGTTCGTCGTCGCGGACGATGTCCAGGATGGACCAGCCGGACTCGAAGTCCACGATCTGATCCAGCTCCTCTAGGCGGGCCAAGAAGTCCGGGGACAAGGCGATGAGGTCCTTGACCATCTTGCGGTGCTGGGAGCCGAAGCCGGAGTAGACGAAGACCGGGCCCGGCACCGACGGGGAATCCGCGGCGGTGACCCCCACCGAGATCTTGCCCGCGGCGACCTGCCGCAGGCGGGAAATGGCCTCCTCCGGGTTGGTGGCGTTGACCACCGCGCGGGAGCGGGCGTGGTTGCGCCCGGCCAGGGAGCGGGCCAGCGCGAAGAGATCCGCAGTGCCCAGCTGCTGGTCCTCGATGAAATCCGCCAGCGTGTCCGCCGCCTGGGCCCGGCGCGACGGCAGCAGGCCGGAGACCGGCAGGCTGACGGTGGCAGCGGCGGCATCGTCGGCGGTGTCGGTAGTGGTGTCGGCGGCGGAGGCGGTGGCGACCTGGGCGGCGCGCTGGTGCGGAGTTCCTTGGTAGTCGCTGAGCACGACGTGGGCGTTGGTGCCGCCGAAGCCGAAGCCGGACACGCCGGCCAGCTTGTGGCCGGAGTACTCGGGCCACTCGCGCGGATCCTCGACGACCTCGAGCTTTTCCGAGTCGAAATCGATGTAGCGGTTCGGCGCGGAGAAGTTGATGCTCGGCGGCAGGGTGTCGTGTCGCATGGCCTGGATGACCTTGATGAGGCCCACCACGCCGGCGGCAGACTCGGAGTGGCCGATATTGGACTTGGCCGAGCCTAGCAGCGTGGGGTTCTCCGCGCCGCGGTGGGCGCCCAGCACCTCGCCCAGGGCGGTGGCCTCGATTGGGTCGCCCAGGATGGTGCCCGTGCCGTGGGCCTCGACATAGTCGACCGTGGCCGGATCGACCTCGGCGTCGGCGTAGGCGCGTTGCAGCACGTCGACCTGCGCCTCCGGGTTCGGGGCGGTCAGGCCGTTGGAGTGGCCGTCGGAGTTGATGGCCGAGCCCTTGATGACGGCGAGGATGTTATCGCCGGCAGCCTCGGCGTCGCTGAGCCGCTTGAGCACCAGCACGCCGCCGGCGTCCGCGCGCACGAAGCCGTCCGCGTCGTCGGAGAAGGCGTGAATACAGCCCGTGGGCGAGATGACGCCGAGCTCGCCGAAGGCGGTAGACACAAACGGGGAGGCCATGATGTTGATACCGCCGGCCACGGCGACGTCGGCGTCGCCCTCGCGCAGACCGCGCACGGCCTGATGGACGGAGACCAGCGAGGACGAGCAGGCGGTGTCCACGTTGACCGAAGGCCCGCGCAGATCGAGGGCGTAGGAGATTCGATTGGAGATGATCGCCGAGGAGGTGCCGGTCAGCGCGTACGGGTGCGCCTCCGCCGGGTCGGCGGTGATCAGCATCCCGTAATCATTGTTCGACGAGCCCATGTAGACGCCGGTGGCGGTCCCGCGCAGCTCGTTGGCCGGCAGGTGCGCGTCCTCGAGCGCCTCCCAGACCAACTCCAGCAGGATGCGCTGCTGCGGGTCCATGTTGGTGGCCTCCACCGGGGACAGGCCGAAGAATTCCGCGTCGAAGCCGGCGATGTCGTCAATGTAGCCGCCGGCGAGGTTCTGCTCGGCCATCTTCTGGGTCATCACCGGATCCGCGGCGTAGTCGGACCAGCGGCCGATGGGCAGCGGCCCCGTCGCGCCGCGGCCTTCGACCAGCATGTCCCAGAACTCGTCCGCGTTGTTGGCACCCGGGAAGCGGCCGGCCAGGCCGATGACGGCGATGTCCTCGTGGCCGCCGGCCGGTTTAATCCGGCGCGGGGCAGACGACGGCGCCGTCTGCTGGGCCGGGCCGTTAATCAGGTGGTCGGCCAGCTGGGCGATGGTCGGGTATTCGTAGGCGACCGTGGGGTCGAGATCCACGCCCACCAGGTTTTCCAGCTCGCCTGACAGCACCACGGCGTCGCGGGAGGACAGGCCGAAGTTTTCCAACGGCTTAGAGTCGGTAATTTCCTCCGCGGGAACGCCCGCGGTCTGGGCTACCCAATTACGGATCCAATCACGCAACTGCTCTACGGTCATACGCCATGCTTTCTTTCGCTTACGTTCATTAAGGGGATCACAAAGAATAATCGTCTTTGGTGAAAATGCTCCACCTAAGGCTATCGAACTCGGGCCCCAAAACGTTAGTGGCAAGCGCCTGCCAGGCGGATGTGCAGGGCTTTGTTAAAGCCCCGCCGGGATTTAGCCGCGCTGGGCCAGGTAGTGCTTCTTGGCCACGCGGCGGGCGATCTTGCCCGAGGAGGTCCGGTTGATCTCGTGGGCCTGTTTGAAGACGATGTCGTCCGGGGTCAGGCCGTGGTGGGCGGAGACCGCCGAGCGGATGGCTTCGGCCGCTGCGGCGTCGCCGGAAGGCTCGGCCGTATCCGCGCGCTCGACCAGCAGGACCAGCTGCTCGGTGTCCGCGCCCTCGACGGAGAACGCCGCCACGGAGTCCGGGCGCACGTGCTGGCTTGCCTCCTGGACGGTGGACTCGATGTCCTGCGGGTAGTGGTTGCGTCCGGCCACGACGATGAGGTCCTTCAGGCGGCCGGTGATGTAGAGGTGGCCGTCCAGGATGGTGCCCAGGTCGCCGGAGGCCATCCAGTGGTCGTCCTCCGGGGCGCCGGCCACGCGGGTGTCTTCCAGGCGCTCGCCCAGGGTGTTGCGGAAGGTCGAGGCGGTGTCCTCGTCGCGCTCCAGGTAGCCGGCGGCCATGTTCTCGCCGTGGGCCCACAGCTCGCCGATGACGCCGTCGGCGACCTCGGCCCGGGTCTCCGGGTCGACGATGGTCAGGTACTGCGGCTGCACCACCTGGCCGACGGAGGCGAAGGCCACGGTGTTCTCGGAGGCCTCGGCCACCTCGGCGCGGCCCTCGGCCAGGGCGGCGCGGTCGAAGTGGGTAATCAGCGGGCGCTCGTCGGTCTGCGGGGTGCTCACCAGGAGGGAGGCCTCCGCTAGGCCGTAGGACGGGCGCAGCGAGGTGCGCTTAAAGCCGTAGGGCTCGAAGGTGTTGAGGAAGCTGTCCACGGCGGACTCGGTGACCGGCTCGGAGCCGACGATGAGGCCGTCGATGTGGGACAGGTCCAGCTCCTCGCCGTCGGCCGGGGCGCCGTAGCGGGCGGCCAGCTCGAGCGCGAAGTTCGGGACCACGCCGTAGGTGGCCTGCAGCTTGTCATCGGTCGGCTTGCGGTTGAGCTGGCCCACCCAGCGCTTCGGCTGCTGGATGAAATCGCGCGGGGACATCAGCTCGAAAGGCAGGCCCAGGATGGTCACGAACACCGTGAGGATAATGCCCATATCGTGATGCAGCGGCAACCAGGTGACCAGGCGCAGCGGCATCTTCAGCTGCGCGGCCCGGAAGATCTGCAAAACGTTGGTCAGAATGGAGCGGTTGGTCAGGATCACGCCAGCCGGGGTGCGGGTGGAGCCGGAGGTGTACTGCAGGAAGGCGGGCTGGTCCAGGGGCATGACCGTGGACATCGCCAGCTGCTGCTGCCCCTCCAGGGTGGCCGCCGGGTTCTGGTAGGACGCCGCCAGGCTGTCCGGCAGGGAGTCGACGGAGAGCACGCGCGGGCGCTCCCGGGAGGGCAGGTCGGCAAAGTGCTTGCGCACCGCGGCTGCCGATACCCGGTTGGTCAGCACCAGTTTCGGCTGGGCGTCGGCGAAGACCGCCTTCAGGTGGTCGGCATGGCCCGGCTCGTTCGGATCGTAGAGCGGGATGGGCGTCATGCCGGCGTACAGGCCGCCCAGGAAGCCAAAGAGGTACTCCGGGGAGTTGCCGGCCAGGATGGCCACCCGGTCACCCAGCTTGCCGACCTGCTGCAGGCGGGCCGCCACAGACTTGATGCGGGTGTTAACCTCCTGGCGCGAGTAGGTCACCAGCTGACCCTCCCGGCTTTCGGAGTAATCCCAGAAGCGCAGGACCTTCCGGTCACCGCCGCCGGTCTGCAGATCGCCCTGGTAGAGCAATTCCGCGAGCCCGGCGAGGGTCAGCTGCGGCGCGAGGGTAATCTCCCCCTGGTCGTTGAAGAACTGGCCCATGGCGGCGTGCAAATCCATGTCAGTAACGCTCCTTGAAATCCGATTCGGTTTATTTTGCTACTAAAATTATCAGACGAGGCGGCCGCCGTGTTACACCGCGGGCGGCCGGTTCTAGATGCCGTCGATGATTCCGCGGGCCCAGCCGACCACCCAGTCGTTGGCGGTGGTTCCCTCCACCACGTGCGGGTTGGAGGCGTACTGGGCGTGCACGCCGTTGGCGGCGATGAGATCGCGGGCGCGGTCCAGGCCGTTGGCGGCATCGCGCGGGGCGTCGCAGATGGAGTCGTCCGGCGCGCAGATCTGGAAGGTGCGGTCGGCCAGCTCGCCGAAGCCGTTGGGGCGCGCGCCGCGCATGGTCGCGCCCGGCACGATGGGCTGGACCAGCTTGCTGATCGGCTCCAGGGCGATCTCCGCGCCGATGCCGCCAACCTCGACGCCCGGGTTGATGCCCACACCGGGCTCGCGGCGGCCGTCGGCGATAAGGGCCACGCCGGCCACCGACTCGGCCGGGACCGCGCCCGTGCCCGCGCCGATCTGGTCGGCGACGTCGCCCAAGATGACCGCGCCCTGGGAGAAACCGGCCATGACGAACTTCGTCGCCGGGCAGGTCTCGTGCATGGTGCGCAGCTCGCCCTCCAGGGTGGAAGTACCTTCCTGGCGGGAGTCGTCGTAGGACATCTCCTCTTGGGAGTTGATGTTCTTAAACTGCGCGGTGTACGGCAGGGTCCACACCTTCACGTCCTGCGGGGCGTAGGCCTGCTGCAGCGGCTGGGAAATCGACAGCATGAAAGAGCGCGGGTTGGCGGTCGGGTTGATGGGATCGTCGTCCGCCTTGGATTCCCAAGTGCCGGGGGCGGAGATGACCTCGACCCGCGGGCACCAGTCCGGCTGCTCCGGGGCGGCCGGCTCATCCTCGCCGGGCTGCGTAGCCGGCGGCCCCGACAGGCTGCTTGAGGAGGTGCTGTTGAAATAGTGCACCGCGGAGGCGCCCAGAATCACCAGCAGGATCACTACTGCTACCGCAGTAAGGGTCTTTTTCATGTGTTGTGCCTGTCTCGTCTAGCAGTAGGCGGAGCGCGCTTCGTCGGCCAGGAACCGGGTCAGCTCTTCGTAGTCCAGGTCCGTGCGGCCCTGCTCGATGAGCTGGCCGGAAATCGCGTTCAGCGTAATGGGCTCTTCCTCCACGCAGACCCGCTGCGCGGCGGAGACCAGCTGCGCTTCCACGCCAGCCGTGTCGATGTCGCGCTCGCCCGCCGCGCCGAGGAAGTCGGCATCGCCCGCAGACGAGTCTTCCTCTGGAGAGGGGATTTCGGAGATCTCTTCAGCCCCGCGGTCCTCCGGGGCGCGGTCGCCGGCCGGGGCGGAAGCCGTGGTGCTGCTTTCGGCCGACTCCGACTCGGAGGCGGATGCCGACTCGGACTCCGAGCCGCGCTCCAGCGGCGCCACCGAGGTCGGGGCCTCGGCCTCGTTATCGTTGTCGACGGTGGCGGAACCGCAGGCCGCCAGGCCCAACGATGCCGCCGCGGCCAGACCCGCAATCAATTTTCGCATGGCGCTGATGATACTCCTTCCGGCTGGCGTTTAGGACTTCTGCACGCGTCCGAAGATCTCGCTCAGGGTTCCCTTCTGGAACTTCTGGGTCAGGCCGCCGGCCGGGATCTGCTCCGTGTCCGAGGTCGGGTAGCCCATCTCGCCCTGCTCGAAGCCGCGCTTGCCCCAATCGTCGAAGATCTTGCCGTGCATGATGAAGTGCGCGCCGGTCTTCGGGGACCAGTAGATGTTGCCGTGCTCGAACTCCTGGAAGGCGCCGCCCTTGATCTTGATCTCGTCGCTGGTCGGGAAGCCTAGGCCGGTGGTCGCGCCGCCCATCTCCTTGTACTTGGCGCCGATGGCGCCGTGGACGATGTGGTGGGAGTTGTCCGGGTTGCGGGTCAGGACGCCGTTCTCGAACTCCTGCTGGAAGCCACCGTTGACCTCCTGCGGCGCGGAGGTCGGGTACTTGAGATCCCCGCCTTCCCAGCCGTTCTTACCCCAGGCATCGACCATGTCCTTCGGGATGGCATAAGCGCCGGTCTTGGCGGTCCAGTAGATGGAGCCGTTCTCAAAGTGAACGAAGCGGCCGCGCTGGTCCGGGGTCTTTTCCTCGTTGGTCAGCGGGAAGCCCAGCCAGGAGCCCGGGCCACCCATCTCGCTGTAGCGAGCGTTGATGCGGCCGACCAGCGCCTTGGCGCCGGTCTCCGGGGACCAGTACGCGGTGCCCGCGCTGAAGTCCTGGGCCTTGCCGTTATCGCCGGCGTCGTATTCGTTGTTGACGCACTCACCGATGGTGCCGGACTTGGTGGCCTCACCGATGGCGCCGATGGCCTGGCAGTCCGCCCCGCGGTCTTCCTTGGGGATGGCCAGGGCGTCCGCGATGGACGGCCAGGCCTGCTGCATTTCGAACTGCCAGTATTCCCAGCTGTGGACGCCGGACGGGCGGAAGTGCGCCTCCGGCTCCACGCCGGCGCGCTTGGCGTAGTCCATGAAGGTCCCGCCGGACATGCGGGAGATGGTCTCCAGACCGATACCGGCCATGTTGGCCGGGCCCTTGGCGACGGACTCGGGGTTGCCGAAGTCATCCTTGCCCGAGCCGGCGGAGATGTAGACCTTCATGTCCTTCAGGTTTTCGATGCCCAGCTTCGGATCGTGGTCGATCCAGTCCTGGGAGCCCGGCGGGCCCCACATGGCGTCCGAGTTGTACCCGCCGGCGTCCATCTGCGCGGCGCGGATGGCCGCCGGCATGCCGCTGCTGGTGGTGTCCAGGTAGCCGGAGAAGGAGCCCACGAAGTCGAACAGGTGCGGGTTGCGCTCGGCCAGGTTGACCGCGGCAGTACCGCCCATGGAGATACCCGTCACGGCGCGCTTGCGGTTGGAGCGGTACTCGTTGTCCAGGATCGGCACGAGTTCCTGGGTCAGGAAGGTCTCCCACTTGTAGTGGGTGCCGTTGTCCGGGCGCTGCCAGTCGGCGTAGAAGGAGGACTCGCCGCCCACCGGCATGATCAGGTTGACGTTGCGGTCTGCGTACTGGTTCAGGATGTTGGTCTCGATGGTCCAGCCGGACTCGTCGTCGCGGGCGCGCAGGCCGTCCAGGGCCCAGACCTCCGGGAAGGTGGCCTCCGGGTTGGAGTACCAGTCACGCGCCAGCTGGATCTGGACCTTCTGCAGCTTGTCCGGCATGGCCGCGGACTTGATGTAGACCATCAGGTGGCGGTTGGTCAGGTATTCCACGCGCTCGATATCCACGCCCTCCGGCAGGCCTTCGACCTCCGGGTAGGTGGTGTCAATCGGGGTGCGCTTCGGCGGCGCCGAGGGGGCGAAAGAATCCGACAGGCTCGACCCGGACGAGGAGGAGCTGAGATCCCCCAGGCCCTGCTGGGCGGTGGCGTTAGGCAGCAGGGCGATGCCGACGGCCAGCGCCGTGGGCAGAGCCGCGGCGGCCAGCCCCCGGCGGGTACGAGTCTGGTACGTGTTGCGCGCCTGGCGCGGGGAGGACTTCGGAGCGGATGTGCGCATGGAGGTATCCTTGACGTTCGACTAGTAGACAGACAGCGATGGAGTCCCAGCCAAAAGAGCCAACGAGGCGGCGCCCGCCGAAAATACGGCTAGCGCACCCGGAAACTCACGCAATCCGAAGGTTCCCCTCCTCCGGAGCACGTACCTGGGTTGTTGTGCGCTCAAGTTTAAGTTCAACTTGAGGCTTTTCCTAGCCGACACGCCCGAAGTCACACTCTTCATCCCGAAATACAAAAATTCCCCGCGCTACGGCTAGCGCGGGGAATTTTAAAGCTCTAGTGCAGATCTACGACCGACTTACCAAGCGTTCATCACATTGAGGACGCGCGGCTTGGTCTTGTCCAGCTGGCGGCCGAACTGGTTCCAGTTGTGCAAGCCGACGTTCGGGTAATCCGTGGTCAGTTTGACGCCGTCGGCGCGGGCCTTGAGCTCGTACAGGCGGGTCGAGACCATGGAGAAGGCCTCCAGCGCGGCGCCCGATGCCTGGTGCTGCGGCAGGTACTTCTCATCGCCCGGGCCCGGGATACCGGAGGCGGCGGAGACGTAGACGTCCTTGCCGCGCAGGCCGGAGGTCAGGTGGAACGGGTCGTTTTCAAAGCGGCGCGGGCTGATCAGGGTGCCGTACATGGCGTTGATGTTGAACCCACCGGCGTCCAGCATGGCTAGGCGCATGAAGGTCTGGGCGCCCGGCAGCGTGGTGGTCAGGTAGCCGGAGAAGGACATAGCCTGACGGAACTGGTTCGGGTGCTTGCTGGCCAACACCATGGCCGAGGTAGCGCCCATGGACAGGCCCGCGATGGAGTTGTTGTTGCGGGCAACGCCGAAGTTGCGCTCCAGGTAGCCGGGGAGCTCCTGGGTCAGGAAGGTCTCCCACTTGTAGTTGACCGGGTTGGTCAGGTCATAGGTGGCCGGGCCTTCCCAGTCGGCGTAGAAGGAGGACTCGCCGCCGACCGGCATGACCAGGGTGATGTTGTGCGGCTCGTAGGTGGCAGCCGCGTTCACGTCGTTGACCCAGGCGTTGGTGCGGTCGGTCGCGCGCAGGCCGTCCAGCAGGTAGAGGCCGGCGTTGCCGCCACGCTTGGCCGGCTGAATCTGGACCGGGATATTGCGGCCCATGGACTGGGACCACACGTCGCAGCGCTGGACCCACCAGCCCACGCGGTCCCAGTCGCAGTGGCCGGTGGCGTCGGCGCGCAGGTAGTCACGCGGGGCGGCTTCTGCCCGCTGCGGGCCAGCCACCGTGAGCATGGTGACGACCATGAGGATGGCCGCGACCACCGCGGTGACCCGGCGGGAGGCGAAAGACGTCAGTGTCATGTCTCTCCTTGCTTTTGTACTTTTTGTTTCAGTTTTTACCGAAGGGTTCCTTCAGTACGTATCGATCGCAAGCAAAGTTGCGTTAACAATCACGATTTTATAACAGTGCCTGAGATTCTAGACGATTACTGTCATTTTGTCTCATTTCGGCAGCTGCCTGGGGACTACCTAAGGTAGTCCTGTGCGTTGTCTGTAAACTGCAACGTCCGCCCGTCGGTCAGGGAGAACTTGATGTTTTCGAAGAACCGCTCCGCATCCAGCGGGTCGCGATAGGTCGCGAAAAGCTTCTGGAAATCCGGGTGCTCGAGGGCCCGGCGGTTCTTAGCGACCTCGTCCTTGTCGTACCACGCGGGCAGCTCATCGATATCCACCGCGGAATCCGCGGCCTGCCAAGTCAGCGGCAGGGACTTGTCGTGGCCAATGCGCCCGTCCTCGATCCGCGGCTGCCGCGCGGCCAGCGGCGTGGCCAGCCCGATATTGTCCAGCACGCGCACGTTCAGCGGCGAATGCATCGAGGACATACCCATGTTGATCAGGTACAGCGTCGGTGGGTCGTTGCGGCTGTCATCGCGCGCCGCGGTCGTCCAGGCATTGTCCTCGATCGAGTCGCCGTCGAGGTAGCGGATAGCCAGCGCGTCGCCGCGCTCGAGGCCGTTAATCGCGTCATCGAAGCCGCGCAGCAGGCGCATGTTCTGGAAGTCCTCCGCGTCCTTCGGCGGGTCTCCCATCTGACGCTTGGTGGCATAAGTCCAGTAGTCGCGCTCGTCGACGATGGAGATTTCCCCCTGGTAGACCTGCCAGTCCACCGGGTGCCCGCGCCAGGCAATAACCACGGCCCAGACCGCAATCCCGGCCACGCCGGCGGCAGCCCAGTAGTCCCGCACCGGCAGCACGAAGACCGGCAGCAGGAGCGCGAAGAGCGGCAGCAGCAGCATGCGCCCGTGCATGAAGTCGCCGCCCACGCGCAGCACGTAGAGCAGGTGGATGAGCGCGCAGATGACCATCAGTGCCACGACGACGGGCTGGCTGCGCACCGCGGAAAAGTGCGCGTCGCCGCGGAACTGGTAGGCGGCCAGCGCCGCCAACACCAGCAGGGGCAGCCAGAGCCAGTAGGGGCCCACGAAGTCGCCGAGGTAGTTGACGCCGGCGCCCCAGGCGGCATCGGCAGCCGACTTGGCCACAGCCGTGTGCGGGGTCAGCAGGCCGTAGTAGCCCATGCGGAAGACCTGGTAGGCCAACGGCAGCGGCAGGGCCGTGCCCAGGATGCCCGCCCAGTGCGCCGGGCGGCGGTGGGCCACCAGCAGGACGATGCCCGTCAGCCCGCCGTAGAGTGCCAACTCCGGGCGCACCAGCCAGGACAGGCCGGCCCAGAAGGCCACCAGGTAGGGGTTGGCCCCGCGCACCCAGCGGGTCAGCAGCCACCACAACACCGCCAGGTAGAAGATGGACAGGCCCCACTCCAAGCCAGAGGTGAAAAAGTCCCGGGCCGGCGGCAGCGCCAGGTAGACCAGCGCGCCGGCGGGCAGGACCAGCGCGCGGGTAGCGTGCCGCCCGCCGGCGTTGTGCACCTGGGCCGTGGCCCACGTGCCGACCACCAGGGCGGCCACGGACAGGGTGATGGCCAGCCACATGGCGATGGCCTCCAGCTGGGCGCCGGTGACCAGGCGACCCAGGTAGATCAGGTACTGCCACAGCGTGGAGGTGTTGGCCTCCACACGCTCCCCCGCGTTGAAGACCGGGCCGTTGCCGGCCAGAAGGTTGCGAACGGTGCGCAGCACGATGAGGCCGTCATCGGCCATCCACCGGCGCTGCCACGCCGCGAAGAAAGTAATCGCCCCGATAGCTACACTGCTGGCGACCACCGAGATCTGGGCCGCGCGAGTACTACCGATTTTTTGCATAACAGAGCAGGTTACCAGCTGGCCCCCAAATTAGATCATCGGGAAAACGTAGACCGCCATGGCAATACAAGCCAGCCAGAGCAGCGCCAGGATCTGCAGGACGCGGTCCTCCAGCGCGATCTCGTCTGGCGCCCCGCCGTGTCCGCGGTCGACGTCCGCGGCGTAGCGCAGGATAGCGATGGTAAACGGCACCATGGAGACTTGGTACCAGATGCCAGCTACACCCTCGGCCTGGCTGGAGAGCTCGAAGCCCCACAGGGTGTAGGACATCACCACGGCCGTGGCCGCCAGGGTCCACACGAAGCGCAGGTAGGTAGGGGTATAGCCTTCCAGCGACTTACGGATCTTCGCGCCGGTGCTCTCCGCCAGCAAGATCTCCGAGTAGCGCTTGCCGGAGGCCATGAACAGCGAACCGAACGCGGCGACCAGCAGGAACCACTGGGACAGCTCGATGCCGGCGGCGACGCCGCCGGCCATCGTACGCAGCATAAAGCCGGAGGAGACCAGCGCGATGTCGATGACCGGCATGTGCTTCCAGCCGAAGCAGTAGCCCAGCTGCAGCGCGATATAGACCGCGATGACCAGCGCCAGTTCCACGCCCGCGGTGGCCAGCAGCGACAGGCCAATGGCGCCGACGATGAGCACCGCCGCCATGACGTAGGCCAGCTGCACCGGCAGCACGCCGGCGGCAATCGGCCGGAAGCGCTTGGTCGGGTGCGCGCGGTCAGCCTCGACGTCGCGGGCGTCGTTGATGAGGTAGATGGAAGACGCGCCCATGCAAAAGACCGCGAAGGCCAGCAGGACGTCCAGCAGCACGCGGCCGTGGAATAGCGCGTCCGCTCCGGCGGCGGCCGGGGCGGCCAGCACGAGCACGTTTTTGACCCACTGCTTGGGGCGCAGGGCCTTGACCATGCCGTCGGCAAGGTTCTTCGGCGGCTTGCGCTTCCGGCCCGTGTCTACGCCGGAGGTGTGAGGCTCCGAGTGAAAGAAGCTCTGGTTGCCGTCATCGTGCGGATGGGCGCTCATGCGGTTTTCCTTTCCAGCCGACTTACAACCTGTGCCGTGGTGGCCCCCAGCAGGGCGCCCACGGCAGTATCAGAGGGATAATGCACCCCAAGCACCATACGCGAAGCCATCATCACCGGCACGCCCAGCCAGAAGCTGCGGTTGCCGGTCACGCGGGCGGCCGCCACGAGGAAGGCCGTGGTCGACGTCGAGTGCGAGGACGGGAAGGACAGGCGCGAGGGTGTTTTCACCCCGACCCGCACGTAGCTGTAGTCCGGGCGGCGCCGTTGCACCACGCGCTTAATCACTACCGATGCCGCGTGCGCGCCAAAGGCCGCCACACCCACCCCGGCCCACTGGCGGCGCCGGGGCTTATCGATGCCCGCTGCCAGCGCCGACAGCGCCATCCAGCCGAGCGCGTGCTCGCCGAAGTGGCTCAGGCCCCGCGCGGTCGGCACAACGCCGGGCGCGTCGAAGGCGACGTCCTGGATGGCCTGGAGGACGTGCGACTCGGCATCGTTAAGCTTTGAAATGCTACTCAAAGATCTTCCTCCAGGATTCGCGGCTGGTCAGCGTCGGCAGGGCGGCGCGGTAGGTGGAACGCAGTTCGTCGAAGTTGTCCTCGATCTCCTTGAGCAGCTCGCGGGTCTGCTTGACTAGGTCTTGGGCCAGCTCGCGGTCGCGCTTGCGGAAGGCCACGCCGGTGCCGCCGGCGGTCGAGACCGTCGCCGAGTCCAGGCGCGACAGCGTGAACCAGCGCGCCTCCTCCGGCGTCAGGTTCAGCTGCGGAGCCGCGTGGTGGGCCGGGTCTTCCTTGCTGGCCAGGTGCTTGATGCTCTTGAACAGCCAGGGCAGCTTCTTGATCTTGCCCAGGCGGCCGCCGATGTTGCGGGTCGGCACGCCCGGCGCGCCCGTCGGGGCCGGCAGTTCGGCCGCCGAGGGCAGGATCTGCGCGTCGGAGTATTGGGAGCGGATCTTGTTAATCCGCGGCAGGGAGGACTCCAGGATGTCGAAGAGCTGATCCGGGCCCGCCAGAAAGTCTCGCATGGCCTCCAGCTGGATGGCCATGGTGGAGTACTCCATGCACATGGTGTGCTTGAGCGTGGACTTGAAGATGGAGCGGGTGATACCGCGCGGGTCGCCGTCGTGGTAGATGGCCGCCACGATCAGGCGGTTGCGCAGGTGGAAATAGGCCTGCCAGTCGATGGCGTCGTCCTTGTCCGCCCAGGCCATGTGCCAGATTGCCGCGCCCGGCCAGGTCACGGTCGGGAAGCCGGCGCGCCCGGCGCGCAGGGAGTACTCGGTGTCGTCCCACTTGATAAACAGCGGCAGCGGCTGGCCCATCTTTTCGGCCACCACGCGCGGGAACAGGCACATCCACCAGCCGTTGTATTCCACGTCGACGCGGCGGTGCAGGGCGCGCGAGTCGTATTTGTTGGGGTCCTTGTGCGACTGGGCATCGCCAATAGCTGAGAGCGGGTACTTGGCGAAGTCGTGGTCGTAGACCGCGTGCGGGGCCGGACCCCACATGAAGTCGGACTTGTTGACCTGCTCGCCGGTGGTGCGCAGCTGGCTGCGCTCCTGCAGGTTAAGCATCTGGCCGCCGACAATGATGGGGCGCGCCGCGTAGCGGGCCGCCTGCACCGCGCGCAGGATGGAGTCCGGCTCGATGGCGATGTCGTCGTCCATGTAGAGGATAAACGGCGAGTCGGTGTTCTCGATGGCCTCGAACATGATGCGGGAATACCCACCGGAGCCGCCCAGGTTGCCCTGGCGGAACTCGCGGAAGCGCTCGCCGAAGTGGGCGACGGCCGCGTCGTAGCCCGGCTCATCCGCTGGGTGCTGGTTGCCTTGGTCCGGCATGAGCACGTAGTCGATGATGCCGTCGACGACCGGGTCCTCGGCCAGCGCCTGCAGTGCCGCCACCGCATCGGTCGGGCGGTTAAAGGTCGGGATGCCCACCGCCACGCGCTTGTCCGCGGCCGGCTGGGTGGTGCCGTCGGGCAGCACCTGCTCGCCCGGGGCGTGCGGGGCGCACCAGGCGACCTGGGACAGTTCGGTCTCGGTCTCGGCGGTCACGTCGAACCACAGCCAGCCGCCATCCTCGAAGTTCTTCAGCGGCAGCTCGAAGTGGTGCTCGCCGTCCTCGACCAGGTGGTTGGCCACGCCGATGCGCTGCCCGTTTTCCTTGGAGCGGTACACCGAGACATTCGCCTGTCCCTTAACGTGCAGCGATAGGACGATGGAGTCCAGCTGCGACCAGCGGCGCCAGTAGGACGCTGGGAAGGCGTTGAAGTAGGTCTCGAAGGAGACCTCCTCGCCGGCCGGGATGGTCAGGGTGGTGCGGTCGTGCCAGCTCAGGCGCTGGCGGTTCTGCGGAGACTCAATGAGGTAGAGCATACGCACGTCGTTCGGCTCGCCGCGCTTGGGCAGCAAGACGCGTTGCACTGCTTCAAATTCCTGGGGGTAAGTCACGATGGCTTCTTTTTCTCCAAACGTTTTTTACACTCTTCTAGCGTGTAAGGGTAGTGCCCCCAGCCGCCCAGCACGTTCTCACACACGGTCATGGGTCGGAATTCACAGCCGCCCGCCCGGATCCGGAAGGCGCACAAAAGCCCCGCCGCCGCCCCGGTTTTCCCGGGGCG
>NZ_KV823433.1 GCF_001815935.1 Corynebacterium sp. HMSC04H06
CACTCCGTAGCGCCTACTCGGCGTGCCTAATCGGCGTGCGTTTAGGCTAGTTCAGCGGGTTTAGCCCTGCGCCGAACCACCAGATGGCCCCTAGGGCGACCAAGCCCAGAAGGATGAAGACCCACGAGGACGCCAGCGGACGACGCGCCCACGAGCGGCCGAAGTCCAGCGAAATAACGCCCGGGCCGGTGAACTGGACACCCAGAGCGATAACGAACAACACGACCGACAGCCACACCGATTCCGGCCAGTTAAAGACGTTGATCCCGGCCCCAGAGACAGCGAGGGCGTGCAGAGCGGTAAAGCCGGTGACGACGGTCGCGAGCATCGCGGCGACCGGCGTCAACAGACCCAAAACCAGGAAGGCTCCAGCGACCAACTGCGCGACTGGGACGCCAACGCCCAGTATGTCGGCCCACGGGTAGCCGGCGAACTGCTCGGTGACCTCGCTCAGGCCGGCGGAATCGCCCAGCTGCAGCAGCGGGCGCAGGCCCGCCAGGATGAGGTAGACACCCAAGCCGAGGCGGACCAGCAGCAGGCCGAAGTCGATGGTGCCGCGCTTGGCAGAGGCGGCGGTTTCGGAAGCCTCGGGGGCCTCAGCCGCGTCGGGAGCATAGGAGGCATCGGTGGTGCCGGCGTAGAGGGACTGGCCGTCGGCATCGTACTGCTCGCTGGCCGGGACCTGGGAGGTCGCGGCGTAGTCCGGCCCATTCGGATCCAGCGCCATGGTCTCCTGCGGCGCGGCGGCCGGTTGGTACCGGGTGGCGGGCTCGTCGGCGCGACGCTCGGCGAAGTCGCGATCGGCATAGGCCTCAGACTCGCTGGAGTCGCGGGAGTCGCGAGGATCGCGTGCCCCGCGGTCGAGCTGGACGGTCGGGTCCGCCGCGGAAGCCGGCGCGGCGGCCGGCGCACCGGAGGCGCTAAAGGCGGTGGTCTCGGCCTCGTTGCCTGCCGCCGAGACTCCGGCGGCGTCCTCTGCCTCCGGCTCGGCGGCGGCAGCGCGCGGCTCAATGTTCTGCGGCTGGGCGCGGCCGGCGCGCTCGAAGAGGGAGCTTCGCTTCGGCGCGGGCTTGCTTGGGGCGCCGGCCCGGGCGGACTCGGCCGTCTCGCCCGGCTTGGCGGCCTGGCCGAACTCGGTGGTCTCCGGGGCATCGTCGCGCTTTAGGGGACGCGCGGTGCCCTGGCCGGAAGACTGGGAGGGCCCAGTGTAGGTAGGAACGTCGTCAAAGTCATCGCCTAGGTCACGGGCGTTATCTGGCTTGTTGTTCTGGGTCATACCTGCCAACTTAGGCCAGCTGAGCGTCTGCGCGAACCACCGCCCTCGGCGCGCCGCGACATCGTGTGCAAATCGAGACCCTCCCACCTTTGTTGACGCGTCACGCTTTTGGGTACACTAGGGTCATTAGCCAAGACCTAGGAGGAACCATGACCGACAAGGACCAAGACTGGGCCGGCGACCCGCACAACGCCTCCCCGGACGGCGAATTCGTCCGCGACACCAACTACATCACCGACCGCTTTGTCGCCGGACTCACCGAGCGCCACAACAACAACGACGACGGCACCGTCAGCTGGCCAATGGCCGCCGACCACTACCGGCTCATCGCCGCCCGCGCCTGCCCCTGGGCGCACCGCTCCGTCATCACCCGCCGCCTGATGGGCCTGGAGGACACCCTTTCGCTGGGACTGGCCGGCCCAACCCACGACGTGCGTTCCTGGACCTTCGACCTGGATCCCGACGGCGTCGACCCGGTCCTGCGCATCCCCCGCCTGCAGGACGCCTACTTCGCCCGCTTCCCCGATTACCCGCGCGGGATCACGGTGCCGGCCATCGTGGAGGTGGCCAGTGGTAAGGTCGTGACGAACGACTACGACTCCATCGTGCGCGACTTCATCACCGAGTGGACCGACTACCACCGCGCCGGCGCCCCTAACCTCTACCCCGCCGCGCACGCCGCCGAAATCGACGAGCTCAACGATTACATCTTCCGCAACATCAACAACGGCGTCTACCGCTGCGGTTTCGCCGGCAGCCAGGAGGCCTACGAAAAGGCCTATGCGGATCTCTGGGAGGCCCTCGACTGGGTCGAAGAGCGCCTGGGCCAGCAGCGCTACCTTGTCGGCGAGCACGTCACCGAGACCGATATCCGCCTCTTCGTCACGCTTGTGCGCTTCGATCCGGTCTACTACTCCCACTTCAAGTGTTCCCGTCACAAGACCTCCGAACTGCCGAACATCCGGGGCTACCTGCAGGAGCTCTTCCAAATCCCGGGCTTCGGCGACACCACCGACTTCACCGAAATCAAGCAGCACTATTTCATCGTGCACAAGGAAGTAAACCCCACCCAGGTCGTCCCGGTCGGCCCGGACATGTCCTGGCTGGCCCAGCCGCACGACCGCGACCGCTTCGGCGGCAGCCCGTTCGCCGAGGGCACCACGCTGCCCGGCGCCCTTCCGAAGGGCGAGGAGCTCAAGAACCCGGAGCCCTTCCAGGAAGAGCTCTTCGGCTAAGCCGCGCTAGGCGACTAGCCCCTCCCCGGCGGCGCGCACGACGGAGTCCGTAAGCTCCTCAAGCACCTCGGATTCAAGCCGCCAGCGCTGCCAGTACAGATCGACGTCCAGCGGGTCGCCGTCGAGCTGGACCACCTGCCCGCTGTCGAACAGCGGCCGCGCCTGGGCCTCGGCCACCAGACCCCAGCCCAGGCCCGCGCGGACGGCCTCGACGTAACCCTCCGCCGATGGAATCTCCGAGATATTGGCCCGGATAACATGCGAGTCGATGAAGCGCTCCTGCATAGCGTCGTCGAGCACCTGGTCGTGTGGGCCGTACATCACCACCGGCATCTGCGTCCACGACATGCCCTCCGCCGTCCGATGCCGCCGCGCCAGCCCCGGCGCCGCCACCGCCACCAGCCTCTGCTTGCCCAGGTACGTCGACTCGCAGCCGCTGACCGGCAGCTCCTCGCGGGTTACCGCGCCGAGGACGTCGCCGCGCCTCAGCATCGCCAGCGTGCGGGCCTCGTCCTCGATAAGCAGGCGCAACGATGCCTTGCCCCCGTCAGCCACGTCCTCCAGCACTGGGCGGAACCAGGTCGCCAGGGAGTCGGCATTGACGGCCACGGACAGGGGCACGCGCGCCAGCCGTTTTTGCAGGCGGGCGTTGGTCTCGGCCTGGACGAGGGCCATGCGGCGGGCAGCTTGGACGAGGACTTCGCCGGCATCGGTAGCCATCACGGGAGTCGAGCGGCGCAGCAGGACGCGGCCAGTGCTGGTCTCCAGGGCCTTGACGCGCTGGCTGACGGCGGAGGGTGATACCCCTAACACTCGGGCGGCGCCGTCGAAGCTGCCTTCGTCCACAATTGCCAGCATGGTTTCCAGATGAAGCGGGTTCATGAAGCATAGCTTAACTAGATTTAGTCTGATTAACTAGACTTCACTTGTTCCCGGCGGCACACTAGAGGTATGTCGATCATCGTAGCTGGTTTCGCCCTGGGTATCTCCCTCATCGTCGCCATCGGACCCCAGAATGCCCTCCTGCTGAAACAGGGCATCCGCCGCCACGCTATCGGCGTGGTGATCGCTATCTGCGCGGCCAGCGACATCATCTTGATCCTCGGCGGCACCGCCGGCGTCGGCTACTTGGTCGACCGCTTCCCCTGGGCGCTGACCATCCTCAAGTACGCGGGCGCGGCCTACCTGGCCTATTTCACGTTCCTGTGCTTCCGCGACGCCCTCACCCCCGACGGCAAGGCCCTGGACGCCGGCGCGACGCCCAACAAGACCGAGGAGATCGAATCTTTCGGCCAGTCCCCCGATTCCCGCGCCGGCGTGGCCACCGTGGCGACGAAGACCCGCCGCGTCATCCGCCGCAAGATGCAAGAAAAGACCTGGCTCAAGCCCGCTCTGGCCGCCGTAGCCATCTGCTGGCTCAACCCGGCCGCCTACGTCGACGTGCTGGTCATGCTGGGCGGGGTGGCCAACCAATACGGCCCCGACGACCGTTGGCTCTTCGCCGCCGGCGCCATCTGCGCCAGCCTGGTCTGGTTCCCCACCATCGGCTACGGCGCAGCCAAGTTCTCCGACGTACTGGCGCAGCCGAAGGTCTGGCGGGTTATTAACTTCGCCATCGGTTGCATCATGATTGGCCTGACCATCAAGCTCCTGATGCACTAAAAGCCCCGCCGGAGAGTACGTCCCCGCGGGGCCAATAGGTCATCTAGCTAGTTCTTCTGCTCGCTAGCAGAAGCGTCGGTGCCGGTGGTCTCGACATCGTCGGCCTCGGGGTCTCCGGAGGCGCCGGTTTCCTCGATCCACTGCTTGATTTCTTCCTCGGAGCGGCCTTCCTCAACGTTGTCGCGCTCGGTGTAGTAGCTGACGTCGTTGCGGTTTTCGTCGTAGTCCTTGAGGTCGAAGTCGACTTCCTCGTCGCTGGCGAGGTCGCTCGTGACCTCCTCGACGATGTCGTTGTAGAGTTCCTCGCGCTCCAGGTTGGAGTCGACCAGCTGCTGGCCGATCTCGTCGTCGTAGCGCGCGGCGTCGTAGGCCTTGTCCGGGTGCAGCTTCAGGTGCAGCAGGGCGCGGATGCGCTCGCGGCGCACGCCCTCGTCCTTGATCTGGGACTGGCTGCGGAACCAGGCGAAGACCAGGATGGCCACCATGACGATGCCCATGTAGCCGATGACCGGGTAGACGTAGTTCATCAGGGTCTTGAAGCCGGCAAACGAGACCGCGAAGCCGGCCAGGCAGCCCGCGACGAAGATGACGCGGTAGCGGCCCTCATGACCCGCGGACAGGCGCTTGCCCAGCGCGTAGAACATGCCGATGGCGGTGTTGAAAATCATCAGGTAGATGATGACGGCCATGATGCCGCCCAGCACGGAGCCCATCTCGTCGACAAGCATGAGCATCGGGATGTCGGAGTCGCCGATCTTGTCGGCGTTCATCAGCAGGGAGAAGCCCGCCATGCCCATCATGATGAAGTAGATGACGCCGCCGATGATGCCGCCCATGCCGGCCTCGCGCGGGTTGATGTTGTCGCCTCCGATAACCAGGGACATGGACACGGCCAGCATCAGGGCCAGGCCGTTGTAGTTGAGGGCGGAGACCAGCCAGTTGCCGATGGGCGAATCGATCTGGCCGGAGTGTTCCATGGCCAAGCTGACGTTATCAGGCATGTTAAACAGCGTGTAGATGAAAACCAAGATGACCGCGATGATGATGGTCGGGGTCAGCGCGCCGATGACCTTGGAGACCTTGTCGACGTCCAACATGCCGCAGACCAGCACGAGGACAAGCATCAGCAGGGAGCCGACCCAGGCCGGCCACCCGAACTGCTGCTCCATGTTAGAACCGGCGCCGGCGAGCATCACGAAGCCGACGGCGAACAGCGTGATGACCACGGCGATGTCCAGCAGCTTGGAGACGATCGGGTGGGTCACGCGGCGGAAGACGGTGTTGTGCTCCGCGGCGTGGAAGTAGCTACCCAGCTGCAAGAAGACGGTGCCGGCCAGCGTCATGATGATGCCGGCGACGATGATGCCCCACACGCCGTTGGCGCCGAAGGAGGTGAAGTATTGCACGACCTCCTGGCCCGTCGCGAAGCCGGCGCCAACCAACAGGCCGACGAACGCCAAGGCGATGCTCATTGATTTGGTAATAGACACAACTTTCCTAGTTCTACTAGACAATGATCAAGTCTCAAGCGCGCACCGTCGGCTAGGGGCCCGGCCGAAAAGCCGGCGGGCCCGGCCAGCCTGTTCCCACCGCGGACCGAGGGAGCAAGCATGCAACTCAACCTCTGGCGCAGCGAAGTGGCGCGCGCTGTCGATTAAAAAGCATAACGCACCAGCACCAAACACCCCGTGTGCGGTGGCACCAGTTCACCCCTACCTGTGAGGAACCTAACTTTTAGCAGGACCTTTCGGCAGGAAAGGTCGCCAAATACTCCACAGACCCGCGGATACCATTTTGATAACATCCGCGGGTCCTGGCAGACCGCTGTGCGGTCTAGTTGAGCTTTTCCGCAATCAACTTGTTGACCTGGCCTGGGTCGGCCTTGCCCTGCGTGGCCTTCATGACCGCGCCCACGATGGCGCCGGTGACCTTCTTGTTGCCGGCGCGGTACTTCTCCACGATGTCCGGGTTGGCTGCCAGGGCGTCGTCGACGGCCTTCTCGATGGCGCCGTCGTCGCGGACGACCTCGAGGCCGCGCGCGGCGACGACCTCGTCGACGTCACCCTCGCCGGCCAGCACGCCGTCGACGGCCTGGCGGGCCAGCTTGGTGGTCAGCTTACCCTCGGCCACCAGGGCGCACACGCGGGCGACCTGCTGCGGGGTAATCGACAGCTCGGCCAGCGCCAGGCCGGCCTCGTTGGCCTTGCCGGAGAGGTAGGCGACCCACCAGGAGCGGGCATCGGAAGCCGGGGCGCCGGCCTCGACGGTGTCCACGATGAGATCAAGGGCGCCGGCGTTGACCAGGTCGCGCATCTCCTCGTCCGTCAGGCCCCACTCCTTCTGGATGCGGGCGCGGCGGACCCACGGCAGCTCCGGCAGCGTGGCGCGGATTTCCTCGACCCATTCGCGCGGGGCGATGACCGGCGGCAGGTCCGGGTCGTTGAAGTAGCGGTAGTCCTCGGCGGTCTCCTTTGGGCGGCCCTTGGAGGTGGTTCCGTCGGCCTCCTGGTAGTGGCGGGTCTCCTGGACGATCTCGCCCCCGTCCTCAATGACCTGGGCCTGGCGTTGCATCTCGAAACGCACGGCCTGCTCGACGGACTTCAGGGAGTTGATGTTCTTGGTCTCGGTGCGGGTGCCGAACTCCTCCTGGCCGATGGGGCGCAGGGACAGGTTGGAGTCCACGCGCATGGAGCCCTGGTCCATGCGGGCATCGGAAACCCCCAGGGCGGCCACCAGGTCGCGCAGGGCGGAGACGTAGGCCTTGGCGACCTCGGGGGCGCGCTCACCGGCGCCGATGATCGGCTTGGTGACGATCTCAATCAGCGGGATGCCCGCGCGGTTGCAGTCCACCAGGGACTTCGTCGCGCCGTGGATGCGGCCGTCGGCGCCGCCCAGGTGGGTCAGCTTGCCGGTGTCTTCCTCCATGTGGGCGCGCTCGATCTCCACGCGCCACTCGGTGCCGTCCTCCAGCTGGACGTCCAGGTAGCCGTCGTAAGCGATGGGCTCGTCGTACTGGGAGATCTGGTAGTTCTTCGGCTGGTCCGGGTAGAAGTAGTTCTTCCGGGCGAACCGGGAGGACTCCGCGATGGAGCAGTTCAGCGCCAGCCCAATCTTGATGGCCCACTCCACGCCCTTGGCGTTAACGACCGGCAGCGCGCCCGGCAGCCCCAGGGACACCGGGTCCACGTTGCTGTTCGGGGCGGCGCTGAAATTGGTGGCCGAGGTGGAAAACATCTTGGTTTCGGTATCCAACTCGACATGCACTTCCATGCCCATGACGGGTTCAAACTTTTCCAAGACCTCATCGAAGTCCATCAGGTCATACATCGCAGCAGTCATGCGTGCCATCTTAGTACGTTATTTTTCTTCGCCGGCAACTGGTCTTTTTTGCCTATGCTGGGGCGCATGGATACCCCGAATAGCGTCGCCGCCGACCTTGTCAACGCCCCGTTGGTCAACGTCGTCTATTGCCGCACCTTACCCACCGAGAAAGAATTAGCCGCTGCCGTGTGCGACACCTTCGGCGATCAGCTCAGCCCGCTGAAACGCGGCCCCTCGGCGGAGCTGCAGGTGGCCCAGGCCCGCGACTGCACCATTTCCTTCAAGCTTGTCGATGCCGCCCCGGATCTCAGCGAGGTCGAGCCCCACCCGGAGCTCAACGACGGCTCGGTCGACGTGTCCAGCGCCGCCAGCTACCTGCTGGTCACGGTCTTCCCCGACAACGCCCACCTAGAGCGCGGCACGAAGTACCGGGAGGACCGCCTGCGCCAGCTCTACATGCTGTCGGTGGCCACGCTGGCCGCGCTCAAGGCCCCGGGGGCACTGGCGGCCTTGGTGCCGCGGGCCGGGGTGACCATTAGCGC
Organism: Corynebacterium sp. HMSC04H06; assembly: GCF_001815935.1. Classification (GTDB taxonomy): domain Bacteria; phylum Actinomycetota; class Actinomycetes; order Mycobacteriales; family Mycobacteriaceae; genus Corynebacterium. Next base: position 8,037 of record NZ_KV823433.1, read on the forward strand.
GCCGCGCTTTATCCAGCTAGCCGACAACGGCGAGCTGGTGATGACGGCCGCGGGCGTCTGGGTACGCCCCTCCGAGGACGCCGACCACTGGTATGCCTACTCCATCGGGCTTATCCAGGCCGGACACCCGGAGGTCCAGATCCGGAACGCGCCTGGGGATCCCAACAACTTTTACGCGGTGCTGCGCGGGCTTGTTTCCTATGTCCTAGACGGCAACACCGTCCGCGCGGGCGACTCCCTGACTATTGCCGAGGACCGGCCGGCCATCACCGTGGCCGAGGACAGCTGGGTGGTCGACCCGCAGCTGCCGGCGCTGCGCCTGGACGTCGCGTAGGCGCTGCCCTGCCGCCGGCTTACCGACTGCCCCCGCGGGCACGGCCGGGGCCACGCTAGCCGAAGAGAGCCTTGGCGGTGGCGTAGCGGGCGGGCGGGACGACCTTGAGCTCGCCGACGGCATCGGCAAGCGGGACCAGCTCAATCTTCTCGCCGTGCAGGGCCACGCACTGGCCGGACTTGCCGGCGTGGGCGGCCCGGGCGGCGTGGACGCCGTAGCGGGTGGCCAGCACGCGGTCGTAGGCGGTCGGGGTGCCGCCGCGCTGGATGTGGCCGAGCACCGTGGTGCGCACGTCGTAGCCGGTGCGGCGCTTGATCTCGTCGCCGATGACCTGGCCGATGCCGTTGAAGGTCTGGTGCCCGAACTGGTCGGTGCCCCCCTCGGTGAAGTCCATGGTCCCCTCCTTCGGGAGGGCGCCTTCGGCCACGCAGATGATGCCGTACTTCTCCCCCATCTGGAAGCGACGCTCCATGGCCTTGGTGATTTCGGCGATGTCGAAGGGTTCTTCGGGGATGACGGTGTAGTGCGCGCCGCCGGCCATCCCGGCGTGCAGCGCGATCCAGCCGACGTGGCGGCCCATGACCTCCACGATGAGGATGCGGTTGTGGGACTCGGCGGTGGTGTGCAGGCGGTCTATAGCATCGGTGGCCACGGATACGGCCGTGTCGAAGCCGAAGGTAAAGTCGGTGGCGTTGACGTCGTTATCGATGGTCTTCGGCACGCCGATGACCGGGACGCCGTTGTCCGCCAGCCACTGCGCGCCTTTGAGGGTGCCCTCGCCGCCGATGGCGATGAGCGCGTCCACCCCGGCGTCAGACAGGTTTTCCTTGATCTGATCCAGGCCGGCCTTGAACTTGTCTGGGTGCAGGCGGCCGGTTCCCAGGATGGTGCCGCCGCGCAGGAGGATGCGGTCGATCTCGGCGTCGTCGTAAAGGTCGCGGCGGCGGTCTTCCATGAGCCCTACCCAGCCGTCTTCGTATCCGACCACCGTGTCGCCGAATTCGCTAGAGGCGGTGCGCACCACGGCGCGGATTACTGCATTCAGCCCGGGGCAGTCGCCGCCGGAGGTCAAGGTGGCAAGTCGCATGCTAACCAGCTTAACGCCTCTTGGCCTCCGCTGCCCCGCCGTGGAGCGTATCCCGGAAGAAGCTGACGGTCACCAGGCCCACGGCCAGCGCCGCGATGATCGCCCAGAAGGAGTGTGCCAGCCCGGCGCCCAGCCCGAAGGCGACCTGCCCGGCTTGCATGGCCGCCGAGACGACCGCCACGCCGATGACTGAGCCGACCTGCCGGGCGGTGTTGTAGGCGCCGGAGGCCGCGCCCATGAGCGTGGCCGGGAGGTCTCGCATGGAGGTCGCGGAGTTCGTACCCCAGATAAACGACTGGCCCAGGCCTAGTAGTCCCAGCGGCAGGGCCAGCCACGCCGGCGCCTGCCCGCTAAGCATCACCCACCACGCGATGACGAACGCGCCCAGCGAGACCGCGAAGCCGAACTGCGACAATGCCCGCGGGTGCAGTTTGTCCACTAAGATCCCGGCAAACGGGGTCACCAGCATGGAGACGACCGCCATGGGGACCACGATGAGTCCGGCTTGGTTGGCCGGCAGACCCTGCACGTCCTGCATCCACATCATCATCGGCAACATCATCGCCGCGGCCATGAAGCCCATGCTGGAAATGGAGGCCACGCCCAGACGGTAGTTGCGGTCGGCGAAAAGCTCGGGCGGGATGAGCGGCTCGGTGCCGCGCCGGCGGGCCGTGACTTGTAGGCGCGCGAAAAGGCAGAGCCCGGCGATGCCGACGGCCAGCAGCGCCCAGATCCACCAGCGCCAGCCGAGCTCGGGGCCCTGCTGGATGGCGAAGACGATGGCGGCCATGGAAAGGAGGGAGACGGCGGCGGAGGTGGCATCGATAGCGCGGGCGACCGTGGGCAGCTTCGGCACCCAACGGGTGGCCAGGTAGATGGCGGCCGCGGCGAAGGGCAGGTGGAGCCAGAAGACGCCGTGCCAGCCGACCAGGCTGACCATGAGCCCGCCGGCCACGGGGCCGGTTAGGGAGGCTAGTGAGCCGACAATACCCCACACCCCGAGCGCCCGGCCACGGCGCTCCCGGGCGAAAACGCGGTTGATAACGGACATCGTCTGCGGCATCTGGATGGCCGCACCCAGGCCTTGGACGGCGCGGGCGGCGATGAGCCATTCGATGCCCGGCGCCAGCGCGCACAGCAACGCACCCAGGGCAAAGAGCCCGACGCCGAGGCGGAACATCAGGCGCTGGCCGTAGATGTCGCCCAGGCGGCCGGTAAACAGCAGCGGGACCACGACGGCGAGCAGGTAGATGGACGAGACCCACATCGCCTGGTTGAGGGTCGCGCCCATGTCCACGGCGATGGCGGGCAGGGCCACGGCCACCATGGTCTGGTCCAGCAAGGAGATGAAGAACCCGAGGCTCAGCGCGATCATCGCGCGCCACGCCTGCGGTTCGGGCAGAACCGTCGATGCCGCGGGCTGCGGCGGGGTCGTATCACGCGTCATGGTCAACGAGTCTAGCCCCCAGCGGGAAGGCCGGGGCGCTGCGTGGTCCACGCGCCTGTTTACCGCGGGTCGGAAGCGGGACTAGTGTGGTGGCATGGGAATGATTGATATCAAGAAGCCAGAAAACGTCAGCACCGCCACGACGGTTGCCCTGGGCTTGGTCGGCGGTTGGGTCACGGCCAAGGAGACGGGTGTGCGCCCGCTGGGCGGGGTCATCCTGGGCGCTGCGGGTCTGTGGGCGGGCCGGTCCTGGGCGGCCAAGACCAACGCCTCCACTACCGCCGGCCTGTCGGCGCTCTACCTGGGCGCGTTCGGTGCCTCGCACCCGCTGGCCAAGAAGATCGGCGCGTGGCCGTCCGTACTGGCGGTGACCGCCGCGACCGCCGGGGCCGCCTATGCCCTCTCGGACGCCAAATAAGGCAGCGCCCAGTAGCGCGGCGCTAAGTTATAAGACGCTGAGTAATAAGAAGAAAAGTGCGCGCGGTGGGATGAATTAATCCGCCGCGCCTTTTTCTTCGGCCTCCATGGCCGCGACGAATTCGCCCTTGGTGGACTGCCACAGGTCCTCGGTCATGCCGAGGCGCCAGTAGCCGGAGATGGACGCATCTGCCTTATCGACGCCGTTTTCCTTGAACAGGAAGCGGCGCAGGTCCTTGATCATCTCGGCCACACCGTGGATGAACCAGCTGGTGTGCCCTGCCGGGATGCCGTTCTTACGGACCGCGGCGGCCAGCGGCGCGCCCGGGGTCGCGCCGCTGCGATAGACCCACTGGAGGGTGGCGTTCGGGCGCTCGGGCATCTCGATTTCGTGGCCCGGAGCCTTGACCTCCACGAAGGCGGTTGCCTGCGCGTCGGCGGGCAGCTTCTCTAGTGCGGCGGCCACGGCCGGGGCGGCCGCCTCGTCGCCGGCCAGGACGAAGGCGTCGTAGCCGGGCTCGGGTTTCCACTTGCCGCCGGGGCCGGCAAAGCCGAACTCGTGGCCTACCTCGACGTCGCGGGCCCAGGGGCCGGCGAGTCCGGTATCGCCGTGCAGGACGAAGTCGACCTCGCACTCCCCTGTTTCGGTGTTGATGCTGCGCAGGGTGTAGGTGCGGGTGACCGGGCGCAGGTGACGCGGCTGGTTGGCGCGGGCCGCAGCCAGGTCGAAGGGCCAGGCGTAGTCCGCACCCTCGGGCACGAAGAGGATCTTGATGTAGTGATCCGTCTTGTCGAGCTCCTGTCCGACCAGGTCCGGCGCTGAGATGGTCAGCCGCACCATGTCGGGGGAAATCTGGCGCTTAGCGGTGACGGTGGCGCCGTGGGCCTTGCGCTTGGGCTTGCGTGGGGCCGCTGCCGGGGCTTGGCCGGCGGACGCGGTGGCCTTTTCCTCGCGCCGCCGCAGCTTCTCTGCCCGCTTTTCTTCCTTGCGGGCGCGGCGGGAATCATAGTGGGCTTGGGACTGCCCGGCCTGGAAACCGCGGTCGAAGCCGTTTTCAAAGCCATCCCCGAAACCTTGGGTGAAGCCGGCCTGAAAACCGGCGCGGTACGGATCGTCCGGGGTGTAAGCAGAATTCTCGCTCATTTGTGTAAGGCTACCCTACGAAAATTTTTCTCGCTAGGGGTTTAGGGCCCCAGAACTGGGCAGTCTGGAAACCCAGATGATTCCCCGCCCGCAGGAGCCACTGTGCCGGCCGTCACACCGTAGTTTGGGGCCTGCACCCGTATTCGATTTTCCAAAGGAGAGATTCCCATGTCCAGCACCGGTAGCGTCAGCGCCTCCCCCAACGGCCTGCTGATGGCCCTTATCCAGTACCCCGTCCCCGTGGTCAACCACCCCGACGACGTACAGCGCAACGTCGACGAGATCTGCCGCATGGTCGCCAGCACCAAAGCCGGCTACCCGGACCTCGACCTGATTGTCTTCCCCGAGTACTCCTCCTCCGGGCTCAACACCAAGATCTGGTCCTACGACGAGTTCCTCATCGGGCTGGACGACCCCAAGGTCGAGCAGTACAAGGCCACCTGCCGCGACAACGACGTCTGGGGCGTGTTCTCCATCATGGAGCCCAACCATGAGGAGGGCAAGCCGCCGTTCAACACCGCCATCATGATCGACAACACCGGCGAAATTGCCCTACACTACCGCAAGCTGCAGCCGTGGACCCCGATTGAGCCCTGGTACCCGGGCGATCTGGGCATGCCGGTGGCCGACGGTCCGAAGGGCTCCAAGATTGCCCTGAACATCTGCCACGACGGCATGTTCCCGGAGCTGGCCCGCGAGGCGGCCTACAAGGGTGCGAACGTCTACATCCGCATCTCCGGCTACTCCACCCAGACCCAGGACTCCTGGATCATGACCAACCGTTCCAACGCCTACCAGAACCTTATGTTCACCGCGTCGGTGAACCTGGCCGGCTACGACGGCACCTTCTACTACTTCGGCGAGGGCAACGTCTGTAACTACGACGGCGGCATGATTTCCGAGGGTCACCGCAACCCGGGCGAGATCGTCACCGCGGAGATCTACCCCGCGCTCTCCGACGACGCCCGCAAGAACTGGGCGCTGGAGAACAACATCTACAACCTGGGTAACCGCGGCTACGTCGGCTACCCCGGCGGAAAGACCGAGAACTACCTGACCTGGGTCCGCGACCTAGCCAACGGCGAGTACAAGCTGCCGTGGGACGACGAGGTCCGCATCAAGGACGGCTGGAAGTACTACCCGGACGGCCCGCAGCTGGGCCCACTGCCGGACGAATACAAATAAGGCTACAAATTACAAATAAGGCTACAAATAAGACGGCGAACGCCAATAGGGGCTAGCCTTCCCCAGAGCACACTTGACCCCTCCCGCCAGGTTGCGGGAGGGGTCAAATTGAGGAATTACGCGGCGGGACTGTCAATATCCGCGTGCGAAGAACGCCTTAGGCCGTGGCACCTGCCGGACCGGTCTGGTCGGCGGTGGTGTCCGGCTGAACGACGCCTTCGTCGTCTACGTTAGCAGTCTCGGAACCGGTGTTCCCAGCCTGGGATGCATCCTGGTTCACTTCTGCCCCCGTGGCAGGGGTCTCGTCACTTTCCGTGCCGGCAGCCTCCGGCGCGGCGGACTCGCTCGGGCCCACCGGCTGGGTGGCCGGGGCGCCGTCGCCGCTCTCCTCGGCCTGGGCGGGCTTGAACTCGATGGCGTCGTCGCCGGCGGCCAGGGCCAGGGTGGAGTCGTCAAGCTGGTAGATGGCCGGTTTGGACTCGAGGATCTTGGTGATGGCGGCGGCATCGGCCATGGCGGCCGGCTCGCAGGCCATCTGGGTCGAGGCGATGGGGCCGACCTCGAGAGCGCCCTCGGAGTCGAAGCTGTACTCGGCGGTGCCGCCGTTGCAGCCGTCCTCGAAGCTCAAGGTGCCGTCGTCCTGGAGCGTGATGCTGACAGCCTCCGGCTTGACGGTGGAGACCAGCTTGCCGGAGATGGCCGTGTTGCCTTCCTTCGGCTGCAGCTTGGTAGCACCCTCCGGCAGGGTGGTCACCAGCTCAGACTTTGCTGCCTCGCCGTCCTCGGACGGGGTGGCGGTCGCGGCAGAGTCAGTGGACGCTGCCGAGTCAGTGGACGTTGCAGACTCAGTCGACTCGGTGCCGGCGTCAGCGGCGGTCGAGGCGGCCTCACTGTTGGAGCTCAGGCCCAGCAGCTGCTCGAGCAGCTCCGGGGTCACGACGCTGGACAGCTGGTTCACGGCGGACGTTTCCTGGGCAGGTTCTTGAGAATCGGCGGGCGCGGCCATTGCTGCCGGGGCCGACAGGGCAAGGCCGGCGGCCACGGCGGTCGAAGCGGTCAGGGTCTTGATTTTCTTGGAAACCATGTGCCATAACCTACCGTCACATTCGTCACACGCAACCCATCCGATACAAAAAGAAGGTTCCCCCTATGGAAAAAACAGGGAACCTTCAGGAACCGGCGGCGGTTAGTCCGCGGAGTTGCGGCCGGCCTCGTAGGCGGCGCCCACCTTGTACAGGCGGTCATCAGCAAAGGCCGGGGCCATGATCTGCAGGCCGGTCGGCAGGCCGGAGTCGCTGGCCATGCCAGACGGCACGGACATGCCGCACAGGCCCGCCAGGTTCAGCGGCAGGGTGCACAGATCGAAGTTGTACATCGCCATCGGATCTTCGACCTTCTCCCCCAGCTTGAACGCCGTGGTCGGCGTGGTCGGTGAGACCAGCACGTCGACCTGCTCGAAAGCCTTGGCGAAGTCCTGGGCAATCAGGGTGCGCACGCGCTGGGCCTGCAGGTAGTAGGCGTCGTAGTACCCCACGGACAGCGCGTAGGTACCCAGCATGATACGGCGCTTGACCTCGGGGCCGAAGCCCTCAGCGCGGGACATACTCATGACCTGCTCGGCGGAGTGGCTGCCGTCGTCGCCCGCGCGCAGGCCGTAGCGCATGCCGTCGAAGCGGGCCAGGTTAGACGAGACCTCGCAGGGCATGATCAGGTAGTAGGCGGCCAGGGCGTCGTCGAAGTGCGGGCAGTCGACCTCCACGGTCTCCGCACCCTGGGCGACCAGCTGGTCCACGGCCTGGTGATAGGCCTCCATCACGCCCGGCTGCCAGCCGTCACGCTCGAACTGCTTGATAAGTCCCACCTTGACGCCGCTGAGATCGCCCTGCGCGCCCTCGCGGGCCGCGGCCACGACGTCGGCGACCGGCTTGTCCACGCTGGTGGCATCGAAGGCGTCGTGGCCGGCGATGACCTCGTGCAGCAGGGCGGTATCCAGGACGGTGCGCGCGCACGGGCCGGCCTGATCCAGGGAGGACGCCGCGGCGATGAGTCCGTAGCGGGAGACGGTGCCGTAGGTCGGTTTCACGCCCACGGTGTTGGTCAGGGCGGCCGGCTGGCGGATGGAGCCGCCGGTATCCGTGCCGATGCCTAGAGGGGCCTGGCCGGCGGCCAGCGCCGCGCTGGTGCCACCGCCGGAACCGCCCGGGGTGCGCTCGGTGTCGTACGGGTTGTGCACCGGGCCGAAAGCGGAGTTCTCACTGGACGAGCCCATGGCGAACTCATCCAGGTTGGTCTTGCCCAGGATCGGGATGCCGGCTTCGCGCAGCTTGGTAACCACGGTGGCATCGTAGGGCGAGACCCAGCCCTCGAGCATCTTGGAGGCGGCGGTGGTCGGGGCATCGGTAGTAGTCAGCAGGTCTTTGAGCGCCAACGGGACGCCGGCCAGGGATGAGGCCGGCTTCTCACCGGCGTCGAGGGCCTTATCGACGGCATCGGCGGCCGCCAGCGCTTCCTCCGCGCCGACGTGGAGGAAGGCGTTGAGCTCGTCGTTAGTCTCCGCGATGCGATCGAGGAAGGCCTGGGTGACCTCGCGGGAGGTCAGCTCCCGGGAGTGGATCTTGTCCGCCAGCTCGGCGGCGCTCAGAGAGGTAATCCCCTCATTCGGGGTGATGAAAGTGCTCATTTATTCTCCTCCCAGAATCTGCGGAACCGCGAAACGATCGTCCTCTGCGGCCGGGGCCTGATCCAGCGCCTGCTCGGCGCTCAGGGTCCGGACCACCTTGTCTTCGCGCATGGTGGCGTTCAGCGAGTGCGGGTGGCTCATCGGCTCCACGCCGTCGGTGTCCACCTTGCCTACCGCAGAGACCGAGTCCACGATTTCATCAATCTGGCTAGCAAACTGTTCGAGCTCTTCCTCGCTCAAGGCCAAGCGGGAAAGCTTAGCCAAGTGCGCGACCTCGTCACGCGAAATCTCCGACACGCGAACTCCATCCCTTCTCTATGTGCGCCGCCCGCACCGGCCCGTCCCACCCAGCGGGCAGTCGACCAGTAGACCGGGCAAGCGCACGGTAGTTTCTATTTCAAGCTTTTGCTCCTCACCATGCTACTGCACCGCCCGCGCCAGCCGCGTAGGTGGTCTTCGCCTAGACGAACTGCCGCACCAGCGCCACCAGCGCGACGGCGACGATCACCGCGCGCAGCACCTGGTTCGGCAGGCGCTTGGCCACCTGGGCGCCGACCAAGCCACCGACGAGTCCCCCGGCGGCCACCGCCGCCACCCCGATCCACAGGATCTCGGCGCCAAAGAAAGCCCAGGCTACAAGGTAGACCAGCGCGGCGGTGACGTTGACGAACAGGGACAGGAAGTTCTTCACCGGGTTGATGGCCTTGAGGCTGCGCCCGGTCATCACCGACAGGATGGCCATGTACAAAATCCCCTGGGCCGCGGTGAAGTAGCCCCCGTAGACCGCGGCCAGCCCCATGGGAGCCACCACCCGGGGCCGGCGGTAGGCCTGGCCCACCTCGGCGGCCGAGGCGGCATCGCCAGCAGCTACCTGTCCGGCCTGGGAACGCGCGGCGAGCCAGCGGGTCAACCTGGGCTGGAAGGTCACCATCACCAGGGCCACGACGATGAGAATGGGGATGACGAAGTCGAGGGCGTGCGACGGCGAGGCCAGCAGCAACAGGGAGCCGGCGGCCGAGGCCACGATGGTCACCAGGACCAGCGGGCCCAGGTAGGGCAATTCGCGCCGGATTTCCTTGCGGAAACCCCACGCCGAGCCGACCGAGGCGAACATCATGCCGGTGGTATTAGTACGCACCGCCACCCCGGGCGGCACGCCCAGAGCCAACAGGACCGGAAGGGTGAGCAAGGAGCCGGACCCCACCGCCGAGTTGATGATCCCGGCCAGCACGGCCATGACAAACAGCAATGCGCCGCTGACAACGGACATGATGGACTCCTCTCGCCGGGGTGCGCACGCGCGCTATTTAACGTGCCTCACATAGTAGTGTCCACACACTGCGTTTTCGCTACTAGTTTCCGCGTAGATAAAAATATAAGGGTACAGGCTATTGAGACTTGCGACACCCGGCGGGTAATATTTACGGGAAAACATCCCGTCTTCATCGCGCTAGCCACAGAAAGAATTGCCTACTGTCATGTCCTTCCTCATCCGCGTTCTTCTTCCCGACACCCCGGGCAGCTTGGGCCAACTGGCGGACGCGATCGGCATGGTAGACGGCAATATCCAGTCGGTGGACATCGTCGAGAACTTCCCCGACGGCACCGTCATGGACGACATCGTGGTCGAGCTCGCCGCCGGCGGTATGGCCGATTCGCTCATCACCGCCGCCAGCACCGTCGACGGCGTCGAGGTGGACTCCATCCGCCCGTTCTCGGGCCGGGTGGACCGCCGCGGCCAGATTGCCCTGCTGGCCCGCGTGGCCTCCCACCTGCACGACGTGCGCGCCGCGATGACCGAGGTGGTCGCCGCCATCCCGAAGGCGCTGACCTCGACCTGGGCCATCGTCATCGACAACAACGAGCCGATCCACCGCATCGCCAGCTCCGACGCCGCCCCAGAGGACGACGGGACCACCCCGCACGACATCGAGGTCACCCAGGCCCGCGCGCTCAACCCGGAGGTCGACTCCTGGATCCCGGCGTCCTGGTCCCTGCTGGACTCGGCACTTGCGGCCGCCCCCATCGGGGACACCGGCCTGGTCATGGCAATCGGCCGCACCGGCGGGCCGGACTACCTGGCCTCCGAGGTCGAGCACCTGGGCAACCTGGGCACCATCCTGGGCGCCTTCCTCAGCGACGGCCGCGCGGGCACCGCGCACTAGGCCAGCAGCTGGCGCAGGCCCTCTGCCGCGCTGCCGACGACGGTCCCGGCGGCCTCCTGGACGTCCCGCGGGGCCCAGGGGAAGGAAAACGCCTGGCGGGAAAGCCGGAACATGGACAGATCGTTCCAGGAATCCCCGAAGCTGTAGATCTCCATCTCCTCCCGGTCCCAGCCGGCGTGTTGGGCCGCCCATTCCACGCCGTTTCCTTTGGTGGTGCCGGCCGGCAGGATGTCCACGAAGCCCTGGTTCTTGGTAGACTCCACGGCGAAGTTCTCGCGCGCCCAGCGGTGGATTGCGTCCTGCACCTGCGGGTTATCCGGCGTCCAGGTCGCCACCGCCACGAAGTCTTGGTCCGGGATGGCCTCCGGGGAGGCGTAGGCAACCTCGGTGATGACGCCGGTATCTGCCGTGCTCACGCACTCGCGGAAGCAGTAGTCCAGCCCGGTAGAGGAAATGCCGTAAACGTTCGTGCCCGGGTTCCCGACCAACCCGTGGACCAGCTGGGCCACCGTTTCCCTGTCCAGACCCGCGTAGTGGACTACCTGCCGGTTCTTGTCCGCGATGACCGCGCCGGTTGCCAAGATGGAATAGTCGAATTCCACGCCGGAGCCGGCCAGCGCCCGGTAGGCCTCGTTGTAGGACTTGCCCGTCGCCGCGACCGCGATATTGCCGGCCGCCTGCCACTCGGCGATGGCCTCGGCAATATCCGGGTCAAGCCCATCGGGGAAATAGATGGTCCCGTCAAAATCGAAAGCGGCAATCTTCATGCTGTTGGTCCTTCCTCCAGGCTTCGGCGGTAACGCTTGCGGCGTGATAAGCCTTAAGCCTATCCGTCCGCGTCTTCGCCGGCTGGCGCGCCGTGGGCCAAAAGCTCCTCGAAGCCGGCCTCGTTAAGGATGGGCACGCCCAGGTCCTGGGCCTTCTGTTCCTTGGATCCGGCGTTTTCCCCGGCGACCAGGAAGTCGGTCTTCTTGGACACGGAGCCGGTGGCCTTCCCACCGCGGCTGACGATGGCCTCCTTGGCCTCGTCGCGACTGTAGCCTTCCAGGGTGCCGGTGACCACGATAGTCAGCCCCTCCAGGGTCTGGGGGCGGCGGGACTCGGCCGCGACCTCCATGCGCACGCCCGCGGCGGCCCAGCGCTCCACGATGTTGACGTGCCAATCGACCTCGAACCAGGACTTGAAGGACTCGGCGATGATGGTGCCCACGCCCTCGGTCTCCGCCAGCTCCTCGACGTCGGCCGCGCGCAGCGCCTCCATCGAGCCGTAGCGGGTGGCCAACGCCCGCGCCGCAATGGGCCCGACGTGCCGGATGGACAGGGCCACCAGCACGCGCCAGAAGTCGCGCTCCTTGGCCTCACCCAGGTTGTCGAGCAGCGCGCGGCCGACCGTGTTGACCGCAATGTTGTCTGCGGACTTCGGACCCTTTGCTTTCTTATCCGCCTTGGAGGTGTAGACATCGGAAGCCAACAGCTTGTCTTCGGTCAGCTCGAAAAGCTCTGCCTCGTCTTCCAGGATGCCCTGCTCGATGAGATCCCAGGCGCCCTTCTCCCCCAGCGCCTCGATGTCGAGAGCCTTGCGGGAGGCCAAGTACTCCAGCCGCGCCGACAGCTGCGCCGGGCACGAGCGGGTGTTCGGGCAGCGCCAGTCCGCGTCGCCCTCCTTTTGCGGGGCGAGCGGGGTCCCGCAGGACGGGCAGTTGTCCGGGAAGGTCCACTCGACCTCGCTGCCGTCGCGGGCCTCGACGACCGGGCCTAAGACCTCGGGGATGATTTCGCCGGCCTTGCGGATGACCACGGTGTCCCCCACCAGCACGCCCTTGCGCTTGACCTCGGACTGGTTGTGCAGCGTGGCCATGGACACCGTCGAGCCGGAGACGAAGACCGGGTCCATCACCGCGAACGGGGTCACGCGCCCGGTGCGGCCCACACCGACCTGGATATCCCGCAGGACGGTGGTGACCTCCTCGGGCGGGTATTTGTAGGCGATCGCCCAGCGCGGCGCCCGGGAGGTAGCGCCCAGCTGCCGCTGGGACGCCAAGTCATCGACCTTGACCACGAGGCCGTCCATCTCGAAGATGGCGTCGTGGCGGTGATCGGCCCAGTAGTTCACGCGCTCTATTACCTCTTCCGCCGAGTCCACCTGCTCGGTGTACGGCGAGACCGGCAGCCCCCAGGCCGCCAGGGCCTGGTAGGCGTGATACTGCGAATCCGGGCTGAAGCCCTCGCGGGCGCCGATGCCGTGGCAGACCATCTTCAGCCGGCGCTTTTTCACCTCCGCCGGGTCCTTCATCCGTAGCCCGCCGGCCGCGGAGTTGCGCGGGTTGGCGAACGCGGGCTTGCCGTCCTCGACGCGCTCAGCGTTGATCTCGGCGAAGTCCTCCGGCCGCATGTAGACCTCGCCGCGGACCTCGACCAGCTCCGGTACCGGGAAGTCCGCGGTGCCCTGCAACTGCTGCGGGATGTCCTCGATGACCCGGGCGTTGGCCGTGATGTCCTCGCCGATCTGGCCGTCGCCGCGGGTAGCTGCGGAGACCAAGCGCCCGGAGCGGTAGACCAAGTCGATGGAGAGCCCGTCGATCTTCAGCTCGGTCAGGTAGGTCTTGGCCGGGGTGCGGTTAAGCCAGTCGCGCATCTCCGCTTCGCTGAAGACGTTGTCCAGGCTCATCATGCGCTCGAGGTGCTCGACGTCGGCGAACGGTGAGGCCGCGCCCACCTCGCGCGTCGGCGAGTCCGGGACCGCCAACTCCGGGTGCTTTTCCTCCAGCTCCTGCAAGCGCCGGAAGAGCTTGTCAAAATCGGCATCTGGGATCACCGGCTGCTCGTTGTAATAAAGCTGGCGGTGCCGCCGTACTTCCTGGGCGAGCTCGTTCCATTCGCGTTGCACATCTACTGGATTAGTCACGGTGCTCCAGTCTAGTCGCCTAAGCGAGGCTTCCCGCCCGGCGGGTAAAGCCGCCGCATTTGCCCAGTCAGCCTCGTATGTCCGGGGTGGCGACTAAGGTGAAAGCCATGAACTTCGACGCGACCCGCATGCTCTCCTTTGACCTGGAAACCACTTCGACCGACCCCCGATCCGCCCGCATTGTTACCTCCGCGCTGGTCACTATCGACGGGCGCCACGTGGACAAGAAGGAGATGCTGGCGGATCCCGGCGTCGAGATCCCCGAGGCCGCCGCCCAGGTCCACGGGATTACCACCGAAAAGGCCCGCGCGGAGGGCCGGCCGCACGATGAGGTCCTAGAAGAAACCGTAAACGCCATCAAGCAGGCCTGGGACAACGGCCTGACCCTGGTGGTCTACAACGCGGCTTATGATCTCTCGGTCCTGCGCGCGCTGACCGGGGACTTTACTGTGACCGGCCCGGTCTACGATCCCTTCGTCATCGACCGGGTCATGGACAAGTGGCGCAAGGGTAAGCGAACCCTAGGCGCGGTCTGTGAGCACTATGGGGTCAGCCTGGACAACGCGCACGAGGCGACCGCGGACGCCCTCGCCGCCGCGCGCGTGGCTTGGAAGCAGGTGCGCCAGGTCTTCCCGGAGCTGGCCCAGAAGGACGTCAACGAGCTGATGGAATTTCAGGCCGTACGCTGGTACCACGACCGGATGGACTTCAAGAAGTACCTGGAGGGCAAGGGCCGAGACGCCGAGAGCGTTTCTACTGCCTGGCCGATGATCAGCTAGGGCCCGACGCACCGCGCCGAAGCCCTCACGACTACCCGAACTCTCCAGAATCTCCAGAGTCTCCAAGACCTTCATAAGTCTCCCCAGTCTCCACTTTCTCCATAGTCTCCAGCTGATAGGATCCGGGCCATGTCTGCACCCTCCCTCCCGCGGGACAACCCGTTCCGCCCCACCTTCGGCGCCGCTCCCCTGTATTGGGTCGGCCGCGAAGTCATCCTCCGTTCCTTCGAACGCGCGTTGGTCGGCACCGCCGGCACTCCCGGGCGCTCCCTGGTCATCAGCGGATCCCGCGGAATCGGCAAGACGGTCCTGCTCAACGAGCTCGAGGATCGCGCCCGCACCCAAGGCTGGATCGTGCTGCGTGCCTCGGACCGCAGCCCCATCGTGGAAGACTTCGTCGAGACCACCATCCCCGCGGCCATCGAGGACATCAGCCCACGCCCGACCACGCGGGTCAAGCAGTTGGGCCTCGGCAAGGTGGCCAGCATCGGCTTCGACACCGACGACCAAGCGCCCTACAAGCACAACCTCAACACCCGGCTGCGCGAACTGTCCGGCCACCTCACCGGCACAGGCGTCCTCATCAGCATCGACGAGGCCCAGGACGCCTCGCTGGAAGATCTCACCACCATTGCCGTCGCCTACCAGGACTTAATCCGCGACGACCTCAACGTCGCGCTGGTGGTGGCGGGCCTGCCCCAAGGCATCGACAAGCTGCTGAGCCTGCCGGGAGCTACCTTCCTGCGGCGGGCGGAGAAATATCTGCTAGGCCCGTTGAACCAGTCCCTGACGGCGGAGGCCTTCGAGCTGACTGCCCGGGATAGCGGGATCAGCTTCAGCCCGGACGGCATCCAGGCCGCGGTGGAGCTCTCCCACGGCTACCCCTACCTCGTGCAGCTGGTCGGCTCGCTGTCTTGGCAGCAGGCGGCTCTGCGCACGGCTGGTGAGGACAGCGCCGCCGTTACGGAGGCCGATGTCGCTGAGATAGCACCCCAGGCGATCTCCCTCATGGGCACCCAGGTCCACCAGCCGGCGGTCAAGGAGCTATCCCCGGCGCTGCGGGAATTCTTGGAGGCCATGGCCCAGGCAGCGCCCGCCGACCCGGTGCCGGTGCACGATATCGCCGCGGCGCTGGGCCGGACTTTGCGTTCCCTCTCCGGCACGCGCCAGCGGCTCATCGACGCCGACATCATCGAATCTCCCCGCTACGGCGAGCTCAACTTCACCCTGCCCTACCTGCGCGAGTACCTGCTCGCGCGGGACTTCGGCGGGCGGGTTAGCTAAAGGTCGCCCGCGTCGCGCTCGAGCATTGTTGCGACTCGATGAGCAAGCCGGTAGTCCCTGGCGGGCTCGTTAGGCCGGGCTGGGTAGACGTCCACCGCGTGGGTCAGTAGCGTGCGCGGCAGGCCCAGCCGATCGAGCAGGCGCGCGATAGCGATCGCCACGCCGCGGGTAGCATCCGGTTGGCCGGCCACGGCATCCCCCGCCGTGATGCCCAGGCCCACGCGCGCGCCCGAATCCAGGTGTTGGCCCAGCCCATCCAGGTCTTTGGGGTTGTCCAGCCGCGGCAGGTCGAGCAGCACCGTTTGGGCGGTGCGTGCCAACTCCCACTGCGGCTGGTCCAGGTGCAGGTACCGGGCTTGGAAGCGCCCCAGGGTGTCCGCGGCGACTTCGGCGGGCACCGCCGCAATGTCCTCGAAGTCGGTCACCCCCGGCAGCGTGCCGGCCAGGATTTGGCCCAGGTAGGGCTCGTCCAACTGCAGCACGACCTGCGCGCCGAAGCGGCGCGCCACGTCGGCGGCGTGGCGGGAAATGCCCTCCTGCAGGCCGAGGAAGAGGTCGCGGCGCGCGCCGCTGTCGGTGATAACGCGGTGCCCGTTGGCCAGCTCGATGGCGGCGGTAAGGCTCCACGGCCCTACGGCCTGGATCTTGACTTGGGGCACGCCTTCTCCCCAGACGGCCTGCATTTCGTCCAGATCGCGCTCCATCCGGTCCCAGACCCGGCGGGTAAGCAGCTGCGGGCGGTCGGTCATCTGCCAGGCGCGCGGTCCGCGGTCGACGGTCACGAACTCCACTAAGCCGGCGGTCCGGCCGATAGCGTCGGAGCCCAGCCCTCGGTCGGGCAGCTGCGCTAGGTGCGGCAGATCGCCGGTCTCCCCCAGCACGATATCGGCGGCCTCCGGCATGGAAGTTCCCGGCATGGGGCCTAGCCCGAATCCTGTCACGCTGTCACTATCTCCTTCGTTGGGTGCCTCGAGTCGAAGGCCCGCCGGCGCTCAAAGGGGCGCCTAGGCCGTCTCGCAGATCGTGCCAGAGCCCAAGACGATATCGCCAAGCTCGTCGTCGGTCGGCAAGTAGAGCACGGCGGCCTGTCCCCGGGCTACGCCGGAGAGCTCCCCGTGCAGGTCCAGGCGCATCTGATCGGCCGCGCGGTCGATGTGCGCGGTGCACGGCACAACCGAGCCGTGGGCGCGCACCTGGACCTCGCACTCCAGTGTGCCGTCCATGGCCGGGTGTAGGTACTTCAGCCGGTCCGCGCCGATGGAGGTCACGGCCAGGTCCTCCCGGGCGCCGACGGTGACGGTGCCAGTGGCGGCGTCGATATCCGTGACGTAGCGGGGCCGGCCGTCGGCGGCGGGCTGCTTGATGTCCAGGCCCTTGCGCTGGCCGATGGTGTAGTTCCAGGCACCGGCGTGCTCTTTAAGCTCCTGCCCCTCTTGGTCCACGATCATGCCCGGGCGCAGGCCGATCCGCGCGCCCAGGAAGGCCTGGGTGTTGCCGTCCGGGATGAAGCAGATGTCGTAGGAGTCCGGCTTCTTCGCGGTGGAGAAGCCGTGGGCGGCCGCCTCCTCGCGGATCTGTGGCTTCGGGGTGTCCCCGATGGGGAAATAGCAGTGCTCCAGCTCGTCGGCGGAAATAACTCCCAGCACGTAGGACTGATCCTTGTTCTCGTCCTTGGACCGGCGCATGTAGCCGTGCTGGTCCAGTGTCGCGTAGTGGCCGGTGGCCACCGCGTCGAAGCCTAGCGCCATGCCCTTTTGTAGCAGCGCGCGGAACTTGATCTTCTCGTTGCAGCGCAGGCAGGGGTTCGGGGTCTCGCCGCGGGCATAGGAGTCCACGAAGTCCCCGATGACCTCCTCCTTGAACTGCTCCGAGAAGTCCCAGACGTAGAACGGGATGCCCAGCTTGTCGCAGATACGGCGGGCGTCGGCGGAGTCCTCCAGCGAGCAGCACCCGCGGGCTTTCTCCCGGGTCTGTTGCGCGTCCTTGTGCAGCGCCAGGTGCACGCCGACAACCTCGTGGCCCGCCTCGACCGCGCGGGCAGCCGCCACGGAGGAATCCACTCCGCCACTCATCGCCACCAGTACTCGCACGCCGCGCCACCTTTCTTTCCATCACTGCCGCCTGCCGGATTATCTAAAGCGGCTCAAAAGTCTACTCCCTCGGCCCAACGCAGGGATAATCATCGCCATTCCCGCCCGGATCGGGCCGGGCATTGGTCTACCTCCCCTCGGTGTCTACAGTAAGGGGTCATGGGTAGGAAACGGAACCGAGGCAGTGAGGCTGGCGCAGGGATTATCGGCCTCTACGACATTGATACGGGCCAGGCGGAGGTGGTCGCGGACGAGTTCCGCCGCGACGGCTATATCCTCAACGTCAATGGAGTGCCCAGCAGCCACATCGTGCTCGGTTCGCCGGGCGAGCTGGAATTCGAGTACATGCGGTGGATCGCCGCCGCCGTTGAGGTGCTCAACCCCGTCGACCCGGTGGCGCTGCGCGTTACCCACCTGGGCGGGGCGGGGTGCTCGCTGCCCCGCTACTTCGCCGACCTGTGGCCGCGCTCGCGCCACACCGTCGTGGAGCTGGACGCCAAGCTCGCGGAGCTGACCCGCACGCTGTTCGACGTGCCGCGTGCGCCCACGGTCAAAATTAGGGCGGGCGAGGCCCGCGCGGAGACGATGGCCTTCCAGCCGGCCAGCCGGGACATCATCATCCGCGATGTCTTCGCCGGGGCCACCACGCCGCGCCCGCTGACCACGGTTGAGTTCTTCGCCGCGTGCCGAAAGGCCCTGGCGGGCGCGGGGCTATACGTATCCAACTGCGGCGATCACTCGGAGCTGCAGGGCGCCAAGGCGGAGCTGGCCGGCATGGCGGAGGTCTTCGACCATCTGGCCGTCATCGCGGATCCGCCCATGCTCAAGGGCCGCCGCTACGGCAACATCATCCTGATTGGCTCGGAGTCTCCCCTGCCTGCGGCCGGATCGGTCGAGGCCGCCGCCCTGGCCAAGCAGCTGCTGGGCGGCGCGGTGCCCGCCCACTACAAGGACGAGGCTTTTACTCGCAAGTTTATCGGCGGGGCTAGCTCACGACGCGACTGACGATGCCCGCCAGCTGCTGCACGTCCAGGTGCCCGCCGTTGGCCCCTGCGGCCGTGGCGGCCTGGGTGGCGTCCGCGACCGTCTGCTCGTCGACCTCGATGCCGGCAGTGTGCCCGGCGTTTTCCAGCAGCAGCGCCAGGTCGCCGACGGAGTAGTCACCCGCGGCCATGGCCTCGAGCTGCTCGACCGGCAGGGCGCCCTCGGCGTTGAGCTTTTCGACGTAGTCGATAAGACCCTCCGCGGCGTCGCGGTCGATGCCCGCCTCACCGGCGGCATCGGCCAGCTGCGGGGCGGCGGCCACGCCGGCGGCGATAGCTAGGATGGCGGCAACCAGGGCGGTCGAGTCCTTGCCCAGGTCCGGGGCGCCGGTCACCACGAGGTCCTCGAGGACCCCGCCAAAGTCGACGTAGTTGCCGGCGCTGAAGGAATCCAGCTGGGCGTGGGTACCGTTGAACAGGTTCATGTCCACCTGGGTGGGGATACCGGCGACCTTGCCGGAGCCCGAGCGCTGCCAGAAGGACAGCTTGTTCCAGCCGCCGACGGGCTGCGGGGCGGCGTCCTGGTAGGCGGCCAGCCACAGCGGGTACTCCGAGAACTGAGTGGTATTGCCCATCTCCACTTCCCAGAAGTACTTGTAGGTGTAGATCATCGGGGTCCGTCCGGTGAGCTTCTTGAGCTCATCGGTGAATTCGCGGACCCAGGCCTGCATCTGCTGCGGGTTCTTGCCGTCGGTGACCTCGATGTCGAGCACCGGCGGCAGGGACTGATCCGCCACCAGGGCCAGCTGGGAGGCGAAGTGCGCGGCCTGCTTCTTCGGGTCCGTGTTCGGGCGCCCGTAGTGGTAGGCGCCGACCTTCAGCCCGCTGGCGGCAGCCGCGTTGGCGTCGACGGCGAAGTGCGGGTTGCTAAAGCCCTCGCCTTCGGAGGCCTTGACGAAGGCGAAGGACTGCCCGTCGGACTTCACCTGGCCCCAGTCGATGGGCACCCCGCCGGGGTGCTGGTGAGCGGCGACATCCACGCCCGCGGGCGCAGACGTGCTCAGCGGAGCGGCGTGCGCGGGGGCGGCGGTGGCGACGAGGACGCTGGCGACGACGGCGGTCAGGGCGGACTTGAGCGACTTAGTGACGGTCATGCCGGCGAGTGTACCGACTAAACCACAACAGTCACACAAATAACACGCGTTTCAGATCATTTTTCTTTCTCCGGCCGCCGCGCCTGGGTCCACGTCCGCACCGCGGACAGGGCCTGCCCGACGTTGAGCTCGGGCAGGTAGGCGTTCGTCGCCGCCAGGCCGATGGCCGGCAGCTTCAGCTCGTCGTCGAAGCAGAGGAACCAGGGGTGCTCTTCCGGCAGGAACTTACGCTTGCTGGCCGCCAAGGAGCGGAAGCCGTAGAGCGGCTCCAGGTCCTGGCCCACCCGGGACAGCGCCTGGTCCAGCCAGCTGGGATCCTCGGCCGCGCCGGCCAGCGGCGCGCCGGATAGCGAAATCCACTCGCAGCCGCGGTCCGCGGCGATAATGAGCGCCTCCGAGATCACAAGCTCCATGACGCCCTTGAAGCCGTCCGCGGCCCGACGCATCACGTCCAGGGTGTAGCCGACCACCTCGCCGTCGCGGCGCACCGGCAGCCAGCTGGTGACCCCGTGTAGTACGCCTTCCGCATCGATGGCGTAGAGAATCTGGGTGCCAGGCACCTGCATCTCCTTAAGGCCGCCCAGGGTATACCCCATCTCCGGCAGCGGCTTGTCCGAGACCCACTCCTCGCTCAGCGCCTTGATCTTCGCCGCCACCGCGAGGTCGAGCTCGTCCCAGGTGGTCCAGACGGTTTCCACCCCTTGCTTGGCCGCCTTGTTGCGCGCGGTGCGGATGTTTTGGAACTTCTTGCCCTTGAACTCGGTGTTGACGCAGCTGAGCACGGCCTCCTCCGCGACCTTGACGCGCTTGAGCCTCGGGTGAGCGTCGGCGAAATCCGCGTCGACGGAGTACCAGGCAACGCTGAGTCCCTGGTGGTGGGCGAATTCCTCGAAGCGCGCGGCGATGTCCTCCCCCGCCGGGCCCACCGGCGCCCCGACGGTCAGGGCAATCCCGCTGCTCGCGTGGTAGGCCACGTAAGACCCACCGAAAAAGAAATAGCGGTTGCCTTCCCAGAGCGTCATAAACGACAGGTGGTCGCCGCTGGTAGAGCCGAGGATCTCCCGGGCGCGGGCGCGGTCGGCAGCGTTTTCCGGATCCGCTGGGCGCGCGAAGCAGGTATACAGCTGCCAGGCCAGAGCCGCCCAGGCGAGGATACCGACCCATTCGTAGACCAGCCAGCCAAACCACGTTGCCGGGACCACGTAGTGGGGCCCGATGAGGGAAACGACCGTCGGCAGGAAGCGCAGCGGCAGCTCCGCCAGCACGTCACCTGCCGTGTTGATGGTGATAAACCCCTCCGGGTAGAGCAACGCCACGGCCACCCAGGTCCCCGCCCCGACGAGCACGACGCTGGCCACCAGCACCCCGGCCCGCCGCAGCAGCGCCGGGTTGGTCGCAACGTGGAAGAGCGAGCGGGTGGCGACCAGCACGGCCGTGGCCATAATCCACGGCAGTAGCACCAGCGCGAGGTTGATGACCAGCAGGTCGACCTCGCCCGGCACCCACAGCTGGGCCACCAGCACGCCCATCACGCAGAATTGGAAGGCCAGCGACAGCCACCAGGCCAGGCGGCGGCCGCGGATGAGGCCGAAGGCCAGCACAAGCTGGACGATAAAGGGCATCAGGTTGGCCACCACGGGGCCTATCCCGTGGGCCCGAGCGATGTCGAGGGCGTTCAAGCACTCGTCGCTCAACGGGCTGGCCGTGCACAGCTCGGCCACCTCGATCCGGGATAGGTCCGCCGACCACAGCAGCTGGGTGACCACGCTAAAAGGCCCTTCGGCCAGCGGGTCCAGCGCCACGAAGAACGGGCCGACGGCCACCGAGAGCACCACGACCGCCACCAGCACGCGCCGCTCGGCCACCGACGCCTCCACCCGGTGCGGCCGGTAGAGCGCCTGGCCGGCCGCCAGGCCCAGGGCCATGGCCACGACTGCTTGCACGTCCGCCAGGGTCCCCGAATACAACACGAAGGTCAGCGTCAGGGCAATGATGCTCAGGCGCAACCGGCGGCGCCACAGGCGCGGCATCTGGGCGGAGGAAAACGCCCCCGCCCCCGCGATAAAGCCCACCGGGGTCAGGAAGCTGGCGTGCAGCAAGTCGTCGCCCCACTGGTTCAGCCCGGCCAGCTCCACCCCGCGGGCGGCGTAGACGGCCAGCGGCGTGGAGACTACTTGCGCGACCACCCCGACGGCGGCGTAGCGCAGCGAACCCATCTGCCATTCCGCCGGCACGCCCCAGGCCAGTGCCAGAATGGTCAGCACCACTGCCCCGCCGACGTGGCCGGCGGTTAAGCCGATGGTTTGGATTCCCGCGACGGGCCACACCTGCAAACCCCACATCACCGCCAGCGCCACCAGCGTCACCGAGAAGCGCGGCAGGGTCTTTAACACCCAGGCCAGTGCGCTTTTAAGCACGTACATCCTGGTCCTCAATTCCGTCGAAGGGGTCTTTGTCGATTTTCATCCCGCCGCGCTGGGCGGCCCAGGCCAGCACTTCCCGCAAGGCCGGGCGCCACACCTGGAAGCTGTGCCCGCCGGGCCGGGTGCCGTTATAGGTGCGCATCCCCGCCGCGCGAGCCTGCTGGGATAGGGAGCTCAGTGCCGCGACCGAGGCATGATCGTCGTCGCCGGCGATGAAGACTGCCGCTAGCCCCGGGTAGCGGTTCTGCTTGAGCAGGTGGGCGGGGTCTTGGGCGTTGAAGGCTTTCTCGTCACCGCCGAAGAACTTGTCCACGGTGGCCTGGTGGCTGCCGATGGTCGGCTCGGCCTCGCCGGAGATATCCACGATGGACCCGTACGCGGTAGGCTGATTGGTGGCGATCTGCAGCGCGCAGGTGCCGCCGTAGCTTAGGCCCGCGACGGTCCAGTGGGACTGGTCCTGGTTCACGCGGAAGGCCTGCTTGATCCCGGCCGGCACGTCCTGGGACAGGTAGGTCATGACGTGGGCCAGGCTAGAATCCGCGCAGATAGGATTGGCGGTCTCCGAGCCAGTGGAATCGACGGCCACGATGATCGGGCTGCGCCCGTCGTTGGCGGCCTGGAACTGGTCGGCGGTCTGGGCTGCCTCGCCGGAGCCGAACCACTGGTCGGGCCCACCGGGGTTGCCGTGGAGGAGCACCACGACGGGGAGGTTCTCGCCGCGCCAGTAGGCTGGCGGGACGTAGGCGATGGCCTGGCGTGCCGCGAACTGCGAGCGCGTGCCCGGCAGGTCCAGGTGCACGATCGCGGCGTCTTTGAATCCCTGGGCGGACTGGAACTCGGCCAGGCTCATCTCCTGGGCCACCGGCGTCGGGTCGAGCGACCCGACGTCCGGATAGGTCTGGTATTCGATGTTGACCAACCCAACGGTGGCCAGCAGGGAGAAAGCGCCGGCGAGCACCGTGGGCACCTTCGGCTTGCGAATCAGGGCGGCCAGCGGGACGGCGGCGGCTGCCACGAGGTAGAAAGGCACGTCCCAGCGCTGGAGGAAGAATCCGGCGGCTATACAGATGACCGCGGCAACGGCCACCGGCCACCAGCGGCGCTGCCACACCACGACGCCGGCCGCGATGACCAAAATGCCGATGACGATGGCGGCATCGACTGGCTCGGCCAGGGGCAGATCAGAAAGAAAGTTCACCCTCTCAACATAGGACTGCCCCGCCCCAGAATCACTGGGGCTTAGCTGGGAATATGGTGTCTATACGCTCCGGGCCCGACGAATGACCTCCGGCAGATGCGCCAAGACGTAGTCCACGTCCTCGTCGCTGGTGTTGCGGCCCAGAGTGAAGCGAAGGGAGCCAATCCCCTCGCTTTCGGTCACGCCCATGGCCTCGAGGACATGGGACATGCGGTTGACGCCGGCCGAGCAGGCCGAGCCCGTCGAGGCCTCGATGCCCAGCTGGTCGAGCAGCATGATGAGGCTGTCGCCATCGGTGCCCGGGAAGGACACATGCAGGTGCGACGGCAAGGCGGGCTCGCTGGAGTTGACCACGACGTCGTCGATCTCGCGCAGAATGCCCTCGCGCAGCCGGTCCCGCAGGGCGCCCACGCGCGCGGACTCGGCGGGGATTTCGGCCACGGATTCTTCCAGGGCCGCGGCCAAGCCGGCCGCGCTGGCCACGTCGACGGTGCCGGGGCGAATACCACGCTCTTGGCCGCCGCCGTAGGCGATGGGCTGGGGCGCCGGGCTGCGGCGGGCCAGCAGCAGGCCGATGCCGCGCGGGCCGCCGAACTTGTGCGCGCTGGCCGCCAGGGTCGTCGCCCCCAGTTCCACGAAGTTGATGGGCAACTTGCCGACCACCTGCACCGCGTCGATGTGGACCGGGATTTCCTGGGCGCTGGCGCGCGCCACGATATCCTCCACCGGCTGGAGGGCGCCGATCTCGTTGTTGGCCCACATACAGGTCGCCAGGTCCGCCGGGGTGTCCAGGGCGCTCAAGTCGCTGACCCGCGAGTGCCGGTCGACCGGCAGCAGCTCCACGGTCGCGCCCTGGCGCTCCAGGGTGGCCACGGTATCGCGCACCGCCGGGTGCTCGATCGGGGTGGAGATAATGCGCCGGGTGCGGCGCTCCGCCGGCCCGCGCTCGGCGGCCCGGTAGAGGCCCTGGATGGCGATGTTGTCCGCCTCGGTACCGGAGGCGGTAAAGATTACCTCGATGGGCTCGCAGCCCAGCAGCTCGGCGACCTTCTCGCGGGCGTCGTCGAGCACCGAACGAGACTTGCGCCCGGAGGCGTATTGGGCGCCGGAGTTGACGCTGTCGGCGGCGGCAACCCAGGCGTCGATGGCGGCCTGGCGCATGGGCTGGGTGGCGGCGTAATCGAAATAGTGGGACATCTTAGGCGCGATTCTTCAGCTGCTCGGTCAGCGCCGGGGCGATCTCGTGCAGGTCCCCAACCACGCCCAGATCAGCGATCTGGAAGAAGGGCTCGTCCTGGTCCTGGTTGACCACGACGATGTTCTTGGCCGTCTGCATGCCCGAGGTGTGCTGGATGGCGCCGGAGATACCCAGGCCAATGTAAAGGTCCGGGGTCACCGTCACGCCGGTCTGCCCAATCTGGTAGGCCGCGTCGTAGAAGCCCTCATCGACGGCGTCGCGGGTAGCGCCCACGGCCGCTCCCAGGGCGTCGGCGAGCGGCTCGACGACACCGGCAAACTCATCGCCCACGCCGCGGCCACCGGCGACCACGGTGGCCGCCGACGGCAGGTCCGGGCGGGCGGATTTCTCGGCTGGGGTAAAGGATTCGACCTTGACATCACGGTCGGTCGCGGCCGGCAGTTGCATGGCGGCCACCTCGCCGACGCTGGCCTCGGCCTCGGCGGCCACGCTGCCCGGCAGCAGGGTGTAGATCGGGCAGGGGCCGGCCGCGGTGGCATAAGCGTCGTAGGAGCCGCCGAAGATGGCGTGCTGGGCCGCGCCGTCCGGGCGGATGCCGGAGACGTTCGACAAGACGCCGGAGGCCAAGCGGGCGGCCACGCGGCCGGCGATCTCGTTGCCGGTGGCGGACGCGGCAATCAGGATGGGGGCCGGGTTGGCCGCGCCCAGCCCGTGCAGAGCGTCGACCTCGGGGGTCAGCAGGCGGGAATCGTAGTCCGCAGCCTGGGCGTCCACGACCTGGGCCGCACCCCAGCGGGCCAACTCCGGGGCCAGCTTGTCGCCGGTGCCGGCGGGACCGACCACGACGGCGGAGACGGTGCCCAGCTGGCGGGCAGCGGTAATCAGCTCACCCGTGACCGGGCTCAGCTGGTCACCGGTGTGCTCGACCAAAACATAAACGTGAGACATGAAAAGAAAACTCCTTATAAGCGTTCGCGGCGAGCGGGTGTTAGAGCAGGTTCTTGGACTCGAGGAACTCGACAATCTTGGCGGCCTTGTCCTCGGCAGAGCCGGTCTCCACCAGCTCGCCGGCGGTGCGCGGCGGGCGCTGGGCGGCCTCGGTGATCTGGGTGGTCGCCGAGTTCAGACCCACCTGCACCGGGTCGACGCCGATAGCGGCCAGATCCAGCGTGGTGATCGGGTGCTTCTTGGCCGCCATGAGGCCCTTGAAATTCGGGAAGCGCGGCTTGTCGGCCTTGTCTCCCACGGCGATAAGGGCCGGCAGCGGGGCGGACAGCTCCCAGGTGCCGCGGTGGTCCTCGCGGGTACCACGCACGGTGCCCTCAGCCAGGCTCACCGCGTGCAGCTGCGTGAGCGCCGGGATCTGGCGGTACTCGGCCAGCAGGCCGGCCAGCAGGCCCGTCTGCGAATCGGAGGCGTCCGTACCCATGGTGATAAGGACAACGTCGTCCAGGGTGTTGATGGCGTTGCTCAGCGCCCAGGCGGTGCCGATGGCATCCGAGCCCGCCAGCGCCTCGTCGCTGAGCAGGACCGCGTCGTCGGCGCCCATGGCCAAGGCCTTGCGCAGGGCCTCCTCGGCGCCGGCCGGGCCCATCGTCAGGGCCACCACGCGGTAACCGGCTTCTGGGTTCGCGTCGCGCAGCCGCAGCGCCTGTTCCACCGAATACTCATTGACCTCATCAATAATGTTGTCCACCGCGTCGCGGTTTAGCGTGTTGTCCTCTTCCAACGTCTTAGTGGACCACGTATCGGGTACGTACTTGACCAGAGCCACGATAGTGGGCATGGGTATTCGACCTTTCCGTCAATTTGGTTGAAGCGTTCTAGAAACTTATTCTCCGCGCCATAGTAGTAGCGAAGGCGGGACTAATTCCATTGGCGTGGCTCACAAACCAGCGCCACGGCGCCGCGGCCCAGCCGCGTGACGACCACCGCCAGAGGGCGCGAGCCCCGCAGCTTCAGCTTCTTGCGCAGCTGGTCCGGGTCAATGTTGACACCGCGGACGAGGATCTCCAGGCTGCCGGCGTCCAGGGACTTCAGGCACGAGCTCAAGCGCTTCAGGCTCACCTGCTCGATGAATGGAAACCCCGACCGGCCCGGTGGGATTGTCTCCCCCGTCAGGTAGGCGATTTTCTCGTCCAGCTGCCGCAGGCCGTGGCGCGCCGCGTAGTGCTTGACGAGGCCCGCGCGCACCACCGCGCCGTCCGGGTCCACTATGTAGCGGCCCACCTCCCCGGCCGCCGGCAGCTCGTCCGCGGCAAAATCGGCGCTACTGATGGTCTCGTCTCCGTCGCGGGAGTCGGCGCCGCCGCGAAGCAGCCACGCCGCGCGCACCGGCTGGCCGTCCGGGGCCGAGCGCTGCTGCAGATCCGGGGTGTAGAGGCAGGCCTCCTTGACCGCGCCGTCGACGCTGGCCACCACCACCGGGCCCGCCCACTCGCTGTAGTCCAAGCCGGGCGCGCACTTCACGGCCATGGGGCGGCCCGGGTAGGCGGCCAGCAGGTCCGGCAGGGTCGGCAGCAGCTGTTCCGGCTTGGTGATGCGCTGCCCGCCTGCCCGCCGGGCCGGGTCCGCCACGACCACCCCGCGCGCGCTGACCGGCGCCAAGGCGTCGGCGACCACGAAGGGCACGCCGGGCACGTTGTGCTGGGCCATCGCCACGCGCGGCCTATCCAGGTCGCTGCCCAGGTAGCCGATGCCGGCTGCCTGCAGGGCCGGGGCCTCGGTGCCCACCGAGCAGGTGACATCGTGGACGAAGTCCACGCCCATACCGGCCAGGTGCCGGGCCCGAGCCCGGGCCACCGGCGCGGGCGTGGCCTGCTGGACGGCGTCGACGTCGCTTAACCAGGTGTCCGCGAACTTCGCGGCGCGCAGCGCGCGCCGGCGGGCGTCGGCCAGCTCCCCCACCGCGCGCCCGTGCTCGCCGAAGCGCTCGCGCAGGAACTCGGCCTCGGCCAGCGCCTTGGCCCGGGTTCCCTCCAGCCGCTGACTGGCCTGCCGGATGTCGGCGGCGTTGTCTTGGAAGAACCGGATGTCGGCTAGTTCGAATGCCACGGTGCAGCGGTGCCTTTCTCGACGGGTCGGGAGGAAAGAGGGGTAAAGGTAAAAATTAATTTGGGCGCCAGGCAGCTTGCTCGGCCTAAATGCGGTCGACGGGCCGGGTGGTGAAAAACTCGCGGTAGCGCGGGTCATCCACCGGATCGCCCACCACCGGCCGCATGTCGGAATAATCGACGTCGTCTAGGACCTCCTGCACGGTGCTTAGCCGGCACAGGCGCTGCAAGTTCGCCCAGGTCGGCGCGACCAAGCGCACCAGCCCGGCGCGCCAACCGTCGATGAGCAGCTGCGGAGAGAACCAGCCGGCATCGGCGGCCTCGCCCGTGTTGCCGTCGGGCTCCTGGCCGGGCGGCAGGGTGGCGACGAAGAAGAAGGTGTCGAACCAGTGGCCGGCCGGGGAACGGCCGACCCAGCGGCCCCAGGGAAGCAAGCGGTCAGAGTCCATGCGCAGCGACTCCTGGCTCAAGAAGTCGGAAAACGACAGCTCGTGGCCTTCCAGCTGGAGGCGTTCGGCGTGAAAGCGTGCGGCGTTGGACTCGACGCGGCCTTTCTCGTCGACGACCAGGAGCGTGCCGGCTTCCTCGAACAGTTCCCGGGCCGCCGCGAAGACCAGGGCGTGGGCCTTGTATTTGGTCACCCCCAGCCGGCGGGCCTTGGAAACCAGGGAGGCGCCGGCCCAGAGCTTGCCGGAGTCCCAGCTGCGCGGCGGGAAGTCGCGGGGGTCTACCCCGCCGCCCGGGAAGACGGCGTGGCCCGGGTAGTTGCGCATGGTGGCCACGCGCTCTTGGACCCAGACCTTGAGCCCGTCGGGTTCGTCGCGAATGAGCAGCACTGACGCCGACAGCCGGCCGCCGTTGAAGCCGGTTGTGTCGGTCGTGTCAATGACATCTAAGGGGTTTATCTTGCTCATCTTCTCCACCGGGACTTGGGCGCGGCGAATTCTTCGTCCACCAGTTAGGGAGGTCGTGGCCTCCTAGCGTACCCGGCGCGCGAAGTAGCGCTCGCCGATCCGGTCGACCTGGATGGGCTGGCCGAAGGCGCGGGTGAGGCTGTCGGAGGTGAGCACG
Organism: Corynebacterium sp. HMSC04H06; assembly: GCF_001815935.1. Taxonomy (GTDB): domain Bacteria; phylum Actinomycetota; class Actinomycetes; order Mycobacteriales; family Mycobacteriaceae; genus Corynebacterium. The sequence continues at coordinate 36,634 of NZ_KV823433.1, forward strand.
CTGTTGATAAGCCCCTTGGCGACGACTTCGCCCTCGTCCAGGATCATCGCGTGGGTGAAGCCGTAAGGGATCTCCTCGACGTGGTGGGTGATCATAACGATGGCCGGGGCGTCAGCGTCCAAGGCCAAGTCCCCCAGATAGCCCACCAGATCCTCGCGGCCACCCAGGTCCATGCCGGCGGTGGGCTCGTCCAGGATGAGTAGTTCCGGGTTGGGCATGAGCGCGCGGGCCAGGATGACGCGCTTCTTCTCACCTTCGGACAGGGTGCCCCAGGTGCGTTCGGCCAGGTGGGTGCAGCCGGTCTGTTCCATGATCCGGTTCGCGCGGCTAAAATCCATGTCCCCGTAGTCCTCGCGCCAGCGCCCCAGGACCGCGTATCCCGCGGAGACCACCAGGTCGTCGACGCGCTCGTTGTCCGGGATGCGGTGCTGCACGGCGGCCGAGGAGATGCCGATCATGGCGCGCAGATCGCGCATGTCGGTCTTGCCGAGCTGCTCGCCCATCACGAAGGCCGTGCCCGTGGACGGGAATTCTTCGGCCGCGGCCATGCGCACCAGCGAGGTCTTACCCGCGCCGTTAGGCCCGATGATGACCCAGCGCTCGTCGAGCTCGACCTGCCAGTCGACCGGGCCGACGAGGGTCTTGCCGCCGCGGCGTAGCTCGACCCCGCGGAAGTCGATCAGCCAATCCTGATCGGTTTCTGCGGCGGCCGTCTCTGCCGTCCCCGTCGCGGCAGAGGCGGCGGTGCCGCGGGTGGACTGGGCGGCGGCGCGGGCGGCGGCGATTTGTTCTTGGCTAAACATCGAGGAACTCACGTGTCCCATTGTGGCTGATTTTCCAGTTGCCGGGCGACACTGAAACACCTCGACTACGCTAATTTCCATGACGACCCGCCTTGGTATTGACGACGTCCGGCCCGTAATCGATCACGGAAACCTACCCGCCAAAGGAACAGTCGGTGAGGTCATTCCCGTCACCGCCTTAGTCTGGCGCGAAGGCCACGACGCGGTGGCCGCCAACCTCGTGGTGTACTCGCCTGACGATGCCACTCTGTCCAACCCCGCGTTCAACACCCGCCTGAGCGTCGATCCGGAAGAGCAGGACCGCGTCCACGGCGTCTTCGTGCCCGACAAGCCGGGCACCTGGCGCTTCCAGATCCAGGCCTGGTCGGATCCGGTAGCCACCTGGACGAATGCCGTCACCAAGAAGCTGGCCGCGGGCCAGTCCGCCGCGGAGCTGGACAACGACCTGCGCCACGGCGCCGACCTCTTTGACCGCGCCGCCATGACCCGCAAGAATTCCGCCTCCCTCTACAAGGAGGCCGCCGAGTCCCTGCGGGATGCCACCCGGGACGTTAACGCACGGGTAGCGCCGGCCCTGTCCGCGGCCGTTGCCCAGGCCCTGGCCGAACAGCCCCTGCGCGACTTGGTCGTCGAAGACACCGTGCGGGAGGTCTACGTGGAGCGCCAGGCCGCGCTCTACAACTCCTGGTACGAGCTCTTCCCGCGCTCGACCGGCGGCCGCGACGCTCACGGCGAGCCCGTCCACGGCACCTTCGCCACGACCGCTCAGGCCCTGGACCGCGTGGCGGCGATGGGCTTTGACACCGTCTACTTCCCTCCCATCCACCCCATCGGCCAGGTGCACCGCAAGGGCAAGAACAACACCCTGAACGCCGGGCCCGACGACGTGGGCTCGCCGTGGGCTATCGCCGACCACCGGGCCACCCACCCGCAGCTGGGCACCCTGGACGACTTCCGCGTCCTGGTACAGCGCGCCGAGCAGCTCGGCCTCGAGGTGGCCCTGGATCTGGCCCTGCAGTGTTCCCCCGACCACGTCTGGGCTAAAAAGCACCCGGAATACTTCACGGTGCTGGCAGATGGCACCATCGCGTACGCGGAAAACCCGCCCAAGAAGTACCAGGACATCTACCCGCTCAACTTCGACAATTCCCCCGCGGCACTCTACGAAGAGATCCTGGACGTGGTCTTGTTCTGGGTTGCGGCGGGCGTGAAAACCTTCCGCGTGGACAACCCGCACACCAAGCCAGCCAATTTCTGGGCCTGGATCATCACCGAGGTCCACCGCGACTACCCGGAGGTCATCTTCTTAGCGGAGGCGTTTACCCGCCCGGCGCGCCTGTTCGGCCTGGCCAAGCTGGGCTTTAGCCAGTCCTATACCTATTTCACGTGGAAGACCACCAAGGAAGAGCTCACCGAGTTCGCCCAGCTGCACGTGGAGCAGGCCGATATCTGCCGCCCCAACTTCTTTGTCAACACCCCGGACATCCTGCATGCCTCCCTGCAGACCGGCGGGCGGGCCATGTTCGCCATCCGCGCCAGTCTGGCGGCCACCCTGTCGCCGCTGTGGGGTGTCTACTCCGGCTACGAGCTCTACGAGCACCTGCCTCTCGCTCCGGGCAGCGAGGAATACCTCGACTCAGAGAAATACGAGCTGCGCCCCCGCGACTTCCAGGTCGCCGTCAACTCCGGAGATTCTCTGGAGGGTTATCTACGCCTGCTCAACCAGATCCGGCGGGAGAACCCGGCGCTACAGCAGCTGCGCACGCTGCACTTCCACGCCGCCGACAACCCGAACATCCTTGCCTACTCCAAGGCGGACGCGGTCACGGGCAACGTGGTGCTAGTGGTCATCAACCTGGATCCGCGCAACCCGCAGGAGTCCACCGTAGACCTGGACTTGGGCCGCCTGGGGCGCAACCCCGGCGATGTATTCACCGTCCAGGACATGGTTACCGGGGCCGCCTACAACTGGTCCGAGCGCAACTTCGTGCGGCTTGAGCCCATGCGGGACGTCGCCCACATCTTCCTGCTCCCGCCCGCCGAGCCGGACCTGCGCGAGCAGCTGGCCTGGCGAGAAATCACCGACTACCGCGCCTAGGCCCCGCGGTCTGTTCCCGGCCGCCCGGGTCCGCATTCACCCTCCGAAACCGAAGGAACTGACGTACAGTCTTAGCCATGGATACCAGCCCAGATTTCGAGCCCACCATCGCCGCCGAAGACCTCAGCCGGCTGGACCACTGCCAGCACCACGACCCTCACGCCTTCTACGGCTGGCACGACGGGACGGTGCGCACCCGCCAGCCCGGGGCCGAGTCCGTCGAGCTGCTCACTGCCGCCGGGACTACCCCCATGCGCGCGGCCGGCCACGACATCTTCGAGGCCGACCTGCCCGAGCAGCAGGACTACCGCCTGCGGGTTGGCTACCCCGGGGGCGCAAACCGCACCGTGGCGGACGGCTATGCCTTCCTGCCCACGCTGGGCACGCTGGACCTGCACCTGGTGGCCGAAGGCCGCCACGAACGCCTCTGGGAGATCTTGGGCGCCAACCTGAAAGAGTACGACACGCAGCTGGGCACCGTGACCGGCACGGCCTTTGCCGTGTGGGCGCCCAACGCGCTGGGCGTGGCCGTGGTGGGCGATTTCTGCGGCTGGAACCCCACCCAGTACCCCATGCGCAGCCTGGGCGCGACTGGCATCTGGGAGGTCTTCATCCCGGGCGTGGGCGAAGGGGAGCGCTATAAGTTCGCCATCCAGTCCCGGGAGCACGGGCGCATCGACAAGGCCGATCCGCTGGCCAAGGCCACGCTCGCCCCGCCGGAGACCGCCAGTGTCGTGGCCAGCAGCAGCTTCAACTGGACCGACGCCGAATGGCTGGCCGCCCGCGACGGCAACCTCGACAAGCCCATGAATATCTACGAGGTCCACGTCGGCTCTTGGAAGATTGGCTCTAACTACGCGACCCTGCAGTCCGAACTCATCGACTACCTGCTGGAGCACAACTACACTCACGTCGAGTTCCTACCCGTGGCCGAGCACCCCTTCGGCGGCTCCTGGGGATACCAAGTCTCCGGCTACTACGCCCCGTCGGCACGCTGGGGCAGCCCGGACGAGCTGCGTGCGCTGATCAATGCCTGCCACCGCGCCGGCATCGGCGTCATCATCGACTGGGTGCCCGCCCACTTCCCCAAGGACGAATTCTCCCTCGGGCGCTTCGACGGTCGCCCCTGCTACGAGCACCCCGACCCGCGCCGCGGCGAACAGACGGACTGGGGCACCTACGTCTTCGACTTCGGCCGCAACGAGGTCCGCAACTTCCTGGTGGCCAACGCCCTCTACTGGGCCGAGGAATTCCACGTCGACGGCCTGCGCGTCGACGCGGTGGCCTCCATGCTCTACCTGGACTATTCCCGCGACGATTGGCTGCCGAACGTGCACGGCGGCCGGGAGAACCTGGAGGCCGTGCGCCTCCTGCAGGAAACCAACGCGACCGTCCACCGGGTCAGCCCCGGCATCCTCACCATCGCCGAGGAATCCACCTCCTGGCCGGGGGTGACCGCCCCCACCGAACACGGCGGGCTAGGCTTCGACCTGAAGTGGAACATGGGCTGGATGAACGACACCCTGGAGTACTTCAGCCGCGATCCCATCTACCGCAGCCACCACCATCACGAGATCACCTTCTCGATGGTCTACGCCTATTCCGAGCGCTACGTACTGCCTTTTAGCCACGACGAGGTCGTCCACGGCAAGGGCACGCTGTGGACACGGATGCCCGGCGACGACTGGAACAAGGCCGCCGGGGTGCGCACGCTCTTTGGCTACATGTACTCGCACCCGGGCAAGAACCTTTTGTTCATGGGCGACGAGTTCGGCCAAGTCACCGAGTGGTCGGAGGGCTCCTCCGTGGACTGGGCCAACCTGGAGGGCTGGGGGCACGAGTACCACCAGGGCATTAAGCGCCTGGCCCGCGACATCGGCGCGATCTACCGCGACACCCCGGCGCTGTGGGACCAGGACTTCGATCCGGCCGGCTTCCAGTGGGTGGTAGGCGACGACGCCGCCCGCAATGTGCTCGGCTACCTGCGCTACGCGCGCAACGGCCAAACGCTGCTGGCAGTGGTGAACCTCGCGGGCAACTCCCACCCGGGCTACGAGGTCTGGGTGCCGCACGCGGGCGCCTGGGAGATGGTGCTCAACACCGACGACGGCGTCTACTCCGGCGCCGCCAACGACCTGCCGCGCCACGTGGAGACGGTGAGCCGCGACGGCAACAACTTCCTGCGGGTCCTGCTGCCGGCCAATTCGGTGCAGTGGTACCTCTACCGCGGCACCGAGTCTTAATCCCGGCCCCTCCCCCCGGGGCCCGGATGCAGGGCGCCCTAGTACAGGGCGCTGGCCAGCTGCGTGCGGGCGGACAGCACGCGCGGATCGGCGGCGTCGAAGAGCCCGAAGAGCTCTAGGAGTCGCTCCTTGAGGCGGTCCTTGTCCGCGCCGGCGGTACGCCGCAGGCCCGCGATAAGCCGCGCGAAGGCGGCCTCCGGGCGGCCGGCGACAACGTCGGCGTCGGCGGCGTCGAGCTGGGCGTCGATATCATCCGGGTGCGCGTCGGCCTGACCGATGTGGTCCACGCCCTGGCCGGCGGCGGACAGGCGCTTGAGCAGCAGCGTGGTATCCCGGGCCTGTTTGATTTCTTGGTTGCCCGGCTTCTCGGCCAGGATAGCCTCGTAGGTGGCAATCGCGCCGTCGAAGTCACCGTTGCCAAGCTGGCCTTCCGCCTCGCTCAAACGGGAATCCTCCGCCGGGGCAGCCTCCTCCTCGCCCGCCGGCGCCTGGCCGGCCTGGGCGGCCTGTAGCTCGGGGCCCGGGCCTTGAAGCTGCGGCGAGACCTGCTGGACCAGGGCGTCCATCCACTGCTCGAGGGCTTCCATAGGCTGGGTACCCTCGAAGTTGGTCAGCGGCTGGCCCGCGCCCAGCGCGATGGTGGTCGGCAGGTTGCGCACGCCGAAGACCTGCGCGATCTGCGGGTGCTGGTCGGCGTCAATATAGCCCACCAGGAACTTAAACCCGCCGCGCTCGGCCAGCTGGCGCAGGTTGGACTTGAGCTCCTCCGACTGCGTGGAGCGCGCGGTGCCAATGAGCGCGACGACCGGCACCTCCAGGGAGCGGCGCACCAGGTCGGACTCAAAATTGGCCTCGGTGACCTCAAAGAAGGCGCGGAGGCCGGCACCTGCGCCGGACTGCTCCGCGCCTTGGGCGGGCGACTGGGCGCCGTGCTTTTCGGCCTGGGCGCGCGCTTCGGCACGCGCCTTGACCTCGCCCAGATCCAAGGCGCCGGCCACCTGCGGTCCGCGGGGATTCGTCATACTAGTCCTTTCTTAGCTGATTTCGACTTAAGTTGCGCCGGCTGCTAGTTCTGGTTCAGGCGGCGGTTGACGGACTCGACCTTCTGAGTCAGCTGCCCGGTGTGCCCTTCGCGGATGTCCGCCTTGATGACCAGCGAGGTGCGCGGGGAGACCGCGCGGACAGCATCGGTAGCACGCTTGATGACGTCGAAGACCTCATCCCACTCGCCCTCGATGAGCGTGAACATCGCGTTGGTCTCGTTCGGCAGGCCAGACTCGCGCACCACGCGCACGGCCTCCGTGACGGCGTCAGCCATTTCGGCGTCCGGGGTATCAACAACTGCGGGGGCTACAGAGAAGGCAACAATCATGCCCGCCATCCTACTCGCCGAACGCCGACCAGTGGGCCGTTAGCGGCGATCCCAACACCCGCGGTGCCAGTGTCGCCTATCGTCAGCCTGACCACCAGCGTCCTTCGGCCACGCCACCACGTGGGCGACCCCGGGGAAGATGGTGTGGTTGCAGCCCGGGCACACGTAATTCTTCACCGCCCGCGCCGCGCCAATCTGGCGCACGACGTAGGGCTGGCCGAAGCTCCAGCGCGGCCCCTCCTGGACCTGGGCGACGTAGAAACCGGCGCCGTCAGCGGGCAGCTTGCGCGGGCTCGGGCGCTGCCGGCGGTTGCGTCGCGGCACGTCTACCTCCTTCGGGACTCATCACTGTGGGGACCTAGACAAGGCGGGCTAAAACAGGCGCAGCTCATTCGACTCGATGCCGCGCAGGTCCTGGTAGTCCAGGATGACGCAGCGGATGCCGCGGTCCTCTGCCAGGGTGCGGGCCTGGGGCTTGATCTCCTGGGCGGCGAAAACGCCGTGCACCGGGGCCAGCAGGTCGTCGCGGTTGAGCAGGTCCAGGTACCGGGACAGCTGCTCCACGCCGTCGATGCCGCCGCGGCGCTTGACCTCGACCGCCACGTGCTCCCGGTTGCTATCGAGCGCCATGATATCGACTGGGCCGATGGCGGTCGGGTACTCGCGGCGCACGAGGCTGTAGCCCTCCCCGAGCGTCGTGATGTGCTCGGCGAGCAGCTCCTGCAGGTGGGCCTCCACGCCGTCTTTGACCAGGCCCGGATCCTCGCCCAGGTCGACCTCGATGTCCTGGTGCACCTTCGCGATGGTGATGCGCAGCTGCTCCCCCTTCGGGTTTTCCACCAGCCACAGGGTGTCCCCGGTCGGCTCCCCATCAATGTCCTCGATGGCGGACTCGGTGACCGTGCACGGCGGGGTCATCCAGTTCAGGGGCTTGTAGGCGCGGTCGTCGGCGTGGATCGAGACCGAACCGTCGGCCTTGAGCAACAGCAGGCGGTCTGCCAGCGGCAGGTGGGCATCGACGCGACCGACGTAGTCGACACTGCAGGAGGCGATTACTAAACGCATGGCTACCACCCTATCGCCTTAGCGCCACCCCACCGCACACCAGGCAGGGCGGAAAGCCCCTAGACGCACAAAAACCGCCCTTACAGCGGGCGGGAACGGCACAGTGGGCGGCGTTTTCGGGCTATTCGTAGTAGGACTGCCAGCTAGCAATGTCGTGCGGCAGGTTGGTGCGCGTGGGGCGTTCCATCTTCTTGCGCATCTGGTGGAAGTCGCGGTGCTCCTGGCGCTGCGAGGGCGCGGCCTCCACCCAAGCGGAAAAGGCCATGTGCGCGTGCGGGGCCAGGGCCAATTCGTACTGCTGGTTGCGCACGATGATGTGGACGGCCTTCATGCCAGACGAAATAAAAACCGCCTCTTCATCGTCCAGGGCGCGGGTGCCCAAGATTTCGATGTCGCGGCGGTTAAAACGGCGGTCACAGCTGGGAGATACAGAGCGCAGCTCGTAGTACTCAACAAACTCCCCGGCGTAAGAGATGACGCCATGGCGCCAACCCCGGGTGTCCTTGGCGGGCACCGAGCGCATCAACATCGGCGTGCCCTTGGAACGCAGAGTGAAAAAGCGCACCGCCGCCAGGAGGACCACGCAGACCACGAGGGCGAGAACGACCCAGAGGACGATAGAAACCACGGTCGAGCTCATAACCTCTCACCTTCCCTGCAAAACGTGTTTGGCGTGGGTGCCACAAGTGATGATCTGAGTCTAGTCGGTATTCCGCGGAAAGTGCTAATACGAAAGACCGCATAAAAACGACAAAGCGCCTGTAAGCCGTTCCTTTTATCAAGGAACACTTACAGGCGCAAAGCCTAAATGACGAGAGTAGAAAGGCGGCAGTTGCTGCCCCTTACGTGCCCTTAGCGCACGCTACTTTTCCTGCGAGCGGCGCAGAGCACGAAGCCCGGCCTCGCCGCGGGACTGGACGATCTGGTCGTCAGACTTGGCATCTTCCTGAGCCTGCGAGCTATCGACCTCGTCAGCCCAGACGGCCCAGTCGGCCAAGACGGTCACCTTTTCATCAGTCACCGACAGGAAGCCACCCTGAACGGCGGCGAAGCGACGCTCCCCGTCCACCGGGCGGAAGGTCACGACGCCGTTCTCGACCAGCTGGCCGATCATAGCCTCGTGGCCCGGAAGCACGCCGATCTCACCCTCGGTCGTTTCCGCGGTCAGGATGCTTGCCTTACCGGTCCACAGCAACCGCTCCGGGGAAACGAGTTCTACGGTGATGTCAGCCATGTGCCTCTCCCTACTTCTCGGTCATCTTCTTGTACGCAGCCTCGACGTCGTCCAAGCCACCCAGGCCGTTGAAGGCCTGCTCCGGGTAGTGGTCGAATTCGCCGTTGCAGATGCGCTCGAAGGCGTCGATGGTCTCCGACAGCGGGACGTAGGAGCCCGGCAGGCCGGTGAACTTCTCTGCGACGAAGAAGTTCTGGCCCAGGAAGCGCTCCAGACGACGGGCACGCTGCACCGTCAGCTTGTCCTCTTCCGACAGCTCGTCCATACCCAGGATGGCGATGATGTCCTGCAGCTCCTTGTTCTTCTGCAGGATACCGATAACGCGCTGGGCGATGGCGTAGTGGCGCTCGCCGACAATACCCGGCTCGAGAATACGAGAGGTAGAGGTCAGCGGGTTCACTGCCGGGTAGATACCCTTCGAGGCGATGGAGCGGTCCAGCTCCGTGGTCGCATCCAGGTGAGCGAAGGTGGTCGCCGGTGCCGGGTCGGTGTAGTCATCCGCCGGCACGTAGACGGCCTGCAGCGAGGTAATCGACTTACCCTTGGTGGAGGTAATGCGCTCCTGCAGCACGCCCATCTCGTCCGCCAGGGTGGGCTGGTAGCCCACGGCCGAAGGCATACGGCCCAGCAGGGTCGAAACCTCGGAACCAGCCTGGGTGAAACGGAAGATGTTGTCGATGAACAGCAGCACGTCCTGGTTCTGCACATCGCGGAAGTACTCCGCCATGGTCAGGCCGGACAGAGCCACGCGCATACGGACTCCCGGCGGCTCATCCATCTGGCCGAACACGAGGGCGGTGTCTTGCAGCACGCCCATCTCTTCCATCTCCAGGAACAGGTCGGTGCCCTCACGGGTGCGCTCGCCGACGCCGGCGAACACGGAGGTACCGGAAAACTCGCGGGCAATACGAGTGATCATTTCCTGAATCAGAACGGTCTTGCCCACGCCGGCGCCGCCGAACAGGCCGATCTTACCGCCCTTGACGTACGGGGTCAGCAGGTCGATGACCTTGATGCCGGTCTCAAGGATCTCAGTCTTGCCCTCGAGCTGGTCGAATGCCGGCGGCTCGCGGTGGATGCCCCACTGCTCACCGTCGCGGCCCAGGCCCGGCTCGTCCAGGCAGTCGCCCAGAGCGTTGAAGACGTGGCCCTTGACGACGTCACCGACCGGAACCGAAATCGGGTTGCCGGAGTCGGTCACAGTTGCGCCGCGGACGAGGCCGTCCGTCGGAGCCATGGACACGGTACGGACAAGGTTGTCACCGAGGTGCTGAGCGACCTCCAGGGTGACGGTCTTAGCAACAGCCTCGAGCTCAATCTCGACGGTCAGTGCGTTGTACAGTGCCGGCATTGCGCCGCGCGGGAATTCCACGTCGACGACCGGACCGATGACACGCACCACACGGCCGGCGGCAGCCGACGACTGTGTGTTCTGCTCTTGCAGAGCTGTAGTCATAATCTAGTCACTTTCTGCGCTTTCGGCGAGCGCGCCAGCGCCACCGACGATCTCTGTAATTTCCTGGGTAATCTGCGCCTGACGGGCCTGGTTCGCCACGCGGGACAGGTCCTTGACCAGGTCCGTAGCGTTGTCAGTCGCGGACTTCATGGCGGTACGGCGAGCCGCGGACTCGGAAGCGGAAGCCTCCAAGAACATTGCGAACAGGGTGCGGGAGACGTACTGCGGAAGCAGGGCTTCCAGCAGGCTGTCCGCGTCCGGTTCGAAATCGAAGTCCGAGCTCAGTTCCTCAGTGTTCCCGCTATCGGAGAGCGCCGACTCACCCTGGTTGAGTTCCACCGTATCAATGACCGGCTCGATGGGCAGCAGCTGCTGCGCGCGAGCGGTCTGAGTCAGCATGGACTCGAACTCGGTGTAGACGACGTGCACCTGGTCGAAGCCGCGGACCGGCTGGCCCTCGCCCTCGGCGTGCAGGCCCTCGCGGGCCTTGGTGGTGCCTTCGGAACCAGCGATGAACCCTTCCACGATGTGGTGGCGGACATCGTGCGTCTCGTCCCACGTCGGGTCCTGGGAAAAGCCGGACCAGCTGCCGACCACTTCTTCCTCACGGAACTGGTAGTAGCCCACGCCCTTGTTGCCAGTGACGTAGCGGGCTACCTCGTAGCCCTCCTTCTTGAGGAGAGCTTCCAGTTCGGCGGCCTTCTTAAACACGTTGTTGTTGTAGCCACCGCACATACCGCGGTCGGAAGAAACAACCAGCACGGCCGCGACCTTGGCGTTCTCGCGTTGTCGCAGCATCGGGTGATCCAGCGAGCTGGCGGCCGCCAGGCGGTTCATCACTGCGCTGAGCTCCTGAGCGTAGGGCAAGGATGCCTCCACACGGGTCTGCGCCTTGGTAATGCGCGAGGTAGCGATGAGCTCCTGAGCCTTGGTGATCTTCTTAGTGGAGTTGACGGACCGGATACGGTCGCGCAATTCACGAAGAGTTGCCATGGTTTACTTTCCTCCCTTCTTAATCAATCGACTTGTGTGTCCTCGTAAGCGCGTGCCTACTTGGAAGCCTTTCGGGAGACGTTGAGCTCGGTCTTCTTAACCTCGTCGGCACCGAGCGACTCAACCGGAGCCTCGGAGCCCAGGTTGTGGCCTTCGGTGGTGCGGAAGGTCGGGGTGAAGTCCTTAGCCGCGGAGACCAGAGCCTCCTTGGACTCGTCGGTGAACGGAACGCCGCCGGCGATCTGCTCGTAGACCTGCGGGGTGTTCGCCTGCAGGTACTCGTGCACCTCAGTTTCGAAGCGACGCACATCTTCGACGGGAACGACGTCGAAGATGCCCTGGTCTGCCAGGAAGATGGACACCATCTGGTATTCCACCGGCTGCGGGGAAGACTCGCTCTGCTTCAGCAGCTCGACCAGACGCTGGCCGCGCTCCAGCTGAGCCTTGGAAGCCGAGTCCAGATCGGAAGCGAACGCAGCGAACGCCTCCAGATCACGGTACGCAGCCAGGTCCAGACGCAGGTTACCGGCAACCTTCTTCATACCCTTGGTCTGCGCGGCGCCACCGACACGGGAGACGGAGACACCGACGTTAATAGCCGGGCGCACACCTTGGTTGAACAGGTCGGACTCCAGGAAGACCTGGCCGTCGGTAATGGAAATAACGTTGGTCGGAATGAACGCGCCCACGTCGTTTGCCTTAGTCTCGATGATCGGCAGTGCGGTCATCGAGCCAGCGCCCATGTCGTCGGAGAGCTTAGCAGCACGCTCCAGCAGGCGGGAGTGCAGGTAGAACACATCGCCCGGATATGCCTCGCGTCCCGGCGGACGGCGCAGCAGCAGGGAGATGGCACGGTAGGCCTCGGCCTGCTTGGTCAGGTCATCGTAGATAACCAGGACGTGGTTGCCCTGGTACATCCAGTGCTGGCCCAGAGCGGCACCGGAGAACGGTGCCAGCCACTTGAAGCCGGCGGAATCAGAAGCAGGGGCAGCCACGATGGTGGTGTAGTCCAGCGCACCGTGGTCGGCCAGGGTCTGGCGCACACCAGCGATGGTGGAACCCTTCTGACCGATGGCCACGTAGATACAACGGACCTGCTTGTTCTTGTCGCCAGATTCCCAGTTGGCCTTCTGGTTCAGGATGGTGTCGATGCAGACCGCGGTCTTACCGGTCTTACGGTCACCGATGATCAGCTGACGCTGACCGCGACCGATTGGGGTCATGGCGTCAATAGCCTTGATACCCGTCTGCATCGGCTCTTCGACCGGCTGGCGCTGCAGCACGGACGGTGCCTGCAGCTCGAGAGCGCGGTCTTCTTCACTCTCGATCGGGCCCATGCCGTCAATCGGCTGGCCCAGCGGGTTGATAACGCGGCCAAGGAAACCCTCGCCCACGGGAACGGAGAGGACCTCTCCAGTTCGCTTAACCTCGTCGCCCTCCTTGAGGGTCTCAAAATTACCCAGCACCACAACGCCGATGGAATTGGTGTCCAGGTTCTGTGCAACGCCGATTACGCCGCCAGGGAACTCGAGCAGCTCATTCGCCATAACAGACGGCAGGCCAGAAACCTGTGCAATACCGTCAGCTGCCGAAATGACCACGCCGACCTCCTCACGGGAGGCCTCCGCGGAGTAGCTCGAGGTGTAGTTCGCAATCGCGCTACGGATCTCATCGGAGGAGATCGTCAGCTCCGCCATGTTCTTCCTACTCTCGGTAGTATCGTCCAGCAATTACTTAAAGTTTGTGTCGTAGTCTTCACGTAGTGACCGTCAACGACTCTACTTGGCCATCGCGGTGCGCAGCCGGGCAATCTTGCCCGCCGTGGAACCGTCGATGACCTCGTCGCCGACACGAATAGTCATGCCACCGAGGAGGCTGGTGTCAACCTCAGAGTGGATGGACATCGCACGACCATAAATCTTGCCCAGCTTCTCAGCGAGTCCTGCCTGCTGGCCTTCGTTCAACTCACCCACGCTGACCACGTGTGCGACCTCGCGTCCCTGCAGCTCGGCTGCGAGCGACGCCAGATTGGCAACGTCGTCGATCGGGTTCTGCTCCGGGCGCCCGATGGCCTGCAGCGCGAGCGCCTCAGTGAACATCGTGACCTTGCCGTAGAGCACGTTAGCCAGCAGCCCGCGCTTCTTGGCGGACTTGGCAGTGCGGTCGGAAAGCAGCTGGGTCAGCTCGCCCTCGCGGTCCAGGATGCGCGACAGGCGGAAGAGTTCGTCTTCCACCTGGCCGAGCTTCCCCTCGGACTCTGCGCCGCGCAGAAGGGAACGCCGGCCCAGGGCCACCAGGCCCCGAACCAGGTCCCGGCCCGAAGACCACTTAGCGGAGGCAGCCGCTTCCAGCACCTGCTGGGTGCTGGGGGCCACCTTGCCGCCGAAGAGGTCAGCGACCAGCTTCTTGCGGGTGTCTTCCGAAGCCGCGGCGTCGGACAGATTGGCGCGCAGTTCGCGCTCCCCGTCCAGCACGTCAACAACTTCGAAGAGTTCGAGGCCGGTTTGAGCGGCAATCGCTACGGCGGTGGACTCGCCCAGGATCTTATCCAGGGTCAACTCCACACCGGCGAGTGCTTCGCGGCTAGCTGCCTTCATAGCCTCCTACTTTCCGGCCGGTGCCACAGTGTCGAGCTCGGACAAGAAGTTATCAATGGTGGAAGACTGCTTGGCGGAGTCAGAAAGCTCGCCGCCCAACAGCTTCTCAGCCAGGTTGATGGAGTTTTGTCCGATGTCGGAACGCAGATCGGAGATGACCTGGGTGCGGGAAGCCTGCAGCTGCTTTTCGCCATTGGCGATAATGCGGCGGGACTCCTCCTCGGCCTTCTCCTTGGCTTCGGCCTCAATCTGCTTGCCGCGCTCGCGCGCCTGCTCACGAATCTCAGCTGCCTCTGCACGGGCATCTGCCAACTGCGCGTTGTACTTCTCGAGGGCCGCCTTGGCCTCGGCCTGCTGGGCCTCGGCGCGCTTCAGGCCACCCTCAATCCGGTTCTCACGCTCTTCGAGCAGGTTGTTGTACATAGGAAGTACGAACTTCCAGAACAACAACAAGATGACAACGAAACAGAGTAAAGACCAAAAAATGTCATAGTTTTTGGGTAAGAGTACGGAGAAACTGCCAGAACCAGGGTTCTCGCCCTCTTCCGCAAGTACGTAAAACACGTTGCTCATGAGTCTCCAGTCCTGAAAGGTCGGTTTTTCGAAAACGTGAACTTTTAGAACAAGAACCCTGCTACGAGACCGATCAGGGCCAAGGCTTCAGTGAAGGCGATACCCAAGAACATGGTGGTACGCAGCTGGCCGGCCATCTCTGGCTGACGGGCCATACCTTCGACGGTCTTGCCAGCAACGATGCCGATACCGATACCCGGACCGATCGCAGCCAATCCGTAACCGACCGTCTTCAAAGCATCAAGGTTCGCCTGAGCAGTGTCAGCAGCGAGAATGATTTCGTTCATGGTGGAAGTCGTTCCCTTTCGTAGAGTACAGAGCCAAGCTTTTAGCTCCGAAAAATTCCAAATGTAGAGGTGAGGTATACTCGGTCGCCTTCGTCGACCTCGTAATTAATGCGAATCAGCATGGAGGGACAGTTCGATGTACACCGCGGCCAGCAGAGCAAAAATGTAGGCCTGCAGGAAAATCACGATAAGCTCGAACAAACTGAAAGCGATCGCAAGCACGATGGTCAGTGCTGAGAGTGCCGTCCAACCATTCAGCTGCCAGAAGAAGAAGTTCGTGGCAGAGAACAACAAGACTAGGATGATGTGTCCAGCCAAGAAATTCGCCATAAGACGAATAGCAAGGGTGACGGGACGTAAAATGAATGTCGAGAAAAACTCGATCGGCACAACCAACAAGTGCAAAACCGGCGGCAGATTAGGAATAACCACCGACGATTTAAAAAACTTGCCTAGCCCGTAACGCTTCGCGCCCGCGTAAATCATCGAAATGTACGCAACAGCGGCAAGCACGATGGGCATACCGATCCGACCATTCGGGGAGATATTCAGCCCTGGAATAATAGTCGGAATATTCATGAAGAGTACCGCAAAGAAGATTGCCGCGATGATCGGTAGAAATCGCTTCGCCTCCTTCTTGCCCATTATGTCTTCAGCGATGTAAACGCGAACAAAATCAACCGCGCTCTCACCGATATTCTGCAAGCTCCGCGGAACCAGCCGTGGGTTCTTGAAGGCTAGCAGGAAAAGAACCACCAGTACGAGTGTCACTAAGATGCGCACTAGCATGAGGCGGTCAAGTGCGAACCATCCGCCAGCGAAGTCGCCGAAGAACAGATGGTCGGCATCTAGCTGCCCCGGGAAGAATTCCTCACCCAGATCGGGCGCGTGAAAGTGCCCGTTCATGGCCAATGTTGTAACGCTCAGCGTTCTCTCCCGTGTTCGGGCCGTATGATTTACAAAATCGTACGGTGCGATGGACGTCTAAAACTATCTGCTGCAGCAACGGACTCCGTCGCACATCAGCGATGCTGCAGCAGGGATTCACCGCAACGGACTATAAGGCGTAGCAGTCCGTCACTCACAGACTGCGGACCCTAGATCCGCGGTAACCCGCAAGAAATTCTAGCAGCTTGTTATTGAAATTTCGCACGCGGGGGGCCAGTTTGTGCAAGTAGCTGGTAGGAAACCCGAACAATTGGTCCACTCTCGCCCCAAAACTGCCCGTTCCCACTGAAAACCCAGGCGGGTAAGGTTAATCACAGCCTTATGCTTTGAGCCCCCGCGGGGGTGACAAATACCTGCTAAACACACCCCCGAAGCCCCAACACGGGCCCCTCTCGTTTGCCCCGGCACGACAAAGTGCCCGGGAAGCATTACTTCCCGGGCACCAGGCTCACGGGCCCTCAAAGGCCAACGCATTGGCCCACGCGTTTTAAGACACGTAGGTCACCCGAGAGGTGATAATCCCCCACACCTCGGTGCCGAGCACGATAATGAGTGCCAAGATGACGGTCATGAAGAGCGCGACGTTGTCGTAGAAATCCATACCACGGATGGCCAACAGGACAATAATCAAGAGAACAACCTTGACCAACCAGCCGCCGAGAACGACCGCCATGGTGGTCGACGGGCTGGAGTTGGCGGTCACGAGCACCGAAAGCGCGGTCAGCAGGACGAAACCTCCGCCGATGGCCGCGCCGAGAAGCACGCCCCAGATGCCGGGCAGGTCCTTGGCCCAGCCCCAGCCGACCAGCGACAGCACGGTCACGACCGCCAGCGCCATGGAGCCGAAGCGCACCGCGCGCACCATCGGCCGGCGGTGGTCGTCGAACTCGGAGCGTGGCGCCCCGCCGTTCGGGTTAGTTTGCGTAGAATCAAAGCTTTCAGACACGAATACGAATCCTACAGGTTGTACGGGTGGACCTACTAGCCCGGCTTATCGGCCGAGGCTGGCACGCGGCCGATCTTGCCAGCGCGCAGCGGGATGAGGGTCGCGACGGCGGCCGTCACGATGGCCACAGCCGTGGCCCCGGCCGCCACGGGTACCGGCACGACCGAGAAACTCACCGCCCCGAAGGCGACGGCCGAGACCCACAGGTAGAGCACCAGCACGGTGCGGCGGTGAGTGTGCCCCAGCGATAGCAAGCGGTGGTGAATGTGGGCCTTGTCGGCCGAAAACGGCGAGCGCCCCTGGGACAGGCGGCGGATAACCGCCCAGACCAGGTCCAGCACCGGGATAAAGACCGCGGCGATGACGACGATGAGCGGCGAGAGGACCGCCACCATGTCGGCGCCGCCGTAGAGCGACATATTGATCTTGCCCGAAACGGACGTCGAGGCCGCCGCCAGCAGCAGGCCGATGAGCATCGAACCGCTATCGCCCATGAAGATGCGTGAGGGCTCGAAGTTGTGCGGCAAGAAGCCGGCGCACATGCCCACCAGGCCGGCCGCAATGATGGCGGGCGGGTACGCCGAGACCGCCCCGCCCTGGTCGTGCAGGACCGTCAAAGAGAAGATCAGGATGGCCCCGCCCGCAATAAGGCCCAGGCCGGCGGCCAGGCCGTCCAGCCCGTCGACGAAGTTGATGGCGTTGACCAGTAGGACCGCGATGAAGATGGTCACCAGCGAGGACTGGAACTGGTCCAGCAGCAGCGTGGTGCCGCCGCCAAACGGCACGAACAGCAGCGACCAGGTCAGCCCCAGGGCCGAGAGCAAGGTGGCTGCGACCAGCTGCCCGGCCAGCTTTACCAGCGCGGACAGCTCGACCAAGTCGTCGACGATGCCCACCAGGACGATGGCGCTGGAAGCCCAGATGACCGCGGTCATCTCCGGGGTCACCGGCATGAAACCGCGGGTCAGCGCGGGCAGCTGCGCCGCGAAGAAGACCGCGGAGATAAACCCGGTGTACATGGCCAGCCCGCCCAGCTGGGGCGTGGGCTGGGAGTGGCTGTCGCGCTGGCGCACCTCGGCGACCTGGCCGCTGCGCACCAGCACCGAGCGCACGATCCCGGTGGTCAGGTAGGTGATAATCGCCGCGACGAGGATGACGAGTCCGATTTCGCGCAGCGGCACCCCGGCTCCGCCTAGCATTAGGCTCCCGGGCGGGTCCGGAGGGCCTCGGCGGAAACGCCGATGACCTCGGAGATTTGCTCGGCCGAGATGGCGCCCTCCCGCAGCAGGTAGGGCTGCGGCGCAGCCAGGTCAATAATCGTCGACGGCTTGCCGATGGCGGTTTCCCCGCCGTCCAGGTAGACCGAGACCGACTTGCCCAGCTGCTGCTTGGCGGCAATCGCCGTGGTCGGCGGCTGGTGGCCGGAGATATTGGCGCTGGACACAGCCATCGGGCCGACTTCGCGGAGCAGCTCGATGGCAATCGGGTGCAGCGGCATGCGCAGCATGACCGTACCCCGGGTATCCCCCAGGTTCCACGGCAAGCTCGGCGCCTGCGGCACAACGATGGACAGCCCACCCGGCCAGAAGGCCTCGACCAAGAGCTTCGCCTGGTCGGAATACGTGGCAACGAGGCCCTGGATGGTGTCCCAGGAGCCGATGAGCACCGGCACCGGCATGTCCGGCCCGCGGTGCTTGGCGGCTAGCAGGTTGGCTACCGCGTCGTTGTCGAAGGCGTCGCAGCCGATGCCGTAGAGGGTGTCCGTCGGCAGTACCACCAGGCGCCCGGACTTCGCGGCCCTAGTCGCCGCAGCGATACCGTTCGCACGCCCCGCTTCGTCAGCGCAACTATAGATTTTGCCTTGCATCAACTTCTCCCACGAAAAACTAAAGTTCTCTGGTTTTTGGTCCCGGTGTCTTTTCGGCACCGCTTCCCTGGTTACGGGAGCTTTAACCCTACTCTTTACGCTGCGCGCGCACGAAGCGGGCGGTGCCGGTGAGATCGAGCATTGGTTCTACTGTACTAAAGGCGCCGGTGTCCCGAAGGACGCTCTGCACGGCCGCGGAGGTGGCATCATCGTGCTCGATACCGAGCCACCCGCCGGGTGCCAGCCAGCGCGTGAGGTTGTCTGCCATGGCCCGGATGACGTCCATGCCATCCGATCCGGCGAAGACCGCCTCGGCTGGGTCGTGGTAGACCTCCGGGGCCAAGACCGGCGACTCCGGCACGTAAGGCGGATTGGTCACCAGCACGTCGACGCGCCCGTCCAGCTCCGGTTTCAGGGCTGGGTCGCAGGCGTCGCCCTCGACGAATTCCACCTGAAGCCCCAAGTCGGCGAAGTTGCGCGCGGCATACTCCGCGGCCTTAGGCGACTTCTCCACCGCCACGACGCGGGCGGCGGGTACGAGGTAATAGGCCAGGTAGGCCGCTAGGGCGCCCGAGCCGGTGCATAGGTCGAGGATCGTTAGGGGGGAATAATTCCCCCGCTTAATCAAGCCCTCAGCCTTGCCTTTAGCCCAGTCGGCCAGGACCTCGGTCTCTGGGCGCGGGATGAAAACCCCCGAGCCAACCGCGAGATCGAGCGGGCCGAACGGGGCGGTGCCCACGATGTGTTGCAAGGGCTCGCGCTGCTCCCGGCGGCGAACGAGCGGCTCGAGGGCGAGCTCGAAGCCGGACATCGTCGACTCATTAAGCGGGATATCCATGTGCCCGCAGCCGATGAGGTGGCTCAGCAGCAGGCGGGCGTCGAACTCCGGGGAGGCCACGCCGGCCGCCGAAAGCCGCCGGGTGGTTTCCCGGAGCAGGCGCGCGTACGTGCCGGGGGCCACTTCTAGCCTTCGGCCTCGAGGCGCTCGGCACGCTCCTGGTTCTGCAGGGCGGTGATGAGATCGCCCATGTCTCCGTCCAGCACGGAGTCCAGGTTGTTGGCCTTGTAGCCGATCCGGTGGTCCGTGATGCGGTTTTCCGGCCAGTTGTAGGTGCGGATTCGCTCGGAACGGTCCATGGTGCGGACCTGGGAGGCGCGCTGCTCGGCGTCCTCGGCCTCGCGGGCCTCGCGCTCCATTTGATCTAGGCGGGCCTGCAGCACCTGCAGGGCGCGCGCCTTGTTCTGGATCTGGGAGCGTTCCTTCTGGCAGGTGACGATGAGCCCGGTGGGCAGGTGCGTGATGCGCACGGCGGAGTCCGTGGTGTTGACGCCCTGACCGCCCTTACCGGAGGAACGGTAGACGTCGACGCGGATGTCCTTCTCGTCGATGTTGACCGACTCGACCTCGTCCGGCTCCGGGTAGACCAGCACGCCGGCCGCCGAGGTCTGGATCCGGCCCTGGGACTCGGTCACCGGCACGCGCTGGACGCGGTGGACGCCGCCCTCGAACTTGAAGACGGACCACGCGCCGTCGCGGGACGGGTTCTTCGACTTGAAGGAGATGGTCATGTCCTTCACGCCACCCAGGTCGGACTCGTTGAGGCCGAGCACCTCCCAGCTAAAGCCGGTCTTGTCGGCGTAGCGCTCGTACATGCGGGCCAAGTCGCCGGCAAAAAGCGCGGCCTCTTCCCCACCGGCGCCGGCCTTGATCTCCATGATGATGTCCTCGGCGTCGTGCTCGTCGCGCGGGGCCAACAGGTCAGCGAGCTTTTCTTCCAGCTCGACGACCTCGCCCTCCAAGCGATCGGCCTCGGCCTGGAAGTCGTGGTCCTCGTAGGCCATCTCCTTCGCGTCCTCGAGATCAACGCGAGCTTGGTTGAGCTCGTCGTTGACCTGGATGATGGGCCGCAGCTCGGCGTAGCGCTTGGACAGCTTCCGGAACTGGTTCTGGTCGCCGGCCACCTCCGGGTCGGCCATCTGCATTTCCAGACCCTGGTACTCGGAGACGATGTCGTCGACCAGCGAAACCTGGCTAGCCATTACTTGTAATCCTCCTCGTCCTTGTCAGCGACCATCGGCGCGGACTGCGCCACACCCATGAGGAATTCGCCATTGGACTTGGTCTTCTTCAGCTGCTTGATAAGCAAATCGATGGCCTGGTGGGAGTCCAGGGCCGCGAGGATGCGCCGTAACTTGGTCATGATGCGCAGCTCCTCCGGCACGAGCAGTAGCTCGTCCTTGCGGGTACCCGACGGGTTGACGTCGACGGCTGGGAAGACGCGGCGCTCGGAGATGGAGCGGTCCAGCTTCAGCTCGGCGTTGCCCGTGCCCTTGAATTCCTCGAAGATGACGTTGTCGCCGGTCGATCCGGTTTCCACCATGGCCGTGGCGATAATGGTCAGCGACCCGCCGTTTTCGATGTTGCGGGCCGCGCCCAGGAAGCGCTTCGGCGGGTAGAGAGCGTTGGAGTCGACACCGCCGGACAGGATGCGCCCGGAGGCCGGGGATGAGTTATTGTACGCGCGGCCCAGGCGGGTGATGGAGTCCAGCAGCACGACGACGTCTTTGCCCTGCTCCACCAGGCGCTTGGCGCGCTCGATGGCCAGCTCGGCGACCGAGGTATGTTCTGACGGCGGGCGGTCGAACGTGGAAGCAATCACCTCGCCGTTGACCGAGCGCTGCATGTCGGTGACCTCTTCGGGGCGCTCGTCGACGAGCACCACCATGAGGTAGCACTCCGGGTTGTTGATGGAAATCGCGTTGGCGATGTTCTGCAGGATGGTCGTCTTACCGGCCTTCGGCGGGGAGACGATCAGGGCGCGCTGGCCCTTACCGATCGGCATAATCAGGTCGATAACACGGGTGGTCAGGACCTTCGGGTCGGTCTCCAAGCGCAGCCGCTGGTTCGGATACAGCGGGGTCAGCTTGGCAAAGTCCGGGCGCTGCTTGGCCTCCTCCGGGTCCATCCCGTTGACGGTATCGACCCGCACCAGCTGGTTGTACTTGCGGCGGTTGCGGCCGTTGCCGTGGGTGTGTGTGGCGCCGGCGACCTTGACCTGGCCGGTCACGGCGTCGCCGGAGCGCAGCCCCAGGCGGCGGACCAGGTTCTGGTTGACGAAAACGTCCGAGTTCGCCGCGCGGTAGCCGGTGGTGCGCAGGAAGGCGACGTTGTTGTCGACTACCTCGAGGATGCCGCCGACGGCCTGCAGCTCATCGCCCTCGCGAATCTGCAGGTCGTTGCCGCCACCGCGGTTGTCGTTGCCGCCGCCACGGTTCCGGCGGTTGCGGCGGTTGCGACGCCCGCGACGGCCGCCGCGTTCGTCATCGTCGCCGTTGTTCCGGCGGTGGTTGTTGCCGCCGTTGTTGCTGCTTTTACCGTTGTTCCCGCCGTTACCGTTGTTGCCGTTGCGGGAATCATCCTGGTTGTCGCGGTTGTCGCGGCCTTGGTCCTGGTTGTTGCCGTCGTGGTCGTCGCGCCCACCCCGGCGCGCGCGGTTGCGGCGGGCCCGGCGGGCCTGTGCGCGGGACTCGTAGCGCGGCTCATCATTGCCGTTGTTGCCGTTGTTCTTGTCGGCGTTCTTCTCGCCGTCGCCCTGCTTGTCGTCGCGGCCCTGTGGGCGGCGACCGTCGCGCTGCGGGGCATCGTCAGCCTGCGCGGCCGGGGCTTGTTCCTGTGCCTGCTTAGCGGGCTTGTCCGCCTTGTCTGCCGACTTCGGCGCGGCCTTGGCGGCGGCCGGCTTCTTACCGGTGGTGATTGCCTCGATGAGAGCGCCCTTGCGGAGAGCGCTGATGCCGCGCAGGCCCTTCTGGGCCGCAATTTCGCGCAGCTGCGGCAGCTTCAGGGATGCCAGTTCTTGAGGCGAGATATTCTCCGTATCGCTCACGGAAGTCCTTTCGTCGCTTTTCCCAGCGGATGATTCTGGGTGCCCAGCGTGCCCGGTCGGGCGGTCCTGCCGCGTGTTACCGGGCCGGTTTTCCCAAGTCTTTGGGTCCGCCGGCTAGGCACTCTGGAAATGACTGTGTAGTTAAAAGATAAAACTCTGGCTAGCCTACCGTGGGCGCCCGGCGGCTGACTGTCGTGGACCTCGAGCAACCTCGAGGGCGCGCAGCGCCGGTTGGGGCCGGAAGGGAGCCCGAGAGGTCCGCGTGGGACCGAGTTGCCCTTCCTCGGCAGGTACCACGTCGTCCCCCTGCGGGCCGGCCTTAAACCTTGCGCGGTGTGCACGGCGTTTGAAGTACTCACCCAGAAAGCGCGGGGGCTGTGGTTTGACCCATTCTGTGGGGTCAGGGCCCAGGGACAACGCATCTCGACTGCACGAGCAGGCCCGAGCACATGTGCTTTACTGTTTAACTTAGGGCAGCTCACGTAGCTCAAACGCTCAAGCAGCTCAGCCAGTCCCAGATAGTATAGCGCAAGATTTCGCCTTATTCGGTACCGGTCCCACCCCGGGGCCTAAAGAGGTGGCTATCATAGTGACCATGCACTCCACCATGCAGGAAGTCCCGCTCAATATCTCCCGTATCTTGGAGCAGGGCGCCACCGTCCACAGCCAGACCAAGGTCACTACGTGGCACGGCGAGCACGCCCCCAACGGCGCCGGGGCGGCCGAGGAATGCACCTTCGCGGACATCGGGGCGCGCGCGGCGGCCTTCGCCCACGTGTTGCACGACGAGCTGGGGGTTACCGGCGACGAGCGCGTCGGCTCTTTCCTATGGAATTGCGCGGAACACCTCGAGGTCATGTTCGCCGTGGCCTGCAAGGGCGCGGTCTTTACCCCGCTGAACAAGCAGCTGATGAACGACCAGATCCGGCACATTGTCAACCACGCGGAGATCGAGGTCATCGTCGCCGATCCGCGCTTGGCCCAGCAGCTGGGCGCGGTCCTGGCTGGGACCGCAACCGTCCGCGCGGTCGTCTTCACAGGCCCGGGTCGGGTGAGCCACTTGAGCCCCTACTTCCCCCGCGGCGTGGAAGTCTATTCCTACGAGGCCCTGTTGGACGGGCAATCGACCCGCTATGACTGGCCGGTGCTAGACGAGTCCGCGGCCGCGGCGCTGTGTTATTCCACCGGCACGACCGGCGCGCCCAAGGGCGTGGTCTACTCGCACCGCTCCATCTACTTGGCCTCCATGCTGCTGCGCACCACGGACAGCCTGGCGATTACCCACGGCGAGTCCTTCCTGTGCTGCATTCCCATTTACCACGTGTTGTCCTGGGGCGTGCCTTTTGCCGCCTTCATGACGGGCACGCCGCTCATCCTGCCGGACTCGGATGTCTCCGCGCCCACCCTGGCCAAGCTCATCGCCTCCACCCACCCGCGCGTGGCGCACGGCGTGCCGACCATCTGGATCCAGCTCTTCATCCACTATCTCCACCACCCGCCGGAGCGCATGTCGCTGACCGAAATTTACGCCGGCGGCTCCCCGGTCCCGCCGCAGGTGATCAAGGTCTGGGAGGAGCGCTTCGGCGTCGACGTGGTGCACGTGTGGGGCATGGTGGAAACCACCACTGTGGGCACCGTGGCGCGCCCGCCGCAGGGCGCTAGCGGCAATTCCCGCTGGGGGTACCGCATCTCCCAGGGCCGCTTCCCCACCAGCCTGGAATACCGCGTGGTCAACGACGGGCAGGTGGTCTCCAAGACCGACCGCAACGCCGGTGAGATCCAGGTCCGCGGCAACCTGGTCACGGAGTCCTACTATCACTCGCCCGCCGCGGAGGAAGGCGGGGCGGCCTCCCAGTTCCGCGGCAAGCGCACCGAGGACGCGGCCAGCAAGTTCACCGCCGACGGCTGGCTGCGCACCGGTGACGTGGGCTCGGTGACCAAAGACGGCTTCCTGACCATCGAGGACCGCGCCCGCGACGTCATCCGCTCCGGCGGCGAGTGGATCTACTCCGTCCAGCTGGAAAACCTCATCATGGCCGACGACCGGGTCATCGAGGCCGCCGTCATCGGCTACCCCGACAAGCAGTGGGGCGAGCGCCCGCTGGCCGTGACCGTCCTCCAGCATGACATCGACCCGACCATCGAGACCGCTGAGAGCCTCCGGGAGAACTTGCGCTCCGAGCTGCCCGGCTGGATGCTGCCGGAGTACTGGACCTTCATCAAGAGCATCGATAAGACGTCGGTGGGCAAGTTCGACAAGAAGGACCTGCGCTCCCACCTGGCCGAGGGCGAGTACAACATCATTCGCCTGGCCGGCCCGGGCGAGGCCAACCAGATTGATGACAATGCCACCTTGGATCCGGACCAGCCGCTGACCTAAGCCCGCGCCCTCGGAAAGGAATAGCTAACCTGGGCGCGCCGTTGTGGTTAGTAGTCCTATCCGCACAACGCATAGAGTTGGGAGAATATGACTGACCGTTCTTCCGCCCCGAAGGTGCTGCTACCCACCCCGCGCGTAGCCGGCCGCCCGCAGGCCGCCGCGGACCTGCCTGCCGCCGACGCCAACGGCAACCGAGCCTTGGTGGACAAATACGGTCGCGTCGCCCGAGACCTGCGCGTGTCCCTGACCGACCGCTGCAACCTGCGGTGCACCTACTGCATGCCCGCCGAGGGCCTGGACTGGATGCCCAACCAGCACAAGCTCGACGACGCAGAAACCATCCGCCTTATCCGCCTGGCCGTCGAGCGCCTGGGCATCCGGCAGGTCCGTTTCACCGGCGGCGAGCCGCTGCTGCGCAAGTCGCTGTCAGAAATCATCGCGGCCACCAAAAATCTGCGCACCGACGAAGGCCACGCCCCCAGCACGGCGCTGACGACGAATGGGCTGGGCCTGGACAAGCGCATCGACGAGCTCAAGGCCGCCGGGCTGGACCGGGTCAACATCTCGCTGGACACGATCAACCACGCCGCCTACGCCGAGCTGACCCGCCGCGACCGGCTCGATTCCGTCTTCGCGGCCATCGATGCCACCCTGGCCGCCGGCCTCCACCCCGTTAAGATCAACGCCGTGGTCATGCCCGGCATCAACGACGCCGACATCGTCGAGCTGGCCGACTTCGCCCTGCACAAGGGCGCGCAGCTGCGCTTTATCGAGCAGATGCCCCTGGGCCCGCGCGAGCAGTGGGATCGCTCCACCATGATCACCGCAGACGACATCCTCGACCGCCTGAAATCCGCGTTCAACCTGCACCCGGCCCGCGCCCCGCGCGGCTCAGCCCCCGCCGCGCTATGGGAGGCGACCTGCCCCGACGGCACGCGCGGCAAGCTAGGGATCATCGCCTCGGTCAGCCACCCCTTTTGCGGCGACTGTGACCGCACCCGCCTGACCACCGACGGCGCGGTGCGCAACTGCCTCTTCGGGAACTCGGAGACCTCCCTGCGCGACCTGATGCGCCAGGGCGCTTCCGACGAGGAACTCATGGCCGCCTGGGCCGGCGAGATGTGGACCAAGCTGCCCGGCCACGGCGTCAACGACGAGGGCTTCCTGCAGCCGGACCGGCCGATGTCCGCCATCGGCGGGTAGCCAGCTTAAGCTAGAACCCGTTATGCACCATTCTTCATCGTGCTCCGTCACCGACCACCTCGCGCGCGTCCTCAGCCTCGTCCAGCCCCTCCCAGCCGTGAACACGCCTCTGAGCGAACTGACCAGCGGCCAGTATTGCGCCGCCGATGCCACCTGCCGCATCCCCGTGCCCGCCTTCCACAACTCGGCCATGGACGGCTTCCTGGTCCACCGCGCCGACCTAGGCTCCGGCTCGGCCACGCTGCCGGTAGTAGGCGACGTGCCGGCCGGCAGCGCGCCACAGGAGGTGCCCGCCGGTGCTGCGGTGCGGATCATGACCGGCGCACCCGTCGCCGATCCCCTCGATCCGGAGCTCGTGGTCGTGCCCGTGGAGCTGACCAATATCCCCGCCGGGCCGACCCCGCTGCCCGAAACCGTGACCATCCACGGTGCCGATCCCGCCCGCGCCCACATCCGCCGAGCCGGCGATAACCTCGCCGTTGGGGACACGGCCGTCCGTGCCGGGTCCCGCGTGGATCCCGGGGTCATCGCCGCCTGCCACTCCGCGGGTCTGGCCACACTGCCCGTGCACCGCACGCCGCGGGTGGCGGTGATTTCCACCGGCGACGAGCTCGTGAGCCTGGGCTACGGCGGTGCCCAACTGCTGCAACCTGGCCAGATCCCGGATTCCAACCGGCCCATGCTGGCCCAGCTCGTGCGGGACTCCGGGCCCGCCGAGCTAACGCACCTGCACGCCGGAGACAGCGACTGCGCCGCGGGCCAGAGCGATTCCTTCGTCGCCCTGGCTCATCAGGCGGCGCAGACCCACGACCTCATCATCACCAGCGGCGGGGTCTCGGCCGGGGCCTTCGACATCGTCCACACCAGCGCCCAGGCCCACGCCCGCGATGCCTGGTTCGGCGACGTCGACCAAAAGCCCGGCGCCCCGCAGGGAATAAGCGTCTGGGGCTCGACGCCGATGATTTCTCTTCCCGGCAACCCAGTGGCGACCTTCGTCTCCTTCCACCTCTACGTCGCCCCCGCGCTGCGCGCCCTGCGCGGCGATCCGCACCCGGACCTTCGCCGCCGCGGGATAGTCCGCGCCGGCGAAGAGTTCCCCGACACCCGGGACCGACCCGCCTGGCTGCCGGTCTGGGTGGACTACGCGGACAACCCGCCCGCCGCCTTCCCTTTCAACGGGCGGCGGCTGGGTTCCCACATGGTGGCCAACCTGGCCGGCACCGCCGGGATGGTGGGCCTTGCCGCCCACGCCGCCGGACCCCGGGCGGGCGATACTGTCGAAATCACCTGGTTTTAAACCTGGTTTAAGCAGCTTTTAAAGAAAGGACGAGCAATGGAGTTTACGCATCTCAACCACGCCGGCGAGGCCTACATGGTCGACGTGACCGAGAAGAAGCCGACGGTGCGCACCGCCACCGCCGAGGGCGAGGTGGCCTGCTCGCGAGAGGTCATGGACGCGCTGCGCGACGGCACCGTGCCCAAGGGCGACGTGCTGGCCGTGGCGCGCGTGACCGGCATCGCGGCGGCCAAGAAGGTCCCGGAGCTGCTGCCGCTGGCGCACACCATCGGCGTGCACGGCTGCAGCGTCGACCTCGAGCTTCACAAAGACTGCGTGGCGATTTCGGCCACCGTGCGCACCGCGGATCGCACCGGCGTGGAGATGGAGGCCCTGACCGCGGTGAACGTCGCCGCGCTGGCGATCATCGACATGGTCAAGGGCGTGGACCGTTCCGCCTTCATCCGCCGCGCCGGAATCGTCGCCAAGTCCGGCGGGCGCTCCGGCGACTGGTCCCGCACCCTGCCTGAGGCCTAGGCTATGGCCCAGCCTGCTTATCCCCTCCCCGGCCAGCTCGGCGCGCTCGTTTTGGCCGGCGGCCGCGGGCGCCGCATGGGTGGGCTCGACAAGGCGAGCCTGCGCGTTGCCGGTCAGCGCCTGGTCGACCGCGTGCTGGGGCAGCTGCCCTACCACTGCGAGCGCATAGTGGTCTCCCCCTACCCGCTGGGACTGCCACAGGTCTGCGAGAACCCACTCTTCGGCGGCCCGGTCGCCGGCATCGCGCGCGGCACACAGGCCCTGCACAGCGACTACATCGCCGTACTGAGCGTCGATGCCCCCGATTCCGCCCAGCTTCTCCCCACCCTCTGGCGCGCGCTGCACGCTGCCAATGCCGACGCCGCCATCGTCCGCAGCGCCGACGGCTTCCTGCAGCCGCTGTGCTCGCTGTGGAAGGCCGACCACCTGCGCCGCGCGCTCGCCCAGCTGCCCCGAGTGTACAACGCCTCCGCCCGCCGGCTGCTGCGCCAGGCGCGCCGCGACTCCCGGCTTATCGAGGTCCCCGGCACCGGCGCCGAGCGCGACTACGACACGCCTCAGGAGCTAGCGGCATTCGCGGAAAATGTCTTTCAGCAGGGGCAGCACCACCGCTAAGGTGTCCTCGACCGCCCCGACCGAGGAGGCGGAATTGACCAGCAAGTTCCCCGGCGGGCACGAGGTGACACCGATAATCCCGCGGCACAGGCCGGCCCTAGGTGAGTTCTTCAAGCCCTCCAGGAGCACCTGGGTCTCTAGGCCCCACATGCGGGCCGCGATGAATTCTTCCGTGACCTCCGGGGTGTCGTTGTCGCGGGAAATCCCGGTTGCGCCGATGACCAGCACCACGTCGGTGCCCGCCTCGATTACCTGGCTCAGCGCCGGCCGCAAATTCGCAGCGCCCTCGTTTAAGCACTGCTTTTGCGTGACCTCCACGCCGTGGTTGGTCAATAGCTCCACCGCACGCTGACCGGCCTTGTTGGGCTTGGTGCCCTCCTTGATGCGGTTTGACGCGACGATTACTGCGGCCTTCAACTCAGGCATTGGTGCCTCCTGGTGTCCCATTCGGCTGCCTCCTCTACTACACCCGTGAGAAAAATCACTGTGGGGTTTAAATCCCCTGCTTAGGCAATCTTCAGCGGCCTACCCAGCGCGAATCGGAGGGCAGGGAAATGCGCAACATTAACGTTTCCTAAATAAACCCAGAAATTTCCGTACAAACTCCTCTTCTGAGTCTAATACTCGATAGATTGATATTCAGCTATTCCTTCGAGATGTTTTGAGGACGCCCCATGACTCAGTTAGACACCTCAGGCAAAGTCATCCAGGGCTGGGATCCAGAAGATTCCGACCACTGGGACTCCAAGATTGCCTGGCGCACGCTCATTATTTCGACGACCACCCTGTTCATCGGCTTCGCCGCGTGGTACCTGGTCTCCGCCATCGCCCCCATCCTGAACGAGATCGGCTTCGATTTGAGCTCCGGACAGCTCTACGCCCTCACCGCGGTCTCGGGCCTGGCCTGCGGTCTTTTCCGCCTGGTCTTCATGTTCCTGCCGCCGGTGCTGGGCACCCGCAAGCTGGTCACCTTCTCCGCGCTGCTGTTCCTGCTGCCCATGTTCGGCTGGTTCTCGGTCGTCCAGCGCCCCGATGCTTCCTTCGTTGAGCTGCTCGCCATCTCCTTCGCCTCCGGCATCGGCGGCGGCGTCTTCTCCGGCCTCATGCCATCCACCGGCTACTTCTTCCCGAAGCGGATGTCCGGCACCGCGCTCGGCCTGCAGGCAGGCCTGGGCAACTTCGGTATCTCCTTCATCCAGCTGGTCGCCCCGTGGCTGATGGGCTTCAGCCTCATCGGCATCGGCTTCGTCGCCCCGCAGCGCCTGCCCGACCAGACCGCCATTTTCGTCCACTCCCCGGCCATCTTCTTCGTGCCGTGGACCATCGTCATGGCCGTGCTGGCCTGGACGCTGCTCAAGGACGTGCCGGTCAAGGCGAACTTCCGCCAGCAGATCGACATCTTCGGCAACATCAACACCTGGGTGCTGACCGTCGTCTACCTGATGAGCTTCGGCGCCTTCTCCGGCTTCGCCGCCCAGTTCGCCCTGATGATCAATGACCTTTACGGCCAGACCTCCAAGTTCGCCGAGGTCATGAACCCCGACGACCTGCCCCGCGGCGCGGCCTTCGCCTTCATCGGCCCCCTGCTCGGCGCCCTCGTGCGCGCGCTGTGGGGCCCGCTCTGCGACAAGTTCGGGGGCGCCTTCTGGACCTTCATCGGCTGCCTGGGCATGACCATCTTCACCGCGTTCTCCGCGCTGTTTTTGAACCCGGATTCCCCGGACCAGTTCTGGTGGTTCCTGGCCGGCATGCTCATCATGTTCTTCTTCACCGGCCTGGCTAACGCCGGCACCTTCAAGCAGATGCCGATGATCCTCCCGCCGCGCCAGGCAGGCGGCGTGGTCGGCTGGACCGGCGCCATCGGCGCCTTCGGCCCGTTCGTGGTCGGCATGCTCCTGTCGGCTATGCCCATGGCCGCCTTCTTCTGGGGCTGCGTGGTCTACTTCGCCATCACGACGGTCCTGGTCTGGGTCTTCTACGCCCGTCCGAACGCCCCGTACCCCGGTTAAACCCAGCCCCCAACAGAGAGTTTTACCCCCATGACTACTCAAGTCCCCGCTCCCGAAAACGGCAAGCTCAACCCACTGTTTAAACTGGGCGCCTACCTGCGCCGCGGCGAGGCTTCTGCCTCCGGCCAACAGGTCTTTTTGCAGGGCGGCCGGCAGGCCGACGTCTTCTACCGCAACCGCTGGGCCTTCGACAAGATGGTTCGCTCCACCCACGGCGTCAACTGCACCGGCTCCTGTTCCTGGAAGGTCTACGTCAAAGACGGCGTCATCACCTGGGAGTCCCAGGCCGTCGACTACCCCACCACGGGCCCCGACACCCCGGAGTACGAGCCCCGCGGCTGCCCCCGCGGCGCCTCCTTTTCCTGGTACACCTACTCCCCGACCCGCGTGCGCTACCCGTACGCTCGCGGCGTTTTGGTGGACATGTTCCGCGAGGAAAAGCAGAAGCACGGCGACTCGGTGCTTGCCTGGAAGGCCATCCAGGAAGACCCGGACAAGCGCCGGGCGTATATCTCCCAGCGCGGCAAGGGCGGACTAATCCGCATCTCCTACGAGGAGGCCATCGACATGGCCTCGGCCGCGCACGTCTACACCATCCGCAAGTACGGGCCCGACCGCATCAACGGCTTCACGGTCATCCCGGCGATGAGCCAGGTCTCCTACGGCGCCGGCAGCCGCTTCCTGCAGATGATCGGCGGCGTCGCCCTGTCCTTCTACGACTGGTACGCGGACCTGCCGCCGGCCTCCCCGCAGACCTTCGGCGACCAAACCGACGTCCCCGAGTCCGGCGACTGGTACAACTCCTCCTACCTGATGATGTGGGGCTCCAATATCCCGGTCACGCGCACCCCGGACGCCCACTTCATGGTTGAGGCCCGCTACAAGGGAACCAAGGTCGTCGTGGTCTCCCCCGACTTCGCCGACAACACCAAGTTCGCCGACGAATGGGCCCGCATCGAGCCGGGCACCGATGCCGCCTTGGCCTTTGCCATGGGCCACGTCATCCTCAAGACCTTCCACGTCGACCGCCAAGAGCCGTACTTCCTGAACTACATGCGCAAGTACACCGACGCGCCGTTCCTGGTCTCCCTCGACCAGCGCGAAGACGGGACCTACACCCCCGGAAAGTTCTTCACGGCTTCCCAGACTAACGATCCCTCCTTGGCCGACAGCCCCAACGCCACGCACCGTGGCCTCGTCATGGAGGAAAACGGCCGCGTGGTCGATCCGGGCGGCACCGTCGCCGACCGCTGGGACATGGATTCCGCCAAGTGGAACCTCTCCCTGGACGGCGTCGACCCCGTCATGTCGGTGGCGGAGACAGATTCCTTCTCCACCGCCGAGGTCCTCTTCCCGCGCTTCGACCTGGATACCGACCCGGCCGATATCGGCACCGGCAAGCCGGTCGGCGCCGGCGTGGTCCACCGCGGCGTGCCCGTGCGCGAGGTCAACGGCAAGCTGGTCACCACCGTCTTTGATATCATGCTCGCCCACTACGGCGTCCCGCGCGAGGACCTGAACCTGCCGGGTAGCTGGCCGACCGGCTTCGACGACGCCAGCGAGGTCGGCACCCCGGCCTGGCAAGAAGAGCTCACCGGTGTTCCCGCCGCCGCGGCCATCCGCATCGGCCGGGAATTCGCCCAGAACGCCGCGGACTCGCAGGGACGTTCCCAGATCATCATGGGCGCGGGCGTGAACCACTACTTCCACGCCGACAACATCTACCGCAGCTTCCTGGCGCTGACCTCGATGTGCGGCACCCAGGGCGTCAACGGTGGCGGCTGGGCGCACTACGTCGGCCAGGAAAAGCTGCGCCCTGTCAACGGCTGGACCCAGTGGGCCATGGCCACCGACTGGCAGCGTCCCCCGCGCCACATGATTTCCACCGGCTTCTACTACTTCGCCACCGAGCAGTACCGCTACGACAACTCGCGCGCCTCCCAGCTGGGCTCCCCGCTGGCCAGCCGCGGGGCCATCGGCGACAAGATGGTCTCCGACACCATGTCCGAGGCCATGCGCCGCGGCTGGATGCCGGCGTACCCGCAGTTCAACCGCAATTGCCTGCTGCTAGCCGACGAGGCGGACGCCGCCGGCCTGGACATCAACGACTACGTCGTCCAGCAGCTGCAAAAGGGCGACCTGGAGTTTGCCTACGACAACCCCTCGGCAGAAGAGAACTGGCCGCGCATCCTGCTCAACTGGCGTACCAACCTGCTGGGCTCCTCGGCCAAGGGCACGGAGTTCTTCCTCCGCCACCTGCTGGGCATCGACTCGGATGCCACCGCCGAAGAGCTTTCCCCGGAGCAGCGCCCGCGCACCATCAAATGGGTCGATAAGGCCCCCGAGGGGAAGCTCGACCTGATGCTGACCACGGACTTCCGCAACACCTCGACCACGCTGGTCTCCGACATCGTGCTGCCGGCCGCTACCTGGTACGAAAAGCACGACATGTCCTCGACCGACATGCACCCCTACCTGCACTCCTTCAACGCGGCCATCAACCCGCCGTGGGAGGCGCGCACCGACTTCGAGGTCTTCCAGGACCTGGCCGCCGCGCTGTCCGACAAGGCCGTCAAGTGGCTGGGCACCCAGCGCGACGTCATCACGCAGCCGAGCCACCATGACACCCCGGACGAGCTGGGCATGCCCAACGGCATCGTCCCGGACATCGACGAGGTCGGGCTGGTCCCGGGCGTGACGATGCCGAAGCTGCACGTCGTCGAGCGCGACTACACGCGCATCTACGAAAAGTGGGCGCACCTCGGCCCGCTGCCCGCTAAGGCCGGCACCGGCGTGCACGGCACCAAGTTCAACGTGGAAAAGCAGGTCAAGGAGCTCGAGCTCATCTGCGGCACCTCGCAGACCTCCCAGGGCGAGCTCATCGATCTGACCAAGGACACCAAGGTCATCGACGCCATCCTGCACCTGTCCGGCGTCTCCAACGGCGAGCTGGCGCAGCAGGGCTTCGAGTTCCTGTCCTCGCGCACCGGCAAGGACCTCACCCCGCTGGGCGCTTCCGATGCCGATGTCCACATCACCTGGGACGCCATCAAGGAGCGCCCCACCGAGGTCATCACCTCGCCGGAGTGGACCGCCGACAAGCGCAACAAGCGCCGGTACACGGCCTTTTCCATCAACGTCGAGTTCGACAAGCCCTGGCACACGCTCACGGGCCGGATGCACTACTACCTCGACCACGACTGGTTCATGGACTACGGCGAATCCCTGCCCGTGTTCCGCCCGCCGCTGGACCACGTCCACCTGCACGGCGAGCACGCCCCCGGCCAGACGCTGAGCAACGAGCGCGGCGAGGCAGAAGTCACCCTGCGCTACCTGACTACCCACAACAAGTGGTCCATCCACTCGCAGTACTTCGACAACCTGCACGTTTTGTCTATCTCCCGCGGTGGCCAGGTGGTCTGGATGTCCGACAAGGACGCCGAAAAGATCGGCGTTAAGGACAACGAGTGGGTCGAGGTCTACAACCGCAACGGCGTCGTCAGCGCCCGCGCCATCGTCTCCCACCGCATCCCGGAAGGCACCATGCTGTGCAACCACGCCCAGGAGCGCACCGTCGGCACCCCGCTCAACGAGCACACCGGCCGCCGCGGCGGCACCCACAACTCGCTGACACGTATTTCCATCAAGCCGGTCCACATCGCGGGCGGCTACGGCCAACTTACCTACCACTTCAACTACATCGGGCCCACCGGCAATAACCGCGACGAGGTCACCCGCGTCCGCCGCCGTTCCCAGGAGGTGTCTTACTAATGAAGGTCATGGCTCAGATCTCAATGATCATGAACCTCGACAAATGCATCGGCTGCCACACCTGTTCCGTGACCTGTAAGCAGGCATGGACCAACCGTGAAGGCACCGAGTACATCTGGTTCAACAACGTCGAAACCAAGCCCGGCGTCGGTTACCCGCGTGGCTGGGAGGACCAGGAGAAGTGGAAGGGCGGCTGGGAGCGCACCAGTTCTGGCAAGCTCAAGCCCAAGGCCGGCGGCCGGCTCAAAAAGCTGGCGACCCTGTTCCACAACCCTAACCTGCCGACCATCCAGGACTACTACGAGCCGTGGAGCTACCAGTACGAGGACCTGATGGGCGCCAAGGCCGGGCAGAAGACCCAGCCGACGGCCAAGCCGGTCTCCCAGATCGACGGCCGCCCCATCGAGAAGGTCGAGTGGTCCTCCAACTGGGACGACAACCTGGGCGGGTCGACTGCCACCATGGACAACGACCCGGTCCTGCACGAGATGAACCTGGACGTGAAGAAGGAGATCGAAGACACGTTCATGTTCTACCTGCCGCGCATCTGCGAGCACTGCATGAACCCGACGTGCGTGTCCTCCTGCCCGTCCGGCGCGATGTACAAGCGCACCGAGGACGGCATCGTGCTGGTTGACCAGGACGCCTGCCGCGGCTGGCGCATGTGTGTCTCCGGCTGCCCGTACAAGAAGGTCTACTTCAACCATAAGACGGGCAAGGCCGAAAAGTGCACGCTGTGCTACCCGCGCATCGAGGTCGGCCAGCCCACGGTATGCTCGGAGACCTGCGTGGGCCGCCTGCGCTACCTGGGCGTCATCCTCTACGACGCCGACCGCGTCGCCGAAGCCGCCGCCACCGAGGCCCCCCAGGACCTCCTGGAGGCCCAGAAGTCGGTCATGCTCGACCCGCACGACCCTGAGGTCGTCAAGGCCGCCCAGCGCGAGGGCATCCCGCACTCCTGGATCGACGCGGCACAGAACTCCCCCATCTACGACCTCATCTTCAAGTACGGGGTCGCGCTGCCGCTGCACCCGGAATACCGAACCCTGCCCATGGTCTGGTACATCCCGCCGCTGTCGCCCATCGTCGACCAGGTCACCGCCTCCGGCAACGACGGCGAGGACCACAAGATCCTGTTCACCGCCCTGTCGCGCATGCGCATCCCGCTGGACTACCTGGCGGGCCTGTTTTCCGCCGGCGACCCGATCCCAGTGGAAAAGGCTCTGCGCCGGCTGGTGGCCATGCGCTCGTATATGCGCGACATCAACCTGGGCAACGAGCCGCAGGAGGAAATCGCGCAGGCGGTCGGCATGGACGGGCGCACGATGCAGGAGATGTACCGCCTGCTCTCCATCGCCAAGTACGACGACCGCTACGTCATCCCCACCGCCTCCCCCGAGACCCCGCGCGGCATCAGCTCGCTGGATCCCTTCGGCGGCGTCGACCCGGCCCGCAACCTGAACGACACGTTCCAAGACCTGGGCATGGGGGCGCCGGAAGCCTGCACCCACGGCAGCGCGCCCAGCGGCAAGGTTTCCCTCCTGTCCTGGACCGGGGACCGTCCCGATTCCATGTTCCCGCCGAGGAATTAAGCAATGCCAGCCATGAATATCTTTGAAAAACTCGCCCGCCGCAGCCCCAACCGGCCCCCGGCCGACGATGCCGTGGCCGGATTCGGCACCCCAGCCGGCATCGGTAGCGGCGGCGGAGCCAAGGACGTCGAGCGCGCCATCCGGACCCACACCGGCAAGCTCCCCGATGAGTTCATCGCCCCGGTGAAGGTCTCGGTAGACCAGCGCCGAATTATCGCCATGGCGGTCTCGGTGCTGCTCAACTACCCGCAGCCGGATTTCCTGCAGCGCCTCGAGACCGTCGAGGAGCAGCTGGATCAGCTGCCGCTGGCCATCGCCACCGATTTCGTGGACTTCGCCACCTGGGCCCGCGCCGCCGGGCTGCGCGGGATGGAGGAGCACTACGTCGAGACCTTCGACCAGCGGCGCCGCTGCTCGCTTTTCCTGTCCTATTACGCGGTCGGCGACACCCGGCAGCGCGGCATGGCCATCCTGTCCTTCCGCCAGCAGCTCGAGGCCCTGGGCTTCGTCGTTAGCGACGAGGAGCTGCCCGACCACCTCTGCGTCGTTTTGGAAGCCCTCGCGCTTAGCGAGGACCACGACAGCGCCGTAGAGATGGTGGCCAGCTACCGGGAGGGCATCGAGGTGCTGCGCGCGGCCCTCGGCCACGTCAACTCGCCCTACCTGAGTCTGGTGACGGCCCTGTGCAAGTCCTTGCCCAAGGTCGACCCGGACACCGCCCAAAAGTACGTCGATCTCATTCGCACCGGCCCACCCGCTGAGATGGTCGGAATTGCGGATCTGCCCTTCCCTACCGCTCAGCCGAACACGGTCTAAGGACTTTCCATGGATACTTTCAACAACTTTCTTTGGGGAGCATTCCCCTGGCTCGCGATAGCCGCATTCGTCGTCGGCATCTTCTGGCGTTGGCGCTCCGACCAGTTCGGGTGGACCACCCATTCCACCCAGATCTACGAGTCCAAGCTGCTGCGCCTGTCCTCCCCGCTGTTCCACTGGGGCATGGTCTTCGTCATCATCGGCCACCTCATGGGGCTAGCGATGCCCAAGTCCTGGACCCGCGCCGTCGGCATCAGCGACCACGTCTACCACTGGATCGCCACCATCCCCGGCTCGATTGCCGCGGTCGCCGTGCTACTGGGGTTTGTTGGGCTGGTCTACCGCCGCGTGGTCAACCGTTCCGTCTTCCTGTCAACCTCCACATCCGACAAGGTCATGTACGTCCTGCTGGGGCTGGCCCTGCTGTCCGGCTCCATCGCGACGTTCACGCTGCAGCTTTTCGACCTGGGCGGCACCCACGGCTACGACTACCGCGAGACTATCGCGCCCTGGCTGCGCAACCTGCTCATCTTTAACATCCAGCCCGAGCTGATGTCCAACGTGCCATGGCAGTTCAAGGTCCACGTCCTGGCGGGCTTTACCATCATCGCCGTCTGGCCGTTTACCCGCCTGGTGCACGCCTTCTCCGCGCCCGTCGGCTATGTCACGCGCCCGTACGTGGTCTACCGGTCCCGCGACCAGCGCACAACCGACATGCGCCACCACGTCGCTTGGGAGCCGGTGCGTTCCCACCGTGCGCAGTTGGACAAGAACGAAACGCCGTCCCACGGCGCCTAGACCGTAGTTTTCCACAGCCCCCGCCTAGTGCGGGGGCCTTTGTGTACCTAATTATGC
>NZ_KV823434.1 GCF_001815935.1 Corynebacterium sp. HMSC04H06
CGAGTGCAATGGTTAACACTCGGGAACCGCGGCCTGTGGAAAACAGATGCCTAAGGAATGCAAAAGTTCGCGAAACTGCCGCAGAAGAGTACGCTGTATTGGCCGAATAAATTTGATACGAGAAAGGAACGTGTAGCAGCACCGTGACGGACAACCCTACTCCCCAAAGACCAGGTACCCTCCAGCTGCTGACCACCTTCCACTCCTCCGCCCCGCGGTGGCCCGGCGCGCTGCGCGCCGCCTTGGCCATCCTCCTGCCAGGCTGCGTGGCCCTGCTGCTGGGCTATACCAACGCTATCCTGCTCATCGCCACCGGCGCCTTCGCCGTCATCTACGGCGAGGGCCACCCCTACCGCACGCGCGCCCGCGTCATCGCGGTGGCCGGCACACTGCTGGTCATCGGATCTGCCACCGGCACCCTGGTGGGCACGCTGGTCTTCGCCCCCGGCCACAGCCACTGGTGGCTCATTCTCTCGGCGCTGTTTACGGTGCTGCTGGCCACCACGGCCGCGTTCGTCCAAAACGCTCTGCGCCTGCCGCCGCCGGGCGGCTTCTTCATCGTGATGGTCTCGGGTGGCTCCACCATGCTCGCCCGTAGCGGCACCCACGTCGGCGAGGTCATCCTGTGGGCCTGCGTCGGCGCGGGTACCGCGTGGATCCTCGGCATGGCCCCGTCGCTGCTGGATAAGCACGGGCCGGAGCGGCGCGTGGTCGACACCCTGGAGCGCGCCGCCGAGGACTACGCCAACGCCAACAAGGACCACCTAGCCCGCCACCACCAGGCGCAAACGGCGCTGTCGAATGCGTGGCAGTCGTTGGCGGATGCGGGCATCGTAAGCGGTGGTCGCATTATCAACCAGTCGCAGTCCGAGCTGGTGCGGCGCACGCTGGCGGCGCAGCGCAGCATCGTCAGGCATAACCTGCGCGACGACTTCGGCGCCGCCGAGGCCCTGCTCACCGACACCCCGAACGACATCGACCCGAGCCGCACCGTCATCCCGCACAGCCGCCCGACGGTGAACTACCGCCTGTACCGCTCCGCAGTGCGCAACGGCCACGCCTTCATCACCGCCGAGCGCGTCTTCTTCGCCGGCCTGATTACCGCGCTGCTGGGCGTGGCGCTGGGCCTGGGCCGCCCGGACTGGGGCGCTATCTCGGTCCTGCTGATTCTGCAATGGGGCCCGGACCGGGTGCCGGGCACGGTGCGCGCCATCCACCGCGCGGCCGGCTCGGTGCTGGGCGTGTGCCTGTTCGCCACCTTCCACTACTTCGGCGTGTGGGGCTGGTCGCTGCTGCTTGCGCTGGCGGCCTGCCAGTTCTTCGCGGAGATTTTCGTGGTGAAAAACTACGCCTTCTGCGTGATCTTCTCGACGCCGCTGGCGCTTTTGATGGGCAACTCGCAGGCGCCGGAGCTGGCGCCCGTCGTCGGCGCGCGCCTGGCGGAGATTTCCCTGTCCATCCTGTTCGCGCTGTTGGCGCTGTGGCTGTACCGGCCGGCATCGGCGGCGCTGAACCACTACCGGCTGCAGATCCGCTGCTACGAGTCGATGGGCGCGCTACTGGGTGCCCTGCTGACCGAAACGCCGCAGCAATCCCTGAGCCAGCGCCGCGACCTGCAGTACGAGCTGCTGTCCGAGCGCCGATCCATCCAGTCGGTGGGCGCCAACCAGCCGGATCGCCTCGGCGAGTTCAGCGCCCAACACGAGGCGATCCAGCACGCCGGCTACCAACTACTGGACTTTTGTAACTTGGCGCCAGATAGCCAGCCCAGCGCCGCGGATATCCGCCAGTTGGCGGACAAGGTGAGAATGGCCAGTCCGCAGGCCCGCTAGCGCGGCTGCAGCAGCAGCGAAGCATCGAGGAGATGCTCCTGGACCACCGGGGCGAAAAGCTCTTCCAGTTCGGCCACAACGGATTCTGGGAACTGCATGGTGGGTTGATACCTCGCTGACACAAAGTTAAAGGGGATCGCTTAGACCTGCGATGCCCCTTCATCCTAACTCACACCCGTGTGATTAGCCTCCCTTAACGACGGTGACCTGCCAGCCGGCATCGCCGGCGCGGTGGAAGTCGGTGATGCGGTGGCCGGCATCGGCCACCCAGGCCGGGATAGAGTCGGTGGCCTGGGTGCAGTCGAAGTCGATGACCAGGGCCTCGCCGGTCTCCAGCTCGTCCATGACCTGCTTGGCCTCCATCAGCGGGAAGGGGCAGACGGCGCCCAGGGTATCCAGCGCGTAGCGGCCCTGCCCCAGCGGGCGGGCCTTCTGGGTGGACGTACTCACCTGGGGCTTGAGCGCGACGGCGCCGGTGGCATCAGGAAAGGGCTGGTGGGTGGTGGCTGGGGCGTCGCGAAGCACGGCGTCTTCGGCCGAGGCCGGGGACTGGTTAACGCGGTGGGGCTTGAGCCACAACTTGGCGCCGACGGCCACGCCCAGGGCCATGAACAGCAGAGCGACCCAGCCCTTGAAGCTGAACAAGGAGGTCTCCACCATGCCGTTGCCGACCGTGCAGCCGCCGGCCAAGGACGCGCCCACGCCCATCATGATGCCGCCGGCCACGGCGCGGTAGGCGGTCTGCGCGTCTGGGACGCGCACGCGGAACTCGCCGGTGGCCTTGGCCGCGAGGAAGGCGCCGATGAACAGGCCGACCACCAGCAGCGTGCCCCAGTTGAGGTACTGCCCGTCGCCGGTGGTGGTATACCGCATGACGTCGGCGGTCGGGGTGGTAATGCCCAGGCCGCTGTTGCGCCCGGTGGCCGCGGACAGGGGGAAGGCCACGGTGGCGATGAGACCTACCAGGATGGCGGCGGTGTTCAGCGACAGCGGGCGGGCCCACCAGGCCTGCCCCAGGTCGTAGGACGGGCAGCCGGCGTCCTTGCGGCGGTAGTGGCGCCACAGCCCGAAGGTCACGGCCCAGACCGCAGCAACCAGCAGCCAGGGCGTGATCCCCAGCGCGCCGTGGATGGTGGTCAGCGGCATCTCCCACTGCTTGAACCAGCCGTCGACCTCGGCCAGCGGGCCGGATTTCATCGCCGCGGCGGACAGGCCGTAGAGCAGCAGCGCGATCCAAGAGCCGACCAGGCCCTCGGCGGAGCGGTACCACGTGCCGGAGGCACAGCCGCCGGACAGGATGATACCCAGGCCGAAGATGAAGCCGCCCACAATGATGGCCACCGGGGTGAAGTT
The DNA here is from genome assembly GCF_001815935.1 of Corynebacterium sp. HMSC04H06. Classification (GTDB taxonomy): domain Bacteria; phylum Actinomycetota; class Actinomycetes; order Mycobacteriales; family Mycobacteriaceae; genus Corynebacterium. The sequence continues at coordinate 3,186 of NZ_KV823434.1, forward strand.
GGCAACCTCAGGCTGGATGACGCCCAGCCTGGTCAGCAGGGTCAGACCGAAGGCGTGCACGGAGATAAGTATCATCAGCGCGGTAAACCCGCGCCAGGTCTTGTTCATGAAAATATCGCGCAGCATGCCGGTCACGCAGAAGCGTCCGCGCTGCAGCACGGCGCCGAACACGCCGCCCACCAGAAGTCCGGAAATCAACATGGCGCCTACCCTATCCGTCAATAGACGGGATTGTCTAGTGTGCATAGACTAAGTAGTTGCAGCGGGCTTCCCGAGTTGTGGCTTATGCCAATATCCTGAATGATTGATCCTCGTGTCGAAACCTGAACCTGAATCCTCGTCCTCCTCGTCCACCCCTGCTACCCTGTCTAGCTCTTCCGCTTCCTCCAGCGAGCCGCAGCCGCGCAGCACCGGGCCGACCGGCAGCACTGGGCCCGCGGTGGGCCTCTACCCTCACAACATGCACCCGGGCCTGGTCCCGGGTATCGGCGTGGAAGACCAGCGCAACACCTTCGGTCTGGACAAGGTCATTTTCGGTGTGACGGCGGTACTCGTAGTCGGCTTCATTGCCTGGGGCGTGATGTTGCCGGACCAGGTGGCGCAGACGGCATCGGCGGCCTTTGGCTGGGCCATTACCAACGCGGGCTGGCTGCTGAACATCACCATGATTCTGGCCATCGTGGTGATGGCGTACGTGGGGCTATCGAAGCTGGGCCGCATCAAGCTGGGCACCGACGACGAGCAGCCGGAGTTCGGTTTCTTCTCGTGGGTGGCGATGATGTTCGGCGCAGGCATTGGCGTCGGTTTGTTCTTCTACGGCCCCTCTGAGCCGCTGAGCTACTATCTGACCCCGCCGCCGCACACCGTGGACGAAGGCGGCACGGTCGAGGCCCTCCACCAGGCGGTCGCGCAGTCCCACTTCCACTGGGGCATTTCCCCGTGGGCGATGTACTCGCTGGTCGGCGCGGCGATCGCCTATTCGTCCTACCGCCGCGGGCGCGTGCCGCTGATTTCCTCCATCTTCAAGCCGCTGTTTGGTTCCAAGGACACCGACGGCCCGCTGGGCAAGGTCATCGACATCATGGCGCTCATCGCCACGCTGTTCGGCACCGCCGCCACCCTGGGCGTTTCCGCCGTGCAGATCGGCCAGGGCGTGGAGATCATCTCCGGCGCCGGGCCGCTGCCCAACCGCATCTTGCTTATCATCATCGCCGTACTCGGCGTGGGTTTTGTTGTTTCGGCGGTCTCCGGGGTCTCCCGCGGCATCCGCTACCTGTCCAACCTGAACATCACGCTGACGCTGGCGCTGGTGGCCTTCGTCTTCATCACCGGCCCGACGTTGCTACTGCTCAACCTGCTGCCGTCCGGCATGGTCACCTACCTGGACGAGCTGCTGCCAATGATGTCGAAGTCGCTGTCCTGGGGTGACGAGACGGTCGAGTTCCAGTCCTACTGGACCGCCTTCTACTGGGCCTGGTGGATCGCCTGGGCGCCGTTCGTCGGTATGTTCGTCGCGCGCATCTCCCGCGGACGCACCCTGCGCCAGTACGCGGCGGTGACCATCCTAGCCCCGACCATCATCCTCATCCTGGCCTTTACCATCTTCGGCGGGACGTCCATCACCTTCCACGACGCCGGCATCCCGGGCTTCGACGCCGACGCCTCCGGCGAGGCCGTCCTGTTCAACATGTTCAGCAACCTGCCGCTGGGCACCATCACCCCGTTGGTCCTGTTAGGCGTGCTGGCCATCTTCTTTATCACCTCGGCGGACTCGGCCTCGGTCATCATGGGCACCATGGCCTCAAAGGGCAACCCCTCCCCGAACAAGGCCCTGGTGGTCTTCTGGGGCCTGTGCATGATGGGCATCGCCGTGGTCATGCTTCTGACCGGCGGCGAGGAGGTCCTGTCCGGCCTGCAGAACCTGACCATCCTGTCGGCGCTGCCCTTCTGCGTGGTGCTGCTGGTGATGATGGTCGCCTTCATCGTGGATCTGCGCAGCGACCCGATGTTCATCCGCCGCCAGTACGCGCGCACGGCGGTGGAAAACGCGGTGATCCGCGGCATCGAGGAGCACGGCGACGACTTCGAGCTCTCCGTCGAGCACGCCGCCGACGGTCGCGGCGCCGGCTCCGACTTCGACTCCGCGGCCGGCCGCTACACCCGCTGGTACCAGCGCACCGACGAAGCCGGCGACGCCGTCGATTACGACTTTTCCACCGACACCTGGTCCGACGGCTACGACCCGAAGCACGATTCCACGCACCCGGACTACATCGGCGAGAAGGCCGAACAGGCGGAACAAACCCGCGCAGAGGCCCCGGAAAGCCAGCAGGACCAAAAGGGTCCGAAGAAATAGAAGGACTAGCACCCCAGTGGCCAAGCTTACAGCCATATCTCCCTCGTTCCGGGGACGGCACCGCTAGACTGTTGGCGTATGGGCCTTCCTGCAGACGTCGTCCTCGACGGATTCACACTCATTGACCAGCACCGCGTCGACCACGAGTTCTTGCTGAACGGTTCGCCGTTTTCCATCCAGACCCCGCTATGGTTCGCCGCCACGATGGCCGGCATCGTCTTGGTGGCCGTCGGCCTTTTGTGCTGGGTCTTCCGCCGCGGCAGCCGCGCCGGCCTCGCCGCCACCCTGGTTGCCGGGGCGGTGCTGGCCACGGCGAAGCTGTGGTGGCTGGCGGCCTCTCTGGTCCAGCAGTTCGACGACGGCCAGGTCTTCGGCTACGCCCTGCGCTACTACCCCACCTACTGGGGCGCGGCCGGGTGGGCGCCGGTGGTGGTGGCAGCCATCGGCATCGTCGCCGCCCTCATTGTCTTGGTCGTGGGCCCACGGGGCGGGCGCCGCAGCCGCCCTGCTTAAGCCTCCCTACAGGCCCGCATCCAGCACCGTGATGACGATGTGGATGCGGCTGCGCGCCGGCAGCTTGCGCAGGATGTGCTGGACGTGGGTTTTGACCGTGGTGATGGAGACGAACTCGGCCGCGGCGATCTCAGCGTTGCTGAGCCCCTCGGCCACTAGGCGGGCGATTTCTAGCTCGCGCTCGGAGAGGTTGGCTAGCTTCGCACGCGCGGCGGCCTGCTTGGGGGTGGCCTTCGGCTCGACATCGAGCAGCGATCCCACCACCGTAGGCGAGAGGATCTGCTGACCCTCGTGGGCGGCGCGCACCGCGGCGGTCAGGGCCTTCGGCGGGGTGTTTTTGAGCAGGAAGCCCACGGCCCCGGCGCGCAGGGCGGCGGCGATGAACTCGTCGGTGTCGAAGGCGGTGAGCATGATGACCGGCACGGCCGGGTCGATTTTTTCCACCGCGGCGATGCCGTCGAGCACCGGCATGCGGATATCCATGAGCACCACATCGGGCTGCAGGTTGGCAACGACTGCCACCCCGTCGCGGCCGTTGCTGGCCTCACCGACCACCCGGATCTTCGGATCGGATTCCACCACCAGCTGGACGCCGTCGCGCACCAGCTCCTCGTCGTCGACGATGACGACCCTAATCATTGCGCCTCCTTTAGCGGCAGAGTGATGCGCACGCAAAACTCGTGGCCTTGGTCGATGGCCAGGTTACCGCCCACCAGCTTGAGCCGCTGGCGCATACCTTCCAGCCCGCTGCCGGTGCCTCTCCCCGTCACCCCCGCCAGGAGCGGGTTACTGACGTGGCAGGTGTAGGTGCCGGCAGTGGCATCGATGGCCTCTACCACGGTGACCGGCTGGCCGGGCGCGTGCTTGCGAGCGTTGGTCAGGCATTCTTGCAACGCGCGGGACAAGGCCTGGGCGCTGGCGGTGGACAAGTGCGGGGTGGCGCCGTCACTGGTGAAGGTGATGGCGTCGCCGGCCGCTTGGGCGTTGCTTATGATCTCGCGCACGCCGGGTCCGGGGGCTTGCCGCGAGGTGATGGACCGCAGCACCTCCCGCAGGTCATCGACGGCGTGGGCGGCCTCGGCGCGGATGGTTTCGGCGGAGCGGCGCTGCTGGTCGGGGCTCAAGTCCTCGCGCTCGGCCAAGGCTCCGGCGTAGAGGGAAATCAGGCTGATCCGGTGCGAAAGGCTGTCGTGGAGGTCGCGGGCCAGGCTTTCGCGCTCGGCGGTGGCGGCGGCTGCCACCCGGGCGCGTTGGTCCCTCTTGCTGGCCGCCCGTCCCATGCCGACGAGCAGCATGGGGACAAGGACTAGCGCGAACGTGGCCAGGTAATACCAGTCGTCCAGGGGCGGGGCGCCGCTGGGGTTAAAGGCCCAGTCCACCAGGAAGCCGGCTACCATCGCGATCACCCCGACCACGGACCACCGCGTGGAACCACGCCCGACCAAGGAGATAAACGCCACCACAGAGGAGACGGCGCCAAAATAGGAAAAGCTGCACAGGATCACCAGCACGCTGCAGACCAGTGCTGACCGGGGGCCAGGGTAGGCGGAGTCTTCCTCCGGCTCGTGGCGCAGGCCGATAAACAGCAGCGGCCACCCCACTGCGCCGACAAGCACCATGAAAGCAACGTAGGCGCCAAACTCCGGAGTATCGGCGGCGGGCGAATCCTCCAGGTCGATGCCCACCAGCACCAGCCCTTCGGCCACGTCGCACACAGCGCACAGCACGACGATGCCAATCCGGCGCACGGTCTTCGGTCCCACAGTCATAGGCTCAGTATAGGCGGCTACCGAGGCCACGAAATCCTCCCTGGGAAGGAAACCACCCGGGCCGAAACCTGCCATCCTGGAAGGCATGGACGAATTAACGGAGATTTCATTTCACCGTGTGCTGCCGGGCTCCTGGTGGCGCCCGCTACTAGAAGCCGTGGTCTTTATCTTTTTCGCCGTGGTCTTCTTCTTTGGCTTCGCCCTGGTCGCAGGGTTCAGCTTGGGCGACGAGGTCATCGACACCATCGACGACATGTCCCGCCCCGGCCCCTTCGCCGTCGGCTTGGGGCTTATCATCGTGCTTGGCGCCGCCGCCTGGGTCGCGGCAAGCATCTGCCGGCGCAGCCGTAGCGTGCCCGCGGCCCGGCGCGGGGCCCGCGGGCTGTGGTCGGTTTACGGCCGGGTTCGTTGGGGGCTGGCCGCTCGAGCCGTGCTGCCGGCCGCGGTCGCCTGGGTGGTAGCCTACCTCCCGGTCACGGCCGCAGAGTGCAATCCCCCGCGGTGGGACTCCACCGCGGCCATGTTGCTGGCACTCACGGTGACTCTAGTTCCCCTGCAAGCACTCAGCGAGGAACTCGTCTTCCGCGCACTCCTCCCCCAGTGGCTGGGGCGCTGGTTCCGCTCGCCGTGGCTCGCATACCTGCCCGGCTTCGGGCTGTTTATCGCCGGGCATACCTACGATGCCAAGGGGCTGGTCGCCATCGCGATCTTCGCCGCGGCCGCGACTGTGCTGACGTGGTACACCGGTGGCATCGAGGCCGCCACCGTGGTCCACGCCGTGGGCAATGTGTTCGCTTTTGGCTCCGCGGCCGTGGGCCTTACGGACCCCAACGCCGTGGAGGTGAGCTGGGCATCCGTTGCTGCAGAGGTCGTCTTCTCCGTGGGCGCGACCGCCTGGATTCTCTACCTGGTGCGCCGCCGCCCGCAGCTGGTGTCCGCTAACCCTGCTGGGCTGCCTGGCGGGCCGCATGAATGGTCGGCGACGGTAGTAACTCCTCAGCCACCAGCCGCTCAAAGGCCACCCCGGCCAGTGCGGCGGCCTGGTCACCCAGAATAGAGTCGTCGAAGCGGGCCAGCGGCGAGTGGTTCCACTCGCGCTTGGCCTGCGGGGTCTCCGGGTTCGCGGTGCCCAGCCAGACGAACGTGCCGGGCACCTGTTGGAGGACAAAGCCGAAGTCCTCGCTGGCCATCATGGGCGAACGCATCGGCACCACCCGGTCCGATCCGAACTGGCGGGACCACACGCCCGCGGCGAAAGCATTCTCGCGCGGGTTGGTCTTGGTGGTCGGATAGAGGATTTCGAAGTCGATGTCCACCGCGCAGCGGTGCGCCGCCGCCACGTTCGAGGCCACCTCGGTGATGACTTGGCGGACGCGATCGATGGCGGCATCATCAAGCACACGGACCGTGGCGGAAAACCCACACTTGTCCGGGATGGCATTGATGGCACCGTCGCCGGCCCACAGGTTGGTCACAGTGATGACCACTGGGTTCATGGCGTCGAAGCGGCGGGTGACGGCGGTCTGCAGGGCGACTTGGATTTCGGCCATGGCGGCGACCGGGTCTATGGCATCATGCGGACGGGATCCGTGCCCACCCTTGCCGTGGACGGTCAGTCGCAGGTTAGACGAAGAGGCCATCAGCGGGCCCGGCACGTGGTAGAAGTTGCCGTAGTCCTGCGGGCCGACGTGGATGCCGTAGGCGGCCACCGGGCGGCGGCCGGCGGAATCCAGCACGCCCTCCTCGATCATGGGACGGGCCCCACCCGGGCCCTCCTCGCCGGGCTGGAACATGAAGATGACGTCGCCGGGGATCTCCTCGCGGTGCTGGCTCAGCAGCTTCGCCGCGCCGACGAGCGCGGAGGTGTGCAGGTCATGGCCGCAGGCGTGCATGTAGCCGTTGGTGGCCGCGAACGGCGAGCCGGTGCGCTCGGCAACCTCGAGGGCGTCCATGTCCGCACGCAGCAGGACGGAGACCGGATGTTCGCCACGCTTGCCACCGCGCAGGACTGCCACCACGGAGGTCACCGAAACCCCCGTGGTGATTTCCAGCGGCAGGCCAGATAACTCCTCGAGCACCTTAGCCTGGGTATAGGGCGTGTGGTTGCCGATCTCCGGGTTCTGGTGCAGGTCGCGGCGTAGCACCTGCAGGTGCTCGAGCAGCTGCGCTCCGTCCTCGCACAGGACCTCTCCCGCCGGGCGCGAATCCAGGGTCGCCTGCGTGACGGGAAGTGGGGGCAGCTGCTGGCCCTGCCGGGGCACGGACTGCTCCGGGGAGGGCTGCCGGTAGGGGCCGGTGCGGTAGGCGGTTCGCGGGTCCTTTTGGTGCGGGGACTGAGGCACCGTCATCGTGACTTCTCACTCCTTGTTACTGGCGTTTAGCAACCGAGCGTACCAAGTTTTTCCTACCCACCCCTTTTATCTCACTTGTATACACACTAATCTATCTTTTATGAGACGCACTTCACTTTTTACCATCGCCCCGCTCTTCTTCATCGCTGCCTGCTCCACAGGCGAATCCACCCAAGACACCCCCACCCCCGAAGCCGGAAGCACCGTCACGCAGGAATCCAGCGCGGCGAACGAGTCCGACCAAACTACCCCCAAGTCCAGCTCGAAGGCCAAAGACTCGAAGCGCTCGACGGCTGGCGATGCCGACTCCTCCACCGAGAACACCGCCGCTTCTGCCGGCGGCTCCCAGGAACCCGTCGCCGATAGCAACCAGGGAGCCGGCGCTGGTGCTGGCGCGAGCAACCGCGCCGTCGACTACGTCGCCTCCGACTACCTCGATCTGGTCATGCACAACCCCGCCCCCGGCCAGACCGCCACCGTGGCCGGCACCTATTACGAGGTCTGCGTGCTGGGCGACGGCTTCGGATTGCACACTGTCCTGGCCGGCGAGAACACCAGCTGCGGGTTCGGTAGCGCCGTCCTCGACGCCCAGACCGCCGGACACAACCCCACCGGCGAGAACATCCGGGACTTCTACCAGCCGGAAATCTCCGTGACCAGCCCGACGACGGGCCAGACCTACAACATGCAGTGCAGCGTGCTAGGTGATAAGTCCATGGAGTGCACCGGCGGGAACAACGCGCGCGTGGTGCTGTACTAGTCGGAGTCCGTCGACAGCGCGGCGACGAAGGCTTCCTGCGGCACGGAGACCGAGCCGATGGACTTCATGCGCTTCTTACCGGCCTTCTGCTTCTCCAACAGCTTGCGCTTACGCGAGATGTCGCCGCCGTAGCACTTGGCGAGCACGTCCTTGCGCATGGCGCGGATATTTTCACGACTGATAATCTTCGATCCGATGGCAGCCTGCACGGGCACCTCGAACTGCTGGCGCGGGATGAGCTCTTTGAGCTTCTTGGTCATCTTGTTGCCGTAGTGCTGGGCGTGGTCGCGGTGCACGATGGCCGAGAACGCGTCCACGGGATCGCCCTGCAGCAGGATGTCCACCTTGACTAGGTCAGCCAGCTGCTCGCCGGCCTCCTCGTAGTTGAGGGAGGCATAGCCCTTGGTGCGGGACTTGAGCATGTCGAAGAAGTCGAAGATGATTTCGCCCAGCGGCATGGTGTAGCGCAGCTCGACGCGGTCCTCGGACAGGTAATCCATCCCGCCCATCTGGCCGCGTTTGGACTGGCACAACTCCATGGTGGGGCCGACGAATTCCTCCGGCACGATGACCGTCATCTTCACGATGGGCTCGTAGACCTCGCCGACCTTGCCGCCCGGCCAGTCGGAGGGGTTATGCACGATCTGTTCTTCCCCGTCCTCCTTGACCACCCGGTAGGTCACCGACGGCGCGGTGGAGATGAGATCCAGATCGAATTCGCGCTGCAGGCGGTCGCGGGTAATCTCCATGTGGAGCAGGCCCAAGAAACCGCAGCGGAAGCCAAAACCCAGCGCCACGGAGGTCTCGGGCTCGAAGGTGAGGGAGGCATCGTTGAGCTGCAGCTTGTCCAGCGCGTCGCGCAGGTCGGGAAAGTCCGCCTGGGAGATGGGGAACAGACCGGAATAGACCATCGGCTTCGGGTCCTCGTAGCCGCGCAGCGGGTTGTCCGCGCCGTTCTTGGCCCAGGTGACGGTGTCGCCCACCTTGGTCTCGCGCACGTCCTTCACGCCGGTGATCAGGTAGCCAACCTCGCCGGGGCCCAGCCCCTTGCAGGAGGTGGGCGTGGGCGAGACGATGCCGATATCCAGGATCTCGTGCTCCACGCCCGTGTTCATCATGAGCACCTTCTGGCGCGGCTTCAGGGCCCCGTCCATCATGCGGATATAGGTGACCACGCCGCGGTAGGTGTCGTAGACGGAGTCGAAAATCAGCGCGCGGGCCGGGGCGTCCGAGCCGCCCTCCGAGGTCGGGGCTGGCACCAGGTCGACCAGGCGGTCGAGCAGCTCCACGACGCCCTCGCCGGTCTTGCCGGACACGCGCAGAACCTCCTCCGGCTCGCAGCCGATGATGTTGGCCAGCTCGAGCGCATACTTGTCCGGATCGGCCGCCGGCAGGTCGATCTTATTGAGCACCGGGATGATTTCCAGGTCGTTTTCCATGGCCAGGTAGAGGTTGGCCAGGGTCTGGGCCTCGATGCCCTGGGCGGCATCGACAAGCAGAATAGCGCCCTCACAGGCCTCGAGCGCGCGGGAGACCTCGTAGGAAAAGTCGACGTGGCCCGGGGTGTCGATCATCTGCAGGACCATCTGGGTGCCGGCCAGCTCGCCCGACTGCGGGACCCACGGCAGGCGCACGTTCTGGGCCTTGATGGTGATGCCGCGCTCGCGCTCGATGTCCATGTTGTCGAGGTACTGGTCGCGCATGTCGCGCTCCTCTACCACCTTGGACAGCTGGAGAATGCGGTCGGCCAGGGTCGACTTCCCGTGGTCGATATGAGCAATGATGCAAAAGTTCCGGATCTTGGACGGATCCGTGAACGTAGTGGCCGCAAAATTCTCAGACAACGATGTCCCTTAATCTCCTCGAGTAAATAGATAGTCCGTCCCAGCTTACCCAAGACACGGGCGCTACCGGCAAGTAGGATAGACACATGGTTAACCCCGAGTCTGCTCGCACCTCTTCGCCCTCCTGGGGCCGGAAAGTCCTGCACGCGCTGGGCGTGGGCGACAAGGAACCCATCGACAAGGGCTTAAGCCACATCAACCAGAGCCTGGGCCTGCACGGACACCGCACGAGCTGGGAGCCGCGCAAACCCGCCAGCATCCGGGTGGAGGCCACCCAGGACCGAGCACGGTCCATCTTCTTCGCCCCGGACATGGACGGCCAGGCCGACTCCGGAGAGGTCGTCTGGGTCTGGGCCCCCACCGGCGGCCCGCAGTCCCCGCCCACCGAGCGCGCGGTCCTCGTGGTCGGCCGCACCCGCACCACGGTGCTGGGCCTGCTCATCTCCCCCAACCCGGAGCACGCCGAGGACGACTGCTGGCTGGAGATAGGCTCCGGCGAATGGGACGAGTCCGGCCGGCAGTGCTGGATCCGCCTGGACCGCCTGCTGGAAATCAGCGAGGAGCAAGTCCGCCGCCAAGGCATCCTGTTCCCGCAGCGCCGCTTCGAGCGGATCGCCAACCGTCTGCGCGCCGTCTATCACTGGGCCTAGCAAGAAGTCGCGTTTTGGCCGGGCAGGCGCCCGGCTGCTAAGATAGCCGGGTTACTTGGACTCCGGGCGCGTCGGCCGGGCGGGCAGGACCTTGGGTTCGCCTTGTACGCCGGCGCCGCGGCCACCAGCGGTGGCTTGGAGCCATGTCCGGAGAGTGCCCCAAGTTTCGTTGTCAATCAGATCGATTACTTAAGAGGTATTTTCAGCTATGGCTAACATCAAGTCCAAGCAGAAGCGCGTCATCACCAACGAGAAGGCTCGCCGTCGCAACAAGGGCATCCGCTCCGCGGTCCGCACCGAGATCCGCAAGTTCCGCGAGGCTGTCGCCTCCGGTGACAAGGCTGCCGCTGAGAAGCAGCTGCGCGTTGCTTCCCGCTCCCTGGACAAGTCCGTGTCCAAGGGCGTGTTCCACCGCAACACCGCTGCTAACAAGAAGTCCGGCATGGCTAACGCCTTCAACAAGATGGCCTAAGCCCACCCCGGCTTCATAAATACTGACCGCCGGCCCGCACACTAAGGAGGATTCCTCCCCGCGGGCCGGCGGCCTTTATTTTTGCCCCGCCAGGCGAACGCCTGTTCCCCGCAAGGCGGGCCGCGCGGTCGGCGGGTCGGCCGGGGCGCTAAAATATTGCCACGATGAACAACCTGAAGCCTTTGATGAAATGGGTAGGCGGCAAACGCCAGCTCCTACCAGCCATTCGGTCCGCCCTCCCCGCGGCCGGGTTTCAGCGCTACTACGAGCCTTTCCTGGGCGGCGGCGCGGTACTGCTCGCGCTCGCCCCGGGAAAGGCCACGGTCAACGACTTAAATACCGAGCTCATCAACGTCTACCGGGTCGCCCGCGACCACGTGGACGAGCTCATCGGCCTGCTGGCGGGCTACCCGAACACCCCGGAGTTCTTCTACGAGCTGCGCGCCCTAGACCGCGACCCGGAGGGCTTCGCTGCGCTTAGCGCCGTCGAGCGCGCCGCCCGCACGGTCTACCTGAACCGCACCTGCTACAACGGCCTGTACCGGGTCAACTCCGCCGGCCAGTTCAACGCGCCCTTCGGCCGCTACAAGAACCCGACCATCTGCGACGAGCCCACCCTGCGGGCGGTGGGCGCCTACCTGCGCGACAACGACGTCGAATTGCTCAACGGCGACTACGCGGTGTTGTTGGAGGCCGCCCAGGCCGGCGACTTCGTCTACCTTGATCCGCCCTACGATCCGGTTAACGTCACCAGCTCCTTTACCGGCTACGCCGCCGGCGGCTTCGACCGCAGCCAGCAGGAACGTCTCAAGCAGGCCTGCGACGAGCTGAACGCGCGCGGGGTCAATTTCCTTCTGTCGAACTCCGCCACGGATTTCATCCGGGACCTGTATGCGGACTACCCCACCGAGATCGTCGGCGCCACCCGGGCCATCAACTCCGTGGCCTCCCGGCGCGGGAAGGTCGATGAGGTCCTAGTCCGCAACTACACCGACACCGCAGGAGGAGCCACCGCATGAGCCGGGCCACCGACGCCGAGGCCGCCGAAATAGCTGAGCTGCGCGACCGTTTCGACATCGGCAAGGACACGAAACTCGGCGTCAACGACATCGGCTGGCTGCGTGTCTTCGCCACCGAGGAATTCGCCGGGCCGCTTGCGCGCGACGGCTTCGCCCGCATTACTGCCTCCCGCCTGAAGGAGATCAGCCGGCGCGAGCCCCGGCTGATGGCCAAGCACGACTACTCCAGCTCGCGGCCGTGGCCACTCCGCGAATACGGCCTGTCCGTGGTGCCATTGTCGCGCGATACCTACCTGGTCGGCGAGTTCGGCCTCTACCAGCAATTCGAGCGCGGGCCGCAGCCCACCCGGCGCCTGCCGGTGCCGGCCGACATCGAGTCCCTGGACTTTTCCCAGATCACCTCCGAGTCGCTGGCCCTGGCCGCGGCGGATCTTAGCGGCATCCTGGAAGACTTCATCGGCAGCGCTCCCCTGCGCTCGACGGTCTCCGGGCGCATGTCCACCCACCAGATCCCGATGCGGCTGGACGGTCGGGACTTCACCGTGGACCGCGCGCAGATGGAGATCGACGGCGGCTACGAGTCCGCGGACTGCCTGGTGCTTATCGAGGCGAAGAACCACCTGCCCGAGGACTTTAACATCCGCCAGCTGTATTTCCCCTACCGGCGCTTCCGGCAGGTGGTCTCCAAGCCGGTGCTGCCGGTCTACCTGTTGTATTCGAACGGCGTTTTCCACCTGTTCCTCTACGCCTTCGGCGACGAGAACGACCCGCACAGCATCCGGCAGATGCGCTCGGCCCGCTACTGCCTGGGCAGCACCCAGCTGACGGCCGCTTCGCTCCTCGACACCATCGAGCGCACCCGCGTGGAACCGGAGCCAGCCGCAGCGCCCTTTCCGCAGGCGGATTCGTTTGCGCGCGTGGTCAACCTATGCGAGCTTCTCGCCGCCAGCGAGGAGCCGCTGACCAAGGACTATATCCACACCGCCTACGGCTTTACCGCCCGGCAGGCGGACTACTACGCGAATGCGGCGGCCTACCTCGGCCTGGTCCGCATCAGCCAGCGAGGAGTGACCCTGACCGAGCTGGGCGAGCAGGTCATGGCGCTCGATGACCTGGACGCGCGCAACTTCGCCATCGTGGAGCGCCTGGCCGTCCGCGAGGTCTTCCGCACGGCAGCCCAGCGCGCGCTGGCCGGGGAAAAGATAGGCCGCGACGAGGCCGAGGAGATCATGCGCGGCGCAGACTTGGGCCTGGGCGAGTCCACCCTCAAGCGGCGCGCGGCCACCGTCGCTGCCTGGACCGAGTGGGTCCGGGACCTGGCCCACGCCGCCCAGGCCGAGCCCCCGGCCGGGCAGCCGGGGCTATGGGAAGAGGATCTCCCGCAGGCCGCTGACCACCAGCAGGACGCCGGCCACCAGGAAGAAGGCGCCGGCGGCGATGTCGATCCAGGGGCCGGCCGCCAGTAGCTTCCGCCGGACCGCGTTGGTGGAAATCACACAGCTGAGCGCGACGAAGAGGAGGAAGCTGGACAGCGACAGCGACAGCACCAGCGCGGCTGAGAGCCCCAGCGGCGGGTGCGCTGGCAGCAGCGGGGCGATCATCGCGGCCAAAAAGAGCACGATCTTCGGGTTGGACAGGTTGGTCGCCAGCCCCAGCCGGAAGGCCTGGCGCATGCGGCCGAGCCGCTGCACGGCGTCATCCAGGCTCTGCGCCGGGTTGCGGCGCTCCTGGAGCCCAGCGCGCATGGTCTTCCAGCCCATCCACACCAGGAAGGCGCCGCCGATGGCTTGGACGAAGCCCAAAACGAACGGGAAGGTGCTCAGCAGCGCGGCCGCGCCGAAGACGGTCAGCGTGCACCACATCAGCACGCCGACCTGGGTGCCCGCGGCCGCGGCGATGGCGTGGCGGCGGGACTTCGTGGCGTACCGGGTCACCAGGATGACGTCCGGGCCGGGGCTGGCGGCCCCGACCAGGTTCATCACGATGATCGCGAGAAACGATGACCAGCTCACGATAGGCGCTCGACCAGGTCGTTGCGCTCAAACATGCGCGCGGTATCCAGGGCGCTGGGGGTGCCGGCCTGCGGATCGGCGCCGGCGGCCAGGAGGGCGTCGATAACTGCGTCTTCCTTCTTAAAAATGGCGCCGGCCAACGGCGACTGGCCCCGATCGTTGAGGAGGTCCACGTTTGCGCCCTCCTCCGCCAGGGCGGCGACCAGCTCGGCGTGGCCGTGGTAGGCGGCGAGCATGACGAAGGATTGCCCCTCGTGGTTGACCAGGTCGATATTCACGCCCTGGTGGATGTAGTCCAGCAGCGTCTTATCGCCCTGGCGAGCCATATCGAAGAGGCGGTTAACAAGGTCTTGCAGTTCCGGTCCAGGTGCAGTCATGCACTCAAGCCTAATCTTTGACCCCGGCCGACCGGCCTTAGGTCCGGCGTTTTATCCGGCCAGCTCCGCGATCCGGCGCACCGCCGACTCCACGGCGAAGTCCGGGTCTTTGCCGGACTGGCCCTTGACATCGTAGTCGAGCTCGTCGATGAGGATCACGGCTTCCGTGACCGCCCGGCCGGACCAGCGGCGGGCTACCGGTTGGGTCAGCTTGACCACGTACGGGTTCAGGCCGGTCTGCTTGGCTAGGGAATACTGGTCGCCGCGGGCGGAGTACAGCCGCGCGATGGCGCTGACCTTGTTGGCCAGGGCGCTGGCGATGGCCACCGGGCTTGCGCCCAGCTGCAGCGCGCGGCGGCAGGTGGCCACCGCGGTGTTGGTCTTGCCCGCGACCGCGGCGTCCGCGATATCCCAGTTGGCCACCTCGGCCACGCCGGAATAGTATTCCTGGACCGCCTGCATGGTGACGTTGCCGCCGGTGTCCGCGACCAGCTGGCTGACCGCCGAGGCTAGCTCGCGCAGATCCGAGCCCACTCCCTGGAGCACCGCGTTGACCACGTCCGGGGTCGGCTGCACGTTGTGGCGGGAGAATTCCTTAGTCACCCAGCGGCCCAACTCGTTCGGGTAGAGGGAAAAGGCGTCGTGGCGCTCCCCCAGCTTTGCAAACGCCGTGACCAGCTCGGGCTGCTTCTTCTTGTTTTTCAGTGTCTTGGCCGTGACGCTGTAGATCGCCACCAGGGTCATACCCGGGGCCAGCTGCTTGGCGCAGTTAATCAGCAGGCCGGTTAGCTCCTTGCCGACTTTCTCGGCGTCGGTGACCACGATGAACCGGTTGTCGCCGAAGAGGGACGGGCTGGTGGCCTCGGCCAGTTCGCTTTCGGTGACCTCACTGGCCCGCAGGGTGGTCATCTCCGGGGTCTGGCCGGTATCCGCCGCGATCTGCTTGGTGATGGTGCGGCGGGCGCGTTCAGTGAGGAATTCGTCGTCGCCGACGATGAGGTGGACCGGTGAAGCTGGCATGCCCTTCATCTTAGAACCTCCCGTCCACCGCGTGCTGGGTGCCGTCCGCATAGACCCGCACGGGCCCGTCACGGGCCGGGTAGAGCACCGGGATATGGTCCTGCGTTCGGGTGGACCGGTCCGCCGCGGCGCCCTCGCCGGACAAGACCACGATCACCTGCGTGCCGGGCGGGACCGGATCGATGTCGTCGTCCGTGTCCACCACGTGCGCGCGCAGGCCGGTCAGGTCGACCTCCGGGGCGCTGGTGTGCAAGCGCGCTCCGCCCCGGGCCTGAATCCAGGCGGGCGCATACCCCAGAGAACCCGCAAGCCCCAGCACCCCTGCGAGGCTCAGCACCAGCGTGACCGTCAGCCGCGGCCGGTGGAAGAGGAAACCGGCCACGACCCACCCGTAAACCAGCGTGACCGCCACCGGGCCCACAGCCACCACCGCCAGGGGCAGGTCCCGCACCGCGTGTGCCACGGAGTTGATCCACCACGTGCACGGCTCCACCACCTTGAGCAGCACACCCGCCAGCGGCGCCCCGATCCCCGGGATGTTGACCGCGATGGCGGCCAGCAGCCCCACCACAGTCACCGGCGCGGTGGCCGGGGCGACGGCCACGTTCGCCACGATGGAGACCACCGAGACCTCCCCGGCCATCAGCGCCACGATCGGGATGGTCACGATGTCGGCCGCCACCGCCACCGCGAAGGCCCGGGTCAGCAGGTCCGGCAGGCCGAGCGGGGCCAGCCAGCGGTAGAAGACCGGCTGCAGCGCCACAATCCCCGCCGTCGCCGCCACGGATAGGGCGAAGCCGTAGTTGACCGCCAACTCCGTGTCCCACCACAGCAGCCCGATGATCGCTAGGCACAGGCCGTGGACAGGTTCCATGCGCGACGAGTTCACCACCGCCAACAGCCCCACCATGCCGGTCACGGCCGCACGCAGCACGGAAGGCTCCGCACCCACCAAGGTCACGAAGACTGCCAGCGCCCCGACCGCGCTCAGCACCTGTCCTAACGGCGACGCCCGCGCCCAGCGCGCCACGAGCGCGGCCGCGGCAGTGACCACCACGACGTTTGCCCCGGAGACCGCCGAGAGGTGGCTCAGGCCGGTCTCAATATACAGGGTGCGCTCGGCCGCGTCCTGCAGCCCCACGTCCCCCAGGACCATCCCGGGTAGCAGGCCCTGGCTGGCCGGCCCCACGGTATCCAGCACCACGGCCTGGAATTTCTCGGTCACCCCGGCGGCCCAACCCGCCCAGCCCTGCGGGGCGGCGACGGTAGTAACCTCCCCGGTGACCACGACGTCGACCACCCCGGGGCGGTTCGACTCACTCACCGTGCCGTCTACGGCCACCCGCGTGCCCGCCGGCGGCGTGGCAAAGCCGGCACCCTCGGGAAGCGACTCACTAAAGACCGGCACCGCCCCCGGCACGCCCTCGACGTCCAGGCGCAGCAGCCACCCGCCGCTGTCCAGGGCCACCGGGGCCGATTGCAGCTCGCCTTCTAGCCGCCCGGTGGGCGCGAACGCCGCGGCGCGGGCCTGCCGCACCAGCGCGACCACCATCGCCACACCGCCGGTCGCCGCCACCACCAGCGCCTGACCGATGTGCCGGCGCAGCGCCGCAGCCACGACCACCGCTCCCACCACACCCAGGCCTACCAGCGGCCAGCCCAGCACTACGGCCAGGGTGGCTGCCCAGACGCTGGCGGCCGCGGGCACCAGGCGCAGCTCCCTCACACGGTCACCTGCCCTTCCAGCTGCGCGAACTTCGCCGGCCCGATCCCGCTGACCTCCAGCAGCTGGTCCACCGCGCTGAACCCGCCGATGCTGTCGCGGTAGTCCACGATGGCCGCGGCGGTGACCTCCCCCACCCCGCTGAGGGACTGCAGCTCGCTGGCGCTGGCGGTGTTGATATTCACCGCCCCGCCGGCGGCCCCCGAGGAGCCGCCGCCACCGTCGCCGGTGCCATCCCCGCTCTGGAGGCCGCCGGGCTCCACGGGGGTCTCGCCGGGGCCGACCACGTGGATCTGCTGGGCGTCCTGGAGTACCTGCGCGTGATTGACCTGCGCCAGGTCTGCCTCCGGGAGCGGGCCGGCGGCGGCGAGCGCATCCGCTACCCGCGCGCCCGGCTCCAGCGTGACCAACCCGGGCCGGGCGACCTTGCCGACCACGGAGACCACCACCGGGCCCGTAGTCGGCGCGGCGTGCTCAGTTGCGGCAGCACCCGCCCCGCCGGCCTCAGCCGGATGGCCACTTAGCGCCAGGTTGGATTCTTCTATCTCGGGTCCTCCCTCCTGCCAGGCCAGGTGCGCCTCCTCGGCCGGGTCGTCCCGCAAGGCGGTGCAGCCCACCCACACCACCAGGCCAAGGATGAGCAAGACGCCCAAAACGGCGGCGGGGGCGACGGGAATGCGGAACCGGGGAGCCGGGAAGGACACGTCCATCAGCTCCTCGGTCCCGGTGGGCCGGGTCAGTTCCTTTAGTCTATCGCTCAAATGCGGTGCGCTCATGCCGCCGAGACTAAAGTGCCACCGACGGAAAGGGAAGGGATTTTCCCTGCACACCGGCCACAAACCGGAATTTAACCCTAACCCATAATGGAGTTTTTATTGGTTACTCGCAATGGTCCCATCGAGGCACGAAAAATTTCGTCCTCGTTGGCTACATTGCTGTCTAGCGGCTATTGCTCGCGCTGATGGCGGGCGGCGAAGGTGCCCAAAGGGTTCTTCGGCTTCGGGGCCGAGACCGGGGTTTCGGTGGCAAAGACCGCAGAGACCCCGATGGCGCCGGAACCGACGTGCACGGATAGCACCCCGCCCAGCGGGAGCAGCATGAAGGACGAGCCCTCCGGTAAGGCCCCATCCAGCAGATCCTGGAGGCGCTCAGCGGCCTCCTCGTCGCCGTTGTGCTGAATGGCCACGAAGGCGGGCTCGCCCCCGGCGCGCTCGACGGCCAGCTCCACCAGCTTGGTAAAGGCCTTGGTCTGCGTGCGGGTCTTGCCCACTAGGTCCACCTTGCCGTGGACGAGCTCCATGATGGGCTTGGTGGCCAGCAGCGCGGTCGAGAGCATGGCGGTGGCGGTGGACATGCGCCCGGAGCGGCGCAGATCGTCTGTGCTGGACAGGTAGACCCAGGTATTGGAGCGCGCCAGCGTGTCCTCGGCCGCGGCCCGGCACTCCGCCAGGTCCGCGCCGTCTTGGGCCAGCCGCGCGGCCGCCATGACCGCCGCGCCCATGCTCATGCCGGTGGAGCCGGAGTCAATGACCGCCAGGGCATCGGCAGCAAAGGCACCGGAGGCCGTCACGGCGGAAGAATACGTCGAGGACAGTTCCTTCGACAGGTGGATAGCCAACACGGCTTCCTCCCCGCCGGCGGCGGCCGCGCGCTCCATCTGGCGGCCGTAGAAAGCCGCGAGCTCAATCGCACTGACCCCGGAGGTGGACTGCTCGGTGCCGTCCTTGCCCTCGCCGTCCATGACGTGGAGCTCGATAACACCAATGCCCAGCTCCGCCACGATCTCCTCCGGCAGCCCGGCCGAGGAATCCGTAACTACGCGTACCGCCACTAGATATCAGCCCCGCCGTCGCCGGCGACGCGCCCTCCCATGTTCCAGCCGTCGAAGTACCACGTGGCCTTGGCCGGCTGGGCGGGATCAAAGTGCACGGGGGCGAGCGGACGTGCGGCGTCGAAGACCGGGCGGGCGGTCAACTGCGCCCAGTGAGTGTTCTGCAGCCCGGACAGCGTGCCGTACTGGCGGTGCTCCAGGCCGAGCAGGTGGCAGGTCAGCGCCGCGATGGCCCCGCCGTGGGCCACCACCAGCAGCGCCTGACCGTTCCAGTCCTGGAACGACTCCATGAGCTCGTCGATGACCGGGCGGGCGCGCTCGGCCACCTGCACGCGGGATTCACCCTCCGGCGGGGCCCAGGTGGCGTCGTGGCGCCAGAGGGCGCGGGCGCCGGGGAACTGCTCGTCCACCTCGGCGGAGCTCATCCCCTGCCAGTTGCCCAGGTTGGTCTCCCGCAGGCGCGAATCGGTCTGGTAGTCCAGCCCCAAGGCCTCGCCGACCACGCGGGCGGTCTCCGCCGCGCGGCGCAGGTCCGAGGCGACGATCTTGGCCACTCCCTCACCGCGCAGCAACTCGCCGGCCGCCCGGGCTTGGGCATAGCCGATTTCGGACAGGTCCGTATCCAGGTGCCCCTGCATGCGGCCCGTGGCGTTATAGGTGGTCTGTCCGTGGCGTATGAGGATCAGGCGGCGGCTCATGATGGTGCGGCTACCTAAATCTCTTCGTCTTCGCCCGGGGCCTTGTCGGCCAGCGGGAGGTCGGCGACGGATTCCGCCTCGCGCGGGTTGACCTCGTCGGCCCACTGGCCGGGGCACTGCGGAGCCTCGACGCCGGGGATCTCCACCAGCGGGCAGTCGTGGTAGAGGCGGTCGAGGCCGTAGTGGTCCCGCTCGCCCTCGCGCTGGACGTGGACGACCACATTGCCGTAGTCCAGCAGCACCCAGCGGTTTTCCCGGTTGCCTTCGCGGCGCTTCGGCTCACAGCCGGCCGCGGTCATCTCGTCTTCGATCTCGTCGACGATGGAGCGCACCTGGCGCTCGTTATCGGCGGAGGCGATCACGAAGACCTCGGTGACCGCCAGCACGTCGGAGACGTCGATAGCGGCGATGTTGCCGCCCAACTTCTCCTGGGCAGCGCGCGCGGCTACCTCGGCCATGCTCCGGGCTACGTCAGTAATAGACAATGCGGGAAATCCTTCAACAAATTCTGCAGGCGTTAACTTCTACCAATAATCGATACTAGTGTCCCACGTTTTCGGCCATTTTCCTACTCGCGGCGCGCTGCTAGAGCGGCTGATCGGGGTTGATGCGGTAGAGATTGTTCTTGGCAATATATTGCACTACCCCATCCGGAACCAAATACCACACCGGCCGGCTGGCGGCAGCGCGCTCACGGCAATCGGTCGAGGAAATCGCCATCGCGGGGATCTCCACCAACTCTATCCCCTGCCGCGACTCGCGGGGCAGCATTTTGTCGGTCAGCTCGTAGCCCGGGCGCGTCACGCCGACGAACCGGGCCATCTGCAGCATCTTCTCCCAGTCCCGCCAGCTCATGATCGAGCTGAGCGCGTCCGCGCCGGTGATGAAGAACAGCTCGGACTCCGGATAGAACTCCCGCAGGTCCTGGAGCGTGTCGATGGTATAGGTCAGCCCCTCGCGGTCGATGTCCACGCGGGAGACGGTAAACCGCGGGTTGGAGGCGGTAGCCACCACCGTCATCAGGTAGCGGTGCTCGGCAGGGGTTACCTGCCGGTCCTCCTTCTGCCAGGGATGCCCGGTGGGCACGAAGACCACCTGGTCCAGCTGGAAGCGGTGCGCTACCTCGCTCGCGGCCACCAAGTGGCCGTGGTGGATGGGATCGAAGGTCCCTCCCATAATCCCTATTCGGTTGCTCATGGATGGCTAGTATACGTCCCGGCTAGGGGCGGGTGTGGCCGTTGCCCTGCAGCACCCACTTGGTAGAGGTCAACTCCGGCAGGGCCATGGGGCCGCGCGCGTGCAGCTTCTGCGTGGAGATTCCGATCTCCGCCCCCATGCCGTAAACCTCGCCGTCGGTAAAGGCGGTCGAGGCATTGAGCATGACCGCGGCAGCGTCGACCTCGTTGGCAAAGCGCAGCAGGACGTCTGCGTCCTGAGCGGCGATGGCCTCGGTGTGGCCGGTGGAATAGCGGCGGATGTGCTCGATGGCCCCGTCGATACCGTCGACGACCCTGGCGCAGATGTCCATCGACAGGGATTCGTCCGCCCAGTCCTCCTCGCTGGCCTGCACCGCGCCCTCGACGCCGAGTGCGGCCAGCTCCTCGGTGTCGCCGTGGATGGTCACCCCGGCGTCCTGGAGGGCCTGGATGACGCGGAGCTGATCCGCGGCGGGCAGGGCGGCATCCACCAGCACGCATTCAGTGGAGTTGCACACCGAGGTCCGCCGGGTCTTGCCGTTGATGACCATGGCGACGGCCTTGTCCAGGTCCGCGGAGGCGTCGACGTAGAAGTGGCAGTTGCCGGTGCCGGTCTCGATGGTCGGCACGGTAGCGCCCGTGACCACGGCGTTAATCAGTCCGGCACCCCCACGCGGGATGACCAGATCGACCAGGCCACGGGCGGTAATCAGGTCCTGGACCGAGCCGCGGGTCTCACACGGCAACAGCTGGACCCCGGCGCGCGGCAGGCCGGCCGCCTCCAGGGTGGACTGCAGGATCTCCACCAGCTTCTCGTTGGAGTTGCGGGCCGACTTCGAGCCGCGCAGCAGCGGCACGTTGCCGGACTTTAAGGCCAGGCCGAAGGCATCCACGGTGACGTTCGGGCGGGCTTCGTAGACCATGCCCATAACCCCTAGCGGCACGCGGACCTGGCGCATCTGAATGCCGTTGTCCATGGTGCGGCCCTGCACGATCTCCCCCACCGGATCCTGCAGACCGGCCACCTGGTTGAGGCCGTCCGCGATGCCGGCGACGCGGTCAGCGTCCAGGCTCAGGCGGTCGATGAGCGAATCCGACATGCCCGCCCTACGGCCGGCGTCGATGTCCTTCTGGTTGGCCGCGAGGATCTCCTCGGTGGCCGCGCTTAAGTCCTTCGCCGCCTGCCGCAGGATCTCGTTCTTCTGCGGGGTGGTCAGCTGCGCGATCTGCGCGGCGATGTCCTTGGCCGCGCGGGCCTTGGTCAGCACCTCGTCTCGCTCGGCTTGGCGTTCTGGGCTCAGTTCATCCGTAGATTGAGTCATGCGTCCCAGTGTACGTAAACCCCCGCCGCTCATCCCCCGGATTGATGCACTGGGTCACACGTGCGCGCTCGCCTGCGGGCGGTTATCCGCAGCGTTAATAGCCGGCGTCGACGTCGACCTCGGTGGGCAGGCTGCCGTCCTGGGCGAAGGCCCGGGCCACGGTAACGGTGTGGGCGCCGCTGCGTTTTTTGACCGAATAGGGCGGGTTGGCCACGTGTGGGGTGATGACCACCTGCGGCATCTCCCACAGCGGGTGCCCGTCCGGCAGCGGTTCCGGGTCGGTCACGTCTAGGCCGGCGCCGGCGATGCTGCCCTCACGCAGGGCCTTAACCAACGCATCCGTGTCCACGAGGGGACCGCGGCCAACGTTGATGACCACGGCGTGCTCCGGCATCTGCTCCAGGGCGCGGCTGTCCACCACGTGGTGGGTCTCGTCCGTCAGCGGCAGCAGCAGCACGAAGTAGTCCGCCGCCGGCCAGACCTTATCCATTTGCCCGGTCGGGATGGTGCGGTCCGCGCCCGGCACGTGCTTGCCGCTGCGGTTGACCGCGATGATCTCCGGGCCAAACCCGCGCAGCATCTCGATCAGCCGCGCGCCGATGCCGCCGGCGCCGACGATGGCGACCGTCTTGTCCTCAAAGAGGAAGGAGGTGTGCGCCTCCACCTCGTCGCGGTTGTCCCAGGTCGAACCCACGCGGCGGTGGGCGTGCAGCTGCGCGAGCAGCAGGGCGATGGCGGATTCGGCCACGGTCTCATCGTAGAGCCCGGCCGCGTTCGACCAGCGCGTGCCGCAGGTGCGGGTCAGCTCGCGCATCTGCGGCAGCAGCGCGTCCACGCCGGCAAAAGGCAGCTGCACGAAGCCGAGGGACTCCGGCAGGCTCTCCGGCAGATCGTCGGCGCCGCCGGTGAAGAACAGGAAGTCGGCCTGCCCCAGCTGCTCCATGCCCAGCTGGGTGAAACCGGCCTCGTCGAAGGCGGCTTGGGCGGCTTCCCAGCGCTGCGGGTACATCACGTATTTCATGGCTTAATAACCTGCTTCCGGGTTGACTTCGGTGGGCATGCGCTCACCGGCGGCGAAGGCCCGGGCGTTGGCGTCAAAGACCGGGCCCATGTGGAAGCGCGCCACCCGCTGGGAGGCCGCGATGTGCGGGGTCATCGTGCAATTCGGCAGCGCGTAGAGCGGGTGCCCGTCCGGCAGCGGCTCTGGGTCCACGACCTCCAGGCCGGCGCCGGCGATGGTACCGTCTTGCAGCGCCTGCACCAGGTCGTCGGTCACCACCGTGGCCCCGCGGCCGACGTTGACAAAGATGGCGCTAGGCTTCAGGCGGGCGAAGAAAGAGGCATCGATAAGCCCGTTCGTCTCCTGCGTTAGCGGCAGGATGTTCACCACGAAGTCGGCGCGGCCCCAGACCTCACCGGCCTCTTTAAGCGCAAAGGTCTCGTTAGCACCGGCGACCTCGCGGCCGGAATTATTCACGGCGATAACATGCAGGCCGAACGGGGCGAGCAGCTCAATCAGGCGCTTGCCGATGCCGCCCGCGCCCAGCACCACCACCGTCTTTGGCTCGCGGCCGGCCGGGCTGTAGAGCCACGCCTGCTGCTTGTCGAGCTGGCCGGCCACACTCCAGTCCGCGGCCAGCGCAAAGGCCTTGTGCTGGTGGGCCTGGGAGAGCAAAAGGCCCAGCGCGGACTCGGCGACCGGAGTGGCGAAGGCGCCGGCCGAATTCGCCCAGCGCAGCCCGCCTTCGCTAATCAGCCCGGCCTCGATGAGGCCCTCCACCCCTGTGAAGCAGTGCTGGATGAAGCCGATGTTGCCCGGCATATCCGGAATCTTGGCAGGGTTCGGCGTGGTGTTGATATACGCTTCCGCGTCCTCCAGCCGGTCGACGCGCTCGTGGCCAGCGGCGTCGATATCGGCGACCGTCTCTTCCCAAACGTAGGGGCCCATAAAATACTTCATGGGCCCCACGCTACGCGACCGAGCCGCCGGCCGCGCCGCCTTGCGCGTTCTTTTTACCCTCCGTTTTAAAGGCGGGAGGCGTAGTTGGACAGATAGTCCGCGTGGACGACGGCGCGGTGCATCTCCACCGGGAGCTCGTCGGTGTGGCGGCCCATGATCTCGCGCAGGGTGCTGGAGTCGAAGTTGACCTCGCCGCGGCCGATGACCTTGGACTCCGGGCCGACGATGTCGACGATCTCCCCGGCGCGGAACTCGCCATCCACGTCGGTGATGCCGACCGCGAGCAGGGAGTTGCCGCCGCGGGTGACGGCCTCCTCCGCGCCGGCGTCCAGGCGCAGGGTTCCGCCGGAGTCCGCCGAGTACAGCGCCCAGAACTTCCAGGCGGACAGGCGGCGCTCCTCGCGGGTGTGGAAGACCGTACCGACGCGAGAATCCTCCAGGGCCGGGCCGATGTTATCCGCCGAGGTCAGCAGCACCGGTACCCCGCCGCGGGCGGCCAGGCGCGCGGCCGAAACCTTGGAGGCCATGCCGCCGGTGCCCACTTTGCCGCCGTCGCCGGCGGCCACGCCCTTTAGATCCTTGCCGGTGCGGACTTCGTCGACGAACTGGGCGCCCGGCTCCGCCGGGTTGCGGTCGTAGAGCCCGTCCACGTCAGAGAGCAAGAAGAGCGCGTCCGCCGAGGTCAGGTGCGCAACCAGGGCGGAGAGCCGGTCGTTGTCGCCGAACCGCATCTCGGAGGTGGCCACGGTGTCGTTTTCGTTGACGATCGGTACGGCACGCAGGTGGCGCAGGCGCTCGATGGTGCGCTGGGCGTTACGGGCGCGGTCGCGCTTGCCGGCATCGGAAGCCGTCAGTAGGACCTGGCCGACGGTGCGGCCGTAGCGGGCAAAAGACCGCGACCACTCGTAGGCCAGGTGCACCTGGCCTACCGCGGCGGCGGCCTGCTTGGTGGCCAGGTCCGTGGGCCGCTGGGTCAGCCCCAGCGGCTTCATACCCGCGGCTACGGCGCCGGAGGAGACCACGATGACGTCGGAGAACTCCATGCGGGCCTGGATGGCGTCCACGATCCGGTCGATCTTTTCCGGGGCGACGGAGAAATCATCGCCCGTCAGCGAGGAGGAACCGATTTTCACCACCACGCGCTTGGCTTTGGTGATCTCCTCGCGCAGCTGGGACTCGTGCCCCATCGCCAGGGACTCGTCGGCTTGCGGGGCCGGGTCCGGGAAGGGGGTCTCCGGAGCTTGATCCGCATACGGCTCCAGCGGCAGGGGCCGGGAAGGCTGGTCGGAAGAAGTACTGTGATTGTCCGATTGCGCAGTCATGCCCACCGATCATACAAACCTACCGCGCCGGTGTGCAGGCCTTACCTACTTTTGGCCCACCTCTCCCCGCGCGGCCGGCGCCGGCAAGGGGGTTGTCTAGCCCTGCCAGCGGTCGCGGTTGGCGCCCTCGCGGGTGACTTCTTCGTCCTGGCCGTAGTCGTATTCGTCGATGAGCCCGCGGCGGGCCTGGGAGGCGCGCTTGCGCTCGGCGGCAGAAACGCGCGAGGTGCCCTGCAGGCGGGCGTCGTGGCCGCGGCCAGCCAGGGTCGGATCCCCGGCGGTCATCGGCTCCCATTCGAAGGTGATGCCGCCGATGGTCACCGGCGCGCCCTCCACGGCGCCGGCCTTGCGCAGCTGGTCTTCCACGCCGGCCTTGGCCAGGCGGTCGGCCAGGTAGCCCACGGCCTCCTCGTTCTCGAAGTCGGTCTGGGTGATCCAGCGCTCGATCTTGTCGCCCTCGACGATGAAGCCACCCTCGACCTCCGGGTCTTTTTCGACCGTGAACTGGGCGAAGGAACCGCCGGTGCGGGGGCCGACCGCCTTCGGGCGGATGACCGTGTGATTCGGATCCGCCTTCTGCTTCGGCCGCTCGCGGCGGGCCTTATCCACCGCTTCCATCAGGGCGTATTTCAGCGGCTCCAGGCCCTTGCGGGCCACCGCGGAGATAATAAAGACCGGCCAGCCGAACTGCTTTTCCAGATCCTCCTTGACGAATTCCGCCAGCTCGGCTGCCTCCGGGACGTCGGCCTTGTTGAGGACGATAAGCCGAGGGCGGTCGCGCAAATCGCCCAGGCCGGTGTCCTCGTCCAGCACGGATTTGTATTGGGACAGCTCGTTTTCCAGCGCCTCGATGTCAGAGACCGGATCGCGGCCCGGCTCGATACTGGCGGTATCCACGATGTGGACCAGCACTGCGGTGCGCTCGATGTGACGCAAAAAGTCCAGGCCCAAGCCCTTGCCCTGAGACGCCCCCGGGATGAGCCCCGGCACGTCCGCGATGGTGAAGGAGGAATCCCCCATGTCCACCACGCCGAGGTTGGGCTGCAGGGTAGTAAACGGGTAGTCACCGATCTTCGGCTTGGCCGCCGAAAGCACCGAAATCAGCGAGGACTTCCCGGCCGAGGGGAAGCCGACCAGCCCGACATCGGCCATCGACTTAAGCTCCAGAACCAGGTCGTGCGCCTGCCCCGGCTCGCCCTGCAGGGCAAAGCCCGGGGCCTTGCGCTGGGCCGTAGCCAGCGCTGCGTTGCCCAGGCCGCCGTAGCCGCCTTCGGCCGCGATGAAACGCGTACCCGGGACCGTCAGGTCGGCCAGCACGCGGCCCTTGGTGTCCTGGACGACCGTGCCGGCGGGCACCTCCAGCACCAGGTCCTTGCCGCGGGCACCGTTGCGGTTGTCGCCCGCTCCGTTGCCGCCGCGCTCGGCCTTGATGTGCGGGCGATAGTGGAAGTCCATCAGCGTGTGGATCTGGTTGGAAACCTCCAGGACGATGTCCCCGCCGTGTCCGCCGTTGCCGCCGTCCGGGCCGCCGAGGGGCTTGAATTTTTCGCGGTGGACGGACACGCAGCCGTGCCCGCCGTCGCCTGCCTGCAAGTGCAAAACGACGCGGTCAACAAATCGGGCCATGGTGCCTCACCTACAATTCCCCACGTTAAGAACAGATTTTCACTTAAACAGGGAGTCTACCAGCCCGGTGCCTAGGGCCCGGAATGCTCACCTGCTACGCCGTAGGCACCATCGCCGGTCCTCGTCTCCGTTTGGTCGGCCTGCTGCCGACGGCGACGCCGGCGGCGCCACTCCTTGACGGCCACGATGATTAAGACGATCGCGATGATGGCCAGAGCGGCGAGCATCCACCAGCTAAACGACGGCTTCCACGAATAGTCCCCGTCGGTTCCGAGATCCACGCGCTCGGCCTCGACCAGCAGGCGGTCCGAGTTAATCCCGTACGGGGTGCAGGTGACCAGGGTGAGCTTGTCCTTGCCCTCCTCGTAGGTCACCGCCTGCCAGTAGTCCGGCTTGACCACCTTGCGGCCGGTCACCCGGTAATGAAGCTTCTCCCCCATCACCTCGACGGTGGCGATCTCGCCGTCCTTGAGCGTGGGCAGTCGGTCGAACATGGAGGCGTCCACCATGCCGGTGTGGGCGGTGATGACCGCGTTGGTGCCGGCCCCGCCCACGGGCAGGTCGCTGCCGAACATGTGGCCCGCACCCTCGTAAAGCACGTCCGACTGGGTGCCGTGGTAGACCGGCAGGTCCACGTCGATGGCCGCGATGGTGATGCGCCCCATCATACCGTTGGTCTCCGGGGCATTCAGCGTCGACAGGTACTCCTGCCAACCGGGGGATTCGTCCCCCGACGGCAGCGCGTGGTGGCCCTGCTGCGCCAGCCGGGCATTGTAGTCACGCGCTTCCGCCAGGTACTGCTGCGCCTTGTTCGGCGGATCGATCTTTTCCACTGAGCCGCTGTAGTCCTGGGCCTGCTTCTGGATCCGGTAGTCGTTATAAAGGGTCGCTACCACCGGATAGGACAAGATGAGGATACCAACGAGGATCCAGGCCAGGGAGCGCCAACGGCGGACGCGGCTAGGCCGGCCGGCGCGGCCGCCGTAACCACTGCGACCACAACGGCCGTGCCGCGCGGACCGGTCCGGGCTTGCCGCGGTGGCGCCGGCACCCGTGTCAGGATTCGTTAGGTCCGCGATGTCTCCTCCACTCCTCGGTTAGCATCAACCTCAATATCGTCATCTTCCCGGTTGCGCAGATAGCGAATCAAACCGGTTGCCAAGATGAGCAAGCCCAGCAGAAGGAACAAGACCAAGGTCTGACGACCTGTCTCGGGAAGGAGCCACGCCACGGACTCCTTCAAGCGCAACGCTCCGTAAGAGTCAGAATCCGACACCTGAGAACCACCCGCCTTCGCGGTGACCAGTACCGTTCCATCAGGATCCTTCGGGTAAGAATAGTTCTCATCCCGCGGGCTATCAATGACTACATCAAAGGCGCAGGTCGTTTCTTCCTCAGCCTGAAGTACGTCAACCGCACACAATTCGGGCGGGACAGTGCCGTCCTCATCGAGGGTGAACTGTGTCCCATCGTCAGCCCTCACGGTCTTACCTGCCAAACCAGGCTCCTTGATACTGAACGAATCCAGCGGCAAAACACCTGTGTTAGCGATGTCGTAATTAAAGCGCATTACATCAGCTTCATGCCGCAAGAGCGCCAAATCAGCTACCGCGCCCGTCACCGTGCTGAGTGGAGTTCCATCGATACGCTTAGTCACCGCCACACCTGGGACATCATTAATACCGGTCAGGCTCCACGACTGACCCGCGCTGCGTAAGTCACTAGCCTGGGCAACCGGCAAAATATCGAACTCCCACTCCCGGACATAGCTCATTCCTTGCCCGTCAGGGAGTTCGTTGTCAGTGCTGACGGTGACCGCGTTGGCAATCCGATCTCCCGTGTCCCCGAGGCGAATAACCGAGTTCACGCCATCCACTCCGTTGTCAGTCTCCGAAATTGCGCAGGTGCGGTCGATTTCCAGATCCTGGATCGTGTACGACTCTCCTGCCCGCAGACTGAACTCTTGGGAATTACAGGTATCTCGGAAACTAAACACTGCGTCCTCTCCGGCCGCGCCGTTAGCTTCCTTCGTAAACTCGACGTCAACGCGGGCGCGCGGGTGCATTGCTTCACCAGCCACCGTCATGACAGCTTCGCCGCTGGCCGATCTGGCATCTTCGGCCACCGAGAACTCATACGCATAGTTCTTCATCTCCGCAGTGACCTCATCAGGGGACAAACCGCTGAGCCTGCTGGAGGGGTTACTCTCATCGGCGCGCGCACCGATCCAACGGCCAAACTGCATGAACGGAGTACGCTGCCCCTGCGTGACCTCCAGCTCAGGCCGCGCCTGCAAGGCTGCCGAATTGGCAGCACTAATCTCACACGTGCTACCCGCCGGCAGATCGATGCGTTTGCGCCCTGAGTTCGGGACCGCGCTTGCCGAAACCGAGTCCACCGCGTTCGTTTCCTGCTTACTGAAATCTACTGTCCGGGTGGTTTGCGCCGGATCATCACAGGTTAGCTGGTAAGTATATTCTTTATCCCCCAGCCCCTCGAGGTAGCCCGTGTGAATGGCCACGACGTCTACCGGAACCATACGCCGCTCGTATTTATTCACGAAGGAGAACTCAACCGGGTTATCGGCGTTGCCTTCAACACGCTGTCGGACGACCTCGGGCTCCGCGGTGTGCTCGAGCTCCGCCGGAGTGCCCTCAACGCGTGCCTCGCGGAAGGTACACCACGCACCCGCCGGCACGTTCGTCACTTCCGACTCATAGGTGCGGGTGTGCGTGCCGTCGCCGTTGTCCTGACTGTCAGAGAAGTCGGCCAGCGAAAGCGTATCCTTCAGGCGATCATCACCCTGCCCAATGCTGGAGTACGCGTAGCCCACACCCTTGCACTGGTACTGGAAACCAAAAGTGGGCTGGTTCTGCTCCAACAGGTCGAAGCCTGCCTTCGTTGCCGTAATTTTCTTGGTCATCTTAAGCGGCGAATCAACGAAGGAATAGTAGTTGGTCAGGTTGATGATGGTTCCCGGGGTCTCACCAGAATTATCCTCCACGTCGAAGTATTGCGAGGTAGTCTCGCCGTCCTCCAAATCGGTATCCGTGAAGGTGCTGCCGTCGTTGCGATCCACCAACCAATCCACCTTGTGGGGCTGCAGATGGGTCTCCAACGGGGCGTCGGTCTCATCGGTCCCCGTCAAATACAGCTTCCCGAACCGGTCGCCGGTGATCTGGCAGTCCGCCCCCACTGGCACGCCACGGAACGTCGTCGTTCCTGGGCCTTGGATCTCCGAGATAAACGTGTCCAGCAATTCGCCGTCCGCGTCATCACCCGTTTCCGGATCACGGCATTCCATGACGAATTCGTGAGTATGGAAAGCGTCTCGGCCACCTGCCGCGCCGATGATATCGAAAGGTGCGTTGGCGATCTTGTTCAACTGGACGTCTGCTACCCGACGGGTATAGGTATTGGTGAATTCGACAGGTGTCCTCTCCTCGTTCACCGTGAAAGCGACAGCCCGTTCTTTCGTGATTCCACCGGCAGATGCTTCTTGGTCCACGTCGATGCCTTCGGCTGTCGTTGTCTCCCCCTCTGTCGCCGTACATTTCGACCCGAGGGGAACCCCACCAAAGACCCATGGCTCACCTACGGAACTTACCTTGCCTGAGAAGGTCTGCCCCGCCGTACCAGTCGGCAAGGTACACAGCACCTGCACGTCGAATTGACGGTTGCGCTTGACGTCCTTGCGTGCCTCCGAGATGAGGTGCGCGGTGGCAGGGTCAAAGGCCACTGTCTTGGTAACGTTCATCTCCGTATTCACAAAACTGTAGCCATGCTCGACGGTCACCACGGAGTTAGCCCCCACTGTGAAAGAAGAGTCATCGATCTGGGCTCCGTCGTCGAATGAATCCAGCGTTGCTAGCCCGGTGCCAGGATCAATAGACCGCACTCGGCTGTCACGATCGATCCTATAGTCTTCAGAATCCTGATTCTGCCGGGTCAAGTCGTCTCGGCTGGTCTCTCGCAGCACGCATGTACTTCCCTCAGGTACCGACGACGCTGGGATTATGTGAGTAGGGCTCTCCTCGCTGAGCGTGAACCGGGATTCCTCAGCGGATAGCGGCAACTCTAGGCCATCATTTGTGCACTGAAGCTCATAATCAACCGGTTGAGAAAGCTCCGCGATCCCTACCGTGGTCTGCGACACGGTAACGCCCTCTCCGGCAGCGTCGAAGGTGTTAGTAACTTCAATGTCCTCTTGATCTGCGTCGATGTCGTGGGAGATGGTGGCAGCATCCGTGCTCCACAAAACTCCCGAGGCGGACAACTCCGGCTGGTGTTCGCTAAAGGTACAGGTGTTCCCATAGGGCACACCGAGGTAACCATCCTGATCATTGACCAAGGAATCCAAGGTATCATCGCCGGTGCTGGCCTTAAGCAGGGAGGATTGCCCTGCTCCTAGGTTTGCGGAGCCAGTGAGCTGCACGTCACGAATAGTGCCATCCGGCATCTCCACTGAGCGCGAACCGCACTTAAAAGCCAGCTCATAGGTATCCGGTAGCCCAGAGCGAATTCCGTTGTCCTCCACCAGTTTCGTGAGGTTTACCTGCCCCAATTTGTTGACGTAATGGTTCACCACAACCACACGGTTTTGCCGATCGTCCTTCGACGAGGAGACTGTCAGTACCGGTGTTGTTTTAGCGGCTTCGTTAGATAACTCGGTCACCTCGTCGTTGGGATCTCCAGACCGAACCACAGTCTTATCCAGGTCGACTTTAGCGTCGCTTGGGGTATTTGCCTCCCAGACTCGGCACTCCGATCCTACTCGCACCCCAGAAATCTTGGCAGTTTCTTGATCACTAGTGCGGATGTTCAACGAGCCCGTGTTGGTCGCGGTCGGATCATCGCGCCACGTGCACCGGTATTCCACCGGGAAGCTCTCGTTGGTTACCAAACCAGCTGCTGGTCCCGTGACCTGCTTAATAACGGCGACATCGCGGGTCTGGAAGGAATACCGGGCTTCGATCTGCGCAGTAGCCGTCGTGGGTGTTTCTCCGTCAGAATAATCCGGCAGCTTAATCGGATAGCTTCCGTCGCCACGGGCTTCGACCTCGGTGCCATCCACGTCAACCGTGCGCCCGTCGAACTTGATTTGTTTGCTTTCTTCAGAGCTCAGTCCGCTCAAGGGAGTCAGCAAGCACTCGCGCTCGACAGGCACCCCTGCGAACGTGGCGCTTCCATCGAGTCCGTCTCCGGTTCCGGTGGCAGGAAGGTCAACGATTTGTGAATAGGGCGTGCCCTCGCAACGTAGCTGGAACCGGTAGTTACGGTTTCCTCCAAATAAATCCACGGGCTCGCCCGCTATGTGTTTATTGATTTTCAGCGTTCCCTCGCGGTACGTGAAATTGTTGGTGGCAGTCACAGAATTACCGCCTGCACCCAACGTCACGACTGTTTCTGGCAGAGCGCCACCAGTGGATTTACCATTGTTCCATGACAAGGTGAGTTCCGTGCCGGGGGCAGTTGGACTGGTACCGTCGGGGAATTCTTCCTTTACCGTGCAGGTGGCTCCCTGCGGCAGTCCTTCCACGGTGTAGGACTGACCGTTCGCAACAGTGTTCTTTCCAGCTAATTGAACACTCGGGTATGCGTCAGCGTAGCCAGCCGGTGCGGTGCAGTTGTGGGATAAGGTAAAACGCGCATTCAACTGCTCGGAGAACTCCGCTGCGGTCCCCTCCACTTTCTTGTCGATGGTCAGCGGAGTCGTTGCGAAGCGGGGCTGCCAGTCCACCGCACAGCTGACTGGCTCAGAATACGGGTTGTCCATCAGCAGCTCGCTGTATCCGCCCGCCGAGTCATTGTTCAAAGTAAAACCGCTAGGTACCTTTCCTTCGGTAATGGTGAACCGATTGCTAGTGGTCTGACACGTCCACGTTGGTATGTAGCGAGCTAGCGCACGTTGGGCACCCGCGCCGCTGGCGGTCGATTTAAAGACCATCCGGTCAGCCGCCCGCGAACCATTGCGATCCGTTGGTTGGGGATCAGCCGGGGCCATATTCCGGATAACCTGCGTGCGCACACCAGCGCCCTGCCACGGTACTGTAGTGTCTTGCCCGTTGTAACGGGTGGCCATCGAAAAGTCGAATTTCGTAGACTCACCGGTGATCTGTTTTTCATCGGTGGTGTTAGAGGAGACACCACCCCCCATCTGTGCAAAGCTCAGGGCAAGGGCAAAGCCTTGGTAGCGGCGCTCAGAAAAACTGGAGATCTCCAGCGTTCCTGGGCTGTCGCTACCTGCCAGATAGCCTCCGCCACGGCCAGGCGTCGTGATGCCTCCATTTTCAATGCAAGCAAAATCTTTTTCTTTCCGATCGCCTTGCGCCCAGTAGTATTCCGTGGCTCCCGGCCCGAAAATGTTACTCCGCTCCGTGTCCTTAGCACAGGCTGGGATGAAGTTTATCCCATCTGACGAGGAGTTACTCGGCGTAAGCCGAGTGTAGGGTTCCACGGTTTTACCCTTTAGGGGCGCATCCACCCACAGGGACTCAGCGTAAATCTGGGGTGTTGTCGACTCACCCTCCGCATACACAATGCGGTAATTAGGAACAACCGCACCTGTAGCTTTGTCTCGCACTGTAATGTCGGTGAGACGGTACCTAAACTGGTTTCTTGGCGCACCACCGCCCATTGTGTGCCGCAAAATTGGTTTGGTCGAATCATTCGCATAAGGAGTGAAGGCATAGTTGCCGAAGACGCTCTCGGCTAGCCCGTCGCGGAAAATGGCAGCCTGCCCTTCACGCCCGTTGACGAGGGACGCATTAAACGTCAACGTATAGCGGCCGAGGTCGCGGGTAAAAGCCTTTGGAGTGCTGGTGAGATTTTCAAAACCCTGCAGATCAATCCAGCACAATTGTCCCGCGTAGGGTTTAGCCGCAGCTAAGCCCGGCTGCCTAAGGCCGCACTGACCAAATTGGGTGCCATCTGTTGTCCAGTTTCGGTCAGTTTGCGCTTGGGCAGAAGGTACCGTCTGTTCTTCCCATGGCGTTCCAGGAACGGCCATGAGCGCTGCCAAGACCACGACAGACATGACTGCCGCGGAAATACGTTGCAAGTAACTAGGCGATTTCTTCATTATTGCTCACTACTGTTGCTACTAGATTGGAGAAAATCTTTCCGAGAATCCTCATCAGCTCTCCGGCGACGCAGGAGAATTATCCCGGCTAAGGTAAGGCATAACCCCGCTAGAACTAGCCCAAGGATGCTAGCACCGGTCGAGGCTAAGATACCGCGGGGCGTGCTCCTCTGTTGACCAGGTTCCGCGCCATCCACGTTGTTGTCGGCCTGGTCACGATCGCTCGGGCTCGGTTCCTCACCTGGCTTTTGCCCTGCGGTGGACGTGGTGTTGAAGTCGTCCTCCTCACGCGGTGGCACCGGCTCAGTAGTGGATGCGGAATCAATGACTACTGTCACCAATGGAGACAGGACGCGATCATGTGCGGTCTTTCCGTCGAACGCCACCACCGCGCGGTTCAGGACTCGTGCGCCGTCGTCAAGATCGGAGCGCAGGATGCCGTGGAGCTGCACTTCCATACGCGTCTCGGGGTGCCCTGCACGCGCCTGCGCTACTGTGTCTAAACCAGCATCGGTGAGTTCAAAGCTTAAGACCCGCCCGGAGCTGGAATCCACGTAGTGCCTTCCGGGCTCTAATCTCATTGCCTTACCCAACGAACGGACAGTGACTGCATCCACCTCACCCGAAGCGAAAGCGTCGTCCAGCTGGTCAGAGAACTCATAGCGGTACAGCTTTCCGTGGGCGTCCACGTCCGGGACGTTCGATTCCACTCGGTATGTCACTCTTTGACCGGGACGGGCAGCCGCCACCTGAGATTCCTTGTTAACAAAGAGGGGTTGGGTCTTGCCGCGGACCAGCTTCCGTTCACCGGACCTGACAAGGACCAGCGCGGGGCTCGTGGTAGAAGGCCGGTCTTCCCCAACAAAGGACGGTAGTTCAACCAGTTGATAAACACCCGGTTGGATGCCCAAGAATACGGCGAGGCCATCGTTACCAGTCGTCGCTGTGTAGACAGCACCGCGCGACGTACCGGGTGGCTCAGTCAACAACCGAGGATTGCTTCGCGCCAAGGTACTCAACTCGTCTTCATCGTTTGCGGTGATATCAGGCAGGCTTGTCAATTGAAAGGTTGCGCCAGGAACGGGAGGTTCCCCCTCCTTTCCCACCCCATCAGTCTTAGCCACTACCAGGCTCGGGAGCTCCTGTGCCCGCGCATCAGTCTGGGTCCCTACGAGACCGAACACCGCACACAGAAATACCAACAGAACACAACCAGGGAGGGCCATATGCCCTCGCACCGATGCAATCGACATCCCTACTCCTAGCTATTGTCTGTTTTTACTGTCTTACTGTCCGCTCGTAGCGTCAACGTCCTCGGCGGCGTGGCGCTTGCGACGTTGTGAACGAATCCACCACAACAAATAAAGAAGCACGAACAACCCGATGATGACTGCCGCAATCATCCACGGCTGCCAGGGGCTATGATATTCCTGCTCGATGTTGCCGGACAGTTCGGTGCGTTCCCCATGGACGAGGAGGCGGTGCGAATTGATCCCGTAGGGAGTACAGGTCACCAGGGTCAAAAGGTCCTTGTCGACGACTGGCCGGATAGTTTCGATGTCTTCCGGTAGGACGGTCTCAATTGAGGTCACCTTGTACGCCAATGTCTCCCCCATCACCTCAACGGTGAAGACTTCGCCTTCGCGAATGTGGGTGAGGTTGTCGAACATGGTCAGCGTCGCCAAGCCGGTGTGTCCTGTCAGAACCGAGTGCGTACCGGCGCCACCGACGGGTAGCGCCGTGCCGTACAGGTGCCCGACGCCGTGAGATAGGACGCTCGAGTCAGTGCCGTGGTAGACGGGCAAATCGATCCCGACCGACGGCGCCCGCAGGCGCGCCATGTTGCCGAAGGCGTCGAGGTGCCCAAGGTACTCGCGGTACCTCTCCGAGTTCTTGTCCGGTCCCGTAGTCCACGGGTCCGGGGCTCCGAACTCCGGCAGCCGGGAGTTATAGTCCCGAGCTGCAGCCAGCGCAGCATCCCGCTCAGCAGGGTCGAGCTGCGCCACGTTGCGCGAATATTCTTCCGCAATCCGGTTTTGCTCGACGTTTTTGTAGTGCGTCAGTACGACCGGAGTGAGAAAGATGAGGGCGGCGATGACGAGGTAGACGACGGAGCGGTAGCGTTTCCACCACCCACGACGAGGCGCCCGCGCAGCCATCACAGGCTGCACACGGTCATCGCCTGCTCGCATTTCGACTCCTCACATTCGCGAAGGCACCCTTGACAGATAAGACCTCGCCTGTCAGATTGATCCCTTCGCCTTATGCCGTTGCACGGGAATCCTTGTAGCTGGTGTACAGGCCGCGGGCCAGGAAGGCCACGCCAACCAGGAAGGCGATCAAGATACCCCAGGCACCAGTTGCCGGCAGCTGGCCGATGATGGAGTCACGCTGGTTCTCCACGGAGACGGACAGCGCACGGTTTTCGATATCCACGTTGACCGGCTGCGGCTGCGGGTTACGGACGAAGCCCTCTGGGGCCTGGGTCTCCAGCACGCAGTAGGTGTTGCTCACAGTGCCGGTCGCACCGGTGGAGGTGGACTGCAGCGGGATCGCGTAGCCGTTCGCCGTTGCGTCAGAGGCGTCATCGGCCCCACCGCCGGCGGTAGTCAGCTCGGCAACGGCATTACCACCGGTTTCCGCGGAAGAGACCTCGACGGCGTCTCCGAGCAGCTGGTAGCTTCCGTCATCCTGCACAGAGCACTGGTAGAGCTCGAAGGTTGCGCCGTTCAGCGAACCTTCCGAAGCCGGCGAGGTCTTCGTGATGGTCAGGTTGCCGAAGACGGTGTTGGCCGGGGTATCACCGTCGGTGGTGCTGTCCTGGCCGTTCGGAAGCTCCACGGTCGCGGAGTTGTTGATGACCCCGTTTTCTGGAATGGAGTTAACAACCGCTGGGAAGTTGACACTGACCTGCAAACCCGAGTTGGACTGGCGGGCCTCCTGCAGCTTTGCGCGGCCCTCGGCGGTGAAGTTGACGCGGACTTCCTGTCCGTTCACCAAGATTTCGTAGTCGGTGCCGTCGGCCAGATCGACATCGCCGTTGGTACTGACCGTCACGTCACCGACCGTCGGTGCGGCCAGGCTCTCAACCAGGTTATCCACGATGTTGAAGCGGTTTAGATTCCCTGCCGGAACCGGAGCGTTGATGGTGTATTCCAGGGCCTTGCCGACGGTGACGCCGTCATCCTTGACCTGCTTGTTCGGGGTCACGTCCTGGTTCTTCGGCTGAACGGTGCGAGAGTATTCCCAGTTGCCGTTGTTGTCATAAGGAAGGGTGACGAAGAACGGGGCCGCCACGGTGTAGTTCTCGAACTGGACCTCGGTGACCCGGTAAACGCCCACGGACAGGCCGTTGGCGGCCGTGGTCAGGTTAATAACACCCTGATCGTTGGTGGTGAAGACGCCGTCTTCGCCGCCGGTAACCGCGGTCACGTCCAGGCTCTCATCGTCAGGGTTGAGGTTGCCAACCTGTGCCCAGCCGGCCGGGTCCGTCAGATCGATGCCGTTAACGCGCTCAACGCGGAACTTTGCCCCCGGGAGCGGGGTGGAGGTGTCGCCCGGATCGCCCAGGAACTTCTCAATGTTCAGCGCCACGTCCTGGTTAGCGTCAATGACGCGGGCGGCGGCGTTTGCAGCGTCGTTCGGGGCCAGAGTGGCTTCAGCGCCAGTCTCCTGAGCCAGGGCGAAGTTCGCGCCTGCACCAATAAAACCAGTGGTCAGGGTCAGGGTAGTCGCAGCCAGTGCGGCGGCAATCTTCTTGGAAGCGGTCATGTTTTACAGGCCTCTCAGCTAAAAAATATGTCCCCTTAGACCCTTCGCCACGAGTGGTTAGCGGCAGGCCTGGGGAGTATGCACAACACAGGTGATTTTAAGCCACATACCAATTAAACACAAGTCCTACGGCCCCAGAAGTCCCCTTAATTTCACTTAATCGGTCGAGTAATCTCGATTCCACAAATTTCCATACGCTGCACAGATAGAATTATCAGTCAATATAATCCACCGCACCTCAAATATACACAATAGCGGTTGCGGAGCCACTCGACTCATGCGACATGGTCACACAAATGTCGCAATCTTCACGCTACGCTATAGAAACTCCGAGCATTCCTTCAGCTTTTCGATACAGCCAGCCCCACACAGCACGTTTTATATTCATGCCTCCTTGCCTCAACACAGCCCCTTCGCCTGACTGAAGCTGGTACACACTCTGGGTATAGAAAAACCCGCCACCCACGCTAGCCGCGTGGAATGACGGGTGTGAAACCTAGTAGGTACTAGGCGGAAGCTTCTACAGTCGAGGCAGCTACCTCGGCCGGAGCAATGCTGACGATGCGACGCCCGCGCTTGACACCGAACTCGACGGAGCCGGCCTCGAGAGCGAACAGGGTGTCGTCGCCGCCACGGCCAACGTTCTCACCCGGGTGGAACTTGGTGCCGCGCTGGCGAACGATGATCTCGCCGGCCTTGACCTGCTGACCGCCGAAGCGCTTAACGCCGAGGTACTTCGGGTTGGAGTCACGACCGTTAGAAGTGCTGGATGCACCCTTCTTGTGTGCCATTGTGGTTTCCCTCCTTCAAGGGGTCTTTAGTGCAAGCCTCGCAGCTTACTTGATACCGGTAATCTTCAGAACAGTAAGCGGCTGGCGGTGGCCCATGCGCTTCTTGTAACCAGTCTTGTTCTTGTACTTCATGATGTTGACCTTCGGACCCTTGGCCTGATCAACGATCTCAGCATCGACCTTGACTTTAGCCAGGTCATCGGCCTTCGACTTAACGTTTGCGCCATCGACGAGCAGAACCGGGGTGAGAGCCACGGCAGAGCCTGGCTCACCCTCGATCTTCTCGACCTTGACGAGGTCACCTTCGGCAACCTTGTACTGCTTTCCGCCGGTCTTGACGATCGCGTACATAGAGGGTTACCCCTTATCTAAACTCGGCTCAGGGGCAGGCGAGGCCCACCCCTGAATGGACAATTACATTTTGCGCTTGAGCCCAGTGCCGGCGCGACACGTAAGTCATGAGACTTCTGGCGCGGCTCAACTGGACTTAAACGGCGACTTGGAAATCCTACCCCGACGGAACCAGAAAAGACAAACCGCGTCTTTCCTGCACCCGCCGGTCACACCAATTTCTGCCTATTTCCTGCTTCGGCGCGTCGCCCGGCGGCGGCCCCGGCTGGGCTGCTTCCGGGTTTCTGCACCACCGTCGGCCTTGTGTTCATCGGTGCCACGTCGCGGCTGGTTCGCACGGGCGCGACCGGACTCCGCCTGCTCCGGCTGGGCGGCCTTCGTCGAGCGTCGCACTGCCCGCCGGCGGCGTCCGCGGACCACGGTCTTGGTGTTGTCCTCGGTCTGCGCCGGGGCATCAGCCCGCGAGGCCTGGGCCGGGGCCTGCTCCTGCGCCGAGGCGGACTGCCCACCGCGACGGTTGCCGCGCCCACCGCGCTGTCCGCCGCTGCGGCGAGTAGCCCGACGGCGACCTCGCTTGGCGCGCGCCGGCTGGTCCGCAGAGGAATCGCCGGCATCGTCAGCAGCGTCCTCCGCCTGGGCCTGCGGGCCGGCCCCAGGCTGCGCGGAACCACTGCCCTGGCTCGGGAAATCCTCCCGGCGCGGGCGGTGGTCGGAACGCGAGTTCCCGCGGGTCTTACGCTTGCGGCGCGGGGAAGCCTCGAATTCCTCGACTGCTTCGTCGTAGGAGATGGCGCCACTTCCCTGCTCCTGCTGCGCGTCCTCGTCCGGCACGTAGTCCTTGAACTCGGCGACATCGTCGCTATCGGCGGCATTATCGGCTGCGGCGAAGGCGATCTTCTCAATATCGCTGACCGAGTCCTGGGACTGATCGTCACGGGACTGGTCGTCGCGCGAGTGCTCGGCACGGGAGCGGTTCGAGCGACCGCCCCGGCTGCCGCGGCGACGGCGGCGACGCGAGGAAGAGCCCTTGCGGTCCTCGGAATCGCTGTCGTGGCGCTCGTCGCGGTTTTCGCCGTCGTTGGTGGCGATCTCGTCCTTGACCACGCTGGCTACCAGCTCGTCGAGCTGCTTGGTACCACCGCGGGACTCCGACTTGGAGCCCTGCTCCTCGTCGGAGCGCTGGTTGCGGCCGTGGCCCGTATCCGCGTGCTTGTTGTTGCGGCGGTCGTGGTGCCCGTGGCCGGAGTGATCGTCGGTGTGCTCGACCGGGTCGTCGTGGATGATGATGCCGCGGCCCTGGCAGTGCTCGCACTCGGTGGAGAAAGTCTCCAGGAGACCTGCTCCCAGGCGCTTGCGGGTCATCTGCACCAGGCCCAACGAGGTGACCTCGGAGACCTGGTGGCGGGTGCGGTCGCGGCCCAAGGCCTCCTTGAGCCGGCGCAGGACCAGTTCCTGGTTTTCGGGCAGCACCATGTCGATGAAGTCGACGACGATCATGCCGCCCAGATCGCGCAGGCGCATCTGCCGCACGATCTCTTCTGCGGCCTCGAGATTGTTGCGGGTCACGGTCTCCTCTAGGTCACCGCCGGAGCCGGTGAACTTGCCGGTGTTGACGTCGATGACGGTCATGGCCTCCGTGCGGTCGATGACCAGCGTGCCGCCCGAAGGCAGCCACACCTTGCGGGCCAGGGCCTTCTGCAGCTGCTCGTCGATCCGGTAGACCTCGAAGGCGTCCTGGCCGCCGTGTTTTTTCCGGTCGAAGCGCTCCACCCGGTCCGCCAGGTCCGGGGCGACCGACTGGATATAGGCGTTGACCGTGTTGAAGGCCTTCTTGCCGTCCACGACCAGGTGCTTGAAGTCGCCGTTGAACAGGTCACGGACGACCTTGACCAACATGTCGGGCTCCTCGTAGAGGGTCACCGGCTTCGCGCCCTTGGACTTCTTTTCCTTCTCCGCGCGCTCCTGGATGTCCTCCCAGACCCCATGCAGGCGGCCAACGTCCGTGGCGATGGCCGCCTCGGAGACGTTCTCCGCGGCGGTGCGGATGATGGTGCCGCCCTCGCCCGGCACGACGCGCTGCAGGATCTCCTTGAGGCGCTTGCGCTCCGGGGCGGGCAGCTTGCGGGAGATACCGGCGCTGCGGCCGTTCGGCACGTAGACCAGGAAGCGGCCAGCAAGGGAGATCTGCGTAGTCAGGCGCGCGCCCTTGTGCCCTATCGGGTCCTTGGATACCTGGACCAGGATCTGGTCGCCGGACTTTAAGGCCTGCTCGATCTTGCGGGAGCGGCCTTTGAGCCCCATGGCGCGCCAGTTCAGCTCGCCGGCGTAGAGCACGCCGTTGCGGCCCTCGCCGAAGTCGACGAAGGCGGCTTCCATCGACGGCAGCACGTTCTGGACGCGACCCAGGTAGATATTGCCGATGAGCGAGGCCTGCGAGTCCGAGGTCACGAAGTGCTCGACCAGCAGGTCGTCTTCCAAGACGCCCACTTGGGTGACGGAACCGGCGTGGTCGACGCGCTGGCGCTCGCGCACCACCATCGTGCGCTCAACGGATTCCCGGCGCGCCAGGAACTCCGCCTGGGAGACGATGTGCTTGCGCTCGCGGCCCTTCTCGCGCATCTCCGCCCGGCGGCGCTTCTGCGCCTCGATACGGGTCGAGCCCTTGATGCCGCGCGGAGCCTCGATCCGCTCCGGCTCGTCGTCATCGCCGTCTACATCATCCGGTTCGGCCTGATCATCCGGTTCGGCCTGGCGGGCCGGCTTGGTAGCATTCGCCTGCGGGGCGATGAAGACCGGCGCGTAGTCCGCAGCATTATCCTTGGCCGCTGCCTGGTACGGCGGCGTCAGGGCCGCGACCAGCTCCTCTAGGTCCTCGTCGCGCTCGAGGTCCGCGTGCTCGTCCTCGGCCTGTGCAGTGTCAGCCTGGTCAGCCTGCGTGCTGCCGATGCCGTCCTGGCCACCGTGGCCGGCTGCTGCGTCGGCGTCGTCGGGCGCCTCGGTCGTGGCGAGGTTCTGCAGCTCAGATTCGACCTTGTCCGCGATCTGGTTGAACTCGTTTTCCACGTTCTTGCGCACGCGGTCGCGCAGCTTTTCCTCGGCGGCCGTGGCCACGGCGTCGGCCGAGTCCTCGTGCTTGGGCTCGTCACCTGCCGGGGCCTCGGCATCCGGGGCCTGCTCGCGCGGCTCCTCGTCCTGCTGCTGCGGCTTGGCCGGGGCGGCGGCGCGCACGGCCCGCTTCTTGGTGGACTTGCGGGTCGCGCGCTTGCGGGTCTTTTTGGGCTTGTCCGCGCTCTTGTCCGCGGCGCTATCCTCGGCCTGCTCCTCAGCCGGGGCATCCTTTTCGGACTTGGCTTCCTCGGGCTTGACCTTCTCGGCCTTAGCCTTCGCGAGCTTAGTGACGGCCCGCTTGCCCTTGGGCGCGGCCTTCCGCTTGTTCTTGGTGGACTTAGTGGACTTGGTGGTCTTCTTCTTGGCCTGGGGTGCCTCCTGGGCCTCGGACTCCGGATCGGTTGCGGCCTCGGAGGGGGCATCGCCAGCCGGGGCCTGGGAGCCGGCGGCTTGGATGCGGTCGAGCATCTGTTCGGCCTCCGCCTTACTCAGGCCGGACTGCGGGGCCTTCTTGATGCCCTGCTGGGCGAACTGTTCCACCAGGGCCTTGGAGGAAATCCCCAGCATCTTGGCGAGGGCGTAGAGCCGCGTCTTGTCCTTCAGCTGGCTCCTATCGATCCGCTCGGCCAACGCGGCGGCCGCTGATAAATCCGTATTTTGTTCGTTTTTAGTCTTTGCAGCCACGGGCTACTCCTGACGTCTAGTGGCGCGAGGGCAAGCTCGCCGCGGGGCCGCGCAAGTCATCCAAGCTGCAGGCAAGCACACCGCAGGGCTTTCTACCCTGAAAGCGCCGAAAGTTTAAGTGTTAAAGATTGAGTATTTAGTTATGCACAACTGCAAGCCCGGCACACAGGCTCTAGCTCCTATTGTGGCACACTTGGGCACCCGCTTCTTCCCACACCTGCCCGAGCGCGCGGAAATTCGCGCTATGTTAGCTTAAGACCATGTCCGACGGCGAACTCGTGCCCACCTCACCGGCAGCAGCAATCCGGCACTACCGGCGGCGCAACGAGTTCAACCCGCGCGAGCTGCTTGCCTTCACCACCACGGCGAGCTTCGGCGTGGGCTTTTTCTTCCTAGACCATACGGCCTTCTACGTCCTTAGCGCGCTGTGCCTGGTGGCGGCGGTGGCCAGCGGGGTCAAGATCGCCCGCCACTACCAGAAGGCCGTGGCCGTCTCGCAAACGGAATTCCGGGACGGCGACTACCCCGCCGCCGCCTACTTCGCCCCGCTCATTCCCATCGTCGCGCCCCTGCTGGCCCTGCCGGCACAGGCGCTCGGCTGGGATTTTTCGGTCCCGCCGGCGGTGGCCACGCTGTCCACGGCGGCGTTTTACAGCGTGGGACTGTTTCTTTCCGGCACCGTGCACTTCCGGCGCTCCTACAGCATTGGCCGCCGGCGCATCCAGCGGATGGACTTCGAGCTGACCGAGCTGACCGCCACCACGCAACGCCTGGCCGAGGAGAATACCGATATCCTCGCCGCGCTTATCGCCATCGGCGCCGTCGACGGCAACGAGGTGAGCTCGAAGGGCCTCCAAAGGATTCTGGACCCCGCGCTGGCCGCGGACGAAAAGGCGCTGCGCGAGCGCCTGCAGGATCTAGACAGCGCCAAGCTGGTTAAGCTCCGCGTGCCCATCTGGCAGGGAGAATCCGCCCGCTGGGATATGAGCATTACTCCCCTAGGCGTGCACGCGCTGGCCGAGTCACAGCGGCGCTAGAAACAGGCTCGGAGCCGCGGTCGCCTAGTGGTGCTGTGAATGCACGAAACCCCCGCGCGGGGCCGGAATACCCAGGCGCCGCGGGCGGGGGT
Source organism: Corynebacterium sp. HMSC04H06 (assembly GCF_001815935.1). GTDB lineage: Bacteria > Actinomycetota > Actinomycetes > Mycobacteriales > Mycobacteriaceae > Corynebacterium. The sequence continues at coordinate 46,922 of NZ_KV823434.1, forward strand.
AGTAAAGAGGGTGCGTCTTAGAGGTTCGGGAACCAGATGGAGATCTCGCGCTCAGCAGACTCCGGGGAGTCGGAGCCGTGAACGACGTTCTCACCGACGGTCAGGGCGAAATCACCGCGGATGGTGCCCGGGGTGGCCTTCTCAACCGGGTGGGTGCCGCCGGCCAGCTGACGCCAGGCAGCGATGGCGCTTTCGCCCTCGACGATGCCTGCGACCAGCGGAGCGGAGGTGATGAAGTCCACGAGCTCGCCGAAGAACGGCTTGTCCTTGTGCTCAGCGTAGTGCTTTTCTGCGGTTTCGCGGTCTGCGGTGCGCAGATCCATCTCCACCAGCTTGAGGCCCTTGCGCTCAATACGGGAGATGATTTCGCCTACGTGGCCATTCTTGACGCCGTCCGGCTTGATGAGAATTAGAGTACGTTCAGTCATACCGGCCATCGTACCGAATACCGAGCGATCCTTCGCACTGGAGCCGGCAAAGTGGGGGCCGCGACCGCGGTAGGCGGTGGAGCTAGCAGCCGGTGGTCAGCTGGCTGACCATGGCTTCGGCCTCGTCGTGGCCGACGTGGCGGTACCACAGCCGGACCTGCTTGACCGCGGTGCCGTACTTGCCGGCGGAAACGAGCTCGCGGATTTCTTCCTCGCGCTCCGAGGAGAAATCCGCCTGGCGCAGTGGGCGATGCTTGCCCGGACGATCCTGGCCCCCATGGAACAAGGCCAGCGCCAAGAAGGCTGCCGCCACGATAAGCCCCACCACGATGACCACGCCTGGCCAGTGGAAAGCGCGCGCGAGGATGACCACCACGCAGGCCAGCGCGGCCAGCAGCGAATACACGTAGCGCACGGCGGCCTCCCTAGCCCTTCTCATCCAGGTGTTGGGTGGTCAGCAGGCCGCGCTCCATGCGCGCGATGAGGTTGGAGCGCAGATAGGCCGCCAGCAGCCAGACCAGTCCGAAGACCACCATGATGGCCACGATCGACCAGTGGATGAACAGGCCAGCGACAATACCCAGCACCTGCACGGCCAGGATGACATTCAGCGACCACCGGCGGCTGGCGAAGGCCAGCATGACTAGGTGGAAGACCATCAGTGCCACGACGATGGCGATGTTGACCCCGGTCCACAGCTCGCCGCTGTAGAGCATGCGCAGCATCGGCAGCGCCAGCACCAGGGTGAGAGCCTCCAGGATCAGGGTGCTGGAGATGACCATCCCGTTAAAGCCCTTGATCGGGTCCTTGACGGGCTTGTGCCCCATGCCCAGGGGCCCGACGTCCTTCGGTTTGTCCGTCATGCCGGCTCCTTTCCAAACATCGCGCGTGCCTCACCGGCGGTGACCACCGATCCGGTGATGACAATACCGGAACCGGACTGGATTTCCGCATCCTCCGCCAGCTCGACAGCCTGGGCGTAGGCCGACTGCAGGTCGGGCTCAACGTAGACGCGTTCCTCGCCGAAGATGTCGCGGGCTAGCTCGGCCAGCTCGTAGGCGTCCAGCGCTCGCGGCGAGCTGTTCTGGCTGATGACGATCTCGGTCAGCACGTCCTCCAGCGCGGTAAGGATCCCGGTAGCGTCCTTATCGCCCAGGATGGCGACCACACCGACCAGGCGGGCGAAGTCGAAGTCCCGGCCCAGGGCCTGAGCTAGGGCGCGGGCGCCGTGCGGGTTGTGCGCGGCGTCGATGAACGTGGTCGGAGACTGCCGCATGCGCTCCAGACGGCCCGGGGAAATGGCCTGGGCGAAGCCGTTGCGCACCCTCGCCGCGTCCAGCGGGTGCCCGGCCGAGGCCCCGAAGAAAGCCTCCACGGCGGCCAAGGCGACCGCGGCGTTGCGGGCCTGGTGCTCCCCGGCTAGGGGCAAGAAGACGTCCTCGTACAGGCCGCCCAGCCCCTGGATGCGCAGCTGCTGGCCGCCCACAGCGATGGTGGATTCCAGCGCGGCGAACTCGCTGCCGGCGCGCGCCACGCCCGCGTCCACGGCCACGGCCTGCCGCAGCAGGACCTCCATGGCCTCCGGCTCCTGCTCCGCCAGGATGGCGATGTTCTCGGCCGGGGAGATGGGGTCGTCGGCGTCCGGGCGGGCTTTGATGATGCCCGCCTTCTCCCCCGCGATTTCGGCGAGGGTATCGCCCAGGTAATCGGTGTGGTCCATACCCACCGGGCAGACGACCGCGACCTCGGAGTTGACCACGTTGGTCGCGTCCCAGCGCCCGCCCATGCCGACCTCGACGACGGCGACGTCGACCGGGGCATCGGCAAAGGCGGCATAAGCGATGGCCACCAGGGCCTCGAACTTGGACATGGCCGGGCCGCCGGCCGCCAAAGACTCGGCGTCCACCATCTCCACGTAGGGCCGGATTTCGCGCCAGATGCGCACGTAGTCGCGCGGGTGGATGGGCTTGCCGTCGATGCCGATGCGCTCGGTCACCCGCTGCAGGTGCGGGCTGGTGAACAGGCCGACCCGGCGGTGGAAGGCCCGCAGCAGCGAGTCGATCATGCGCGACGTTGAGGACTTGCCGTTGGTGCCGGCCACGTGGATGGTCTGGAAGGCCCGCTCCGGGTGGCCGAGCAGGTCCATGAGCTTCTCGATGCGCTCCAGCGAGGGCTCGATCTTCGTCTCCGGCCACCGGGTGTTGAGTTCCTCTTCGACCTCGGCAAGCTCGCGCAGCTCCTCGGCGCTGACGGTCTCCGGCGCGGGCGCGGAATAGTCCTCCGCCCCGCCCAGGTTGAGCGTGAGCCCCGACTCAGTGATTTCGACCGGCGAGCCCTCGGTGCCCTCCTTGAGGGCGTCGACGATCTCGTATTCGGTCTCTTGGCCCTTATCGCTGCCTTTATCGCGGTCCTGCTCGCGGCCGTTGCCGCCGTTTCCGGTACGGTCAGTCACTACTTGAGCGCCTCCAAACGCGCGCTGATGCGGTCGACTTCCTCCTGCGCCACGGTCTGGCGGGTGCGGATCTTTTCCACGACCTCTTCCGGGGCCTTGGACAGAAAGTTGTCGTTGCCGAGTTTCTTGGTGGTCTGTTCCAGCTCCTTGTTGGCCTTGGCCAGGTCCTTTTCCAGGCGCTTGCGCTCGGCCGCGACGTCAACGGCCCCAGAGGTGTCCAGGGTGACTTCGACGGTGGCCTGCGACAGGCGGACCTCGATGGAGGCGGACTCGGTAAAGTCCTCGCCCGGCTCGGTGGTCTTGGCCAGGTTGCGTACCAGGGCCTCCTGGCCGGACAGGTCCGCGGCGGTGAAGTCCAGACGGCCCGGCACCTTCTGGGAGGGCTTAACCCCCTGGTCGGAGCGGAAGCGGCGCAGCTCGGTGATGAGCTTCTCGGCGTCCTGGATGCGGCGGGCGGCGACCTCGTCGGTCTCGGCGCCGCCGTTGGTGTCCTCGGCGGTCGGCCAGTCGGCCACGACCAGGGACTCGCCGCCGGTCAGGGCCTTCCAGAGGACCTCGGTGACAAACGGCATGGTCGGGTGCAGCAGGCGCAGCACGACGTCGAGGACGCGGCCGAGCACGATCTGGGTGGTGCGGGCGCGCTGCTTTTCGGCCTCGTCGGCCGGCTCGCGCGCTATCTGGGTCTTGGCGATCTCGACGTACCAGTCGCACAGCTCGTCCCAGGCAAAGTGGTAGAGCAGCTCGTTAGCCTTGGCGAACTGGAAATCGTCCAGGTAGGCGTCGACGCGGGCGCGGACCTGCTCGGCGCGGTCCAGGATCCAGCGGTCGGCATCGGTCAGCGCGTCGCGCTCCGGCAGCTCCGCCACGCCGGCGCCGTTGAGCAGGGCAAACTTGTTGGCGTTGAAGAGCTTGGTGGCGAAGTTACGCGCCGAGGCGGCCGCGTCTGGGCCCAGCGGCAGGTCGACGCCCGGGTTGGCGCCGCGGCCCAGGGCGAAGCGCAGCGCGTCCGCGCCGTAGTCGCGGACCCAGTCCATCGGGTCAATGCCGTTGCCCAGGGACTTGGACATCTTGCGGCCCTGCTCGTCGCGCACTAGGCCGTGCAGGTAGAGATCCGCAAACGGCACCTGCGGGCGCCCGTCGATGCCCTTACCCAGAAGCTCCGGGGTCTTTGTGGCGGCGAAGGTGCCGAACATCATCATGCGGGCGACCCAGAAGAACAGGATGTCGTAGGCGGTGACCAGCACGTTGGTCGGGTAGAACTTCTCCAGGTCCGGGGTCTTTTCGGGCCAGCCCAGCGTGGAAAACGGCCACAGCGCGGAGCTAAACCAGGTGTCCAGGACGTCCGGGTCCTGCTCGTAGCCGGCCGGGGCCTGCTCGTCCGGGCCCACGCAGACCACGTCGCGGTTGCCGTCGGCATTCTCCGGCCCGTACCAGATCGGGATCCGGTGGCCCCACCACAGCTGGCGCGAGATGCACCAGTCGTGCATGTCATCGACCCAGTCGAAGTAGCGCGGCTCGAGCGAGGCCGGGTGGATGGTGGTATCGCCCTTACGGACCGCTTCGCTGGAGTACTTGGCCATCTCCTTGACGTTGACGAACCACTGCTTGGACAGGCGCGGTTCGATGGCCTCGCCGGAGCGCTCCGAGTGGCCGACCGAGTGGACGTAGGGGCGGATTTCCTTAACAATTCGCCCCTGCTCGGCCAGCGCCTCGCGGATGGCGACGCGGGCGTCCTCGCGGGTCATGCCGTCGAACTGGGTGCCAGTATCAGCGATGTGGCCGGTGGTGTCCATGATGATGGGCATGTCCAGGCCGTGGCGCTGGCCCATGGCGTAGTCGTTCGGGTCGTGCGCCGGGGTGATCTTGACGGCGCCGGTGCCGAATTCCATGTCGACGTAGTCGTCGGCGATAATCTTCAGGCTCAGATCCTCGCGGAACGGGTGCGGGAACTCCTTGCCCACCAGGTCGGCGTAGCGCTCGTCGTCCGGGTGGACGGCGATGGCGACGTCGCCCAGCATGGTCTCGACACGGGTTGTGGCCACGACCAGGTGCGGCTCGTTGTCATCCAGCGAGCCGTAGCGGATGGAGACCAGCTCGCCCTCGACGTCGTCGTAGACGACCTCCATGTCGGACACGGCGGTCTCCAGCACCGGCGACCAGTTGACCAGGCGGTAGTCCTGGTAGATCAGGCCGGCGTCGTAGAGCATCTTGAAGATGGTCTGCACGGCCTTGGACAGGCCGTCGTCCAAGGTAAAGCGCTCACGGGACCAGTCCACGGAGTCGCCAATGGCGCGCATCTGGGACTGGATGGTGCCGCCGTATTTTTCCTTCCACTCCCAGACTTTGCCGATGAACTCGTCGCGGTCGTAATCCCAGCGGGTCTTGCCCTCGGATTCCTTGAGGGCGGCCTCGACCTTGGTCTGCGTGGCGATACCGGCGTGGTCCGCGCCCGGCAGCCACAGCGTGGCATAGCCCTGCATGCGCTTGCGGCGGATGATGGAGTCGATGAGCGTGTGGTCCAGCGCGTGGCCCATGTGCAGCTGGCCGGTCACGTTCGGCGGCGGCAGCACGATGGAATAGGCGGGCTTGTCGGAGTGGGCGTCCGGGGTGAAATACCCCGCGTCGACCCAGCCCTCGTACAGGGCGGTCTCCTGTTCTTGCGGCTCCCAGGACTTGGGCAGCGCGTCCGCGCGGTTGGTACCTACTAGTTCCTCATTTTTACGCTCAGTCACGCCGACCAATTCTACCCTGTCGGTCAAACCCCTTTAGGCCCCACCCAGGCAAGACCGCGGGTTTTTCTCCCGGGGCTAGCACAGCAGGTGGGCGACGGCTTCTTTTTCCTCGCGCAGCTGCGCCACCGAGGCGTCGATGCGGGCCCGCTGGGCGTCGTTTAACTCCAGGCCCTGCAGGATTTTCCAGCGGCCGTCCCGGCTGACCGTCGGGAATCCCGCCACCAGGCCGGCGTCGATGCCGTAGGAGCCGTCGGAGACAATAGCCGCGGTGCGCCAGTCGCCCTGCGGGGTGCCGAAAATCCAGTCGTGCATGTGGTCCACGGCAGCCGATGCCGCCGAGGCCGCCGACGAGGACCCGCGGACCTCGATGATTTCGGAGCCGCGCCCGGCCACGGTCGGGATGAACGTGTCTTCGTACCAGCCTTGGTCGACCGCCTCCGCCAGCGGGCGGGAGCCCGCCGAGGCGAAGGTGATGTCCGGGAACTGGGTGTCCGAGTGGTTGCCCCAGACGGCCAGCTTCTCAATCTCATCCGGGCGCACGCCTATCTGCTGGGCTAGCAAGCCGACCGCGCGGTTGTGGTCGAGTCGCATGAGCGCAGTGAACTGGGAATCATCCAGGTCGGGCGCGTGGTGGGCGGCGATGAGCGCGTTGGTGTTGGCGGGGTTGCCCACCACCAGCACGCGCACGTCGCGGGCGGCCACGCGGTTCAGGGACTCCCCCTGCCGGGAGAAGATCTCCGCGTTGGCAGAAATCAGGTCGGCGCGCTGCATGCCCTTGGTGCGCGGCTGCGCGCCGACCAGGAAGGCAGCCTTCGCGTCGGCGAAGGCGGTGTCCTCGTCGGCGGTGATGTCCACGCCGGCCAGCAGCGGGAAGGCGGAGTCCTGCAGCTCCATGGCCACGCCCTCGGCGGCGCGCACGGCGGACTCGAGCTCCAGCAGGCGCAGGCGGACCGGCTGGTCGGCGCCGAAGACCTCGCCGGCGGCGATCCTCCACAGCAGCGAGTAGGCGATGGCCCCGGCGGCGCCGGTGACCGTGACGTTGATGGGTTCTGAAACGTTGTGCTTCGGTGCACCCTGTGCTGTTGGCTTAGACATTGTGTGCATCATCCTTCCCAGAAGAACACCTCGAGTTTTTGGTGAAATTCCTAGTCTAGACGCAAAAACGGTAGAGCGATAGGTTCTGCCCAATTGCCCTCGAATTGAGGTAGCAGAAGTACATCTCTAACTCGGCTGTACTGGCATTTTACCGCCCCCGGGGGCAATTACCGGACGGGGTCGCGAATTTGCGGCACGATAGGGGATGAACCAATCCGTCTAAGCGATTCTTAAAAAAGAGGGGCATGTTGCTATGGGTAACTCCGATTCTCCCACCGCCGTCACGGGAGCCGAGTCTGCCCAGCGCGCCGTCGAAGTCGCGCTCGAGCAGTTTTCCCAGTTCGGTTTCACCGAAACCAAAATGGAGACCATCGCCAACCTCTCGGGCCTGTCCAAGCGCATGCTGCACTACCACTTCGGCGACAAGCGCGGGCTGTACCAGCGCGCCCTCGAGGCCGCGGTAGAACGCCTCAATCCCCCGCTCGAGGACCTCGAGGTCGACTCCGAGGTCCCGGTCGAGGGCGTGCGCAAACTTGTCGATGCCCTCTTTGCCTGCCACATCGCCCACCCGGAGGCCGTGCGCATGCTGGCGATGGAGACCACCCAGCAGGTCTTCGGCGTGGTCGGCCGGCAGCCGGTCAACGACGTCAGCGGGGTGGCCCTGCACCTGGACAAGCTGCTCCTCCACGGGCAGGACTCCGGGGCCTTCCGGCCGGGGATCTCGGCCGACGACATCTTCACCCTGATCACCTCGCTGACCATGTACCGGGTGACCAACCACAACATGTTCGACAACCTGTTGGGGATAGACATGCAGTCCGAGGCCAACACCGCGGGGCTGCACCGCATGGTGGTGGACGCAGTGCTCGCGTTCCTGACCGCCAACATCCCGGACAGCGGCGAGGCGTCCTACCTCACCGCCCGCGAGGCCGTCGATACCGCGGACAACAACAGCGACATCTACGGCTAGCCCCGCCCGCCGGAGACCCTCCCCTTCCCCGGCGCCCAGAGGCGAAAAAGCCGGCCCGCGCTTCCTCCTCGAAAACGCGGGCCGGCTTTAAATATGCCTTTAGCTGTTACGACATCCGCCTAGGCCGACTGCTCCTCGGCGTCGGCGTAGATGAACTCCGGGCCGCCCTCGCCGCGGACTACTTCTGCGGTAATGCGCACCCCAGTGATGTCCTCGCGGTCCGGGATGTCGTACATGATGGGCACCAGCAGCTCCTCCATGATGGCGCGCAGGCCGCGGGCGCCGGTCTTGCGCTCCAGCGCGAGGTTGGCAATCTCCTCCAGCGCGCCGGTGTCGAACTCCAGCTCCGCGCCATCCATGACGAACAGGGCCTGGTACTGCTTGACCAGGGAGTTGCGCGGCTCGGTGAGCACCCGGATGAGGGACTCCTGGTCCAGGTTGTCCACCGTCGCTACGACGGGCAGGCGGCCGATGAACTCCGGGATGAGGCCGAACTTGACCAGATCCTCCGGGCGGACCTCCTCGAAGAGGTCGACGCGCTCCTGCTCCGACTGGGTCTCCAGCTTGGCGCCGAAGCCCAGCCCCTTCTTGCCCACGCGATCGGAGATGACCTTCTCCAGCCCGGCGAAGGCGCCAGCCACGATGAATAGGATATTGGAGGTATCCAGCTGGATGAATTCCTGGTTGGGGTGCTTGCGCCCGCCCTGCGGCGGGATGGCCGCGACGGTGCCCTCCAGGATCTTCAACAGGGCTTGCTGCACGCCCTCACCCGAGACGTCACGGGTGATGGACGGGTTGTCCGACTTGCGGGAAATCTTGTCGATCTCGTCAACGTAGATGATGCCACGCTGGGCCTTTTCCACGTCGAAATCCGCGGCCTGGAGCAGCTTCAGCAGGATGTTTTCCACGTCTTCACCCACGTAGCCGGCCTCCGTCAGGGAGGTCGCGTCCGCGATGGCAAACGGCACGTCCAACATGCGCGCCAGGGTCTGGGCCAGGTAGGTCTTGCCGGAGCCGGTCGGGCCCAGCATCAGGATATTGGACTTGGCGATTTCGACCGTGTCTTCCGGTTCCTTCTTGGAGCGCCTGCCGCCGCGGGCGGCGGCAGCTTCCTCCACCTTGATGCGCTTGTAGTGGTTGTAGACCGCCACGGACAGCACCCGCTTGGCCTGATCCTGGCCGATGACATAGTTATCCAAGAAGGCCGAGATTTCCGAGGGCCGAGGCAGCCGAATTTCTTCCTTTTCGGCCTTCTCGGCCTGGGCCGCGCCCAGTTCTTCCTCGATAATTTCGTTGCACAGCTCAATGCACTCATCGCAGATGTACACACCGCCGCCGGCGATGAGTTTCTTAACCTGCTTCTGGCTCTTGCCGCAGAAGGAACACTTGAGCAGATCCGCGCTTTCTTGCATACGTGCCATTAAACCCTCTCAACACATAGGGCACAATTTCCTTTATCCCAGCAACCGTACCACGCCCACCCGACGCAGCCGGCGCGCCTTAGCGGAAGGTAGCGAACTTGCTAACTACCCACTTGGCGAGCGCCAACAAGATCACGCCCAGAGCGATGGAAACGATGCCCAGAATGATGAAGAATGTGTTTTCCGCGCCGGCGTCATCCGGGTTGTAGAAGCCGGCCAGCGTGCCCGCCAGGGAGGTGCCCATGGCCACGGCCATCATCCACACCGCCATCATGCGCGACGGGAAGGCCTCCGGGGCGACCTTGGTCGCCAGAGAGTTGCCCACCGGCGACAGCAGCAGCTCGCCCATGGTGAACAGGAAGAGGATCCAGATGATGGCGAACATCGGGGTGGAGTTCGGTCCGCCGCCACTGAACGGCAGGAAGAAGAACAGCGAGACGCCGATAATGACGTTGGCAATGCCGAACTTGGCCGGCGTCGACCACTGGCGGTCGCCCAGCTTGGTCCAGATGAAGGCGAAAACGCTAGAAAAGATGACGATGAAGATCGGGTTAATGAGCTGGACCATCGACGGCGGGATCTCGGTGCCGAAGATGTGGCGGTCCAGGCGCATATCAGAGTAGATGGTCAGCACGGTGAACTGCTGCTGGAAGATGCCGAAGAAGAGCACGCCGGAGACGAACATCGGGATAAAACCGAGCAGGCGGCCGCGCTCCTGCGGGGTGGTCAGGCGGGAGCGGTACATCTGCAGCCACAGCGTCACCGCGGCGAGGAAAGCCACGACGGTGACGATGTTGGACAGCCACTCCAGCTTGACCACGCCGGAGGCGATGAGCCACACGCACACGACGATCATCACGGCGAGGACGCCCAGGGCCGCCAGCAGCTGCTGGCGCGAGACCGGGTTCGGGACCTCATGCCCGGCTTCCTTGATGGTGCTGCCGCGCATGAGGGTGTACTGGACCAGGCCGAAGAACATGCCCACGGCGGCAATGCCGAAGCCCCAGTGGAAGCCCTGCCAGCCCCACAGGAGCGTGGTAATCAGCGGGCCAAAGAGGGCGCCGATATTAACGCCCATATAGAAGATGGAGAACCCGCCATCGCGACGGGGATCATCGCGCGAGTACAACGCGCCCAGAACCACCTGCGCCGTGGTCTTCACGCCGCCAGAACCCACGGCGATGAGCACTAGGCCGATGGCCAGGCCGGTGACCGCGGGGATGAAGGCCAGCGCCAGGTGCCCCAGCATGACCATGATGGCCGAGTAGTACAGGGTGCGCTCCGCGCCGAGCACGCGGTCGGCCACCAGGGAGGCCAGCAGGCAGGCCATGTAGACCAGGCCGCCGTAGGCGCCGACGATGGAGGTCGCCGCCGCCTTGGGGATCTCCAGGCCGCCCTCGGACACGGAGTAGTACATGTACAGCAGGACCAGCGCCTGCATGCCGTAGAAGCTGAAACGCTCCCACATCTCCACGCCGAAGAGGTTGGCCAGCCCCCACGGGTGGCCGAAGAACTGGCGTTTAGTTTCTTGTGGTTTACCGACGGCTGACGCGCCGCCGGCACCGTGCGCGTCGCCCGACGCGTCTGACACTGAGTGAGCGTTTGTGATTCGTGACATAGAAATATATAGCCACCCCCCACGCCACAACGCAATTAATGTGGGATCTGCCACCCCCGTTTTCTGGTGTGCTACCTCGCCCTTCCCGCCCGGTGGGACAGGTCAGGCCGGCCGGCGATACCCCGTCTGAGCAGGGCAGTTCCCGGCGACTGATAGTTTTCGCTTGTGCAGTCCCCCGCCCCGCGCGCGGCGGAGGCCCCGTGCCACCCCATACGAAAGGCCCGCGGCCGGGCGCTGTGCCGGCGGCGGGCCTTAATTCCCACAAAGATTACCCCTGGAGTTAGGAGTTTAGCTTGCGGTATTCAAAGACCTGGTCGATGATGCCGTATTCCTTGGCCTCTTCGGCGGTTAGGATCTTGTCGCGGTCGGTGTCGATGCGCACCTGCTCGGCCGTGCGGCCGGTGTGCTCGGCCAGGGTGTTCTCCATCAGCTTGCGCATGCGCTCGATCTCGGCGGCCTGGATCTCTAGGTCGGAGACCTGGCCCTGGGTACCCTGGGTGGCGGGCTGGTGGATGAGCACGCGGGCGTTCGGCAGCGCGGCGCGCTTGCCCGGAGCGCCGGCAGCCAGCAGGACCGCCGCGGCGGAGGCCGCCTGGCCCAGGCAGACGGTCTGCACGTCGGGGCGCACGTAACGCATGGTGTCGTAAATAGCCATCAGCGCGGTGAAGGAACCGCCCGGGGAGTTGATGTACATGGTGATGTCGCGGTCCGGATCTTGGGCCTCCAGGACTAGCAGCTGCGCCATGACATCGTTAGCGGAAGTGTCATCGACCTGGGTGCCCAGGAAGATGATGCGCTCTTCGAAGAGCTTCGAGTACGGGTTGGTCTCCTTGGTCCCCTGCGCGGACTGCTCGATGAACGACGGCAGCACGTAGCGGGAAGAAGGCATCTGCGATTGCGTCATATTAAAAATTCTCCTTGCTTCTGAGCTTTAGGTGGTGAGGTGCTACCTAGTTCTAGTTGCTGATGGGGCCGTTGACGGTCTCGATGACGTGGTCGACGATGCCGTAGTCCTTCGCCTGCGCGGCGGTGAACCAGCGGTCACGGTCCGAGTCCTTCGTAATCTGCTCGAAGGTCTGGCCGGTGTGCTCAGCGATGAGTTCGGCCATCTCGCGCTTGGTGGCGGCAAACTGTTCGGCCTGGATGGCGATATCCGCGGCGGTGCCGCCCACGCCGGCGGAGGGCTGGTGCATCATGATGCGGGCGTGCGGCAGAGCGAAGCGCTTGCCCTTGGTGCCGCCGGAGAGCAGGAACTGGCCCATGGAGGCAGCCAGGCCCATGCCGTAGGTGGCGACGTCGCACGGCGAGTACTTCATGGTGTCGTAAATGGCCATGCCGGCGGTCACCGAGCCACCCGGGGAATTGATGTAGAGGGAAATATCACGCGTCGGGTCCTCGGCGGACAACAGCAGGATCTGGGCGCAGAGCTTATTGGCAATCTCGTCATCAACCTGGGTGCCCAGGAAGATGATGCGCTCGCGCAGCAGGCGCTCGTAGACGCTGTCGCCTAGGTTCATGCCCGGTGCCGGCGAGGTCATCTGAATACTGTCAGACATAGAATTCATAATCTCCTTGGTGACGGATCTTTGTCTTAATACGACCCACGATACTGCCTTTCCCGCCTCCCGTGGGACGTGTTCGCTGTCAGCGTTGCAGCCGCGGTGCAGCCGCCGCAGACAGACGAAAAGCCCAGCCGAAGCTGGGCTAGGCGGTCCCGCCGCGGCCGATAAAGGCGCGGCGGGAGGCGACCTTACTCGGAGTCGGTTGCCTCGTCCTCGTCCTCGTCGATCTCGCCGAAGTACTGGTCGACGTCGATCTTTTTGCCGTCCTCGTCCTTGACGTCAACGCGGCAGATAGCGGCGGCCAGGGCCTTGCCGCGGCGGACGTCGGCGAAGAGGTTGCCGATCTGGCCGTTGGACTGCAGCTGCTGGACGAACTGGTTCGGGTCCATGCCGTAGGACTGCGCGGTGAACAGGATGTGGTCGGTCAGCTCCTGCTGGGAGACCTCCGGCTGCTCCTGCTCGGCGACGGTGTCCAGGAACAGCTGGGTACGCACGGATTCCTCGGCGGACTTGCGGGCGTCGGCGTCGAACTCCTCGCGGGTGGTGCCCTGCGCCTCGAGCAGCTGCGCCAGCGCCTTCTCGTCCTGGGCCAGCTGGCCCAGGACCTGGTGCAGCTGGGCGTGTGTCTGCTCTTCCACGATGGACTCCGGCAGCTCGAAGGAGACCTTGTCCAGGGCGGCCTTCAGGACCTCGTCGCGGATATTGCCGGCCTGCTGGGCCTTCTTCTGCTCCTCGACCTGGGTCTTGGTGGCATCGCGCAGCTCGTCGATGGTGTCGAACTCGCTGGCCAGCTGGGCGAACTCGTCGTCCAGGTCCGGCAGCTTGCGCTCCTTGGTCTGCTGGACGTGAACCTTGATGGTGGCCTCTTCGCCCTTGTGCTCGCCGGACTCCAGCTTGGCGGTGAACTCGGCGTCCTCGTCGGTCTTCAGGCCGCGCAGGGCGGTGTCCAGCCCCTTGATGAGGTCGTCGTCGCCGATGCGGTAGTTCAGGCCCTCGGTGGAAGCCTCGTCGATCTTCTTGCCGTCGACCTCAGCGGTGAGATCGATGACGGCGATGTCGCCGGTCTTCATCTTGCGCTTGGTGTCCTTGAGCTCACCGAAGCGCTCCTGCAGGTTCTCCAGCTCCTTGTCCACGTCGGCGTCCTCGACGGTGATGGCCGGGACGGTGACGGACAGGTCGGCAAAGTCCGGTACCTCGATCTCCGGGCGGACGTCGACCTCGGCGGTAAACTCCACGAAGTCCTTGTCTTCGATCTTGGAGATATCCACGTCCGGCTGGCCGATGACCTTCAGGTCGTTTTCGGTAACGGCCTGCTCGTAGCGGGACGGCAGCATGTCGTTGACGACCTGCTCGAGGATCGGGCCGCGGCCGAAGCGGGCATCGATAAGCTGGCGCGGCGCCTTGCCCTTGCGGAAGCCCGGGATGGCAACCTGCTGTGCGATTGCGGCGTAGGCCTGATCAATCTCTTTATCCAGCTCTGCGAACGGGACGTTGACGGTGAGCTTAACGCGGGTGTCGCTCAGCTTGTCGACGGTAGTCTTCACGAGTAACTCTCCTGGCTCTCAATTGGTAGAAGGATTTCTGGTACAGAGTATAAACAAGGGGCCCGGCAGCACCTCGCATGAGGGTGGCTGACAGGCCCCTATACGTCGGGGCGACAGGATTTGAACCTGCGACCCCCTGCTCCCAAAGCAGGTGCGCTACCAAGCTGCGCCACGCCCCGTATAGCTTGCCCGGCCAGCACGGAGGCCCCGCGCCGGCGTTGCTCGCCTAAGCTTACCGATGCCGCCGCACTATGCCCAACTCTGGGTCCCGGTTGGCCCGGTTTCCGCAGGCTCGGGGCGCACGGCGCGACCAGTTAGCCGCTATTTCGCGTCCATCTCCGCCGGGTGCGCACCGCCCCGACCTTCCTCGCCGCGGTCCAGCGAGGTGATGCCGGCCATCTCGTCCTCGCTCAGCTCGAAGCCGAAGACGTCGAAGTTTTCGCGGATGCGCTCCGGGGTGGCAGTCTTCGGGAATACGATGGTCCCGTTCTGCAGGTGCCAGCGGATAATCACCTGCGCCGGGCTGACGCCGTGGGCCTCGGCCGGGTCGGTGATTTCCGGCTGCTCGAAAATATCGGTCTTGCCCTGGCCCAACGGCCCCCAGGCCTCGACCTTGATGCCGTGGGCCCGGGCGGCGTCGATGTCCTTCCACTGCTGGAAGTACGGGTGCAGCTCGATCTGGTTGACGGCCGGGGTGACGTCCGTGTTCATCTCCAGCTGGTCGAGGTGCTCGGGCAGGAAGTTGGACACGCCGATGGACTTCGCCTTGCCGGCCTCGCGCAACTCAATCAGCTGCTTCCAGGCCTCCACGTAGTTGCCGTCGGCAGGCACGGGCCAGTGGATGAGGTAGAGATCGACGTAATCGAGCCCCAGCTTGCCCAGGGAGGTATCCAGCGCTTCCGCGGCGTTGAGCTGGCTGTCGTTCCACAGCTTGGTGGTGATAAACAGCTCGTGGCGCGGGATGCCGGAGGCGGCAATCGCCCGGCCCACGCCCTCTTCGTTGCCGTAGATGGCGGCGGTGTCGATATGCCGGATTCCCTGGCGCAGGGCTTCGGCGACCAGCTTTTCGGTCTTGTCCGGGTCCACCTGGAAGACGCCGTAGCCCAGCTGCGGGACGCGGTTGCCGTCGTTGAGCTCAATCATTGGTACGTTCATGCGCCCCACTGTACTGAACTGTGCTGAAACCGCGCTTTTTAAGGCGTGAGCGCGCCCCAGAGGAAGCCGACGGTACCGTTTTCTACCAGCAGGTACACGCCCAGCCCGATGAAGACCACGGGCACGATGGCTTTCTCGTATTTCTCCACCGTCTCCCCGATGGCCGGGACCTTCGCTAGCCGTTGGGACAGCTGGCACAGCAGGAAGATCCCCAGCGCGAAGACGGCGAGGATGACAAGGATCTGCAGCCCGGTGGTCCGGCTGAAATAGGGCACGTAGACGCCCAGGTTGTCCCCGCCCAGCGCCAGGGTCAGCGCGGTAAACGCGGCCAGCTTGGAACCGCGGCCGCGGACCTTGTCCGCGATCTCGCCCTCGTCGACGTCCTCGTCCACCAACAGCACCCGGATGCCGAGCGCGATGGGGATAAGCCCCAGCAGGCCGATGACCCAGTCGTGCGGGATGAGGTTTAGCAAAAACGCCGCGGCCAGGCTGGCCGCCACCAGGATCCCGGTGCCCAAGTATTGGCCGCCGTAGATGGCGCGGGCGTGGCGCGCGCCCTGGGTGGCGAACAGGATGGTCAGCACGACAAGGTAGTCGATCGAAGTCGATATAAACACCACGACCGCGGTCAGGATAGTTCCCACCACACTCCCCTTTCCCAGCACCCCGGGCTCAATTTTTCGGGCCCGGGCGAAAAAACGCCGGAGACCAGGCTACTGGACTTTTCCAGTGCGCTGCATCTTCGGCGTTGCTTGGAGGGAATGACGGGAATCGAACCCGCGTCTTCAGCTTGGAAGGCTGAGGTATTAGCCACTATACGACATTCCCACTGCCCCTTTTAAAGGCGTGGGAACAATGATAGCGCATGGTTTGGGCCGCGCCCAAAACCGCCCGGGCGGGGCCGCGCCCCCTCACCAGACGTGCCCCATAAGCTCAACGGGAGGGAACTTTTCGGGATAGGCTGGCGTTTAACCTTATAGGTACCCAGAGAAGTACCCCGCGCCGGGGCCCACCTGCCCCGCCGGGCGCGGGAGACAACACTCGATTATCGGGAAGTGAACTTTTTAGGCATGGAATTGCTCATCCCTCTTATCGTGGTCGGCGGCGGCGTGGCCTGGTGGACCAGCAACAACAACAAGAAAAAGACCGCGCAGCGCCGGCAGCAGCAGTTGGAAGACGCGCAGGCTGAGGCGCGGCGCTGGATCGAGCGCCTGGGTGGTCAGGTGATGAGCCTGTCCGGCACCGACAAAGCCTCCCAACAGGCAATGGCGGATGCCTCGGAACGTTTCACCGCGGCGAATTCCGCTATCTCGCGGGCGAACACCACCAAGCAGGCGCACCTGGCCCGCGAGTCCGCGCTCGAGGGCCTGCATTACGTCAACGCGGCGCGCGAAATCATGGGCATGGATCCGGGCCCGGAGCTGCCCCCGCTGGAGGGCCAGCGCAAGGCCGGCAAGGTCACCGAGCGCCGCACAGTCGACGCCGGCGGCCAGGAGATCACCGCCTCCCCGTACGCGTCCGACGAGACCCCGAACTACTACCCCGGCGGCACGGTGGCCGGCCGCCCGGTCCCGGCCGGCTGGTACTCCCGCCCGTGGTGGGCGGACGCCATGGCTACCGGCGTGTGGATGATGGGCTATTCCATGATGTTTAACGCCATGTTCGCCGGCATGGCCGGAGTCGGCTACTCCGGCGAGGAGGCGGCCGCCGGCGACTTCAGCGACGGCGGCGACATGGGGGATGCTGGCGACGCTGGTGATATGGGCGACGGCGGCGACATGGGGGACGCCGGGGACATGGGCGACGGCGGCGGCCTCTTCGACGGCGGCATCTTTGACGGCGGCCTGCTCGGCGGCGACGGCTTCGACTTCGATTTCTAAGCCGAAGCGTCCGCACAAAGGCGCCGGGGAGAAGCACTTGTAGTGGTGCTCTCCCCGGCGCCTTTCGTCTGACTAGAGGGGCCTAGCTAGCAGGCTGGCTAGCTGGCTTAAGCCTCCGGTACCTCCGGGGCGATCCCGGTGCGCTCGTAGTCGGCCAGGATGTCGATCCGGCGCTGGTGGCGCTCCGCGCCCGACCATTCCTGTTCCAGGAAGGCGTCCGCGATGGCCAGGGCCTGCTCCGGGGTGTGCATGCGGCCACCGATGCCGATGAGCTGGGCGTTGTTGTGCTCGCGGGCCAGGCGCGCGGTCTCTTCCGACCACGCCAGGGCGCAGCGCGCACCCTCGACCTTGTTGGCCGCGATCTGCTCACCGTTGCCGGAGCCGCCCAGCACGATCCCCAAAGAACCCGGGTCGTTGACCGTGCGCTGGGCCGCCTCGATGCAAAACGCCGGGTAGTCATCCTCCGGGTCGAGGGTGTGGGCGCCGCAATCGATGACCTCGTGACCGGCGTCGGACAAGTGCTGTGCAATCAGGTTTTTGGTCTCAAAACCTGCGTGATCTGCTCCTAGGTATACGCGCATAATCCTTATCCTACCGCCGGGCCTACTCGGCCGCCGGCATCTCGGTGCGGGTGCGCTTGAGCTCGAAGAAATAGGGGAACTCCGCGAGCTTGATGGCGGCATCGAAAAGCTCGCCGGCCTCCTCGCCGCGCGGGATGCGGGTGATGACCGGGCCGAAGAAGGCGGTCTCGCCCAGCTTGACCACCGGGGTGCCGACGTCCTCGCCGACCGAGTCGATGCCCTCCTGGTGGAAGCGCTTCAGCTCCTCGTCGGCGTCGGTGGTATTTGCTACCTCGGCGTAGGCCGCGTCCAGGCCGGCCTGGTCGAGGGCCTGGGTGATTACCTCGTCGTAAGCGCCGTAGCCCTTCTTGCCGGCGTTGCCGTCCACGTGGACAAGGGTGCCCATCGCCGTGTAGAGCTCGTCGACCTTGGCCGGCTCCTGGGTGGCCACGCGGGCGAAGACGCGGGCCGGGCCCCAGTTTGCCTCCATGGCCTCTAGGTAGGCCGGGTCCAGATCGCGGCCCTCGTTGAGCACGGACAGGGACATCGGCACGAAGGTGACCTCGATGTCGCGGACCTTCTCGGCCTCCTTGATCCACCGCGAGGTGGCCCAAGCGAACGGGCACGAGACGTCGAACCAGAACTTCACCTGCTGAGTCATGAACGTTTTCTCCTAAATTCTTTGGTTGCTTAAGGATTTCCGCGCACCCCAGCCTAGGCGACGGCTAGGCTGGACCGTAGCCTAAAATTCACCACCTAGGAGGTAAGACAGCTATGACCTCGACAAACCTGACTCGTGACGAGGCCCAGCATCGCTCGCAGATGCTGCGGGTCAACCATTACGACGTCGCCTTGGACTTAACGCAGTCGGACACGCACTTCATCTCCACCACCCGCGTGGACTTTTCGTGCCTGCGCCCGGGCAGCACCTTCCTGGATCTGCGCGCCGAGGAGATCCTGGACGTGCGCCTGAGCGGGGCTCCCCTGCCGACCGCCGCCTACGAGCCGGAGTTCGGCATCCCGCTGTCCGGCCTGCAGGTCGCGAACTACACCATCGAGGTCACCGCCCGCATCCCCTACTCCCGCACGGGCGAGGGGCTGCACCGCTTCGTCGACCCGGCCGATGACCAGCCCTACCTGTACACCCAGTTCGAGACCGCCGACGCCAAGCGGGTCTTCGCCTGCTTCGACCAGCCCGATCTCAAGGCGACCTACGACTTGTCCTTCGCCGTGCCGGCGGGCTGGCGGGTTATCACCAACGGGCCGGTGACCCAGCGCGGCAATACCTTTAGCTGCCACCTGGACTACCCGCTGTCGACCTACCTGATCGCCGTGTGCGCCGGCCCTTACGTCGAGTTCACCGACACCTGGCGCGGACAGCTTTCCGCCCACCCGGAGGGCCAGCCCGCCCAGGACCTAGAGGTCCCGCTGGGTCTGTACTGCCGCCAGTCCCTGGCCGAGCACCTAGACCACGAGCGCCTGTTCACCGAGACCAAGCAGGGCTTTGACTTCTACCACCGCAACTTCGGCTTC
Organism: Corynebacterium sp. HMSC04H06; assembly: GCF_001815935.1. Taxonomy (GTDB): domain Bacteria; phylum Actinomycetota; class Actinomycetes; order Mycobacteriales; family Mycobacteriaceae; genus Corynebacterium. Next base: position 65,872 of record NZ_KV823434.1, read on the forward strand.
GCCTACCCCTACGGCAAGTACGACCAGATCTTCGTGCCGGAGTTCAACGCCGGCGCCATGGAAAACGCCGGCTGCGTGACCATCCGCGACGAGTACGTCTTCGCCTCCCAGGCCACCCACTACATGTACGAGCGCCGCGCGGACACCATCCTCCACGAGCTGGCCCACATGTGGTTCGGGGACCTGGTGACCATGCAGTGGTGGAACGACCTGTGGCTCAACGAGTCCTTCGCCACCTGGTCCGCTGCCATCTCCCAGGCGGAGCAGACCCAGTACGACACGGCCTGGGTAACCTTCGCCAACGTGGAGAAGGCCTGGGCTTACCAGCAGGACCAGCTGCCCACCACTCACCCCATCTCCACGGACGCCTCGGACATCGAGACCGTCGAGCAGAACTTCGACGGGATTACCTACGCCAAGGGCGCCAGCGTGCTTAAGCAGCTGCAGGCCTACGTCGGCCGGGAGAACTTCTTCGCCGGGGTGCGCCGCCACTTTGCCGCCCATGCCTGGGGCAATGCCACCTTCGACGACCTGCTGCGCCACCTGACCGAGGCCTCCGGCCGCGACCTGTCCTTCTGGGCTAAGCAGTGGCTCAAGACCACCGGCGTGAACTCGCTCAAGGCCAGCTTTAACGTGGACAACGGCGCCTACACGGACTTCGCCGTCGAGCAGTCCGGGGATACCCTGCGCACCCACCGCGTGGCCGTGGGGCTCTACCGCCTGGACGGCGGGAAGGTCACCCGCTATCAGCGCGTCGAGCTGGACATCGACGGCGCCCGCACCGACGTCGCCGAGCTGGTCGGCGCCCCGGCCGCGGATCTGGTCCTGGTCAACGACGACGATCTGACCTACGCCCTGCAGGATCTGGACCCGGCCTCCCGCGATTTCGTGGTGGACAACATCGACAAGATCGCCGATCCGATGGCGCGCACCCTGTGCTGGTCCGCCGCCTGGGAGATGACCCGCGCGGGCAGCATGCGCGCCCGGGACTTCATCGCCCTGGTCGCCCGCGGCGCGGCCGCAGAGACCGAACTGTCGGTCCTCGAGCGCATCCTCACCCAGGCCGTGCAGGCCCAGCTGCGCTACGCCGATCCCACCTGGGCCAAGGACACTACCCTGCTGGCCGATGCCCTGTTGGCAGGCGCCCGCAGCGACGACGAGCAGCGCCGCCTGGTCTTCGCCAAGGCCCTAGGAGCCCTGCCGCTGACTGAGTCCTCCCGCGACTACTTTCGCGAGGTGCTGGAGGACTCCGAGGACAACGGCATGCGCTGGCGCGCCGTGGCCGCCCTGGTCGCCGGCGGGGCCGTGGAGGACGCGGACAAGCTCATCGATGCCGAGCTCGAGCGCGACAACTCCGCCACCGGCTACCAGGCTTCCCTCAAGGCGCGCGCGGCTATCAACACCGCCGAAAACAAGAAGGCGGTCTGGCTCGAGCTCGTCGACGGCCAGCTGGGCAACCGCGATACCGGCTCGAAGCTGGCCGGCCTGGTCTTCCCCGGCGCGGAAGACAATCTGCCCAGCGAGGGCTACTTCGAGGTGGCAGAAAAGATCTGGGACGGCCAGTCCCACGAGATCGCCCTGGCGACGGTCTCCGGCCTCTTCCCCTCCTGGGACGTCAGCCAGGCAACCGTGGATCGCGCCGAGGAATTCCTGCGCCGCGATCTGCCCACCGGGTTGCACCGCGTGGTGACCGAGCAGCGTGACCGCACCGCCCGCGCGGTGCGCAACCGGGCGGTGGACGCCAGCTAACAGTATGGGTGTTACGCTGGAATTTTAGCAGATTTGCACCCAAAACTACTAAGCGGCGAGCTGTGATTATTAGCTCGCCGCTTTCGTTATGCCCGGTTATGCCCGGTTCGATAATATTTTTCCTGTCCCCCTTGTTTGTTACTAGTGGAAAGGCACTTAGATGTTAGCCACTGTCCTCGCCCCGGACTCCGTCCTGGCGATCGTACTGCAAGTGGTCATTATTCTTGTTGCCCTGGTGCTGGGTACCCGCTACGGCGGGCTCGGCCTAGGCCTGATTTCCGGTATCGGCCTGCTGCTCATGGTCTTCGCCTTCGGACTGGCCCCGGGCGAGCCGCCAGTATCGGTGATGCTGACCATCATCGCAGTCATCGGCTGCGCCGCGACCCTCCAACAGGCGCGCGGCCTCGAAGTCATGATGCAATTCGCCGAGAAGATCCTGCGCGCCCACCCGGAGCGCATCACCATTCTCGCTCCCCTGACCACATGGTTTTTGACCGTGCTCTGCGGCACCGGCCACGTCGTCTACACGATGTTCCCCATCATCGAGGACATCGCCCTGAAGAAGGGCATCCGCCCCGAGCGCCCCATGGCCGTGGCCTCCACCTCGGCCCAGATGGGTATCACCGCCTCGCCGGTCTCGGTTGCCACCGTCTCGCTGGCCTCCATCCTGGCCGAGCACGCCGGCGCCATCGACCAGGCCTACTCCATCCCGCAGATCCTCATGGTCGCCATCCCGGCCTCCCTGTCCGGTGTCATCCTGGCCGCCCTGTGGTCCCTGCGCCGCGGCAAGGACCTGGACAAGGACCCAGCCTTCCAGGAGCGCATGCAGGACCCCGAGTTCGCAGAGTCCATTAAAAACCCCAGCCACTCGCTCATCGGCGTGGAATTCCCCAAGGAAGCCAAGCGCTCCGTGGTCATCTTCCTGGTCGCCATCGTCTGCGTGGTCTTCCTCGGCGCCTTCGACTTCCTGCGCCCGCTCGTCCCAGGCGAGGACGGCGAGCTCTCGCCGGTGTCGATGAACCTGGTCATCCAGATGGTCATGCTGGTCGCCGGCGCCGTCATCCTGATGAGCTGCAAGGTCGACCACAAAAAGATCGCCAGCACCCCGGTCTTCAAGGCCGGCATGACCGCGGTCTTCTCCGTCTTCGGCGTGGCCTGGATGGCGGACACCTTCTTCCAGGCGCACATCGATGCCCTGGAGGCCGGCCTCGGCGACGTCGTCGCCCAAGCCCCGTGGGCCTACGCCGTCGTGCTGATCATCGTCTCGAAGCTGGTCAACTCCCAGGGCGCGGCCCTAGTGGCCATCGCCCCCATCGGCCTGCAGCTGGGTATCGATCCGGCCGTCATCGTCGGCTTCTACGGCGCGGCCTACGGCTACTTCATCCTGCCGACCTACCCGTCGGACCTGGCCTGCATCGGTTTCGACCGCACGGGCACGACCCGCATCGGCAAGTTCGTCATCAATCACTCCTTCATCATCCCGGGCACCATCTCGGTGCTGACCTCCTGTGTGGTCGGTTCCCTGCTCGCGCAGGTGCTCCTCTAGCCCCGCGGGCCCGCGCCCGCTCCTTAGATATCTAGGTGCAGCTTCGCGACGTCGCCGCGCAACGCCATCTCGGTGAAATCCAGAGGGCGGCCGGCGGCGTCGAGCGCGCAGCGCTGCACCCGCAGGATAGGCGTGGTGCGCGAAAGCCCCAGCGCCTTCTGCTCCATCGCGTTCGGCAGCGCCGGCTCCAAAGACTGCCGGTACTTGGCCGGACGCCGCTGCTCCCAGTGGCCCTGCAAATCCGCCGCCGGCACGAAGTGGTGCGAATACAGCGCCCGGGTCCCGTCGACGGTGTGCAGCCTCTTGACGGACCAGACCCGGTAGGTCTCCGCAATCGCTAGCTGCTCCGCCACCGTCGGCGGCACCTGCACGTGAGATTCCTCGAGCTCGTCAATGACGAGCTCGTTTTCGTCGTTGCGCAGCTGCGCCCCCAAGTCCTCGACGCGGCCCAAGTCCACCACCGGCGCCGTTGTACGCACGAACGTGCCCCCGGTGCGGCCGCGGCGTCGATCAATAAGCCCCTCCAGCTGGAGGATATCCAGCGCGTGCCGCACCGTCATGCGGGCGACGTTGAACTCGTGGACGAGCGCGCGCTCGGTGGGAAACCGGTCGCCCGGTCGCAACTCGGCGCGTTGGATGCGCCCCCGCAGGGCGTCCGCGATGGTCAGGTAGGCCGGCTTAGAACTGGGCTGCTTAGTCACAGATTAAGTTTAGCGCATGAATCTGCGCGAGGTGTTCGACCCACGCGACTTATTCCACGCGCGGGCGCACCTGGATCTCGGTCAGCTGCGTGGTCGGGCCGGCGTCCACGACCGCGCGCACCGCCCGCGCGATTTCGGCCGGGGCGATAACCTCGTCGCGGTTGTAGTCGGTCAGCCCCTGCAACATCGCGGTATCCGTGGGCCCGGGCGCCACGGTGCTCACCCGGATGCCGTGCTCGGACTTGCGCAGCCCGTCGGCCAGGGCGTAGAGCGCGTGCTTGGTGGCCGCGTAGACCACGTTGTCGCCGAAGCCGCCGCGGCCAGCGCCGGAGTTGATGAATACCACGGTTCCGCCGGCGCGGTTGAGCGCTGGCAGGAGGCGCTGGGTCAACATGGCCGGGGCCACCACGTTGATGGATAGGTGGCCTTCCCAGTCGTCCCGGCTGGCCGATGCCACCGAGCGCCGCTGCGCAATCGCCGCCGCGTGGACCAGCACGTCGACGTGGTCTAGCTCCGGCAGGTCGAAGTCCTCGGTCAGGTCCGCGCGCACGCAGGTCACGCCGGGCCCCTCCAGCTCGGCGAGGCGCTCGGCGTTGCGGCCGATGGCCACGACGCGGTGGTCGCGGGACAAATCCGCGACGATCTCGCGGCCCATCCCGCCTGTGGCGCCGGTGACGACGGCGGTTTTGGTCTGTTCTTGGTTAGACATGTCGGCCAGTCTAGGCGCTTTAGCGGAAGCGCCGGGGCACGTCCGGGGTGCCCAGGGTGAGCATCAGGCGGTTTGCCCAGTTGAAAAAGGACGAAGAATAGATAACGTCCAGGACCGCCTGATTGTCGAGGCCCGCCGCCCGCAGCGCGTCGACGTGCTCGGCGCCGAGTTCCAGCGGGGTCCGGCTAATGGCCACCGCGGCATCCCGGATGGCGGCCCAGTCCGCCCGCCCCAAATCGATGTCGACGCCGTCGTCGAGGAGGCGGTCGATGGTCTCCCGGTCGCCGCCCTCGTCAACGTAGCGCTGCTGGTGCACGGAGGCGCAGTACTCGCAGCCGTTGAGGCGCGAGACCACCGTTGCGGCCAGCTCGCGCTCCGCGCGGCCCAGCCCGCCGTCGGTGTTGTAGAAGATGTCCAGGTCCGTCAGGGTGCGGGCCTTCAGCGCGGCGGGGTCGCGGGCCAGCAGGCGGAAGTAGGGCTGCTCGATGCGCTCCGGCTTAATCAGCGCCTCGCGCTGCTCCTCGGTGAAGTCTTCCTTGCTCAGCCCCGGCACCCAGGGCTTCCAGCCCAGCGCGTGGTTGACAAAGCGGCCCGGGTGGACCACCTCGGGGGTCTCCACCCCGCCCGTGACCTCCCAGCCGGGTCGCTCCTGCGGGGTCTCCGCCACGGCCCCCGGCGCAGCCGGGGCCTCGCCGCCCAGCACCGCGATACCGCGCACCACGCGCAACTGGAAGGCCAAAAAGCTAATCAGCTGCGCCAGGCTAACCATGCCGGTCGGACCCCACCCGCTGGCGTCCAGGTGGCCGATGGCCGCCGGCTCCGCGTCCTTCGGGTGGAAGACCAGAAGATGCGCGAAGTCGAAGGCCGCGCCCAGGTGCTCGCCCAGAGCTTCGAAGGTGCTGTGTCCCCCGCCCGCGTAGGGCCCGCGGTGCTGTCCAGCCACGATGGCCTCCTTGACTGGGGCGAGAAGCTCCTCGTCCTCGTCGCCTAAAAGGTCCAGGTAGAACTCCGCCGGGCGGCCGGCCTGCGTAATACCCGCCACAAAGGCGGCCACGGCGTAGCGCTCCGCCTGGCTAAACTCCCCGGCCTCCGCCGGCTCGAGCAGCGCTGCGAAGCTCAGCTGGGCGTTCTCGCGGGCCGCCGGGCGGGCGCTGCGCAGCTGGCTAACTGCGGCGCTGGTCTGCGCCAGCTCGTCGATGATATCGGTCATTATTTCTCCTCGGTTCTTTGTTTCTGCTTGCTGCTTCTTCGCTTCTTTTTCGCTCTTACAGGCCCAAGTTTAGGTCGCCGCCGCGGTAGCGGGAGCCGGGGATGGCCTCGATGAGCCGGCGGGTGAGATCCGCCTGCGGGTTGGTAAAAACTTCGGCGGTCGAGCCGTATTCGACCTGCTGGCCGGATCCCAGCACGCTGACGGTGTCGCTGACCTGGTTGACCACGGCCAGGTCGTGGGAGATGAAGATATAGGTCAGCCCCAGCTCCTGCTGCAAGTCGTCGAGCAGGCGCAGGATCTGCGACTGGACGGTCACGTCCAGGGCGGAGACCGCCTCATCCAGCACGACCAGCTCCGGTTCGATGATCATGGCGCGGGCGATCGCCACGCGCTGGCGCTGCCCGCCGGACAGGCGCGCCGGCAGGCGCTGGCCCATGTCCGGGTCCAGGGCGACCAGCTCCATAAACTCGCGTGCGGCCTCCCGCGCCCGGGCCCGCTTCATCCCGCGGAAATTCACCAGGGGCTCGGCGATGGTATCCGCGATGGTGCGGCGCGGGTCCAGCGAGCTATACGGGTTCTGGTAGACCAGCTGGACCTGGCGGCGAGCCTCGCGCCGGCCGGCCGCATCCAGCTCGGTCAGCTCCGTGCCGCCCAGCCGGATGCTGCCCGCGGTCGGTTGGTTGAACATCGCCACGGACCGGCCGATGGTGGTCTTGCCGGAGCCGGACTCGCCCACCAGCGCGTGCGTGGTGCCCTTAGCAACCTCGAAGCTCACCCCGTCCAGGGCGGTGAAGCCGCCGAAGCGCTGCATCAGGCCGTCCACCCGGAGCAGCGGCTGCGTGCCGGCGGCGACCGGGGTGGCCTGCTGCCGGGTGAAATCGGCGGCGGTCAGGGAGGGGGCATCGGCGAGCAGTCGCTTGGAATACGGGTGCTGCGGGTCGGTGAGCACCGTGGCCGCCAGGCCGGACTCGCGGACCTGGCCGGCCTCCATGACCACGATCTGGTCCGCGCGGTCGCCCGCCACGGCCAGGTCGTGCGTGATAAACAGCAGGCCCAGGCCGAGCTCTTCGCGCATGTCGTCCAGCAGGTCCAGGATGGTCTTCTGCACCGTCACATCGAGGGCACTGGTGGGCTCGTCGGCGATGATAAGCTCTGGCTCCAGCGCCACCGCCGCGGCGATGAGTACGCGCTGCTTCATGCCGCCGGACAGCTCGTGCGGGTACTGATGGTAGCGGCGCTCCGGGTCATCGATGCCGACCCGCTCCAGCAGCTCCAGCGCCCGGGCGCGCCGATCCCCACGCCCGTGGATTTCCATGCCCTCTTCCACCGCGGCGCCGATGGTCTTCAGCGGGTTCAGAGAGTTGTTCGGATCCTGCGGCACCAGCCCGATGTGGGCGCCGCGGATGCCGCGCCATTGCTTGCGACTAAGCCCGGTCAGGTCGCGGCCCTGGAAGGTCACGGAGCCGGCATCGACGGCGGCGTTGTCCGGCAACAGGCCCAGGATGGCCAGCGCCGAGGTGGACTTGCCCGAGCCGGACTCGCCGACGATGGCGGTCATCTGGCCCGGCTCCACCCCAAGGTTCACGCCCTGGACCGCCGGGGAGCCGTCGTAGGAGACGTTCAAGTCAGTAACAGTTAACAGTGACACGAGTTCTGCTCCTTGTGGTTTAGGCCTGCGCCCGGATGTTGCGGGAGAGATGGTTGGCGGCCATGACGACGGCGACAATCGCCAGGCCCGGGATGACAATCAGCCACCAGGCCGTGGCCATAAAGTCGCGGCCCTCGGCGATGATAAGACCCCACTCCGGCGTGGGCGGCGGGGCGCCGTAGCCCAAAAAGCCCAGGATGGACAGCTGCAGGATGGCGGAGCCGAACTGCAGGGTCGCCAGGGCCACCACCGGGGTCAGCGAGTTGGGCAGGATGTGGCGCACCATCACCTGCAGTGGGCGCGCGCCCGAGCCGTAGGCGGCCTCCACGTAGTCCGCCCCGGCCACGCTGATGACCTGGGATCGCGCCAGGCGCGCGAACGCGGCGATGCTGGTGACACCGACGGCCACCGCCGCCTGGACGGAGCCGAACCCCAGCACGATGATGATGGACAGCGACAGCAAGATGCCGGGGATGGACAGCAGCACGTCGACCACGCGCATCAGGGCCGTGTCCACCCAGCCGCGCAGGCTGCCGGCCAGCATGCCGATAATGGTGCCGATCACCAGGCCCACAGCCACGGCGATGAAGGCGCCGACCAGGGACTGGCGGGCTGCGTAGACGACGCGGGCGTACAGGTCGCGGCCGACGGCGTCGGTGCCGAACCAGTGCTCGCTACTTGGCGGCAGCAAGGCGACGTCGGTGCCCGCGTACGGGTCCGCGCTTGCCAGCAGGCCGGGCCACAGCGCCGCGAGGGCGGCGATGACCAGCACGACGATCGCCACGAGCGAGGTCGGGCGTGCCCAGGGATTGCGGGGCTTAGACATGGGTCTTCCTTCCTGCCACCCGGGACGGGGCCTTCTGGCCCCGCAGGCGGACGTCCAGGACCGGGTACAAAAGGTCCACGACCAGGTTGATAATCACGTAGGCGGCCGCGGCGATAACCACCACCGCCATCAGCACCGGGGTGTCCCGGTTGGCCACGGCCTGGGCGGTCATCTGCCCCAGGCCGGTGCGGCCGAAGACGGTCTCGGTGACCACGGCGCCGCCGACCAGCTCGCCGAAGAGCAGGCCGGCCATCGTCAGCGCCGGGAGCAGGGAGTTGCGCAGGACGTTGCGCCAGAAAATCCAGGCCTCCGAGGCGCCGCGGGCGCGCACCGCGTTGACAAAAGGCTGGCCCTGCGTCTGCTCGATGGAGCGGATGAGCACCTGCGTCAGCGGCGCGGAGATAGGCACCGCCAGCGTCAGCGTGGGCAGGATGAGCCCCTCGATGCTGCCCGGCTCAATCACGCGCACCCAGCCCAGCTGGAAGGAGAATACCTGGATGAGCAGGATGCCGATCCAGAAGCCTGGCAGGGAGACCAGCAGGGAGGGAAGCCCGCGGAAGAAGGAGCCGATCCAGCCCAGGCCCGGCAGCGTCGCGGCGAAGGCGACCAGCAGGGCGACGATGACAGAGACCACGATGGCTGAGGTCGCCAGCGCCAGCGTGTGCGGCAGCGCGTCCGCAATCAGCGTGGCCACCGGGGCGCCGGACTCGGTGGAATTGCCGAACTCGCCGACCAGAAACCCGCCCAGCGAGGTAAAGAACTGGACCCACAGGGGCTTATCGATGCCCATCGAGTCCCGGATCTCGTCAATCTCGGCCTGCGACAGACCCAGCGCCGGGTCGCCGAAGCGGGACTGCACGGCATCCGACGGCAGCGCCGACAGCAGGAAGAACGCGACCGTGTAGGTAATCAGCAGCACCAGCAGTGCCTGCCCGAAACGGGCCAAAATCTGCTTTCCGGTCATTAGTTAATCTCCTCCACCTCGTAGAACCAGGGGCGGGCGACGGCCTCCGGCCGGAAGCCTTCCACGCCCTCGGCGACCGCGTAGACCTGCGGCTCCTCGAACAGCGGCAGCGCGTAGGCCTTCTCCGTGATGTAATCCTGGGCCTCCTGGACCGCCTGCTCGCGCTCCTGAGTGCCGGTGACGGAGACGACGCGGTCGAGCAGCTGCTCCAAGTGGGCGTCGATGGGCTCGCCGGCGGAATCCTGGTTGAGGAAGGCGTCGCGGTTGTTGATGCTGTAGAAGGACGTAATCGCGTCGTAGTCGGCGCGCGCGACCATGGAGTGGTACAGCTGCACCTTGTCGATGTCCTTGGCGTCCGCGTTCTGCGTGGCTTGGTCGCCGGCGTTAATCTCCACGCCGATGCCGAGCTCGCCCAGCTGGTCCTGAACCATCGTCATGACCTCCTTGGATCGCGGCTGCGGCAGCGCCGTGTTCGAGCGCAGCACCAGGCGCTTGCCGTCCTTGGTGAGGATCCCGTCCGGGCCCGGTTCCCAGCCGGCTTCTGCCAGCAGCTCGCGCGCCGCGTCCGGGTCGTAGGCGTAAGCATCACCCTGGTCTTTGTAGCCCCGCCCGGTTTCGGCCACGGTGGAGGTGGCCAGCGGGTAGGAATCGGAGAAGAGCACACGCAGGATTTCCTGCCTGTCGATGCCGCGGATAATCGCCTCGCGCACCCGCTGGTCTTGCAGCAGCGGGTGGTCGAAGCGGAAGGCCAGCTGGTTGTTCATCGAGTTGGTGCCGCGGGTGACGATGTTGACCCCGCGGGATTGCAGCAGGTCTTCCTGCGGCGCCGAAATCTGGCGGGCGATGTCCGCCTGGCCGGACAGCACCGCGCCGGTGCGCACGGATTCCTCGGCGGCCAGGATGTAGTGCACGCCGTCGATGGCGGCCCGGCCCTGGTGGCGCGCCTGAGGCGGCGCCCAGTCGTAGTCCTCGCGGGTCTTTAACACCAGGTCGGTGCCGATCTCCTCGTGTTCGACCACGAAGGGCCCCGAGCCGATGACGTTGCGCGCGTTGCCGGGGCCGAAGCCCTCGTTGTCCAGCTTGAGCGACTCGTCCGAGAGTAGGCCCGCGTTGTAGGAGGCGGTGGCCTGCAAAAAGCCCGGCGACGGGGCGGAGAAGTGGAAACGCACGGTGTCTTCGTCGATAACCTCGCCGCGCTCGTAGTTGGAGATCTGCTCGGAGGCAGTCAGCGTGCGGTCGCTGTCGCCCAGCCCGTAGAGATCGAAGTTCGCCACCACGTTCTCCGCCGTCAGCGGGGATCCGTCGGAGTAGGTCACGTCCGTGCGGATATTAAAGGTGTATTCGGTGGCGTCCTCGTTGACTTCGGGCAGCTCCGTGGCAATCCAGGGAGAAAGCTCCAGGGTCTCCGGGTCCTGGTAGAGCAGCCGGTCGGTGAGCTGGTTGACCACGCCGCCGTTCGGGTAGAAGCCGGCGGCCGGCGGGTAGAGAGTGCGGAAGAACTGCGGCTCCAGGTACGTCAGGACGTTGTCGGAGCCGCCTTCCTCCCCTTCCGGCGCGGTGGCGCACCCAGCGGCCAGCGCTGCCACGACGACTAGACTGGTGAGGGTTCTGAGTAGTTTCACGGTGATGATACTTCTTCGGGGTTAGTTCAACTATTAACTGCTTGCGAATTTAACACAGTTTAGACCGTTTAGTATCATTACTGTAGACCAACTAGTCTAATTTATTCTCTCGTTTATGAAGGATGAAGACATTGTCAGCACCGTTAGCCGTGGCCATCGTGGGGATGGGCCCGCGGGGCATCTCCGTCATTGAGCGCCTCGCCGCCCACCTCCACGAACACCCCTCCACCCCACCTATCACCCTGCACCTCATCGACGACGCCGAGCACGGCGCCGGCCGCATCTGGGAAACCAGCCAGACCCGCACCCTGTGCATGAACACCCTGGCCGGCGCGGTCACCCTGTTCACCGAGCCGGAGTCCACCCTCACCGCCCCGGCGCTGGAAGGCCCCATCCTCTACGAGTGGATCCAGCTCCTGCGCGGCGACGACCCGACCGCCGCCGGCATCAGCGACGCCAAGGTCGAGCTGTTCCGCCAGTTCCCGCCCACCGTCGACCGCGCCTTTGCCACCGAGCTCGACGAGTCCCGGCCCGAGTCCCACCCTTCCCGCGCCCTCTACGGCGCCTACCTGCGCTGGGTGCTCACCGTCGCGCTGGCGCAGCTCCCCGATGGGGTCGAGGTGGTCCACCACTTTAGCCGCGCTACCGACATCGCCGACGCCGGCGATCACGACGTGCTCACCTTGGCCGACGGCTCCCAGGTGGCCGCCGACAAGACCGTGCTGGCCTACGGCTGGCAGGTGCCGGCCGCCAACGAGGAAGAGCAGCGCCTGGCCGCCGCGGATCTCAACTGGGTGCGCCCCGACAACCCCGTCGAGCAGCCCGTCGAGGAAATCCCGGCCGGCCAGAAGGTGCTCGTGCGCGGGCTCGGTATGGGCTTCTTCGACGTCATGGCACTGGTGACCATCAACCGCGGCGGCGAGTTCGTCGCCGACGACTCCGCCCGCGGCGGCCTGCGCTACCAGCCGTCCGGCCGCGAGCCCCAGCTGGTCGTTACCTCCGGGCGCGGCTACCCCTACCTGCCGAAGTCCCAGTACCACTCCCTGCCGCCGAAGGCCGACCTGTCCCGCTTTAAGGCGGCGCTGGCGGACTTGGGCGACGATTTCGACTTCGGCGCAGAGGTCCTGCCCGCCCTGGTCCGCGACGCCTACGCCGCCTACTACCCCGAGCGCGCCGCCGAGATCGATGCCGCCAAGCTGCACGCCGACACCCTGCCCGCCCTGGCGGCCGAGCTCTCCGCGGCGCTGAACTGCGAGTTCCGTCTCGACTACTGGATGAACCCGCTGGCCGCCTACGACGGCGATGACCCGACCGGCTTCATCGCCGCCGGGCTCGAGCGCGACATCGCCGAGTCCCAGGCCGGGCGCGACTCCCGCCTCAAGGCCGCCCTGTGGGCGATTTCGGCGGCGCGCAAACCCGCCTCCATCGCCGGCTCGGAAGGCCGCATGAGCTGGGCCTCGCGCACCGGGGCCTACCGCGAGTTCATGGCGTTTGGCCAGATGGTAGGCTCCGGCCCGCCGCTGTTTCGCACCCAGCAGCTGCTCGCGCTCATCGATGCCGGCCTGATCACCTTCCTGGGCGATCACCCGCAGCTGGAAATCGGCGACGCGTTCACCCTGCGCACCCGCTTCGGCGCGGCCAGCTCCGACTGGCTCGTCGACGCCTGGATGCACCAGCCCGACGTGCGCCACGCCGTCGACCCGATGTCGGTGTCGCTCCAGGCGCGCACGCGGCCGTTCCACGACCACGGGCACCCGACAGGCTCGCCGGAGACCACGTGGCAGCGTCGCACCATCCACCCCGACGGCGCGGTGGATGAGCGGCTGCACATCATCGGCATCCCCACCTATGCCCAGTGGCCGGACACCACCATCTCCCCCATGCCGGGCACCGATCCCCTGATGCTGCAGGAGACCGACCGCACGGCCGGCGACCTGCTAGCTTAGGGCGCCCAGCGCCTGGGCGAGGTCGGCCATGAGGTCGGCCTCGTCCTCAATACCAATCGACAGGCGCACCATGTCCGCCGGCGGGACCAGCTCGGAGCCTTCCGCCGAGGCGTGCGTCATCTTCTGCGGGTGCTCGACCAAGGACTCGACCCCGCCCAGCGACTCCGCCAGACAAATCAGGCGCGTGTTCAGGCAGAACTGCTCCGCGTGCTCGGGGTTATGGAAACGCACTGAGAGCATGCCGCCGAAGCCGCGCATCTGACCCGCGGCCGTCGCGTGGCCCGAGTGGTCTTCCAGCCCCGGGTAGTAGACTTGGCTGACCTCGGGGCGGGAGGCCAGGTATTCCGCCACCGCCTGTGCGTTGGAGCAGTGGCGCTCCATGCGCACGCCCAGGGTCTTGATGCCGCGGGCGGTGAGGTAGGCATCGAAAGGCGAGGAGACCGCGCCGACGCAGCCCTGGAAGTACAGGAGGCGCTCGTCGACGTGGGCATCGTTAGTGATGACGGCACCGCCGAGGACGTCGGAGTGGCCGCCCAGGTACTTGGTGGTCGAGTGCACCACGTGGTCCGCGCCTAGGGCCAGCGGGTTTTGCAAATAGGGCGTGGCGAAGGTGTTGTCCACCACCAGCGCGGCGTGCTTTTTCACTTCCGCGACGGCGGCGATATCCGTGACCGACAGCGCCGGGTTGCTGGGCGTTTCCAGCCAGATGATCCGGGTGTTGTCGCGCACGGCGGCCGCGACCTCGTCTGGGTTGGTCGTGTCCACGACGCTCAACTGAATGCCCCACTCCCCAAAGTCGTGGTGCAGCAGACGATAGGTGCCGCCGTAGGCGTCGTTGCCCAGGATGACGTGATCGCCGGGGCGGGCCAGGATGCGGATGAGCGTGTCGATGGCCGCCATGCCCGAGGAAAACACGCGGGCAAAGCTGGCGTCTTCCAGGGCCGCCAGGGTCTGCTCCAGGGAGCGGACCGTCGGGTTGGCCACGCGGCCGTACTCGAAGCCGCCGCGCAGTTGCGCGAGGCCGTCCTGCGCAAACGTCGTGGAGGCGTAGATGGGCACGTTGATGGACCCCATGTGTCCGTCCGGGTGGTAGCCGGCGTGGATGGCGCGGGAGGTAAATCCCTGGGCGAGTTCTTGCTTCGTCTGCTGCGTCATGCCACCCAACCCTAGACCAAGCTGTCCACTTTTGGTGCGCCGCCGCCACCCTTTTATTCACCACCTGCCCTGTGCCGCCGTAGCCATCGCTGCGCCCACGCTCGGCCGCGGTTACTACAATCGAAGCCGAGTCAACAAGGAAAGAGAGTGCATGAGTCTCACAGTGTTAGCTAGTTCCGCCAGCACCACTGCCGTCAACACGGTCAGCAACTGGTGGGAGGACGAGCAGATCCGCTCGTGGGTCGTGGAACGGCCCGTCAAGATCGTCATCATTCTGCTGATCGCCGTCATCGCCCAGTGGGTGCTGCGGCGGATCATCAACCAGTTGGCAGCCAAGGCCTCCAAGACCCCCAGCGGGGCGACCATCCCGCGCCTGACGCTGGGGCCGAAGGCCACCAAGGCGCAGCGGGAGGAGGAAAGCCGGCAGCAGGCCGCGATGAACCGCAGCCAGGAAAACCGGCGCAAGTCCCGCATCAAGACGTTGGCCGGGGTCAGCAAGTCGGCCGTGGGCATCATCATCTGGAGCTTGGCCGCCCTGCTCATCCTGGACCAGCTGGGCGTGAACATCGCCCCGCTTATCGCTTCCGCCGGTGTGGTTGGTGTTGCCCTTGGTTTCGGCGCCCAGTCGCTGGTCAAGGACTTCCTGTCCGGCATTTTCATGCTGCTGGAGGACCAGTACGGCATCGGCGACACCATCGACGTGGGTGAGGAGATCATCGGCGACGTCGAGGACATCACCCTGCGCGTGACCAAGCTGCGCGACATCGACGGCACCCTGTGGACAGTCCGCAACGGCGAGATCCTGCGCATTGGTAATTTCTCCGACCACTACGCCATCTGTCGCCTGCAGATCCCGGTGGGCCTGTCCAACAACGCGAAGGAAGCGTGGCGCGTCATCGAGGACGCCGTCAACCACGCGGTCAAGGATCCGGAGATTGTCAACGAGGTCATCGACGAGCCCGTCATCAACGGTATCTCCGACTGGGAGCCGGACTACATCTCCTACCGTATTTCCATCAAGACGATGCCCGGCCAGCAGTGGCACGTCCAGCGCCACGCCCAGGCGCACATCCTGGACGCCATGCAGGAGGCCGGCATTTCCACCCCGTATCCCTACGGCATGGGCATCATGCGGAAGGCGGACTAAGTGCAGACCAGCAGCGTTTACGATGCCATCGGGGGCGAGGAGACCTTCCGCCGCCTGGTCGCAGGTTTCTACGCCCGCGTGCGCAACGACGACATCCTGGCGCCCATGTACCCGGCCGAGGACTTCGACGGCGCCGCGCAACGGCTGCAGTGGTTCCTCGCGCAGTATTGGGGCGGGCCCGCCGAGTTCAACGCCAACCGCGGCGCCCCGCGCCTCCGGATGCGGCATGTGCACTTCCCCATCGATTCCGCCGCCGCCCAGCGTTGGCTGGACCTGATGGGCGCCTCCCTGGACGACATCGATGAGGAGACCATCCCGCCGGCGTACCGCGCGATGATCTGGGATCACATGCAGCGCGTCGCCGCGATGCTCATCAACCGACCGGATTAGCTTTTCGGCACGCCGAGTAAGCGCTACGGAGTGGTTTCCGTGGCGCCTTTTCTTGTGCTTTTGCTTGTTGCCCGGCAGTCGTGGGGTTCGGCTGGCTTCTTTTTATGGTTTGCGGCT
>NZ_KV823435.1 GCF_001815935.1 Corynebacterium sp. HMSC04H06
ATGGATCAGCTCGTTCTTGTAGGAGCCGTTCACGTTTTCAGCAAGAGTATTGTCATAGAAGACACCAACAGCCCCGGTGGAAGCGGCAATCCCATGCTGGGCAAGTCGCTCGTTGTAGACAACGCTGACTACTGCGTGCCGTGATCCGAAGGGTGAATGAGACCTGTTGTTTTTCAGCACACACGGTCGCCTGGTTGAGAGCTTGCAGCGGCAGCGCTTCGGTGCGCATGGAATCTGATAGCACCCACCCAACGATCCGTCGAGAGTAAACGTCCGTGACAAACGCGGCATACACAAAGCCTTTCTTCGGGCGCACATACGTAATGTCAGCCACCCACAGCTTGTTCGGCCCTGGACTTTGAACTCATGCTCCACCAAGTCCGGCCGCAGATCAGGCACATGAGGCTTACAGGTCGTGATTGGTGATCCGCCCTCGCCTTTGCCAGAACCACCGGCCAGGCGCATCAACCGGGCAGTTTGTTCACGACCGATATCAATTCCGTCACGGCGAAGAGCATGCCATATTTTCCGCACACCGTAGACACCGTAATTATCCCGATAAATAGCATAAATGCGTTTACCCAGCACAGCGTCACGAAGGCGACGAGCACTTAATCCACGGGCAGTGAACTGGCGATAACCACACGAAGTGCTGAACCCACCAGTTCGGCTATCCTTCAACGTCTTACAGATGAACTCGACGGAGAAACTATTACGGTATTCATCGATAAACCGGATCATTTCTTAACGTTTTGGGCCTGGTTTCAACGCGAAAAAGCTGAGGCATCCTTTAGCAGCTCATTAGTATCGCGTAGCTCTTGATTTTCACGACGCAGCCTCGCGCTTTCGGCGGCCAAATCCTCAGGCACGGGTTCTGAGATGTTTCCGGCACGGCGGGCATGCCGAGCCCATTGACGTGCCGTGTGCCATGAAATCCCCAGTTTTGGGGCAACTTGCCTGGCACGCGGCTTACACTGACATATTCTCCACCAAGACGCGGTCTTCCCCCAAGGCAGACCACACGGACCTTTGCATCCTAGTCAAATTATCTTGGCATATTCCAGATTTTCCCATCTACTCAAACGGAACAAAACCTGGGGCACTTCAGGCCGAATATTCTATGAAATTATCACTACTTTCTTAAGACTCTAGATCTACACCTGTGCGGCCCGAATTAGGTCGCACAGGTGGAGCAGATCAAGGCTAGTAGGAAGTCACATATCCCTCCTAGCGATAACGACCACGCAAGCCAGGAATACGCGCTAAGAACGCAGCAGCAATAAGCCCTATCGTCGCGATACCGACATACAACCACACGTGATCACCGCTGGTCTGCGGAACTTTCGGCGGCTCAGGTGTGTTTTCCGCGTTAAGAATGGAATCTGTATCACGCCCGCTGACTATCCCTTCAATCCACTCTTTGGCACCCGACAAGGTGGTAATCGCTGCACTAGGTGAAGGCAAATCCGGATCCCCGTTAGAGGTACCCGCAGTCATAAGACCAGCAAGTTTGCCGTCCACAAAGAAGGGCCCACCGGAGTCACCACCCTGCACACCAGCACGGCCCGTCGAATGTACATCGAGGAGCGCACTTTCGATCAGCGGCATCGAATCATCCGGCAAACTAGCGCCCTCTGGCGACATCGCTCCCTCACCAAGGCCACCAGAATCGGGCGCAGGAACACCAGGCATTGCCTCGGCAGCCGGAACACTTTCCCCTCCTTCCGGAACATCTGGCTGTTTCCCCTCTTCGACAACATGGCCGGACGGACTGCCACCAAGAATCTCAGAAACTTCCATTTCCGCTTTGGGTAGGTGGCCGTTTCGAGCCTTGGAGGAACTACTGCTCCATCCGTAGATGACACCTCGCTGGCCGGGCTGCGGTATATCGGTGGCGATAGGTGCTGGTTTAACACCGGACACAGAGGTAGTGAGGTGGAGAAGGGCAGCATCAGAAACCGGAGAAAGTGCCCATGAATCCGCATCATAAATAGTCCCGTTAATACGGGCCTGCGTGCCCTCATTGTTGACGGAAGAGAGGCAATGACGTGCAGTAAGAACCCACTGCTCAGCAACGAGGGTACCGGTGCAATCGCCAAAATTTCCTACGCGACCTATCTTCAACTCAGCAACTGTGCGAGCCTCGGCAGAATCGCCGGCTGGCTCGCCATATTCAAGGGCTCCAGCCGGGGGCGCAATGAGCGTGATGACGCCGATGGTAAGCAGAGCAGGAATAAGTTTATGCTGCATGGTGGTCCTTCTTTCCAGCAGGAACGGCAATGTTGATGGCTTTGGAAACAAACCACTCGGCTGGCCCCTTCCCTATTGTGCGGTGCCACAGGGTGGCAAACGCGAGGAAGAAGACGATGAAAGCACAGGCCCAGCCGGTGCTATGTAAAGTGATGTGACTCTGCCAGTAGTAGGCCGTGAGCACATGCAGAATGTAGATGCTCAAAGACATTGCACCGAGGGCAGCGAAGGGATAGGCCAGTTTGGGTACGGTGCGGCCAACAATGAGACACAGATGCAGTACGACCGCAGCGACCATAACCGACAATACGATCTCCCCCAGCACGCCCGTATGGCCGGTAAAACGCAGCCAGCCAGGTACATCCGGAGTAAAGCGGAAGTAGAAACCCACGGCAGCGAGGACTACACCAGCTGCAGTAACTCCCCACTGAACAGCAGCACGATGACTTCGCACATATACCTCAAAGAGCAACATTCCGGCGAGAATATAGGCGACATAAGCCAGCAATGGGTAAATCTGAGGCAAGGTCATAGGAGCATACTTCACTGTCGCAGCCACCGTTGCCGCGATAAAGAGCAGGAGTTTCCACCACCAACGCAATGGTGGAACCCAAGAAACGAGGATCATGGTTATACCGATAACCACAAGAACGACTTGAATTTCTCCACCAACGGGTAACAGCGCTACTCCGATCAGGACAATTATGCAGCCACGCGCAAGAATCCGCAGAAACGAAACCACAGTGAAATCGCGGCCTATGATCATCAGTGTAATACCTGCAAATATCGCAAATAGTGCTGCGGAAAGACCGTTGAGGATGACCTTGTTGTACCACACGAGCGAGGCCATATGTATGACAATCATGCCTATAATGGCAAATGATCGGGCTATATCTAACCCTAAGATGCGCGAAAATGCAGGCACCTGTACTCTCCTTCATATTGTAATGGGAACACACTTCTGTGAACCCATGTGCATTACAATTTTTACCAAGCCACGCTGAATAATTACTGCAAAAACTTTATGAAGGGTTTGCCAATCATAAAGAAAGTGCAGCCGCTGGAGTTGACTCTTCTCCTTGAGAGAGAAGAGGAGAGAACAGGAGCGTATCAAGTTATTTGTGTGCGGGGTTAGGTTTATTGGTTTTAACGAAGCGGTTGGGGTAGGCCACGGCCATTTGGTTGCTGGCCTGTTTTTAGCCGGAAACTCGGGCTTCTTCCATGAGTCTGCCGGCTGTCGCTGAGCCCCGTTTGCACTGCTTCGCCCTCTGTGCGTTTTGGGGCTGCCCGCACAGTCTTACGGTTAAGCGCAATATGGTAACGATCGGTAAGTTCTGCGTTGATCCGCGGAGCACCATAAACCTCATCGGAGTGTTTCCAAATCTGATGAATCGAGGGTGTCAGGAAGTTTGTGTGTGAGGC
>NZ_KV823436.1 GCF_001815935.1 Corynebacterium sp. HMSC04H06
CGAGTGCAATGGTTAACACTCGGGAACCGCAGCCTGTGGAAAACTAGAACTTCCTAGAACAAGGCTAGAACAAGGACAGCCGGTTGGAGTGGTAGACGGTGCCGAAGGGGGCATCGAGGCGTACCCAGCGGCCCTTCGCCGCGACGCGTAGGTGCCGCGGGACGTCGGTAGGCGCGGAGAAGCCGGGAATGAGCCCCAGGCTGGTGCAGGCGAAAATCATGCGCATGGGCACCTCGACCTGCTTGCCATGGCCCTCGACTGTGACCACGGTCTGGTTCATCAGGCTCGACGGCGGGCCCAACGGTCCGGAGAACTGGCGGGCTAGGGCTTGGCCGGCATCGGCAAGCTCGCGCACGACTTCTACCGGCAGGTGGTCCAGCAGCCGGAAGCCGTCCATCGGCGGTAGCGCGCCCGGCCAGACGGGATCGCGGGCCGGGCCCAGCTCCAGCTTGCCGGCGGCGTTGTGCTTGAGCAGCTCCTGCTGCAACAGATAAGCGGAGACCACTGCCCCATCGCGGGAGGCCTTGCCCTCCACGCGGCGCGAGACGACGACCTCGAAAGGCGTGGTGACGAAGACATCAACCTGGTGCTCGGTCAACTGGCGCAGCCGCACGGAGCACCCGCCGTCGACGCCAACCGCCCGGCTCACCAGCACCTGCAGGCCCTTACCGCCGTTGCGCAGGTCCAGCGACTCGTTCGGCACCTATTCTTCCCCTACCTGGGTGAGGATGTCGCGCTCGGCATCGCTGAGCGGGCGCGGGCGCTGGGTCTCAAGGTCCACGGCGACCTGCACGCATTCCACCACGCAGGCGACCCGGCCGTTTCTGTCCTTGATCTCCTGACGGGTGGTCAGGGAGCTGTTGCCTAGTTCGACGACCTGCGTCTCGACCACCACGGAGGTGGTCCCGCGGGGCTCGATGGGCAGGCGGAAGTCCAGGTTCAGGTGCCGCACGAAAGCCGCGAATTCGTGCCCCTGCGAGTAGAACTTGTCTTCCGCGAACGCCAGCCGCGCTTCCTGCGCCAGCTCGACGTAATTCGCGTTCATCAAGTGGCCGTAGCGGTCGAAATCCGACCACCGGACCGGAACCTCGTGGGTATGGATAGACATCCTGCTCCTTTTAACTGCGGTTTACTGCGTTGTTTAGCGGGTCAGCTTGCGGTGGGTCACGCGCGACGGGCGGGCGGCCTCCTCGCCCAAGCGCTCGACCTTGTTCTTCTCGTAGTCGCCGAAGTTGCCTTCGAACCAGAACCACTTGCCTTCTTCCACGTTGCCTTCCCAAGCCAGGATGTGGGTACAGGTGCGGTCCAGGAACCAGCGGTCGTGGGAGATGACCACGGCGCAGCCCGGGAACTTCTCGAGGGCGTTTTCCAGCGAACCGAGGGTCTCGACGTCGAGGTCGTTCGTCGGCTCGTCCAGGAGGATCAGGTTGCCGCCTTCCTTCAGGGTCAGCGCGAGGTTCAAGCGGTTGCGCTCACCGCCGGAGAGCACCTTGGACGGCTTCTGCTGGTCCGGGCCCTTGAAGCCGAAGGCGGACAGGTAGGCGCGCGAGGGCATCTCGTTCTGGCCGACGTGGATGTAGTCCAGGCCGCCGGAGACGACCTCCCAGACGGTGGCCTCGGGGTCGATGTTCTCACGGTTCTGATCCACGTAGGACAGCTTGACGGTGTCGCCGACCTCCACGGAGCCCGCGTCCGGCTCTTCCAGCCCGACGATGGTCTTGAACAGGGTCGTCTTGCCCACGCCGTTCGGGCCGATAACGCCCACGATGCCGTTGCGTGGCAGCGTGAACGACAGGTCCTTGATGAGCACGCGGTCGCCAAAGCCCTTGACCAAGTCCTTGGCCTCGACGACCTTGTTGCCCAGGCGCGGCGGGGTCGGGATTTGGATTTCTTCGAAGTCGAGCTTCTTGTACTTCTCGGCCTCGGCAGCCATCTCCTCGTAGCGCTCCAGACGGGCCTTGTTCTTGGCCTGGCGGGCCTTCGCGCCGGAGCGCACCCAGACCAGCTCGTCCTTCAGGCGCTTGCGCAGCTTGGCGTCCTTCTTGCCAGCGACCTCGAGGCGCTCCTGCTTCTTTTCCAGGTAGGTCGAGTAGTTGCCCTCGTACGGGTAGAGCTTGCCGCGATCGACCTCGCAGATCCAGCCGGCGACGTGGTCCAGGAAGTAGCGGTCGTGGGTCACGGCCAGCACGGCGCCCGGGTAGTCCTGCAGGTGCTTTTCCAGCCACTGGACGGACTCGGCGTCCAGGTGGTTGGTGGGCTCGTCGAGCAGCAGCAGGTCCGGCTCGCTCAGCAGCAGCTTGGCCAATGCGACGCGGCGGCGCTCACCACCGGAGAGATTGGCGACCGGGGCATCGGACGGCGGGCAGCGCAGGGCCTCCATGGCCTGCTCGATCTTGGAGTCGACCTCCCAGGCATCGGCGGCGTCGAGCTCTTCCTGCAGCTTGCCCATCTCTTCCATGAGCTCGTCGGTGTAGTTGGTGGCCATCTCTTCCGCGATCTGCTCGAAGCGCTGCTTCTTTTCGAAGATGTCGCCGAGGCCCTCCTCGACGTTCTCGCGGACCGTCTTCTCCTCGTTCAGCGGCGGCTCCTGCTGCAGGATGCCGACGGTGGCGCCCGGATCCAGGAAAGCCTCACCGTTGGAGGGCTGGTCCAGCCCGGCCATGATCTTCAAGATCGAGGACTTGCCGGCGCCGTTTGGCCCCACGACGCCGATCTTGGCGCCCGGGTAGAAGGCCATGGTGACATTGTCCAGGATGACCTTGTCGCCGATAGCCTTGCGCACGTTTTTCATCGTGTAGATGAACTCGCCCATCATTCCCCTTTTCGTCCATTGGGTTAGGTATTTATCACCACAAACACTACCGCAAGTTGCCCGCTGGCTACCCCTTAAGGCAAGTAACCCGCCGGCACCGCAGGGCGCCGACGGGTCGTGAAGTAGCTGGCGGATTAGCTCAGGACGCTGCGCGCGCTGGCGGCGGCGCGATCACCCGCGGTATCGGTGGCGGTATCCCCCTCTCCGTTGCTATCGTCCCCGGATTCCGCAGACTCCGCGGCTTGTGCCGGCTCCGGCTGCTTGGGTGCGGACTTCGACAGGTCCTTGTCCACCGGGTAGTCCAGGACGCTCTCGCCCGGGATCTCCACCCCGGCGGCGTTGGTGACGGTTTCGATCTTGCGGGCGCCGATAACCCAGCGGTTCATGTCCAAGCCCAGCCAGGAGGCCTTCAGGTAGATGCGGCTGCGGGCCTCGCCGGACTCAGTAGTCCACTGGCTGGTCACCAGCGAGCCAACGGCGATAATCGGCATCCCCTTTTGCAGGGTGATGCGGCAGGACTGGGCCAGCTGGCCCCAGACCTCGACGTCCATGAACAACAGGTTGGAGTCTTTCCAGGTGTCGGTGGACTGGGTGGAGTTATCGCGCACGCGTCGCGAGGAGGCGACGCGCAGGTTGGTTTTCATGGTGTCGTCGTTGAATTTAACGAGCTGTGGGTTATGGGTCAGGTGGCCAAAAACAGTGATGGACAGTTGAGACATCTCGGATTAATTCCCCTCGAGCAAATAGTGTTCTTCGCGCCCCGCGGTCGCGGGCCGCTGGTGTCCATGCTCGCCGAGGCGGCAGCGGCTGTAAACTGGCGCCGGCCGTACCTGTGAATAAACCCCGCCACCGCGGCGAGAAATATGCCTATGGTGAGAACGGGACGGCATCGTTAAGTGCTATAGGCGCTGGTGAGGTGCCTACATCTGCCGGAAACGACTAATGTCACCATCCTCGCTCAGCCCGGCCAACATGCGGTTGTACTCCTCCAAGTCGGCGTCGTGGTCCACATCCGCCTTCGCGTCGTGGCGCGCGGCGGTGTTGCGATCCTCGCGCAGCCAGTCGACGAAGAGCTTGCCGAAGACGATAACCAGCGGGAACTGCCCGAAGCCCCAGGCGATGCCGCCGCCCTCGCGCTGGTCCGCCAGCAGGTCGATATCCCACGGCAGGTTCAGAGAGTTGTAGAACTCCTCGCCCAAGATGGCGTTGAGCTGCATGAGGTAGACGCCCATGTAGAGGTGGACCGGCATGGACAAAAACAGCACGAACAGGCGGATGTGCACCGGCGCGCGGTTCGGCAGCGGGTCCGGGCCGATGACCTCCCAGAAGTAGAGGTAACCTGACAGCAGGAACATCCAGTTCATCAGGACGTGGCCGGCGTGCTCCGAGATGGCGATCTCGTAGAAGTCGAAGGACAGGTAGATGGCGTAGAAGACCACCAGGAACTGCAGGAGGTTCACGGCCGGGTGGGTGATGGCGCGCAGGATGCGCGACTTCGTCACCGCGACGGCGTAGTCGTGCAGGCTGGGCCTTCCCGGCCGCCCCGCGGGGAAGGCCTCCATGAGGAGGGTGAGCGGCGCGCCGAGTACCAGGAACAGCGGGATGACCATGGACAGGACCATGTGCCCCAGCATGTGCATGGAGTACATGGCCGGGAAGTACAGGCCGATGCCCGTCGACATCACGACGGTCATGCCCAGCGAGCCGAGCATCCACCAGGCGGTGCGCATGGGCGACCAGCTCAGCCCGATCTTGCGTAGCCGGTAGAGGGCGTAGATATACAGCCCCGCCAGCACCAGGCCGATGACCCCGAACATGATGTCAAAGCGGAAAAAGGTCCACACGTTCCAGAAGGTGGGGCGCTCGAAGAGCTCGTAGCCCAGCTGGATCTGCATGGAGTTCAGGTTGGGATCCCGCGGCGGCGGGGGCGGCGTGCGCCCCATGGTGATCGCCACGCCGACCGTGGCGGCCATGACGGCCACCTCCACCACCGCCACGCGCAGGAACAGGCGCGGGCGCTTGTCCAGCTGCGGGATGGTCAGCTGGCGGTGGACGAAGCCCAAAAAGGCCAGCACGACCAGCAGCACGGTCTTGGTGGTGATAATCAGCCCGTAGCGGGTGGTCAGCCAGTCCGACCACTCCACGCGGATGGCGGCGTTGACCACGCCGGAGGCGGCCATCGCCAGCGCGGCGACGAGCGCGAGCGTCGAATAGCGGCGCACCGCCTGCCTCATCTCCGGGCCTAGGCGCCGGCCGTGGGCGATGAGCGCCAGGAGGCCGCCGACCCAGAGCACCACGAATAACAGGTGCCACAGGTAGGAGTTGGTGCCGTAGTCGTGGTCGCCGCCGGAGGCCGAGTGCCCGTCAAACCCCAGGGGAACCACCATGGTGATCGACAAAAACAGCAGCACCGGCTGCAGGGACCACTGCTGGCTGAACAGGGTCAGCACGCCGACCAACGCCGCGATCACCGCGGTAGCCAGCCACGCCTGGGCAGTGGCCACCTGGGACAGCGCCAGGCCCAGCATGTCGGGGCTTAAGACCTGGCCGAAGGGCGTACCGGAGACATCCGACATGACCAGCGGGATCTCCAGCAGCGAGACGATGGCCACGCCGAAGGAGGCAACCATGCCGGTGCGGGCGGCGAGGTGGCCGTCGACGGTCAAGGGGGCGTCGATAAGCCGTTCGTTGTCCCCCTCCGGCACGGCCGGGGAAATAAGGAACGCCGAGGTCAGGTAGGAGCCCACGGCCAGGGCCATAAGCATCCATGCCGCGCCCCGGAACGCCGGCAGGCCGATGGTGGTCAGGCGGCCCGGATCGGGAATGCCTAGGGCCTGCAGCGAGTCGGCCAGGAAGAACATCGAGATGAACCCTCCGACCACGCCGGCGAAGACCGTGGCTGCCCCGTAAATACCCCAGCTGGATCGCACCTGCTGGGTGCCGGTACTGGGGCTAGGCTTCTTCGTCGCATCCGCGTCGGTGGCGTGGCTGAAAGACATGCCGCTATTCTACTTCGGCGACGTTTCCATAACGAAAATGATTAATGGTCTATTTTCTGGCACGATGGGATTTATGGATTCTCGTCAGCTCCACTATTTCCGCAGCGTGGTTGACCACGGCGGATTCACGCACGCCGCGGCGGCGATGGAGATGACCCAGCCCTCGCTGAGCCTATCCATCCGCAAACTCGAAGACGAGCTCGGCATCCAGCTGCTCAACCGCAGCCGCGCCGGGGCCACCCCGACGGACGCCGGAAACTACGTCTACAAAACCGCGGTCAAGCTCGACGCCCTGCTCAGCCAGACCACCCAGCGCATTAGGGAGATGGCCGGCGGGCTAGCCGGCTCGGTCTCGGTGTGCTCGGCGCCCGAATTCAACTGGACCGTCATGCCCGCCGTCCTGCACCAGATGCTGCAAGAGGCCCCCGACGTGGAGGTCTACGTCGAAGACCCCTCCCCCAGCATCACGCTGGAGCGGGTCTTGGACGGCACCGTCAACGTCGGCCTGCTGCCGGTCACCGACTCGGCCGCGGTCGCACAGCGCTTCGTGCGCCAGCTCGACGTCGTCGAGTTCGCCCGCTTCCCCTGGGTGGTCGGCCTGCCCGAGCGCCTGGCCGACCTGCCGGATCCGGTCTCGCTCTACGACATCCGGGACGAGACCTGGGTGGTCGTGCCCCGCAACCCGGAGTTTATCGGGCTCACGGAGCTGCTGGACGAGCTCTGGGCCGACCACCCCGATGCCGTGCCCGCCCGCCGGCAGGAAATATCTACGCTCCAGACCGCCATCCCGCTGGTCGCCGGCGGGCTGGGCGTCGCGCTTTTCCCGGAGACCGCCCGCACGTTCAAGTCCGAGGGCATCCACTACCGCCAGCTCAAGGAGAAGCTGCCGATGATGAGCGGCATCCTGCTCACCCGGCGCGACGCCGACCTTTCGCCGGCCACCCAGCGGCTTATCGAGCTGATCAAGAAGGTCGGCAAGCAGCGCGCGGACAACGGCACCGCGACCAACTAGCGGGCCGTATGTCTTTGGCGCCGAGCCGGTCGAGTAAAATCTGTCCTGCACTGCGCGGCAGCGCGGCGCCTGCCCCTTGTTAGCCCCTATAGCTCAGTGGATAGAGCAGCGGGTTTCTACCCCGCGTGTCCCGGGTTCGAATCCTGGTGGGGGCACCGCTTTCTCCCGTCTGAGCGGGACTAAAATGGCAGCCATGGACATCACCCTGGCTACTTTCTCCCACTGGCCCACCGAGCTGGCCCCGCCGGGCCTGCGCTTCGATAACTGCTACCCGCCCGCCGCGGACTACCCCTCGGCCCGCAACGCGGTGCTGACCGGCCAGTACCCGCAGCGCCGCGCGCGCTACCGCATCTCCGACGTCTTCGCCGACGCCGGCTGGCGCGTCACCGAGGGGGCAGAGCCCGCCCAGCCGGGCGAGAACGTCTTCCGCCTGTGGGAGGAGCCGGGCTCGCTGCCGGATACCGGCGTCGTGGCCGTGGCCACGCTTAGCGATTCCCCGGGGCCCATGAGCATTTTCTGGCCCGGTGTGGCCGAAGGCGGCACCTCCCAGGAGCTGGTCTCCCCCATGGATCTCGCGCCCACCCTGGCGGCTATCGCGGGCCTGGACGTGCGCCCGAACGCGCGCCTGTCCTTCGACGGGCTCAACCTCATCCCGGTCATCCGCTACGGGGCCTCCGGGCACGCCGCGCTCTTTTTCGACAACGGCATCCGGATGCAGGACGCCAGCCTCATCGACGGCCACGCGAGCAAAGAATCCCGCCGGGCGGCCCTGCAGGAAGAGTGGGACATCTGGCGGGAATTCATGGACTTCGGCCCCCTGCAATAGCGAGAGGCCGGAGATTCTAACGAGTTTTTAGGGTACTAGGCCTGTGGGCCTTCCGGCATGCAGATCCACAGCACGATGTAGATTGCCAGGCCCGAAGCACCGGCCAGCGTGACGATGGCGAACAGGGCGCGCACTAGGGTGGCGTCGACGTTGTAGGTCTCAGCGATGCCGCCGCACACGCCGGCGATGTAGCAATCAGTGCTGGAGCGATGGAGTTTTTCGTTCATGGGGTTCGTCTCCTTCTAGGAGGTCGGGGTTTGCTTTCACCTTCTATTCAACCGTGGATGGGCCCGCAGCGCATCAGGGTTTTTCCCTGAACTAACCCGGATCTTTTCGCTAGGCTGAGTGGCACCGCCTAAGGTCGAATGCACCATCCGCGAAAGGACTTGAATCCGCTATGCCGAAAAAATCCGGACTGCCTGCCCCCACCCGCCATTCTTTTGCCCTGATCACCGGCGCCAGCCAGGGCATCGGCGAGGCCATGGCCCGCGACCTGGCCGCGCTGGGCCACAACGTGGTCCTGGTCGCCCGGCGCAAGGAGGTGCTGGAGAAGATCGCGGGCGAGCTTAGCGCGGCCCACGACGTCGAGGCCGTCGCTTTCGATGCCGACCTCTCCCGAGCCGAGGACGTCGACCGGCTCATCGAGTTCATCGGCGGCCGGGAGGTGAGCATTCTGGTCAATTCGGCCGGCATCGCTAGCTTTGGCCCGTTCATGGAGCAGGACTTCGGTTACGAGACCGACCAGTTCCAGCTCAACGCCACGGCCGTGCACCGGATTACCCGCGCGGCGCTGGAGCAGATGCTGCCGCGGCGGCGCGGCGCCATCTGCAACGTGGGCTCGGCGGCCGGCAACATCCCCATCCCGAACAACGCCACCTATGTCTTCACCAAGGCAGGGGTCAACGCCTTCACGGAGGCTCTACACTACGAGCTGGCCGGCAGCGGCGTCAGCTGCACGCTGCTCGCGCCCGGCCCGGTCCGGGACGCCGTCGTCCCCCCGGAGGAGCAGTCCATCGTAGACAAGGTCGTGCCGGATTTCCTGTGGACGACCTACGAGTCCTGCTCGCAGGAAACCCTGGCGGCCATGGCCCGCAACCAGCGCCGCGTGGTGCCGGGACCGCTGTCCAAGGCGATGAACACGATTAGCCAGGTGCTGCCGACGCCGCTTATCGCGCCGCTGGTGGGCAAGTTCTACTCGCAGATGGGGTAGCTAGACTGGTGGTTATGCACAAGCAAGAGATAGCCCCCAAACACGACCGCCTGGTGTGGATCGATCTGGAAATGACCGGTCTGGATCCGGGCCGCCACGTCATCGTGGAAGTCGCGGCCGTTATCACCGACGGCAACCTGAACATCCTGGACGAGGGCATCGACCTCGTCGTCCACGCCACCGAGGAGGACCTGGCGCAGATGGACGACGTGGTCACCGAGATGCACGCCAACTCCGGGCTGGATACGGAAATCCGCGCCTCCCACACCACCGTCGAGCAAGCCGAGCAAGCCGTCCTCGAGCTGGTCGCGGCCCACTGCGACCCGGAGCACCCCGCCCCGCTGGCCGGCAATTCCATCGCCACGGACCGCACCTTCATCCGGCGCTACATGCCCCGGCTGGACCAGGCGCTGCATTACCGCATGATCGATGTCTCCACCATCAAGGAGCTGGCGCGACGCTGGCACCCGAAAGCGTATTTCCACCAACCGGACAAGGGGCTGGCCCACCGCGCGCTGCAGGACATTGTGGAGTCCATCCGCGAGCTGGACTACTACCGCCGCAGCGTCTTCCGCACCGACGGCGGCCCGGACAGCGGCCAGGCCCTCGAGGCGAAGGCCGAAAGCACCCACGCTTACCAGGCGTTTTTGTAATTCGCCGTTCATGGGTTAACCTAAATAGCGCTGCTAAGGCAGCGATGGTGGCTGTAGTTCAGCTGGTAGAGCACCAGGTTGTGATCCTGGGTGTCGCGGGTTCGAGCCCCGTCAGCCACCCCAAAGTTAAAGCAGGTCAAGGATTCCTTGGCCTGCTTTTTGCTATCCCTAGTGAGCTAGTTGGTGCACCAGGAGCCTTTCGCTCTCGGCTCCGCAGCGCGGTCCGGGATATCGCCCGTCACCAAGAACTCCTCCACGCCCAGCTGGCTAGCAATTGCCGCTAGCTCCCGCCCCACTGTTCGCGGCGTACCCACCACGTGGTGGGCCTGGATGTCGCGCATGCGGGCGCGCTGCTGGCTGGTCATCGCGGCGAGATCCAGGTCCACGGCCGGCACCAGCGGGCTGAAGCGGCCGGTGGACTGGGCCATTGCCTGCGCGTAGGCCTCCGGGGCCAGCAGGTCCGCTGCCTTGCGCTCCGTTTCCGCCACGGCGATATTCAGCGAAGAAATCACGTGCGGGGCAGGGCAAAATTCGCTGGGCTGGAAGTTCGCGCGGTAGGTCTGGGCCGCCTTTAACTGGGTGCCCACCGGCCCGCCTAGCATGACGCCAAGGCCTAAGCGCCCGGCGGTGCGCGCGGAGGCGTAGCCGGCCAGCAGAAACAGGCCCACCTCTCCC
This sequence comes from Corynebacterium sp. HMSC04H06, assembly GCF_001815935.1. Classification (GTDB taxonomy): domain Bacteria; phylum Actinomycetota; class Actinomycetes; order Mycobacteriales; family Mycobacteriaceae; genus Corynebacterium. Next base: position 10,188 of record NZ_KV823436.1, read on the forward strand.
TCGAGGCGCGGGCGGGCGGTGACTGCGGCATCGCCGCGCAGGTAGCCCAGCAGCTCGCCCAGGTCCTCGCCGTAGCGCTCCCGGGCCTTGCTGTCCTGGCGCAGCGCGGTGCGCACCGGGGCGGTAAACCCGACGGAATTTCCCAGGCCGATGTCCACCCTGCCCGGGTACAGTGCCGCCAGCGTCGCCACTTGCTCCGCGATGAGAAAGGGCGGGTGCCCGGGCACCATGATGCCCGCCGTGCCTACGCGCAGGCGCTGCGTGGCCGACGCCGCGTACGCCGCTAAAAGAGCCGGCTGCCCGCTGGGGATGCCGTCGACGCCGTGGTGCTCGGCGACGGTGAAGCGCTCGAAGCCCAAGGACTCGACGTGCCGGGCGTGCTCGGCCACCCCGCGCAGGGTCTCGGCCTCCGTTTCAGCCGGGGTCGCCGCGGCCCTATCTAAGACAGAAAAACGCATGCTCCCCACGGTAGTCACTGACCGCGAGGAGCACGCGCTCCGCAATGGTTGAGTTGGCTTAGGCGGGCTAGGCGTTGCCGGCCTTCCAGTCCTCCCAGGACATGTTCCAGTCGCCGAGCCCGTCGTAGGGCGAGAGCACCCCGCCGGAGGTGTTCTTGACCAGGACGATGTCGCCGCGGCCGACCACCTGCTGGAACCACTGGGCGGCCTCCGGGGTGACGTTGATGCACCCGTGCGAGGTGTTCGTGTTGCCCTGCGCCCAGACCGACCACGGGGCGGAGTGGACGTAGATGCCCGAATAGGACATCTGCGTCGCATAGTCGACGACGGTCTGGTAGCCGCCGGCATCGAGAGCCAGCCCGAAGGTCGTGGAGTCCATCATGAGCTGCTCGTGCTCGTCGCCGATGATGTAGCGCCCGTTCGGGGTCGCGTACTGGCCGTCGCGCCCCAGCGAGACCGGGATCTCGCGCAGCAGCTCTTGGTTCTTGTAGACCCGCATGGTCTTGGTCGCGTCGTCCACGATGGAGATGACCCGGTCGCCGATGGTGAAGCTGGCCTCGTTGTTAGAGCCGCCGTAAACCTTGTTACCCAAGTCGACGCCTTCGATCTCCGCCTTCGCGGTCACCTTCGTGCCCGGCTCCCAGTACTCCTGCGGACGCCAGCGGACCTCGTAGTCGTTAACCCAGTGGAACGCGCCCTCGACCGCCGGGGAGGCCTCCACCGTCAGGGCCTCCTCGGCCTTCTTGCGGTCCGGCACGGGCACGCCGAAACGGAAGTTCACGGTCTGCCCGACGCCGACCTCGGCGCCGTCCAGCGGGGCCATGGCCACCTCCGCGGTGCCGTTAGCTTCCGGGGTGGTGAACTGGACGGTCTTTTCCTTCCCATTCTCGTCCTTGGCGTAGATGCTGTAGGTCCGGTTGTAGCCCAGCGTCTCGTCGCTCGACCAGGTCTTTCCATCGTCCGAGAGCTTTTCGGCCACGACGTAGCCCTGCTCGTTAGTCATGGTAACCGTCTCTAGCCCCTTGCCCAGGGACTTCACAGTTACGGGCGTGAAAGGATCGACGTCTTCGGCACCGTCCTTGACGGAAAACTCCGGAGCCTTCTTCTCCTTCTTAGCCACGCTGGTGGCACCGGCCTCCGATGCCTCACTCACCTCCGGCGCCGCCGCGTCCTTGCCCTCCGGATCGCCAATCGTGCACGCCGCCAGTGACACCGCCGTAACGGATGCAACTACCGTCACTGCACCGCGGCGCAGCAGCGAAATCGTCCTAGTCAAAATTCAAAAACCCTTATCTAGCCTGGTTCTATCAACCTGCGAGTCAGCCACCGAGCCGTCTTCGCCGCCGGCCCGTCACCCAATCTCACTAACCATATCGACAAAACGGCTCCAAAGTGTACACAAAATTGACCGCTTAGACACTTTGATACCTAATCGTTGCAATCTGCATGAAGCGTGCAATAACGTTGCGTTAATACCCCGCAAAAACCTGGATTGACCAGCCGATTTTACTATTCTCTTTGAAGGGGTTAAAGTTATTTTCCGTTGCAAGGACAGCGGCCGAGAGATTGGCTCAAGTTTTTGAAACAATGCGCCATTAGCTCAATTGGCAGAGCAACTGACTCTTAATCAGTGGGTTCGGGGTTCAAGTCCCTGATGGCGCACAATTAAGGCCAGGCCAGGCGGAATTTTTACCGTTCCGAGCCTGGTCTTTTTGGTGGTTTGCCCTGCTTAGGACAGGAAATATCCCAACACTATTCTTGGCACGGTGTCTCTGTCTGTACCGCGCTAGTGAGGAAGTTTGTGGGCACGAGTGAGCACAAATTGGGCACGAGGAATCGGGTCTATCCGTCAGCTGAAGTCTGGGAGATTCCAGGCCCACTAATCGGGGCCGGACGGCAACCGCCACAAAGCACGTAAAACTTTCCCAGATAGATTTTCAGCTCTAGGATGGCTTTCAGAAATCCGTAAACAGATTGACCTAGGGACCTGGACGCCGTCGCAGGACGCACCAGCACCCCCAAAGGTCCCTACTGTTGGGGAATTTATTCACCTGAACTGCCGCGGATTTTGTTCCTAGACATTTGCCTTGATTTCTATTATTGCCACTGGCGGGTTCTGCTTCCAAAGTTCGGTTTCTACCTCGACAACATCACTCCACCTACGGGTATGGATCAGCTCGTTCTTGTAGGAG
>NZ_KV823437.1 GCF_001815935.1 Corynebacterium sp. HMSC04H06
GGCAGGTGCCCGCTGCCGCGCAGCCGCCGCAGCCGCCGGACGGGCAGCCGGAGACCCGCTCGGGTACGAGCCCGCCGGTGGCCAGCAGGTGATCGAGGATGGCGTCGACGACGCCGGCATCCAGCCCGCTGCGCGCGGCGACCTCCGCGCGGGAGGTGACCCCGCGGCCGATGAGCTCGCGCACGGTCACCAGTGGAGATGTTCGTGTATCAGTCATTTAAGCCACAACCCCGTCAGAACCACAACCGCAGGATCTGGAAGGCCGCCGCGGCGAGCGTCCAGGCCAGGGCCAGCTGCACGCCGAAGCCGAACAGCGTCCAGCGCCAGCCGATTTCCCGCCGTTGCGCTGCCAGCGTTGCAACGCACGGGGTGTAAGCCAGCAGGAAGAGCATGTAGGCCCAGACCGCGGCGCGGGCGTGTCCGCCGGAGGCGGCGTCGAAGTCGGCGCGCACGTGTTCGCTCAGGCTGCTGTGGGCCTGCTCGTCGGGCTCGGCGTCGGTGACGTCGTCAACGGAGTAGGTCTGGGCCCAGGTGGAAATCAGCGCTTCCTTGGCCACGAACCCGGTGACCAGCGGACCGGTCAAGGACCAGGAATCGAAGCCGGCGGGGGCGAAGATGGGGGCGGCGGCATCGGCAAGCGCGCCGTAGGCGGAGTCTTCGACGGCGAGCTCGCCGCCGCTAGCCTCGTCCAGCTGGGCGGCGGTAACGGGCAGGGCCATGAGCATCCAGACCACCACGACGGTGGCAACGATGATGCCGCCGGCCGTGCGCAAAAAGCCCTTCAGTCGGGTCCACGTAACCGCCAGCGCCAGGCGCGGGGTCGGGACCTGGTAGGTCGGCAGGTCGATGACCAGGGGTTCGTAGGGCATCGCGCGCCAGAGAGTGTGCCGCAGCAGCAGGCCGGTGAGCACCACTAGCGCAATCGAAATGACGTACATGGCAAAGACCACGGACCCGGCATGGTCGGGGAAGAACGTGGTGGCCAGCATCACGAAGACGACCAGGCGCGCCGAGCACGAGGTAAACGGGATGAGCAGGCAGGTCAGGATGCGGTGGCGCGGGGTGCCCAACACGCGGGTGGCCGAAATAGCCGGCACGTTGCAGCCGAAACCGACGACGATGGGGATAAACGCCTTTCCCGGCAGGCCGATGGCCCGCATGACGCGGTCGGTGACCACCGCCGCCCGGGCCATGTAGCCGGAGTCTTCCAGCACCGCGAGGCAGATAAACATCAGCGCCATCAGGGGCGCAAACGTCAGCACCATGCCGACGCCGCCGACCAGCCCGTCGACGATGAGGCCCGCGACCAGCGGGTGATCCCAGCCGAGCGCGCCGAGGGCCGCGGTAACCGCGCCGGAGACCGGCCCGGAGACGAGGGCCTCCAGCCCGTCCTGGAGGGGCCCGGCGACGGTGGTGGTGATTTGGAAGATCAGCCACATCGCGGCCATAAACAGCAGTGGGCCGGCCACCGGGTGCAGGGCCACCTTGTCGAGGCGCTGCGTGAGCGTGGTGACCTCGTGGTCCTGGGTGACGGCGGTGCGGGCGGCGGCATCCAGGTCGATGAAGCGCTGGTCCGGGGTGTCGTCCGGGCGCAGCGCCTCCGGGCTGCTTGCCAGAGCGGCGTTGACGGCCGTGCGCACGCGGGACATCCCGCCGCGGCGGCGCGGGTCCACCGCCACCACCGCCAGCCCGGTGGCGGTCGAAAGCGCGTCCACGTCCACGCGCAGGCCTCGCGCCTGGGCCACGTCCAGCTTGGTCAGCACGACGATAATCCGGTAGGGCTCGCCGGCCAGCTGGAAGGCGATGTTGAGCCCGCGGGCGACGGCGGTGGCATCGACGGCCACGATGACGAGGTCGGGGCGGTGGCAGGGTGGGGCATCGAGAAGCATTTCGCGGGTCAGCGCCTCGTCGGGGCTGAGCGGCTCCAGGGAATACGCACCCGGGAAGTCGATGACGTCGGCCTGGGCGTCCGTGCCCAGCCGCCAGGCGCCGCGGCTAATTTCCACGGTCGTGCCCGGCCAGTTGCCCGTCTGGGCGCGCGCCCCGGTCAGGGCGTTAAACAGGGTGGATTTTCCGGAGTTGGGCGCGCCGACCAGCGCGACGATGGGCGAGCCTTCCGGGGCGAGCGCCCCACCCGGGTTGCCGTGGCAGGTAGCAGTCGTCATGCCAACACCTCCAGCAGGCGCAGGGTGTGGGCATCGACGGCGTAGCGGCAGGTACCGACGCTCACGATGCGCGACCCGCCCGCCACGGCCGGTCCAATCTCGACCTGCGCCCCGGCGCGCAGGCCCAGCTCCGCCAGGCGGTTAGCCAGCGGGGCGTTTACCTGGCGCAGGTGCTCCAGGTTCGCGCGGGTTAAAACGAGTGAGGTTCCCCGCCTCCCGCGGGGCGGGCGCTGGGCCCGGAAAGCAATGGCTGGCATGGCCATCGTCCTTTCGGTAGGTGGCGCGCGTCACCAAGCCACGCGCCAAAGGCTTATAACACCCTTTAAGCTACTCCGAGTTAGCCAAACCTACCCAAATTTTCGACGCCTTTGTGACCAAGTAGACCCTAACCTATTTCCTTGGCTACTTCCCTACCCTGCCCTCGCGGGTCGGCGCAGACCGCGGCGCGGGTTTTACAGGCGGATGCCCAGCTGGCGGGCGAAGCCGCGCAGCTGATCCATGACCGCCGGGGTGCTCAGCGCGCCGACCGCGGCAATGATGCCGACCAGGCCCACCACGGCGGCGACGGTGCCGCCCTGGCTGGACCCGCTGGCCCCGCTGGACCCGCTGCTCAGGTCATCGGACGAGCCTGCGGACGAGCCGTCCGAGCCGTCCTGGTCAGCCTCGCCGACGACAAACTCGTAGTCCTTGGTGTAGGTGTTGCCGTGGACGTCGGTGGCGGTGACCTGGGCGGTGTGGGTGCCCTCCTCCAGGTCGTCGGGCAGCGGCGCGCGCCAGATGTGGGCGGCGCGGTCGGCGATGCTGCCACCGTGGACGGCCTGGGCCTGCACGGCCAGCGGGTCGGAGTACTCGGCACCAAAGCGCTGCTCCTCGCCCTGCATGGGCTGGGTGCGCTCGGCTTCAACGACATCCGCGCCGTCGAAGGAGACCTCGACGGTGGAGCCGGTGGCGCCCATGAAGAAGTTGGTGGTCAGGTAGGACTCGCCCAGCTCCTCGGCACCCACCTGCTCGGGGTTGTCGAAGGCCGGCTTATCGCCGCCCTTCTTGGCCTGGGAGCCGTCGTACTCGATGGTCTCGTCGTACCACTCGCGGTAGCGCGGGGTGTTCAGGGAGACGTTCATCTGATCGTTCTGGTCGCCGCCAACCGGGGTGAAGAACTCGCTGACCTCGGAGCCGTTGATGTCCAGGGAGAGCACGCCCGGTTTGGAGCCGTCGCGGCCGTAGGACTTCGGCACGCCGCCCTCCCCCATCTCGCCGGAGTACCAGTCGCCGGAGATGGCGCCGGCCACGATGTTGGTAAACGGCAGCTCGTCCACACCGAGCGTGTCCTTCCACTCCTGGGTGCTGTCGCCGGCGCGCATGTTGGCTACGGCGTGGGTGTGGCCGCTCACCGCGATGGTCTCGCGGCCTTCGACCAGCTCGGCGATCTCCTTGACCTGGTCGACCTGGTGGCGGGCGGAGCCGGAGTCGGAGAAGGAAAACAGCGGGATGTGGGAGGCCAGCACGATGACCTTGTCCTCGGGCGTGCGCTCGATGTCGGCGCGGAGCCAGGCCATCTGGTCGTCATCGATGGCGCCGTTGTACTGCTCGCCGTCGACGGGGTACTCGACAGATTCTAGGGAGATGATGTGCGCGTTGCCCACGTCGTAGGAGTGGTAGGCCGGGCCGAATTCCTGGCGGTAGGTGTCGAATTTGTGCTCGGCGTCGGCGTCGAAGTCCAGGTCGTGGTTGCCGGGCAGGAAGCGCGCCGGAGAGTTGAGCATGCCGGTCAGCTCGCGGGTGTCCGGGTAGAGGGAGAGGTCGTCGCCGACGACGTCGCCGATAAATAGTGCACCGCAGTTGGTGAAGTCGTCGCGCTGGCTGAGGTCGGTAAAAGCGCCGGTGCGGGCGTAGCCGACTTCGTCCTTGCCGTAGGTCTGGATGTCGCCGCCGATGAGGCAGCGCTGGTTGTCCAGGGCGGCGTCCGGGTCGGTAACGAGCGGGAAGTTGACGGCTTCCGGGGTGCCGCCGCTGGCTGAGATGCCGCCGTATTTCAGCTCCGGGGAGCCTTCCGGGACGTGGTTATAGAAGAACTGCGCGACGTTGTCGTCGTCGACGGGCACCTGGTAACCGGCCGGCTGGGTGATGAAGACGGTGGTGTTGTCGTCGACGGGGATTTCGTAGCGGCCCTCGGCGTCGGTGGTCACGACCTCGCGGCCGTTGGAGACGGCCACGCCCTCGATGGGGGCCTCGTCGTCGTCCTGGGTGGAGTTGCGGTTGGTGTCGTCGAAGACGGTGCCGGTGAGGGTGTCGCGGACGGCATCGTCAGCCGCGGGGACGACCTCGACTGCGCCGCGGTAGAGGCCGTCGTCGGCCAGCGCGGACGGCACGGTAAGGGTGGACAGGGACAGGGTGAGCGCGGAGATGGTGGCAACAGAGCGGTAGCGGCGGTGAGCCATGACGAAGTTCCATTCGAGTGCGAGGGAGTAGGTACGCCCGCACACTCTAGGGGCCGCGCGTAACCGCGCTTTTAATTTTAGCTTTCAGCTAGGTTAACAATCGCCTTTCCAGACGTTGGGCTCGTAGCCCGGCGTCGGGGTGGTCGGGGTCAGCGCTGACGATGCCTCCTCGTGGCTACACCCGCACACCCCCATCAGGTCGACGAGCAGGGAGCGCACCTGCGCCAGCATGACCGTGGTGGAAATACCGCGGGAAATGTCCTGGGCGTGTACCAGCTCCACCCCGGTCTGGGCGGCCAGGCGGCGCAGGCCGGTGGTCAGCTCGGAGATCGTGGTGGAATCCGCGAAGTCCGGGTCGGTGAGGATGGCGTCAGAGAGCTGGGTGGTCAGCTCTGCGGCATCGCGCAGCAGCTCGATGAGCTCGTCGGTAATCGGCTCGCTATCCAGCACGGCCACGTGCGCCCGCCTAGAAAGCACGCGCGTGTTGCGCATGGCGTTGTCCACGTTGTTGAGCAGCCCCAGCAGCACGCGCATGTCCTCGCGCTGCTTAACCAGCAGCGGGGAGGCGAAAATGACCTCGCGGGAGTTGTTGGCCTCGGTGATCATCTTGTTGACGTTGGCCTGGCTGCCGCGGGCCCGCTCTAGGGCGCCGGCGATGCCGGCGGCGTCGCGGGCCTGGGTGGCCTGCGCGACCTCGTCCAGAATGGAGCCGGTCAGCCCCAGGATGCGCGCAACCTCGCGACGGCCGTTGCGCAGCGGCGAGGCCGGCAGCAGTGCCATGACCAGCAGCGCGACCATACCGCCGACCAGGGAGTCCACCATGCGGTCGGTGCCCCCGGAAGTCTCCGGCGGCAGGATGGTGGCGATCAGCACCGCGGCGAACGCCGCGTGGTTGGCCACCAGCGCGCCGCGGTCGACGAAGGTCGCCAGGGCCACGGCGACGGCCACCCCGACCGCGATCTGCCAGGCGCCGGTGCCCACGAAGTAGATGAGCCCGTCGCCCACGCCGACGCCGAGGGTCACGCCGACGACCAGCTCCATGGATTTACGCACGCGGTCCCCGGCGGCCGAGTAGACGATGACGGCCGACATCGGGGCGAAAAAGGGCAACGCGTGCCCGATGACGTAGTGCGAGAAGCCAAAGGCCAGGCCGGCGGCCAGGCCGATCTGGATGATATACATCCAGTTGGAGCGCAACCGCCCCAGCCCCTGCCGGACTTTACCGATTGTCAGCGCTTTTGCCACATGCTTTGCTCTTGCCACGACCTTAATACTAGCTGTTGAGTTCCGAGACGAAGGCATCGTGAGAGCCTTAAATGCACGCGCTTGTCTCCGCCTCTAGCGGTTGAGCGGGCTGCCCTGCCACCTAAACCCGCGGTCGAGGAGCAGGGCGCCGGTCTCCGACGGGCGCAGGGTGAGCTGGTGCGCGTCATCGTCGAGTAGCAGCTGCCCGTCCACGACTTGGTAGCGCAGGTGGTACTCATCCGCGAATTCTTCGCCGGCGCCGAAGTTTTGCTCATCTGCGGCCATCGGTGCCAGCAGGTACAGGTCCAGGCGTGGCTGGCCGGGCTTACTGTCATCAACCCGGTAGAAGCCGGCCTGCAGATCCCCGTTGGCACGGCGGACGCTAGCCCCTGCGAACTCGCCCGGGTCGCCCTCGAACTGTCTTAGGACCGGGGCGCCACCCACCGACCGTTTGCCGAGGGCGAGCGTGGACAGGCGGACATCGCCAAGCAATTGGGGCGCGGGCTGGCTACTATCGTGGGCTACCTGCCACACGCCGGCGAGATCCTCGTGGACCGTGGGGAACTGCTTGGGAACGAGGATAGCCGGCGCCGCCAGACCAGCGATAAGCATCCCGGCCGCCGCCACGGGCGGCAGCCAGCGCGTTAACCGATGGGCCCGCGGCCACGGGATAAGCCGCGGATAGTGCATCTCCGGAACGGCGCGGCCCAGCGCGAAAGCCACCAGCCGGGGACCCCAGGGAGCTAAAACAATCAGGAAAAGAACCATCTGAGCGAAAGCGAACTGCTTGACCGGCACATCAAAGGTCATATTCAGCAGCCAGACCACCCCGAGGGAAACCGCCCCGATAAGCCCACCCAGCCACGCCGTGCGCCGCCACAGCACCAGCGCCGCGGCGAGCAGCTCCACGGCTCCGGCCAGAAACTGCACCCACGGGCTAAAAGCCATAAACGTCCACAAAAGCCCCATCGGGGACTTCTCCCCCAACGTAATCAGCAACCCTGGGTAATCAACCACCCCCATCTGCAGCAGAATCACCTTGGCGGCAGCATACGGCAAAACCAGCACACAAATAACCACGCGGACGACAGCATGGACCGCCCACCCAATAGTGCGCCACGGAACGCGGCGGAAAAAGGAAGTCGAAGTCATAACCACAATCCCACCACGCACCGCGGACGCGCAGAAGAGGGTGAGCCCACAACTTTGCGGTGGGGCCCGCCCTACCCCCGCCGGCGCACTACTAACTGACGCAGGTACGGAAGGTGCCTTCTCCCCGAGCGGGGCGCACGCCCCAGCACCCCGACACTGAAATATTTATTACACGTTCCACAGCGCATCTTCCTGCACAATCGCAGAAGTTACCTAAACTACTTCTCCATTTTGATTGCGATCTATAGCACACTATGTAAGGATTCTTACAAGTTAGCTCGATGCACTCCGCTTCTCTCCACGGAGGAAGGATCAGAAAATGGAAAGTCACGCTGTCCCTCACGCTGACTCACACACCAAGGTCACGAAACGCCCCCTCAACACATGGGAGGTCACCGCAATATCGGTCGGCTTCATGGGGCCGGTCATGGCGATGTCGCTCAATGGCATCGGCGTAGCAGGGCTCGTCGGTAAGGCCGTACCGTTCACCTTCCTGGTGTCTTTCGTCGGCAGCCTCTTTGTCGCTTATGCCTTCGTCCGACTCCTGCGGACTGTCACGCACGCCGGCTCGGTCTACGCACTGGCCGGCGTGACCCTAGGCCCTAAAGCGGGCTTCTTCGGCGGCTTCGCACTCCTCGGGACCTATATCTTCATGACCGCCTGCATCCTGGGCGCCTGCGCTGTTTTCTTCGAGGCGATGTTGGAACAGTTCAACACAGCTGAGCTGGGCCTGGCCTGGCTAGTTATCCCCATCGCCGTTGCCGTCATCGGCGCCATCTTAAACCTGCGTAACTCCCAGCTGACCGCGCGCACCACCCTGTTTATAGGGTTAGCCGGAATTGTCGTGATGCTCGTGCTGTCGGTCATCATCCTGGTCTCCGTGACCAGGGATAACGCCCCGGTGAGCACCGGCCTGGATTGGGAAGCCCTCAGCCCGGCAGGCAACCCCTGGAGCGCGATCATGACCGCGTCCGTCTTTGGGTTTTTGTCCTGGGCAGGTTTCGAGTCCGGTTCCTCGCTGGGCGAGGAGACGAACCAACCGCAGCGCATCATTCCCCGCAGCCTGCTCCTCGCGGTCGTGGTCGGCGGCTTCGTCTACACCTTCGTCATGTTCGCTCAATCCCTGGGCTTCGGCACCGATGAGGAAGGGATAACTGCTTTCGCCAGCGCCTCCTCTACCCTGACGACGCTGGGCTCCACCTACGTTGGCTCCTGGTTCGCGGTCCTGCTGTCCATCATCGCCTTCGCCGTGGCTTTCGGTGCTTTCCTGAGCTCCTCGACGGCCACCTCGCGTCTGCTCTTCGCGCTCGCCCGGGACGGCTTCGGCCCCGCGAAATTCGCCGAGCGCCACCCCAGCAGCGGTGTGCCAGTCCCGGCAGTGCTGTTTACCAACGGGCTGTCCATCGTGATGATTGTCGTCTTAGGTATCTGCCACGTCAGCCCGGTGGATGTCTACTACTGGTACGCGACCATCGCCACGCTATGCATGGTGGTGGCCTACGGCATGGCCTCGGCTGGCGCCATCGCGCACATCCTTCGCCGCGGCAACCAGGTGCCCTACTGGGAGATTATCTTCCCCGCCCTCGCGCTGGCCTACCTCGGGTTCGTATACGTAGTGCAGGTCAGCGGCCAAGAAGCCCCGTACAACTACTTCCCTTGGATTTCCGGCGCCTGGTGCGTCATTGGCGCACTGGTCATCCAAGCAAGGCCCGAGCTCGCGCGCAAGATCGGCCGAAGATGGTCCCGCGCCGACGACGCTTCCACCCACTAGCCCCACCTCAATCACCAGCTAAAGGAGTAAACCATGAGTGTCGAGATCGAAAACGAAACCGCCCCCTCGATTGCACACGGAATGTTCACCTTCGTCGCTACCTGCGATTTCTCGGCCCGCACCAAGGGGCGGGCCATTCACTCCAAAGACTTCCGCCCCGGCGCTAGCGTCGGGTGGGTGCCAGCCAACCTGGGGATCGGTCCGCTCGGCCACATCGTCGGTGGCATCCCTTATGGCGCATCGGGAGACCTCCGCTTGCTCGCCGATGCCGACTCCAAAACCACCATCTCCGGGGTTCCCGGCCAGGCTGACCTGGACTACTGCTTCAGCGACGTGGTCAACACCGACGGAACTCCGTGGGAATCGTGCAGCAGAACCTTTCTCAAAAACACCGTGGCGCAGCTAAAGGACAAACACGGAATTACCTTTACCGCCTCCTTCGAGCACGAATTCGTCGAGCGCGCAGCCACGCGCTTCCCGCACCCCTTCTCCTATTCGAATTTCCTTTCCGCGGAGCCGGTAAGCTCCACGCTGTTTAAGATTCTCGACCGTGCAGGAATCGAGCCGGAATGCTGGTTGCCCGAGTATGCCCAGCACCAGTACGAGCTCACCCTCAAGCCCACCGACCCGCTACGCGCGGCCGATCGTGCCCTCCTTCTGCGCGATATCACGTGCAACGTCTACGAAGCCTTCGACAAGGAAGTCACTTTCTCTCCGGTCCCCAGTGCCGAGGCGGGAGGCTCCGGGGTCCACGTCCACTACGGGCTCTACGGCGAAAATGGCGAGGCCATCTCCTTCGACGCCTCCCGGCCGGGCCGAGTCTCCGAGCTGGCCGGGCGCTTCAACGCGGGCATCATCAAATACGCCCCGGCGCTGACCGCCTTGTTCGCCCCGCTCACGGTCAGCTACCTCCGGCTGAAACCCGACAACTGGTCGACGGCCCGCGCGTTCTGTGGCCTACAGAACCGCGAGTCCCTCATCCGGATTTGCCCGACTAACGAAATCAACGGAAAGTCCCCCGAAAAGCAACTCCACTTCGAGTTCCGTGGATCGGACGCGGGCGCCAACCCGTGGATCCTCATGGGCATCATCCTGCGGGCCGGTCTGGCCGGCCTTGATGAGGGGCTCGACCCAGTCGACATCGTCGAGGGCGATCTGGATCTCGAAGACAAGCACGCTGAACTTCCTGAATTGCCGGGTACCCTGGGCGAGGCGTTGGATCTCTTCGAGTCCAACGAGGAAGTCCAATCCTGGTTCGCGCCCGCTTGGTCCGAGACCTACTTGAAGGTCAAGCGCGACGAAATTTCTGAGCTACACGGAAAGTCTTTCGAGGAGCAGTGCGAGGTGTATGCAGATGTCTTCTAAGCAGTCCCCGAGCTACCCCGATTTCCGCGAGGAACTTGCTTTACTCCCTTTGTTCGACCACCACTGTCACGGCGTGGTCCCGAAGGATCTGTCCCGCGCCGATTTCGAAGCCATGATTTCGGAATCCTCGCGTCCGGCTCCGGAGGGGCTAACCTGTTTCGACTCGCAGCTAGGGTTCCAGGTACTCGCGAAATGCGCCCCAATTCTCGGTGCGCAGCCGTGGTGCAGCCCCGAGGAGTATCTGGGGCAGCGCCGGCAGCTGGGCGCGGCTGAGGCCAATTCCCGTCTGCTACAAGCCTCGCAGCTCACGGATCTGGGCGTGGATACCGGGTTCTCGCCGGACGTGATCACCCCGGCAGACGAGCTCGGGCGCATCAGCGGCACCACACCGCACGAGGTGGTCCGCTTGGAATACCTCGCCGAGCAGGTCGCCCAGGAGTTCCTGTCGCCCGGTGCGCCCCAGGAAGCGGACGGTGCCTTAGCGCGGAAATTCCTGGACGCACTCGCCGTGCGCCTAAGCGATGCTTTGCGCGGCGCGATCGGCGTTAAGTCCATCGCCGCCTATCGCATCGGCCTGGACTTCGAAGCCGCGCGCCCCACTACCGAAGAGGTCCTCGAGTCCGCGCAGTACTTCCTCAGGGGCACGGCGCCACTGCGCCTGGCGGATCCGGTACTCATCCGCTACCTGCTGTGGTTGGCTATCGATGCCGGCCAGGTCATCCAGTTGCACATCGGATACGGCGACGACGATGTCGACCTGCACCGGTGCAACCCTCTCCTGCTCACGGAGCTTTTCCGGTTGAGCCGTGATACCGGCGCCCATTTCACGCTCCTCCACTGCTACCCCTACCACCGCGAGGCCGGCTACCTGGCGCACGTCTTCGAGCACGTCTATTTCGACGTAGGCTTAGCCATCAACTACACGGGTAGCCGCTCCGATGCCGTCATCGCTGAGTCCCTCGAGCTGGCTCCCTTTGGCAAGATTTTGTTCAGTACCGACGCCTTCGGCCTAGCCGAGCTCTACTATCTGGGCGCGGAGCTCTACCGCGATGGCTTGGCCCAGGCGCTGGCGGAATTCCACGACTTCCACGGGTGGCCGAAGGAGCAGTGCCTGCGGGTAGCTCGCATGATTTCTTACGACAACGCCGCCCGTGTGTACGGAACCGATTAGGCCACGATAGTGACAAGCGCACGACGAGAAAGGTGAACATCAGTGGGCGAAACCACCCCGACGTACGACAAGCTGGCGCAGCGCTGGATTGCGGCGCTCGACCAAGAGCTGCCCGCGGCAGTGGAGCTACGCAAGGAGCTCCACGCGAACCCGCGGGTCAGCGGCGAGGAACAAGACACGACCGACGCCGTCGCCAGCGCCATGGAACTCGACTTCAAGTCACTCGCCACAACAGGCGGGATTTCCCGCATCGGGCCACAGACAGGCCCATCCATCGCCCTGCGCGGTGAGTTGGATGCCCTGCCGGTGGAAGAAGCAACCGGGGTGGGGTGGGCGTCGTCCAACACCGCGATGCACGCCTGCGGGCACGACGTGCACCTGGCTGCCCTCGTCGCGGTAGTGCGCGCCGCCAAGAGGCTCGAGCTACCTTATGGCCTGGTGCCGTTCCTCCAACCCCGCGAGGAGACGTACCCGTCAGGGGCCCTGGACATCAAGGATTCGGGGGCGTTTGCCACCTATGGCGTGGCACATGCCATAGGCGCGCACGTGCATCCCGATGTTCCGCTCGGGGCGGTCGCCTCCGGGGAGGGCTTCATCAACGCCGCGGCCGGCGAGTTCATCATCACCGTCGACGGCCAAGGCGGGCACGGCGCATACCCGCACAAGGCCAACGATGTCGCCGTCTGCGTGGCGCACGTCGTCTCCGGCCTGTCCGAAATTGTCCGGCGCACGTCCAATCCAATGGTGCCGGCCTTGATCAGCGTCGGCTCCGTCCAGGTTGGTTCGAGCGCTGCCAACGTCCTGGCCGGCAAGGGCACAATCAAAACCACGGTGCGCACCTCCAGCAGCGCGGCCGCGCAGGAGATTGCCACCGCGGTCCAGGGCTTCGTCGAGCACACCGCCCAGGCCTACGGGTGCACTGGAGACCTCGAGTATCTCCCCGGCGAGCCGGCCCTCATCAACGATGAGCACCTGGCCGCAAACTTCGCCGCCGTGCAAGGCACGCTGGGCTTGGAGACTGGTGAGCCGATGCGTTCCCTAGGCGCGGACGATTTCTCTTTCTACGGCGAGCTCGTCCCCAGCCTGATGTGCTTCGTCGGCGTGGGAAACGGCGCGACTCCCTCACTCCACGACGCGCAGTTCCTGCCGCCAGACAGCGCCGTCGGTTACACGGCCAAAGCTCTCATCGCCGGTTACCTCGCCGCCGCCCGCGCTTTGGACGTAAAATAACCAACTATGCCCAACGCCACCAGCATTGCGGAGCGAATCCGGTCCGGCCTGGATGGGTTCTCCAGTTCCGAGAAACTCGTCGCCAGGTACATCCTCAGAGGCTTTCCATATAGCGGCCTCGACACTGTGGAGCGGATTGCGGAAGCCTCCCGAGTCAGCTCGGCGACGGTAGTCCGCTTTGTCCAATCGCTGGGCATCCCGAAATTTAAGCTCTTCCAGGACCAGCTCAAGCAGGAGCTGATAGACCGCCAGCAATCGGCGCTTGATCAGGCCGCCGAACGCTCCCCAGCTCCCGCCCAAGGAACGAATCATGGCGTATTCAGTGACCAAGAACGTGCCTTCGTCGAAGGAATCCGCTCCACGTTCGAAAACCTCCGCGCCGCGGACATTACCAGCGCCGTGAACCTTCTCAGTAACCAGAACAAGCACATCATCGGCGACGGCGGAACCTATTCCCACATCCTGGCCGAGCACATGCTAGCCCAGCTCAACCTTTTCCGAACCAACCTGCACAGTTGCCCGGCCGACGGATGGAAGCTCGAAGACACCCTCGCCAGTATCTCCACGGACACGGTGTGGGTGACGTTTGATTTCCGGCGCTACTCCGCAACCTCGGCCGAGCGCGCGAGAACAGCGAAAGCTCGAGGAGCCATACTCATCCTCATCACGGACAAGTGGATGTCGCCCATCGCCTCCTATGCCGACATCGTGCTTACCGCACGAGTGGAAGCTAACGGCCCCTCGGACACCCTCGTCTCCGCTCTCGCCCTCGTCGAAGGCATCTGCGAAGCTGTTGCCGATCAACTCGGCAGCGAAGGAATGCGACGCCTAGCCGACATCGATCCCATTCGTCGCAGCCAGTTGTCCTAATCCACACGCGACAACCACGCAGGAGCCGGCTATAGTTTTTTCCATAAACAGTTGTACTTAGAAAGTGCAACACTCATAATGATAGTTGCCGCGGGAGCCCTTCACCCGCGGAGCTTATGTTTCTCGCATGCCCCACGAAGGGCGTGCCTACTTGGAAAAGGAATCCCTGAATGCTTGCTCCCCGCCGCGTCACGCGGCCTATCCTGGCTTTTCTACTCGTGTCATCTTTGGCGGCCACTAACGTCAGCGCTCACGCCGCTCCTACTGCCGAGCTCCCCGAATCCGCTCTGGTCCATGACGCTCTTTCCGATCCCGTTGCTGACCAGTCCCCAGACACTTCTGAGCAGGTCCGCGAAGCCGCGGATGAAATGCGCCACAACTCGCCTGGCTTACACTCCCGTGGGGCCGACAAAAGCACTGGAGATGCCTACTCATCCTTCTACCACGACCCAGTGGACCTGGATGGTTCTTCCCCAGGACAATTGTTCCGGAATTCCTCGGTGCGAAACCCCCTAAACACGCTGGGCATTACTAACATCGGCCCTTACAAGGCGGAACGCATCCTCTACTCTTCCACCAACCGCAAGGGAGAGCCCATTCCAGTTAGCGGGATCGTCATCGAGCCTAAGAAGGATTGGATGGGGGACGGGCCACGTCCCGTGGTCGCCTACGCCCCCGGCACCCAGGGCGTAGCCGACCACTGCTCGCCATCGCGCAAAATCGCCGAAGGCGTGGGCGACTACGAGCAGCTCTTCTTTGAAAGCCTCCTCAAGGAGGGATACGCAGTGGTCTTAACCGACTACGAAGGACTTGGCACTCCAGGCCTGCATACCTACATGGACCGCCTCAGCCAAGCCCACGCCGTGCTCGATAGCGTACGTGCTGCGCAGCAATTAGACGGCTGGGATTTGGGTCCGGAGAATCCCGTTTTCCTCAACGGCTATTCGCAGGGTGGCGGCGCAACCGCCAGCGCCGCGGAGCAATATGACTCTTACGCCCCAGAGCTCAACGTCAAGCTCGCAACCGTCGGTGCCGCCCCAGCCGATCTGACTCTTTTGCCACCAGCCCTCGACGGAACTACGTACTTCCTCTTCGAACTCTTCGCTCTACTTGGTTTGTCCCAAAGCTACGGCATCGATTTCAATGACCGGCTCAGCACTCACGGACAGGAGGTCCTCCGCAACGCTACGAACACGTGCACGTTGGGCCTCGGACTCTATTCCGGGCAGACCATCTCCGGGCTTACCGCCGACGGCACTGACGTTTACGAGCTCATCGAAACTGCTCCTTATAACCAGATTCTCGCGGAGCAGCACATCGGCCACCGAGCTCCCACCGTCCCGGTAGTCATCACACACGGCCGTGGCGACGACGTGATTCCCTTTGATACAGCCGAACAATTGGCTGCGGAGTGGGCCGACCGCGGTGCGCAAGTCACCTTCCTTCCGAATGATGCTGGTTCGCACGTAGCCGGCACCATCCCGCACATCGATGCCACCCTCGACGCCATCAAAGCGGTGCTAAACAGCTAGCCAACTCTTCCCACCTACCGCTGCCTAAAATTCACGGTCTGCACAGGCCTTGCTTAGGACGACCTGTTACCTCGGGTTTGTTTGTCATAAGCGGTCCGGAAGCGGCGGGCGTTAGACCACCCGGTCCTGCGCTGCGGCTTCTTCCGGCGGTCGGTAGGGCGCATCATAAGAGTTAGCCCATCGAAATCGGTGGGCTTCCACTGATGACGGTGAGTCCGAAATTCCATCCCCTGCTCGTTGTTAGTGGAATACACGAGCAGGGCCCGACCGTCCTTACACAGCTCAACCGTCCGTTCCCACAACAGCTCCCTAATCCGCGCGGTCGGCCGGCCGACGAAAACTCCCGGCGAGACCTCCATCAGCCACTTGCTGAGGTCACCGCGCAACCCTGCGGGACAAGCGGATAAGACCAGTACCATCATGACAACTGCTCTTCCTCTGCCCAGTTGATCCCGGACGCGATGACCTCGAGCTCGCTCCACAGCAGCAGCTCCGCGTCACTTAAGAGCTCGCTATCAGGGACGTCGAACAATGTCTTCAGGTCGCCGACCATACGAGGCATCAGTCGTTGCTCGACCACAGCGTCGCGCACGCGGCGGCGGACTTCGACACTAGGCTGGCCACCCGCAGCTGCCACGGCATCAAACGCAGCGGGGATGGAGATTTCCGCCTTGTAAAGGTCCGCAATATCGTAAACAAACGAGCGGTCCGTACCCGTATGAATGATCCCCAGGGCGGGGATGAATCCCAGGGCAGCAACGACGGCATGAGTGACCCCATAAAGGGCCGCGGCTCCTGCTGTCAGGGCCTGGTTAATCGGATCCGAAGAACTGAAATCATTGGGATCGTACGATCGTCGGTTCCAGTACACGCCGGTGCGCTTGGCCTCGGCCGCGTAGATCTTCTTCATTCTAGCGCCTTCCCTGCCACGCAGCTGCGCCATAGTCAACCTGCTCACGTCTTCACCGGCGAAGCGCATGGAATACATCGCTCGAGCGCAGTTCAGCCGTCGCCGCTGGTTGGTCACGACGGATGCATGAATCTCAGCCATACGTGAGGACTTAGCAGGTGGCCGGCCGCTCGCGTAGTAGCGCACGCCGCGCTCCCCGACCCACACGGTTGAAACCCCGGCGTCACCGAGCAACGCCATGGCCGCGTAAGTCACCTTGGTCCCTGGCCCCAGCAACAACGCGGCGAGGTGCGTAGCAGGCAAATGCGCGATCCCGCGGCGGTCCTGGATGGTCAGAGAATTTCCCTCTCTATTAACCACTGCCCTTTCCACGTAAAGAAAGCTCAGCCGGTCTTCCATCCTCGACAGCGCGGTTCGCGCAATAGGTACTTCCCTAGGCGTTGGCATTGGTTCGGGTCCTAGCCAGAGTCATCAGGCCGCAGCCATAACCGCGTGCTCGCCCAATTCCTTGTGTCAGCGCCGCGCGCAAGAGATCCGGATCCGTAACTTCCAAGACACCCATGAAACGAGCAGTCACAATGTGCACTCGGGCGCTGCTTCGACCACGACGGAAATCGAGATTCTTACGCTCGATGACAGTGGGTACTTTGGCCGGTTCCCAACGCTCCCGTTCTTGGTCTGGCGCTTCGTCGCTGGCCCGGGGTGCGAGGCTAAAGCCACACTTGGGTGCCTTGTCATACAACCATCCGAGCTGGTGGGGGACCGACACGTGAGCCTTAATCTTGCTGCGCTTGCCTTCCACTGTCTGGGCGAAGGTAGGGTTCGCCACAAGCTCGAAGTGCCAGCGCTGCCCCTTCTTGAGCGCCGCCAGAAAGCGGTCGTATTCAGCAGTCTGGGGTGGACGAGTATCCCACCCGGCCTGCTCAACAATGTGCTGGCCGGAGGGCTTTTCCGGACCGACGATATAGAGCGCGTGCTCATAACCGTTAGTATCCGCACGCCACAACACTCGGCCGGAAGACTCGTCCAGATCCGGTGGAAACGCCGCTCGAACGGCCGCGTGCATAGACTGCGGGTCAGTGAGAAGCTTGCGCCCCTGCCTCCTGGCTGGGTTAATCAGCACTTTCGTCAACGTTGTCATGCGTTCAGCACCGCCTCAAGGAAGGGATCCGCCTGCAGCTCGTTGGGCTCCAGGGGGTTGGTCAAGGTAGCGTAGTCGGTCTGGACAACCTCTCGCCAGCCATATTTTCGGTGCTCAGGGTTGTAGGAGACGGGCACGTCCTGGCGCGCGACCCCTACCTCACCCGCTTGGGCATCCCGGTAGATAGGAAGGGTCACCTGCTCGCCACAAGTTTTCATGTGGTTCTTGGTCGCATGCCATGTCTGGTGGCCCTGCAGCGCCTCAACCACCGGTTTATCCACGATGCCCAGGACCAGGTTGGGAGGCACAGGACACGAACGCCGCCCCATAAACAACGGATAGACGGGATCATTGAGCACTTCAGCAAAGCCTTCCAGCAGTGACCGGTCTTCCGCTTCCACCGCGACGACGAAGGCCGCGTCCGACAGAAAATACCGGGTAATCAGCTTGGCGGATGCTTTGGGATCACGTTGCCACGGTTGCGCCGTTTGATAATCACGCAGCAAGCTACCGGATTGGTCGACGCGCACGGCAAGTCGCAGATGCGCAAGATCCTCGATCGTGTCTGTCCGTCGTCGGCCCTGGGCCGCCGCAATCAGACCGACGATGCCCGACTTAGACGGCGTCGAAGCCGTCGTTCTGGTGGCATACCGGGACTCATCGCCCCACGACTGCATCGGCCCCTTTAACAAAAGCAAAAGAGAAGAAGTCATTGGCACAACTCCTAGTCCTTAGTTTTCCAGAGCAGCGGAAACACGCTCTTGCAGCTCGCCGAGGGTTACTGCTTCTGCGATTTCGGCAAAGGCTTCCCGAGCGTCTTCGAAGCCCAACACGAATCCAGCCTTCGGCTTGAGGCCATACATTTCTTCGAAGCCTTTTTCCTCGGCCGCGAGAGCCTTGGCGCCAGCCACGCGGAGGCTCTCTGCCTCAGTCGGTTCCACCGAAGTTTCAAAAGCGGTGACCAGGGAAATCGGGCGGGTCTCACGCACCGCCACGTAGACCAGCTCCGGGAGGGTCTGGTTGGCAAAAGTGTTGATCTTGCCGGTCGGCATCGACTTTATGAAGGCGTCGATGAACTGCCCTGCTGCAGTACGGGCTTCCTCCTCGGAGCCCAGGTTTTCAGCCAGCCCACCAAGATTGACCGTGGCGTAACGGTACAAAGTCGAAGACATCATCTGGACGGTGCCGATCATGCCCGCACCGGTTTCCTCACCGGCTTCCGCGAGGTCATCGACCGCAGTGAAGTAATCAAATTCCGGCGCACTAGCGTGAATACCCAGTGCATGGGCGACCTGGACAGCGGCGTCAACGTTGTAGGCAGCATCGTCAGCAACCATGCGCCCGAACATCGCCATGTCTACGGAGTGCTCAGTATCAAGGATTGCCTTGGCCTCGCTCTTCTTGATCTTTTCGCCATCGGCCTCGACAAGTGCCTTGACTGCGCGATCAATCTGGTGCGGGCTCAGGAAGATCAGATAGCTGGTCTGCGGGTAGTACGCGTCATCCAGCTTTTCCTCCTGTTCCTCGCCGGCTTCCACTTCCTTCTTCAGAGAGGTGATCTTCTTCTTGTCGACCTCCACCTTGATCCCAGCTGCCTTGAAAAGCTGAGTTACGGCTTCGATGGAACGGTCCTTGTCCCAGCCCTCATGTTCTTGGAGACCTCGCGCAATTTCCTGCGGGAGGCGCTTGGAGCGCTTGCCGACGCTGTCGGGAGAAACGTTGGATTCGAAGTATTTGCGGATGGCACGCTTCCACGACTGTGAGGACACGCGCTGACGCGGCACGCCGCCGTAGACGGCAGACTTCGGTGCCCCAGTGTCGTCGCGGTTGATCAGGGACGGTGGGACGGTTTGCAGAGCATGGATATCGATGATGTAAGACATGGTTTTCCTTTCGAGAGGGAGGAGGTTTATTCAGGACTTTTTGGGGCGAAAGCTCGCACCGGCGGCGAAATCGCGGCCCCAGCGCAGCAGCACCCCTTGGCGACGCGAGGCGTCACCCTGTGTCGTAGAGGTCTGGAGCAGAACGCGGAGATCGCTAGCGAAATAGCCGTAGTGGAATGCCAATTTCGAAGAACGCAGAAGCGTAATGAGCGATCTCAGCTGAACCATCCGGGAGGCTTCGTCCCGCGCTAACAGCATCGCGTCGAATCGGGGCTTGATAGACCCTGATTCCCTGATGGCATACATTCGTCCGCATGCCCAGCCAAAGCTATGCGTGGACACGTGTGCTTCGCTGGTTGCGCTCTGCATGTGAATACCGAACGCGACTAGCGCGTGGAACGCCGCCTTCTCGCTCGGCGAGAGGGTCGTGCCTTTGCCCAGCTCCCGCTCTTCCAACGGCGGCTCCAGCAACAGTAGGATTTCCTCGAGAGCCAACGGCTGTTGTTCTGGGGTGCGCGAGGAGTACTTACGCAACTGTGCTAGCACGCCTCGGGCCCGCGCAGCTGCGGCGTGATTAGGGCTGCGCAAATAGGCGTACTGCAAGGCTTCTACCGTCTTGGTAACCGAGGCGTACAGGCCGGCTCGTCCTACGACCGGCTGAGCCACGTCTTGCGTTTCAAGCATGAACTTCATCCTTTTCTTCCGTCGAGTCTTGGTCTTCTGGCTCGGGCACCGTCAATGGCAGGTCCTTGTTCAAACGCCGTCTGAGAGCCTGGTGCAACGTACCGGCCGAGACAATCCGGCCGTGCCCCTTCTCGTCCGCGTCTGTGATACGGCCGACAATGGCCTTTTGCCCTGCGCCTCGTACCAGTTCAACCGCCTGATCCAGCGCTTCTTCCAGAACAGCGAACTGCCACTGCCGGGCACGCTTGTCCACGTTTTCGGCATCGACGGTGGCTAACCAGTCGATGAAACTCGGCTCGAGACGCGCGTAGAGCCGATCCGCTGCGGCAGCGCCAAATTTATAATCACCTCCGGCCGCTACCAAAAGCTGGCCCGCGAACCATCCAACGCTCACGGCGGCAGCTCTAGTCTTCTCCACTGCCGTACGGACCGCCTCGCGCACACGCGTACCGGTGTCGTCCGTGCGCAAGACAGCCAGCGGCAAACCAATTGATGCACTAAAGGTCGTGCCCACCGAGGACTCGTTCGGCCCATAGACCATGGAGACCAAAGCTAGATCAAGGACCCGAGTCTCCAGGTATCCATCGGCGGAAAGATACGCCAGGTTGCTGAGAGTAGCAGGCCGGACCGGCGCTTTTACTTTCTTTGTGAAGCCGGCGTCTCCGGTCACGGCGACTAGGGCATCCAGCGATTTCCACATCGTGCGGGTTTCATCGTAGGGCCGCGGGTAGTAGGCGTCCTCCGTCTGCGTGGACTGGTTGGGGCTGTACCGATACGGCGTCATCGGGTCGCCGAAAGCATTCTTACCTGCTGCGGGGATTCGGTCCCCGTTGGCCAGGACAACTCGACGAACTCTCCCACCCTCCACGTGAAGTCGGATCCGGCGGGACTGCCACGTCGCTAGGTCGGCGGCCCCCTGAGGCGCAGCCCCTTCCTTCGGATCCGACCCTGGTCGCTGGGCTGCCGAGTCTTGCGGGCGTTCCCACACGGGTAAATCACCGGAAAGATCACGTGCGGTTGCGCTTTGATTTACTGCCTCTGGGGCCGTATTAAGGATCAAGGTGTCGAGCAAGCCATACGGGCTGAGAATCAACGTTCCCCCTGTCTGCCCCGACCACCCAGTGCCGATCGGGTAACCTCTCCCTCCCGTGACGCGTTCGTCCCCGACCGCACCAGACTTAATACCGGAATAATCGTATGCTTGCGCGTGAACTAACCATCGCGCAGCTTCAGCGAAGGACAAGGACTCCCGTTCCTCTGCTGCACGCATAGTAAAGAATGCGCCCGCAGCTTCCGGCACAATCATGGAAACCGACTTGGTCTCACCAGACTTAGTGTGCAAATCCGCGACCTGCATGAACGGCTGCTTTTCATCGAGCAGATCAAATCGGTCTTCGTAGGTCTCCAGATAGTCTAGGACGACGTCGTCTCGACCTGAGCCACGCAGGGATTCCCGCGTTTCTTCGAACCATTCTCCCCAATCGAAGGAGTCATCCCTCCGCGAAGTGGGTAATGCTTCTGAGATTTCTTGGGCGTGGGCACGCCAGAAAATAGCGAGTAGGACGCGGATAACCGCGTAATCCTGGGTAGGTGACTCCCCAACGATCTTCGCAACGCGTACGCGCCCATCGAAGATGTCTCTGATGCTAACTACGCGAGGATTCCCCTCCATATCCATACAACGAATCCACGGCTCGTCCAACAGGTTGAACGTCGCCGGATTGGTGTCGCCGTTGTCAATCATAGTTACCACCCTCCTTTCTGGTCTCACTTGATTTGTATTTAGGTTTGGCCTTGTGTGAAGAGGCAATTTCTAATCTAGAGCTCTCACCAGACCCTCCCCTCGGAACCATCGCTCAGGATTTCGATTCCTAACTCCTTGGTGTATTGGACTTTAAAACGTCCCAGTTCGCAGCGTCCTTCTTCATCAAGTTCTAGGGCTAACTGCCCACGAAGGATTGGGCTTTGCTGCCACGTTGCTGGCGTGGACTGTTCAAGTTCCGTCACCACCGCATCGAAGTCCTGCGGCCGGCGCGTCATACGGGTAGGAAGCCGGGCCGTCCCGGTTGCCAGCATTCGTGCTTGCCTAAACGACAGCTCTTCTTCCGCGAGGATCTCAGCGTCCGTCCCACAGGGAATGTAGCCGTACTCCGTCGCTACAACCGGGATTGCTTCCACCGTTGGTTCAGCATCACGAACCATGGCCGCGCCCCGTTCCCCATCGGCGCCAGCGCTACGTGCACCGGCACTGTCACCGACTAGCTGTTGAAACAAGCTGGAGAACTTCTTCGTGTCTGGCGGCGGTATGCGGAAGCTGGCAGACCGGCTCTCTGCTCGTTTTTTCTTGGCCAAGTCCTCGTTCTTGGCCCGCCGTACTGCTTCCGCCCAGGCCTCTGGTACCGGCCAATCCTCAGCGTATGCCTTCCGAACCAAATCAGGTACGTCCGCAGGGCGCTGGAAGGAATCAGGAAGCGTCGCCAGCGTTGCGAGCAACAACGCGTCGCCATAAATGGCGCTTGCCCCACCATCAAATACGGGTGCAGGATCCCGCTCGAGGATTCCGCGGATGAACACTTGCGGAGTCCTTAAGCCACTTGGCCGATCGCCTTCCGGCCTGCGGTGGCGATGGATTCGGCCCGCACGCTGAATCACCAGGTCCATGGGGGCAATATCAGTGATCAACACGTCAGCGTCGATATCCAAACTTTGTTCTGCCACTTGGGTAGCAACAACAACCTTTCGCCAAGGCCTGCCACTCCCCGTATGCGCATGCGGCCCTAGCTCGGCCCGCAGCCGGTCTTCCTTCTCAGAGCGCTGCCAAGCAATGAAGCCAGCGTGGTGGAGTTCCACCTCTCCAGGAAAAGATGAGCAAAGCTGCTGGTAGGCGGCTTGCGACCGGGCAATCGTATTGACGATAACCAGGAGACAACCACCTTGTCTGACAAGCTCGGTCACCGTCGCGCTGAGAGTATCCAAGTCATCCTCGATGAAGCTGACCTCCACTACTTCATTTTCGGTTTTCTCCTCAACTGGAATTTGGGTGACCTCATCAGGAGTCGCCACGGTGATCAGGGGATAACTTGGGTCCTCGACTTCCGAGATTTTTCCATCGGAATACGCTTCGAGAAGTTCCTTACGCCTCGCTGGCGGCAACGTTGCTGACATGACAATAACGCTTGCGCCGTAATACGAAAGCCAGCTAAGAGTGGTTTTCAAATAATTGGTCGAATACAGATCGAACGAATGAACCTCATCGAAAACGACCACTTTCCCCGCCAGGGCAATGTGCCTGAGCATTGAATACCGCTGCTGCAGAGCCATCATCAGGACTTGGTCGATTGTCCCCACGACGATGTTCGACAACAGTCCACGGCGCCGTCCACTGAGCCATTGCAATGCGACAACAGCGCCACTGCCGTCGGAAAGTTCTGATTCAATATCCCGGATCTTTAAATCTTGGAAAGGCTGCGACAAGGAATTTTTCGAGTGGGCCAAGTACATCGACCGCACCTGCTGATCCGTCGTATTTTTCGCCCACTGCACTGTCCTGTCCAGCAGGCCGTTCGCGGTCGCCATAGTCGGCGCCGCAAAGTATAGCCCCTGGGCGCCAGCTTTCGCTGCCAGCACACGTGCGGCTTGAAGAGCGGCTTCGGTTTTACCCGCACCGGTCTCTGCCTCCAACACCATCATCACCGGGCCAGTAGTCTTTTTCGCCGAATCTACCATGGCCTTCTGCACTGGCCGCGCCGAATACTCCCTAGGCCAACCAAACGCTTGCCGGAAATTAACGTCCACGTCCGCAGACGCAACACTTTCCGGATGCCAAGGCTCTGTGAGCTGAACTGCGCGCGCAGCCTGCTCGACACGTTCTACCTGCGAATCTGAACCGCTCAGGTTAAATGCATCTTCATTGGAAGCGATCCAATCCGACATCACCACCAAACCTGTCAGCAACTGCAGGTCACGTGCACGACGTATCCCTTTTTTCCGCAGCTTATTTAGCACCACATCTACATCAGTAAGCTTCGCTGTCGCTTCCAACAGTTCACTATGCACTTTCCGCCACGCCGGAGGGTACTGAGCGATAATGAGAGCTACTCGCTCTGAAATCTGCTCACTCGGAATTCCGTGGTGCGCATCAGCGACAGCGGCTACCGAATTCGCTAAACGCCGCGAAAAGTCGCGCGTTTCCTCCAACCAATCACGGATTATCACACCGGATGCCACACTATGCGGCAGCTTGTCTACATTGAGTTCATCAACGCCTTGGTCGAGACTAAGCCCAGCATCCCGAACGCGTGAAACTAAGTGCCGCACATCCTCCCTGAGCTCAATCTGACACTGGAATTTTCGTACACCTTTTCCCAGGTCATGGGAGGCAGCGAGCCAGAGGACAAGTTTTTCTAACTCCTTTACCGATAGGCCGAGATTGCCCGCCAGGACCCCCTTTATGGAATCGGACAACCACACATGGAAAACCATGGATGCCGCACATGCCGAGTCCCGCAAATGCTCCGGCAAAGTCAGAAAGTTGACCCCATCACCAGACTTTGCCCACAAACTTCGCGCTTCCACGCTTCGCTCCGCGACCCAGCCATTGGCCCGTTGAGCAAGGTCAATAACCGGTTGTGGCAAGTCCCAAAGACCACGTGTCGACGTCATGGAAAACTCCATATCCTTTGTGGGCGGCCATCTGATTCAACGACCTATACACTCGAAGATACAAGAACAGTCTGCCAACCGCAGCCGTTTAATAGAATAACTTCCTTCAATACTCCTCTGCTAAATCCCCGCCACCAATGCTAGAGTTATTCCTCAAGCTCCGATCCGACAAGTCCCTGTACTCGGGGATGAGCCTTTATTGTATTCTACGGAGCCCAGCTCCCCGCCATGGCGGGGCCATAGAGCTCTATTAGCCCCGCGACAATGCAGAGAAAACTCGAGAAATGCAAATCGTTAAGTATGAAACATCTTCTAACACTCTTACCTCTAGGAACTCGACAGACGCGTTTGCATGTTCTACATAAGAATGCTTCAATCCAACTCACACCCGCCGGTACGACGAACGCAACCGCCCGTTCCCCTTGGCATGTCTTAGTTCGATATTCGCATTCCTGAACCGAAAAGTCCGGAGTACTTCCTGCCTACCCATTAGGTAAGGGTTCGGCCCTCAGTGTAGAGAGCTTCGAGCCCCGACGCCTAAGGTACGCCCCAATCCCACAACTTGATTCAAACGACCGAGCCCTGTCCGTACCCGCCATCCGGGCATTCTCCGTACAGCAGTCAATAGCCCGAGCTTGCACCCACAATCGTGAGATGCAATTTTGTGCCGCAATGCCGAAAGCTACGTTCCTTGGGAAACTAGGATTCTTGTACCGCCTCACCATCAACCGGCACATAAACTTCAGGCATCGCCCACGCTGCTTTACAGTGCTCCCAACAATTCCTCGCTAGCCCGCTTCCCACGGCAATGGCAAGCGTGACGAGTACCTACCCTGTACCAGTAGAAGCTCAGATTGAAGCGTCCTGGGTTTAGTTCCGCTTCT
>NZ_KV823438.1 GCF_001815935.1 Corynebacterium sp. HMSC04H06
CGGACGCGGCAGCGGAGTCGGCGGGTGAGCCCGCGGCGGAGACCGCGCCCGAACCCGCGGAACCGCGCGAGGAGATCGCGCCGGCCGTCGGCCGCCTGGGCCGGATGCGCGGGCGCCTGTCGCGTTCCCAGAACGCTATCGGCCAGGGCCTGATGGGCATTCTGTCTGCCGGCGACCTAGACGACGACGCCTGGGAGGAAATCGAAGACACCCTCATCATGGCGGACCTGGGCACCAAGTCGACGCTGAAGGTCACGGAGTCTCTGCGCGAGAAGATCGCCGAGCGCGGCGTTAGCAGCGAGGACGAGGCCCGCGCCATGCTGCGCGAGGCGCTCATCGAGGCCGGCCACGTGGAGATGGACCGCTCCATTAAAGCGATGCCGCACGACGGCAAGCCCGCGGTCGTCATGGTCGTCGGCGTCAACGGCACCGGCAAGACCACCACTACGGGCAAGCTGGCCCGCGTGCTGGTCTCCCTGGGTAAGAAGGTCCTGCTGGGCGCGGCGGATACCTTCCGCGCCGCAGCGGCGGACCAGCTCGAGACCTGGGGCAAGCGTGTGGGCGCGGAGACCGTGCGTGGCAATGAAGGCGCGGATCCGGCATCGGTGGCTTTCGATGCCGTCGCCGCCGGCGTCGAAAACCAAGTCGACGTCGTCCTGGTCGACACCGCCGGCCGACTGCACACCTCCACCGACCTGATGGACCAGCTGGGCAAGGTCAAGCGCGTGGTGGAAAAGAAGTCGCAGGTCGACGAGGTCCTGCTGGTCATCGACGCCACCGTCGGCCAGAACGGCCTGGTCCAGGCGCGCATCTTCCGCGAGGTCGTGGACATCACCGGCGTGGTGCTGACCAAGCTGGACGGTACAGCCAAGGGCGGCATCGTCTTCCAGGTGCAGGAAGAACTCGGCGTGCCGGTGAAGCTCGTGGGGCTGGGCGAGGGCGCCGACGACCTGGCGCCCTTCGAGGTCGAAAGCTTCGTCGACGCCCTGTTGGGGAGCTAAGAAAACACCCCATCTGCCCCCCTTGGCCCCTGGCTGCTGCTGGCAGCCGGGGGCCAAAGTGATCGGCGGTCCGCCCGGGCAGTGATGTGATCCGGATTAACCACAGTGCTAATCTGGGGAGGCTGTATTTATGCTGTTTTCAGCAAACTCCATACATGTCCATTACCGTCCATCGTGTTAAGGCTTTAAACCTGTGACGCTTTTATATGTTGTCCTTCTCGCGGCGCTGGCAGTGGTGTGCTCGCCCGTCGCGGTCAAGGTACTTGATCGAAAAGCAGGGTGGCCGCTGGCGGCCATCTTCGTCGTGGCGGCGGGACTCCTCCTTCGGGAAATTCCCGCGATCTCCAGCGGGAATGGCATCGAGTACCAGCTGACCTGGGTCGCGGACTTCCTCGCGCCCGGGGTGGACGCTGGGGTCTCGTTGCGCGCGGATGCCCTCGGCGCGTTCTTTGCACTGCTCGCGCTTGTGATCGGCGCCGTCGTCCTTATCTATTCCGCCGCGTACCTTCCCAAGCACCAAGGCAACGTCAGCTTCTACACGCTGATGACCGCCTTTACTATGTCGGTGCTCCTGCTGGTGCTGGCCGACGACGTGATCGTGCTCTTTATGGCCTGGGAACTGGTCTCCCTGGCCTCGTTCATGCTGATCGCGCGCTCCGGTGCCACCGGTGAACCGGGCTCGCAGCGCACTCTCGTCCTGACGTTTATCGGTGGGCTGACGCTGCTCACCGCCGTGGCGATCGCCGCCACCGCCGTGGGCTCGACCAACCTGCACTCCATCCTGATTTCGCCAGTCTGGGCGGACAACCACGCGCTGACTGTCGGGGTCGCGGTGCTGATCGCCGTCTCCGCCTTCACCAAGGCCGCGCAGTTCCCGTTCCACTTCTGGCTGCCGGAGGCCATGGCGGCCGCCACGCCGGTCTCTGCGTTCCTGCATGCCGCCGCCGTGGTCAAGGCGGGCATCTACCTGCTTATCCGTTTCTCGACGGTATTCCACGACGTCGCGGTCTGGAACTGGCTGCTGATCGTCGTCGGCATGGGCACGGCAATCATGTCCGCGCTCTTCGCCGTCCAGAAGACCGACCTGAAGAAGCTGACCGCTTATTCGACGGTCTCGCACCTGGGCTGGATCGTGGCGACCATCGGCGTGGGCACCCCGTTTGCCATCGCCGCCGCCGTCGTCCACACCCTGGCGCACGCGCTGTTTAAGTCCTCGCTGTTCATGCTCATCGGCGTGATCGACCACGAGGCCGGGTCCCGCAACATCAAGGACCTGGGCAAGCTGTGGAATAAGATGCCTTTCACGTTCGTCTCAGTGGTCATCGGCGCGGCCTCCATGGCCGCGGTCCCGCCCCTTCTGGGCTTCGTGTCCAAGGAAGGCATGCTGACCGCGTTCCAGGACGCACCCATCGGGGGCGCCGGGGTAGTGGTCCTGCTGATCGCCGCCGGCATCGGCGCGCTGCTGACGTTTACCTACTCGGCGAAGCTCGTCTTCGGCGCCTTCATCGACGGCGACAAGGACATGTCCGGCGTCCACGAGGCCCCAGTCTCCCTGTGGCTGCCGGCCGCCCTGCCCGGACTCATGTCCGTCCCGCTGGTCTTTATCCTCGGGCTTTTCGATGCCCCCTTGGACAACATCGCCGCCGCCGCCGTCGGCATGGGTCACCACAGCCACTTGGCGCTGTGGCACGGCATCAACGTGCCGCTGGTGATTTCCGTGGTGGTGCTGGTGCTCGGCATCGCCGGCTTGGCCGTGCGCCGCCCGCTGTGGTCGGCGCTGGAATCCCGCGAGCTGCTGCCTGCCAACGGCAACCAACTCCTGCACGGGCTGCACAAGGCTAGCGAGGGCATCGGCCGTGTGTTCGCCTCCCTGGCCGCCACCCACAACCCGTCGCGCCACCTGTTGCCCATCGTGTTGCTGGTGATCCTGCTGGCAGCAACGACGTTGTTCGGCAGCGAGGGCATCGACGGCCAGGCCCTGGCCCCGCGCGTCGACGGCCTGGACAACCCGTGGGACCTGCTGCCGCTGGGCATCATCGTGCTATCGATGTTCGGCCTGGTGCGCACCCGGAACCGCCTGACCGGCGCGGTCATGGTCGGCGCGGTCGGCGTCGGCGTGACCCTGCAGATGTTCCTGCTGGGCGCGCCGGACGTCGCCCTGACCCAGTTCACGGTGGAGGCCCTGTCCGTCATCGTGATGATGATGGTGCTGCGCTACCTGCCGGAGAAGTTCGAGCCGGTGCGCAACCCGCGCCGCCGCTACGGCTCCGTGGTGGTGGCCGTGCTGGCCGGTATCACCGCCTTCCTCGGCGTGTGGACGCTGATGGGCCGCCACGAGCGCTCCGACCTGGCCGAGTGGTACTTGAACAACGCCCCGGACATCACCGGCGGCGACAACGTCGTGGCCACCATCATCGTGGAGTTCCGTGCCCTGGATACCCTGGGCGAGCTCTCCGTGCTGGGCATGGCCGCCGTGGTCATCGCCGCGGTGACGACCACGCTGCCGCGCTTCCCGTTCTCGCCGGGCACCCGCCCGGCCCCGTTCGGGCAGTCGCAGCTGAACTCCGTGCCCATGCGCAAGGCCCTGCAGATCGTGGTGCCGATCCTCGTCATCATGTCGGTCATCGTCTTCTTCCGCGGGCACAACGCCTCCGGCGGCGGCTTCCCGGCCGCGCTTATCATGGGCGCGGCCATCGGTCTGACCTACCTCTCGCGCGGTCGCGACGAGATCGTCTTCGGCCAGATGGCGCCCATCCGCTTGACCGGCATCGGCATCATCATCGCGCTGGTGGCCGGCTTCATCGGCTACCTGGCCGACCCGAGCGGCTTCCTAGTGGCCATCCACGGCGAGGCCCTGGGCCAGCACTGGACCACCTCGCTGATTTTCGACCTGGGCATCTACCTGGCCGTGCTGGGCATGCTGACGATGGCCATCAACGCCCTGGGTGGCTACCTGCGCCCAGGCACCGAGCGCGAGTACCTGCCGTGGGTCCACGACGACGACTCCGTGCTCACCAACACCCCGCAGGCCACGATGGAAGACATCGACGACCCGTACCCCGACCCAATCAACCCGGCGCAATCGCCGAAGCCGATGCTGACCCGCTCGCGGCGCGGCGCCCGTAAGAAGGGGGAGAAGTAAATGATTTTGGCTTTGACCATCGCCGTCTTGATCGGTGGGGCCGTCTACCTCATCCAGCAGCGCGGCCTCGTACGGATCGTCCTGGGCATGATGTGCTTCGGCCACGGCGCTAACCTGACGCTGCTGGCCACCGGCGTCTACTCCTTCCGCGGGGAGGCCTTCCCGTCTCAGACCCCGCCGGAGCAGATGGCGGACCCGTTGCCGCAGGCCTTCGTCCTGACCGCCGTGGTGATTTCCATGGCGACCGCGACCATCCTGCTGACGCTGGCCGCCATGGGGCCCAACGACGACACCGATGCCGCCGACCCCGTCGACGACAACACCGTCGACCACCCGTTCTCGACCCTGGGGCGCGACGCCCACAACCAGGACATCCGGCAGCGCTCCGACGAGGCGGTGCGCCGCATCCAGCACGCCCGCGACGCCTACGAGGACGTCTACGAGACCCAGCAAGCTGCCGCCGACCGCACCGCGAAGGAGGGCTAGGCACCAATGTACGATCTAGTAAGCCAAATGCTGCCGCTGTTTCCAGCAGTACCGCTCATCGCGGCGGCCTTCGCGCTGCTGGCGCCCTGGCGCCCGGTCCGCGACGCCATCATGCTGGTGGTGCCCGCCGTCGGCGTCTTCGCCGGCCTGGGTCTGCTGGCCTACACCGTCAACAACGGCCCGGTGGCCCACAACGTGGGCATGTATCCGGGCAACGTGGCCATCCCGTTCGTAGGGGATTCCTTCTCCGCGATCATGCTGACCACCGCGATGATCGTCTCCTTCGGCGCGAACTGGTTCGCTATAGCCGGCGGGGAGACCAAGTCGCGCTACTACCCGTCGCTGACGCTCATCCTGCTGACTGGCGTGGCCGGCGCGCTGATTACCGCCGACCTGTTCAACTTCTTCGTGTTCATCGAGGTCATGTTGCTGCCGTCCTACGGGCTCATCACGATGTCCGGCACCTGGGCCCGCCTGGCCTCGGGCCGCGCTTTCGTGCTGGTGAACCTGTTCGCCTCCACGCTGCTGGTGGTGGGCGTGGGCTACATGTACTCCGTGACCGGCTCCGTGAACATTGCGGCCCTGAACGGCGTGGCGGCCGGCAACGGCCCCGCGACGGTGGCCGCCGGGCTGATCATCATCGCAATTTCGGCCAAGGCCGGCGTCTTCCCGGTCCACACCTGGCTGCCACGCACCTACCCGGGCACCTCCGCCGCGGTCATGGGCCTGTTTTCCAGCCTCCACACCAAGGTGGCGGTCTACATGCTCTACCGCCTTTACGTCCACCTCTTCGACCTGGACGCCCGTTGGGGTGCGGTTATCGTCGTGGTGATGATCCTATCGATGGCCGTCGGCTCCTTCGGCGGCCTGGCCGAGGCCACCATCCGCCGCGTGCTGGGCTACCAGATGCTCAACGGCATGCCGTTCATCCTCATCATGCTGGCGTTTACCGCCGCCGATGGGCAGCGCGCCTTGGCTGCCGGTATCCTCTACACGATCCACCACATGATCACCGTCGGCTCGCTCATCCTGGCCTCCGGCGCCATCGAGGAGACCTACGGCACCGGCCGTCTCAACAAGCTGTCCGGCCTGGCGCGCAGGGATCCCATCATCGCGTGGATCTTCGCCGCCGGCGCCTTCTCCGTGGTCGGCTTCCCGCCGTTTTCGGGCATGTGGGGCAAGGTCATGCTGGTCGTGGAGATTGCTCGCAACGGCAACGGCTGGGCGTGGGCCGCGATTACTGCCATCGTGGTGGCGTCCTTCGCGGCCTTCCTGGCCATGCTGCGCGTGTGGCGCAAGGTCTTCTGGGGCCGCCAGCTTTCCCAGGACGAGGTTCCGGACGAGCTGGTTATCCGCAAGAAGCTCATGGTCCCGTCGGCCGCGCTCATCCTGGGGTCGCTGACGATGTTCATCCTGGCCGGCCCCGTCATCGAATACACCATGGCGGCCGCGGGCGACCTGCTGGATACCGGCAGCTACATCCACGCGGTGCTGGGCGATGATGCCGTCGCGCTGCCTAACCCGTCCGTACTGGAGGGAGGAGCATAAATGCACGTTGTAACGTATATCCTCTGGTTCATTAAGGAAATCTTCGTCTCCGGCTTCCAGCTCGCGTCCTGCTCGTTCAAGGCTGATACGGGCTACCACCCGGTCATCGTGCGCTACCCGCTGCGCGTGACCAGCAGCTGGGAGCTGTTCTGGCTGACTTCCTCGATTACCGCCACGCCGGGCACCCTTTCGCTCGGCCTGCGCGAACCCCCGCGGGAGGGCCTGCCGCGCATCGTCATCGTTCAGGCCGTGCTGGGCGACGACCCCGCGGAGGTCCTGGCCGGCATCGCGGAGATGGAGGAGCGCCTGGCCCCACACGTTAAGGAGCTCGACTACGGCGTGCCCGGGCAGGGCAGTGCCACCGAGGCCGATCCGGCGTTCTACGAGTACCCGCTCGAGTCCGTGGGCCGCTACCTGCGCGCGCCCGAGCTGGCCGAGACGGAAGACCAGCCCATCTCCGAGAACGAGTCCCTGGCCACCCGCAGCTGGCGCCGCCAGCAGAAAGGCAAGGACGTTTAAATGTTTGACGTATCCGCTTTTACCGCTTTCGACTGGTTGGTTGCCGCCTGCGTGTTCATCATGGGCCTGTGCGTTTTCGCCGCGCTCGTACTGACCCTGCGTACGCGCGACGAGCTCACCCGCGCGGTGGTCGCCGACCTCATCTTCTACGGCATGCTCGCCATCTTCCTGGCCCGCTCGACCATCGTCTACTCGTCCATCGCCTACGACATCGCGCTGCTGGCCTCCATCGCCGGCGGCGTGCTGCCGACGCTGTCGATGGCCCGCATCATCTCGAAGGGAAGGCGCTAAACCCATGGCTATCTACGAAATTGTGGCCTCCGTGCTCATCATCGTCGCCACGGTGCTGGTTCTGGCCACCACCGTCGCGGTCTGGCGCGCCCCGGACGCGCTCACACGGGTGAACCTGCTGGGCCCGACCATCTGTCTGGCTATCCCGCTGCTGCTCGTGGCTAAACTGGTGGTGGACTTTTCCACGGAGGGCTTCGACGTCATGACGCTTGTCAAGGCGCTCGCCGCGTGCTTCGGCGTGTGGATCATCGGTGCCATCGGCTCCTACTACATGGGCCGCTCGATTTACGGCGTGACCGTCACCGACGTCAAGCACTCCCTCCGTATCCAACAGCAGCAGAATCAGCAGCAGTAGAGCACAGGAAGGTTTTCATCCATGAAACTCGTGACCGCCATCGTGAAGCCGTTTACCCTGCCGGAAATCCGCGAGGCCCTGGGCCAGCTGGAGGCCCACGGCCTCACCGTGACCGAGGTGCAGGGTTTCGGCCGCCAGCGCGGCCACAGTGAGGTCTACCGCGGCGCGGAATACGCCACGGACTTCGTGCCGAAGGTCAAGCTCGAGATGGTCGTGGCTGACGACGCCGCCGCCGAGGTCGTCGACGCCGTCATCGATGCGGCCTACACCGGCAAGATTGGCGACGGCAAGATCTGGGTCTGCCCGGTCGAGGACGTCGTCCGCGTACGCACGGGGGAGCGGGGAGAATCCGCTCTCTAGAACTGCGGGACAACGCCTATCAGCGCGCGCTAGAACTCCTGCGCAGCCTGCCCGTCCCGCCGGGCTGCGCGCTGGCCGCCACGGGCTCTTTCGCACGCCGGGAGACGACCCCGCGCTCGGACCTGGACCTGATGCTGCTCTGCCCGGACGATGCCCCCATCCCGGATGCCACCGACCTCTGGAACCCTATCTGGGACGCCGGCTACCACCTGGATTTCGCGGTGCGCACCCCGCGCGAGTGCGGCGAAATCGCCGCCCAGGACACCGCCGCCGGCCTGTCCCAGCTGGAGCTGACCCACGTGTCCGGCTCCAAAATGCTTGTCGATGCCGCCCGCGCCCGCCTCTATTCCTCTTGGCGGCGCCAGCTCCAGCGCAACTTTGACGCCTTCTTGGATCTGGCCATCCGCCGCTGGCACCGTTCCGGCTCCGTGGCGACGATGACGAAGCCGGACGTGAAAAACGGCCGCGGGGGCCTGCGCGATATCCAGCTCTTGCGCGCGCTCGCGCTGGGTAACCTGTGCGACGCGCCCGACCTAAGCTCCGAGACCCGCCTGCTGCTCGACGTGCGCACGCTGCTGCACGAGCACGCGCGCCGGCGCCGGGATGTGCTGGACCCGGAGTTTGCGGCATCGGTAGCCGCGGAGCTGGGGTACGCGGACCGCTACGAGCTGTCTGCGGCCTTAGTGGATACGGCCACGCGCGTCGACCGCGCGGTGGAGCGCGGGCTGGCCACGGCCCGGGGGCTGGTGGGCAAGCGGGGCGCGCACTCGCCGCGGCGGCCGCTGGATCTGGACGTTATTGACAACGGCGGCTATATCACGCTCTCGCGCCACCCCAACCTGGAAGACCCCGCCCTAGTGTTACGCGTCGGGGCGGCCGCGGCCCGCACGGGGCGCCCCGTGGCCGCCGGCGTGTGGCACACGCTGCGCGAGCTGCCCGCCCTGCCGGAGCGTTTTACCGCGGCCGCTACCGACGACTTTTTCGCCCTGCTGTCCTCGCCGGCGAATACGCCGCGGGTCATCCGGGAGATGGACGCGCACGGGCTGTGGGAGAAGATCGTGCCCGAGTGGGCTCACATCCGGGGGCTGATGCCGCGCGAGCGGGTGCACACCCACAGCATTGACTACCACAGCCTGGCGACGGTGGCGTGCTGCGCCGAGCAACGTACCAGCGTGGCCCGCCCGGACATCTTGCTGCTCGCGGCGCTCTTCCACGACATCGGCAAGGGCTATGACCGCCCGCACGCGCTGGTCGGGGCGGAGATGGTAACGCGCATGGCCGCGCGCTTGCGGCTGAACCTGGCCGATAGGTCGCGGGCGCAGACCCTGGTCGCCGAGCACACCACCCTGTCGCGGCTGGCCCGCACCATGGACCCGGCCTCGGACGCGGCCCGCGACCGCCTTTTGACCGCCTGCCATTACGACCAGCTCACCGTCTCCCTGCTTTCCGTACTCACGCGCGCCGATGCCGAATCCACTGGCCCCGGGGTATGGAACAACCGGTTGGAGGCCGCCGCGGGGCAGCTGTGCCGCCGCGCTCTGCAGGCCTTGGTGCCGCAGCCGCACGCGCGCCCGCGGGTGCCGGCGCCCAGCGAGCTGACGGTGACCCGCGATAGCGACAACCAGCTGCTGACGGTGTCGCTGCACGCGGAGCAGCGTGGCATCGTCGAGGTTCTGGCTCTGCTGGCCGCCCTGGGCTGGACCGTGGTGAACTCGCGCATGGAGTACACGGGTGGGGCGCTGGCGGCGGAGTTTTCCGCGCGCACGGTGCAGGAGTCCTGGGAGGACGCCAGCGATATAGACCGTTTCCTGCAGGCCTACAAGTCCGGCGTGCACTCCCGGTTGCCGCAGGTGGCTGGCGGGCACACGACGGCGATGTTCAACGCGGAAGGCCTACTGGAGGTGCGCACCGTCGAGCGGCGGGCGGCGCTGGGCACGCTGATCGCCCAACTGCCGGAGATCGAGTGGATGGAGCACGCGGCGCTGGGCGCGACGATGATCGTGACCATCTGCCTGCGCGGCAACCCCTATACGGGCTTAAGCCGCGCCGCGGTGGTTGCGAATGTGACCGCGGCCCTGTCTAGCGACTAAGCTGGGGGAGTTAATAGATAACCCCAAAGATAATGGAGAGCCAGAAACGTGTTTGAGTCATTGTCCGATCGCTTGCAATCAGCCCTTAAAGGGTTGCGTGGCAAAGGCAAGCTGACCGAGGCAGACATCAACGCCACCGCGCGCGAAATTCGCCTCGCGCTGCTGGAGGCGGACGTCTCCCTGACGGTAGTCCGCGGGTTCATCAAGCGAATCAAGGCGCGCGCGGCCGGCGCGGAAGTCTCCGAGGCGCTCAACCCGGCCCAGCAGGTCATTAAGATCGTTAACGAAGAGCTGGTTGAGATCCTGGGCGGGGAGACCCGCCGGCTGAACCTGGCGAAGAACCCGCCGACGGTCATCATGCTCGCCGGCCTGCAGGGCGCCGGTAAGACCACCCTGGCCGGCAAGCTGGCCAAGCACCTGGAAAAAGATGGCCACACCCCAATGCTGGTGGCCTGCGACCTCCAGCGCCCGGGCGCGGTCCAGCAGCTGCAGATCGTCGGCGAGCGCGCCGGCGTGAAGACCTTCGCCCCGGATCCGGGCACATCCCTGGATTCCCACGACCACGAGATGGGCACCTCCCACGGGGACCCGGTGCAGGTGGCGCGCGACGGTATCGCTGAGGCGCGGCGCGCGCAGCACGACGTGGTGATTATCGATACCGCTGGCCGACTGGGCATCGACGAGACCCTGATGACCCAGGCACGCAACATTCGCGACGCCGTCAACCCGGACGAGGTCCTCTTCGTCATCGACTCGATGATCGGCCAGGACGCCGTCCAGACCGCCGAGGCCTTCCGCGATGGCGTCGACTTCACCGGCGTCGTGCTGACCAAGCTGGACGGCGACGCCCGCGGTGGTGCCGCCCTGTCCATCCGCGAGGTCACCGGCAAGCCCATCCTGTACGCCTCCACGGGCGAGAAGCTCGGCGACTTCGATGTCTTCCACCCGGAGCGCATGGCCAGCCGCATTCTGGGCATGGGCGATATGCTTTCGCTCATCGAGCAGGCCGAGTCCACCCTCGACCAGCAGAAGGCCGAGGAGGCCGCGGCCAAGATGGGCAGCGGCGAGCTGACCCTGAACGACTTCCTGGATCAGCTGCTGATGATCCGCAAGATGGGTCCCATCGGCAACCTGCTGAAGATGATGCCCGGCGGCAAGCAGATGAACGAGATGGCCGACATGGTCGACGAGAAGCAGCTCGATCGCATCCAGGCCATCATCCGCGGCATGACCCCGGCTGAGCGCGAAAACCCGAAGATTTTGAACGCCTCGCGCCGCAAGCGCATTGCCAACGGCTCCGGCGTGAAGGTCTCCGACATTAACCAGCTCATCGAACGCTTCGAGCAGGCGAAGAAGATGATGACCAAGATGGCCGGCCAGTTCGGCATGGGCGGCGGTTCCCGCTCGGCGACGAAGAAGAAGCCCAAGGGCCGCAAGGGGAAAAACGGCAAGCGCAAGAAGGGCAAGGGCGGCGGCCGCCAGCGCTCCGGGGCGCCCGGTGGGATGCCGGGAATGCCGGGCGGTATGCCGTCCATGGAGGAGCTGCAGAAGATGCAGAACCAGATGGGTGGCGGCGGCATGCCAGGAATGCCGGGTGGGATGCCGGGCATGCCCAAGGGCATGGAAAACATCGACCTCAACAACCTTGACTTCGGCCAAGGCAAGAAGAAGTAGCTAGTAGTAGATTTCCTCCGCCGGCTCCGGCTCTGCCTCGTCCTCCGGGACGGGCGGCGCCGGAGCTTCTTGCTGCTGGGGCTCGCCGGCCAGGAAGGGCGCGATGAGGTCTTCCAGCAGCGGCTTCATGGACATCGCGTAGGCATTCGAAATGTGGTGCATGTCGCGGTAGACCATGACGTTGCCGATGACGACCGGGCACTTGTCCACGTCGCAGTACCAGTCGGAGGTATCCACGGCGATCATGTTCGGCCACTGGGCCAGGACGGCCGCCGACGGGTCGACCGGCTGGTAGTTCTGTTCGCGGGTCGTGCCGCAGCCGATGGCGTCCTCGTTGGCCACGTAGCACTCATCGAACTCGATGGGGTTGAAGTTTTTATCGAAGCCCCAGGGGTTCTCGCGCAGGCCCAGGAACGGGATCTCGTTGTCTGCCAAGACCTCCCAGAAGCGCTCGTAGCCGGCCGGCACGACGTCGGGCCCGGTGCCGTGCTCGCCCATGGGGCGGGTGGTATTCGAGATGACCAGGTCGGGGTCGGCATCGAGGATGCGCTCGGTGGCCAGCTCGGACCACTGGGCGCACTCCGGGGTGACGGTGAGCTCGTCGCCCAGCTCGATGGGGCAGTCCTGGCGCAACAGCGGCACGACCTTGAAACTCATTTCCTTGCCCAGCGAGTCGATGGCGGAGGCGTATTGCTCCGCGTGGGAGCCGCCCACCAGGTAGACCTCGACGTCGGAATCCGGATCGCCGAAGATGCACGGGTTGCCGTCCTTGTCGATCTCGAAGAAGGAATCCCCGGGCGCGGTGTCCGGGATGAAGCAGTGCTGGTAGGCCACCGGCGGGACCATGCTGCCCACGCGCACTGGGTCGGGCTTGACCGGCTGATTGGCCGGTACATCCTGTCCCATCAGCGCCATTACTCCGGGGTAGAGGGTCGGGTCCAAGTATTCGGCTTCCTCGCTGTCGAGGGTCGACTTGAACCACGGGTGCACGGACAGCAGGGCGATGACCAGGGCGGTCGCCGCCACGCCGCCGGCCGCACGTAGCGCGCCGACCTTCTCCCGCATGGTGGCCATGGCCTTGTGGACGGGCATGTCGTCGGCCAGGGGGCGCTTGCGATGCTGCCGCAAGGGGGCCTCGATGAAGCGGTGGGTGGCATCGGCAAGCACGAGGGACAGAGCGATGATGATGGCGCCCAACCACCAGGCCGGGCGCTCCATACCGAGCGCCGAGGTGGACAGGATGAGCAGCGGCCAGTGCCACAGGTAGAGGGAATAGGCGACATCGCCAAGCCAGCGTGCCGGCTTGGACGCCATCGCGCGGGAGATGCGGCCGCCGCCACCGATGATGATGAGCACCGCGCCGCCCAGCGGAATCAGGGACAGCGGGCCCGGGTAGGCGGTGGAATCCGCGATGGCCGCGCCGGTGAACATGAGCAGTAGCAGGCCCAAGCCGGTCACGACGTCGGACAGGCGCTGCGGGATGCGGATGCGGTGGCCGTAGATGGCCAGTACCGCACCCAGGGTCAGCTCCCAGGCGCGGGAGAAGGTCGAGTAGTAATTTTCCGGGGTGCCGAACAAGCCGAAGCGGCTGGCGTAGGCGAACGAGGCGATGGTGACCACGATGAGGATCGGGCCCGCCACGGCGTTGACCTTGCTGGACCGGCCGCGCCAGCGCATCACCGCACCCAGGATCAGCGCGAAGGCGATGCCCAGCAG
Source organism: Corynebacterium sp. HMSC04H06 (assembly GCF_001815935.1). Taxonomy (GTDB): domain Bacteria; phylum Actinomycetota; class Actinomycetes; order Mycobacteriales; family Mycobacteriaceae; genus Corynebacterium. Next base: position 13,183 of record NZ_KV823438.1, read on the forward strand.
GTAGAACTGGCCCTGCACCGACATCGACCACATGTGCTGCAGGGGAGAGGTGTCCGCCGCGGCCGCCGCATAGTCGGCGTTCTGGGAGGCTAGCTCCCAGTTTTGGTAGTAGAGCATCGTGGCGGTGATCTGCTGTGTCAGCTCGATGCGCATCAGCTGCGGCGTCCAGAAATACACCAGCAGGTAGGTCACCGCGATGACCAGAGCCAGGGCCGGCACCAGGCGGCGCAGGGTGCGCCAGATGGGCCACCAGGGGTTGAAGGTGGCGTTCGGCTTCGTTACGTACCGCAGCTGGGAGCCGAGGAAGAAATAGCCGGAGAGCAGCAAGAAGACGTCCACGCCGCCGGAGACGCGGCCGACGAATACGTGGTAGATAACCACCAAGCCGATGGCAATACCGCGGAGACCGTCGAGGTCATACCGGTACTGAAAACTGCGTAGGGAATCTTGTGACATAAACTCTATTCGCGTTTCATTCTTTGACGTGCGACTTTGGCCCGAGTCTGCGGACATGGCCGCTTAGTAGATTACTCTGTCCCTCCTTAGAGTCCACAACGACCTGCCCGACGGCGCATTGGGATTTCGTTTTTCGGGGGTTATCCAGTAATGTGTCTAGAGTTGCTGCGTAAACCCGTTCCCGTCTACGGTCGGCCGGTAGTCACGCGCAGCTAAAAACCCAAGGGCTGAACCGGCCCGCCGGCAAGCGGCGGGTGTCTGAACTGCCCAGTGACTTAAGTAAAGGAGCCACACATGGCTGTCAAGATTAAGCTGCAGCGGTTGGGCAAGATCCGCACCGCTCACTACCGCGTTGTCATTGCGGATTCCCGTACCCGTCGTAACGGCAAGGTTATCGAGAACATCGGTATCTACGAGCCGAAGCAGGAGCCGTCTCTGATCGACATCGACTCCGAGCGCGTTCAGTACTGGCTGTCCGTCGGCGCTCAGCCGACCGAGCCGGTTCTGGCTCTGCTGAAGGTCACCGGTGACTGGCAGAAGCACAAGGGCCTGCCGGGCGCCGAGGGCACCCTGAAGGTCGCCGAGGAGAAGCCGTCCAAGCTGGACCTGTTCAACGCTGCTCTGTCCGAGGCCAACAATGGCCCGACCATCGAGGCCATCACCGAAAAGAAGAAGAAGGCCAAGGAAGAGGCCGAGGCTAAGGCTGCTGCCGAGAAGGAAGCAGAAGAGAAGGCCGCCGCTGAGGCTGCCGAAGCCGCCGAGGCTGCCTCCGAGTCTGAGGCTGAGGGCGAGGCTTCCTCCGAGGAGTCCGCTGAGTAATCCTCAGTAGCTTTCACCCCGCCACCCCGTGAAGGGGCGGCGGGATTTTTCTTTGCGGCACGCCGATTAGGCACGCCGAGTAGGCGCTACGGAGTGGTTTCCGTGGCGCCTTTTCTTGTGCCTTTGCTTGTTGGCCGGCAGTCGTGGGGTTCGGCTGGCCTTGTTCCTTGTGGCGGCCTCTCGCGGTTGACCGCCGTGTCAGGCGTTGGCCGTTAGGGCCTGTTGCTCCAGGG
>NZ_KV823439.1 GCF_001815935.1 Corynebacterium sp. HMSC04H06
GCCGAGCCCCGCGCGGGGCTCGGCCCTTTTTCGATCCTGCGGGATGCGCGGGAAATCGGCTTCTACCACTGGGCCTGCGCGTATCCCCAGGACACCGTTCACCTTCAGGCGCAAAGGCCGACGGGTTTGACACAGTAAAGCCCCCTTGACGGTAAAGCACGCTTAACATATACTCGTAGACGTAAAGCAAACTTGACTAAAACGCGGCCAGAGCAAGGTCAGAAGCCGAAGCAAGCCGGCGATGTCACTCAGGCCAGGAAAGGGGTAAACCATGGAAACGAAAACACGCCTCGGCCGGATGCGTTCCGGCGGCAGCCAGCGCAAGCTGATGTTGACCTCCGCTGCGGCAGGTGCGATGACCGCGGTCATAGTTGGCGCGGTTCTGACCGCACTGACAGATCACACGGGAATATCCGCCGGGTTGACCGTCGTGATATACGCCGCGTGCCTGTTCCCGGTGGGGTTCGTCGCCTGGTGGGCCGTGTTGGTAGACCGCTCAACCATCGCGGGGGCGCCGGCCCAGCCGGAGGAATCAATCGAGTCTCGCTGGTACGACCAGGCAGCCCAAAGCACTTTCCACGTCTGCCTGTGGGCAGTAGGCGCGCTCGGAGTGGTCTCGGTATTCTGGGACTTCCAGGTCTCCGCCCACTGGTTAACCATCGGTCTAGGCACGTTCCTAGCGGTCGTTTTCTGGGGTTCGTACCTGCTCCACAAGCGGCGCGAGTCCTAAGCGCTATGAACAACCGGTTACGCGAGTACCGCGCTACACACAACCTGTCCCAACAAAAACTGGCCGACGCCTTAGGCGTATCCCGCCAGACGGTCATCAGCCTGGAAAAAGGTCGCTACGATCCGTCGCTGCCGTTAGCGTTCCAGCTGGCAGCCTTCTTCGACTGCACGATCGAGGACCTTTTCATCCCGGATTAGCCCCCCTGTTAGCCTCCGCTAGCAGCCGGGCGCCCCTCAGCCTGGCAGACGAAGTCGCGGAACTGGGCGACGGCCGGGGCGTCGTCGCCGGGGCGCCACACCAGGCCGAGCTCGCGGTAGGCCGGCGGGTCCAGGGGGATGACATTGCGGGCTTGCAGGTACGGGTCTTCCAGCGGCAATAGGGCGCTGCCCAGGCCGGCTTCGACGAGTCCAGCAACGGTGGTCAGCTCCATGGACTCGAAGACGAAGCGCGGGGTGGCGCCGGCCGCGGCGGCAAGATCGTCCAGCAGCATGCGGGTCCCGTATCCCGGCAGCATGCCGATGAAGGGCTCGCCGTCAAACTGCGCCATCGTGACGGTATCGGCGTTACCCGCCCAATGCTCGGCGGGCACGGCGATGCCTAAGCGCTGGCGTTCCAGAAGCGCCCAGCACAGCGGGCGCGGGCCCACGAGCGCCAGGTCGGCCTCACCGGCCAGGACGCGGTCGACCAGCTCTTGGGCGGCCCCCTGGTGCAACTGGAACTCGACGTGCGGGTAGCGCGCGCGGTAGGTGCGCAGAAGGTCGGGGACCATCCAGGTGCCCAGCGAGTGCATGAAATCCAGGCGCACCGTGCCCCGGTCGGGGTCCATCAGGCGGGCGACTTCCGCGGCCCCACGGGAAAGCTCCGCCAGGGCTGTGCACGCGTGGGGCAGGAAGTCCGCACCGCGGCTGTTGAGCACCACGCGGTGGCCGGCCCGGTCGAAGAGGCTCGCGCCAGCGGCCCTTTCCACCCGTTGGATGCGCCGGCTGAGGGTGGGTTGGCTGATTCCCAGCAGATCGGCGGCCACCCCGACGGCGCCGGTCTCCGCGGTGGTGATGAAGCCGCGCAGGTCATCCACGTTCATGCAGAAAGTGTATCAACTCCCGCCATTTCCCACATTTTACACATGGACCCCGCACGGGCATGCTGAGAATATGCCGAGAGCCATGCCCCGAAATACCCGCGCCACCATCGCCATGCTCTGCATCGGGCTGGCAGTCTTTTCCTGCCTGTATTCCACCCAGGCCATCCTGCCGGAGCTGGTCAGCGAGGTGGGTTTGAGCTCCACGGCGGCCGCGCTGACGGTCTCCGCGGCAACGGGCGCGCTGGCGGTCTGCGTGGTGCCCGCCTCCATCCTCTCCGAGCGCTTCGGCCGCGGGCGGATCCTCCTGGTCTCCTGCCTGGCGGCCACGCTGGTGGGCTTCACGGTGCCGTGGGCGTCCAGCCCCGCGCTGCTCATCGGGCTGCGCGCCCTCCAAGGCGCCCTCATGGCCGGCGCGCCCGCAGTGGCGATGGCCTGGCTCTCGGAGGAGCTTGACGCCCGCGCGCTGCCGCGGGCGATGGGTCTGTATATCGCTGGCACCTCTATCGGCGGCCTGATGGGACGTCTTATCCCCTCCGGCCTGCTGGAGCTGACCTCGTGGCGCTGGGCGCTGGGCGGTTCCGCGCTGGTGTCCTTCCTCTTCGCCGTCGCGGCGGCATTCCTACTGCCCAAGCAGCACAACTTCACGGCCAAAACGCTCAACCCCCGGCGCGAATTCGCCGCCATGCTCGAGCACTGGCGCACTAAGGAGCTGGGCCTGCTGTTTCTGGTCGCCCTGCTGGCGATGGGCTCTTTTGTCTCCGTCTACAACTTCATTTCTTTCCGACTCATCGAGACCTTCGGGCTGCCGCAGGCGCTGGTCAGCTTCGTCTTCCTGCTTTACCTCTTCGGCACCTGGTCGTCTGCCCAGGCCGGCAAGCTAGCGGCCAAGCACGGCCGGGGGACCACCCTGCTGGGCGCGTGCGTGCTCTTCGGCGTCGGCATCGCGCTCACGCTCGGGCCCCTGGTGGCAACGATTGCCGGCATGCTGCTGCTGACCGTGGGTTTTTTCGCCGCGCACTCCACGGCGAGCGGCTGGGTCGGCGCCGTGGCTAACCACGACCGGGCGGAGGCCTCCAGCATGTACGTGTTCTGCTACTACTTCGGTTCCTCGGTGCTGGGCGCTTTCGCGGGAACGCTGTTCGGGGCGTTCAGCTGGGCTACCTTCGTGGGCTTCTACGTGCTGGTTTCCGTGATCCTTATCGCCATCGCCGCAACTCTGAAGCGGCGCGCGGTGGGATAAACTAGGGAAATTATGGAGAAAATACCCAACAAGAAGTGGTCGGGGAAGAGCTGGCACCGCCGCGCTAGCAAGCCAATCACGCTGTGGATGATGGTCTTCATCCTGGCCGGGGCGGTGCACACCCTCATCCCCAACTACCGCTGGGTGCTCATCCACCTGTTCACGCTGGGCGTGGTGACCAACAACATCGTCGTCTGGTCGCAGTACCTGACCGAGAAATTCGTCCAGGCCCGGCTGCCCGAGTCCGCCCGCCCGAACCAGCTGCGGCGGATCTACATCCTCAACGCGGGCGTGGTTCTGGCCATCATCGGCCAGGCCCTCGACGACATCTGGGACCTGCACTTTATTCTCACGCAGCTAGGCGCGCTCATCGTCGGCGCCATGCTGATCTGGCACGGCGCCAGCCTGACCCAGCAGTGGCGCGGGGTCGACAGCGCGAAGCGCTTCCGCCCCATCATCCTGGGCTATGTCGGCTCGGCGCTGTGCCTACCCGTCGGCGCCTTCTTCGGCGCCATGTTGTCCATGGGCCTGTCCGAGCCCTGGTACGGGCGGTTGCTGACCGCGCACGTGGTGGCCAACATCGGCGGTTTCATCGGCCTGGCCGCCGCGGCCAGCCTGACGGTGCTTTTCCCCACCATGTGGCGGACCAAGGGCATCACCACGCGGATGAACCCGACGCTTGCTCTCCTCGCGGTGGGCACCGCTGTGACCATCGCGGGCGCGCTCAGTGGCCTCGCGTGGATGACCGGTGCGGGGCTGGTGGTCTACGCCGCCGGTTGGCTGGCCAGCCTCCAGCAGTGGCTGCGCAACGTCGGTGCCGTGCTAGCCGAGCCGCGCGACCGGGTCAGCTACCCGGCGGTCTCCGTGCTGGCGGCGGTGACGTGGCTGGCGTTAACCATCGTCTACCTGGCCGTCCAGGTCTTTATCAGCGGCAACCCAGAGCCGCTGCCGACGCTGCCGCTGCTCATCGGCTTCGCCGGCCAACTGCTCATCGGCGTGCTCAGCTACATCATGCCCACGACGATGGGTGGCGGGCCCTCGGCCGTACGCGCCGGCCTGAAGGAAATGAACCGCGGCGGCCTGTTCCGCTCCACGCTGATTAACGGCGGCCTCATCGTCTGGCTGATTACGGAAAAGTCCTGGCTAGCGGTCTTTTCTTCGGTCCTGTGCATCATCCCGCTGGCCGCCTTCCCCGTGCTCATGATCCGCGCGGTCAAGGCACAGAAGGCCGTGCTGATGAAGCAGGCGGAGGGCCCAGCGCCGGAGACCGAATCCCAGTGGGGGCAGATCACCGCCGGTCTGGTGACCCTGGCGCTGCTGCTGGCGGTTTTTGGAGGTATCTAACGCCCGGCGCGCCCGCGCTCATCCAGTCGCGGACCGCGCGGGTAGCCCGCACATCGTCCTCGTTATACGTCAGCAACGCCTCGCGCACGGCGGTATCCCCGCGCAAAGCCTCCCGGCGCGCGGTCACGGATTCCTCGCCGGCGAAATCGCCCTGCCGCCAGGCAAAGCCCGCGTGCGGGGCCACAACCTTGAGCCCCAGCCCGGAAGGGCCGAGGAAATGGGCCTTGACGTGGGCGAAGACATCGACCCACTCGGGGGAGCTCAGGAAGCGTTCCACCTCAGCTAAAGCGGGCTGCCCGAAGCGCTTGGCGGACATGCGCATCCAGTGGTTTTCGCCGTGCGCGGAGTAGCAATAGGCTGCGAAGGTCTGGCCCGCCGCGTGGGCGCGAGCCCGGATGCCCATCAGCCAGTCCCAGAACGCGGAGAAGTTGTGGGCCTCGGCCCGTCCGCCTAGCGGCTCCCAGGTCACGAAGGGGTGATATTCGCCGGCATACCACGCACCCCAGAGGTAGGCTCCCTGGTCCAGGTAGGCCTCCATGTCCACGTCGACCTCCACGTCGGCGCGGGGGATGGCGGGTGCGTCGCGGGCCAGCAGCATTATCCCCTCCCGCCACGCGACGGCCAGCTGGGAGGCCGGGTAGTAGTCGGCATCGATAAGCGCTTGGACGCTGTCGATGCCCTGCTCACGGTACGGGTCGGCCTTGTCGCCGGGCAAGAACAGGCTGATGTCGTCGACGGCTGCCAGCTCCGGCTCGCAGATGGGCCAGAACCGGCAGCTGGCGCATTCTTTGACCCGGCGCGGCGCCTGCGGCAACGGGCGGGCCAGGGCGGTATCCAGCGCGGCCTGGTAGCGCTGCGTTTCGGTGAAAAAGGTCAGCTGGCGGTCCTGGCCGATGATCCCGGCCCGGCCCGCGTACTGCTCGCCGAGTGCCCGCTCCGCGATGGCCAACCGGTAGCCGTCGGCCACGTGGTGGCGCGCCTGGTACGGCAGCGGCAGGGGGCTGCTGAGCCCGAGCCGATGGGTGGGCACGCCCGGCAGCGTCTTGCCGGGCTTTTTCCGCGCCACACGGTGGTTGGAGACCAGCACCGGGACGACCCCGTCCGGGGTGCGCAACAAGAGGTCCACGTTGACGGCTATCCCCTCGGCGATGAGCACGCCGCCGGTGATGTGGGTGTGCGCGCCACTAAAGGCGCGCTGGGTGGCGGCGGCGCGCTGGGAGGCATCGTCAGCCGGCAGGGGCCCTAAGTCCTTACGGCGGACCTTTTTGCCCTGCTGGGGCAGCTGTTCGGCGACGGCCTCGCGGGCGGCGCGCAGCCTGTCGGCCCGCGCGGTGGCGGAGGCGGGGGCGGGGATTTCGGGGAAGCGCCGGGCCTGAACCCGCCGGTACTGGCACCCCACCAGATCCGACGCCGTCAACCAATCGCTCACCCGCCCGAGCTTAATAGACTAGGACAGGTAATGTTGAATGCAGCACTACACTGCAAACAAATAGTTCCCAAGACAACGACCTTCAACCACAGTGAGGACTAAAGTCATGAGCCTGCTCAAGAAAGTTCGTAAGCTCCGCGCCCAAGCCAAGGCAGAAGCCAAGGCCGCCAAGGCCCGCGCCCGGGCTGAGGTCAAGGAGGCCTCCAAGGCGGAGCGCCGCCAGCAGAAGCTGCTGGCCAAGCAGGAAAAGAACTTGCTGAAGTCGGAAGAAAAGGGCCTGAAGAAGCGTCGCAAGCACGAGCAGAAGATGGCCAAGCAGGAGCTGGAGAAGCTCAAGGCCGGCCGCTTTAACTCCGACAACGTCAAGCGCTACGCCGGCGCCGCCCGCGTGGCCGTCCCGCTGCTGCTGCCGCTGGCCTACCGCGGCCTGGTGGCGCTGCGCGAAAACAACGAGAAGCGCCAGGCCAAGAAGGCGGGCGTCTCCCGCGACCAGCTCGCCTCGTTCGCCGGCCACGGCGCCTCCCTCAAGGCCCGCACCCAGGGCATCCGCAACTCCCTGGAGGGCACCGATCTGCCGGCCGGTTTCAAGCGCGACGTGCGCGACCGCCTCGACGAGCTCGACGCGGCCACCGACAACGCGGAGTTCATGACCGCCGATCAGCGCCGCCGCGCGCACTCGTCGATCAACACCGACATCGACGGCGTCACCTACGACATCCAGCAGCGCCTCACCACCGCCTAATACGCGGCTTCACTAAGCCCAGAGCAAAACCCCGGATCCCAGCATCTACCTGCAGGACCGGGGTTTCACGCTGTCTGCGCCCGCGCGGGCGGGGCAGGCTAGAGCACGCCCTGCTCGCGGGCGGCGGCGACGGCCGAGGTGCGCGAGCGCACGCCCAGTTTGTCGTAGATGTGCACGAGGTGGGACTTCACGGTGGCCTCCGAGAGCATAAGATCCTGGCCGATCTGGCGGTTTGAGGCGCCGGCGGCCACCAGCTTAAGCACCTCCAGCTCGCGCGGGGTCAGCGAGGTACGCGGCGTGCGCACGCGCGTCATCAGGCGGTCGGCGACCATGGGCGACAGGGCCGAGTCCCCGTCCGCGGCCGAACGCACCGCGGCGAGCAGCTCCGCCGGCGGGGCGTCCTTGAGCAGGTAGCCCAAGGCGCCGGCCTCGATAGCGCCCAGGATGTCCGCGTCCGTGTCGTAATTGGTCACGACAAGTACCTTCGGCGGGTGCTCCATGTGGGAGCGGATGGCGGCGGTGGCCTCCGCCCCGCCCATCACCCGGGTGCCTTCCACGCCCGCGCCAAAGCGCAGGTCCATCAGCAGCACGTCGATGCCGCCGGCCTGGGCCGCCGAGATCGCGGCCTCGGCCGTGGCCACCTCCCCGACTACCTCGATGTCGTCGGCCTCCTCGAGCACGGCGCGCAGCCCTAGTCGGACGATTTCGTGGTCGTCAGCTAGCAGAACCCTAATCACGTGGAGCCTCTCCTTTTTGCGGAAACACGTATCCTCCGAAAGTTTAATCTACCAAGGGAACGCTAACAGATACAGCCGTGCCGCACCCAGGCGTGGATTCCACCGTGATCGTCCCGCCGAGCTCCTCCGCGCGGCGCTGGAGGGCGCTAAGCCCGATATGCCCCAGCCCGGCCGGCCGGTCGCGGACCTCCTCCGGGTCGAAGCCGCGCCCGTTGTCCACCACGTCTAGGCGCACTTCGTCGTCCTCGTAGGTCACGGTCACGCGCGCCTTGGTGGCGTGCGCGTGCTTAACGACGTTGCCCGCCGCGCCCTGGGCGATGCGTAGTAGTGCGGCCTCGACCTTCATGGGCAGCTGGCGGGGCTCGCCGTCGGTCTCGACCTCCATCTCCAGCTCCCCGGTGACGGCGTAGCCCTCAGCCATGCGCTCTAAAGCTCCCGCCAGGGAGGTTTCCGACAGGCCGGCCGGCTGCAGCGCGGCGATCATGGCACGGGCCTCTTTGAGGTTCTCCGCCGCGGTCGAGCGCGCCAGCTCCATGCGCTGGCTGGCCCGCTCGGGGTCCTCGCTAGCGAGGTCGCGCTGCGCGGCGTGCAGCAGCATCTGGATGGAGGACAGCCCTTGGGCCAGCGTGTCGTGGATTTCGTGGGCGATGCGCTGGCGTTCCGCGCTGATGCCGGCCTCGCGCTCCGTCTGGGCCAGCTGCGCGCGGGTTTCGACGAGCTCGGCGATGAGCTCCTCGCGTTCCAGGTTGATGCGGTGGAGCGTGTCGAAGGCGTAGTAAATGGCGATGGTGACCACCGCGGAGACCCCCGGGCCCATCACGCCGCCGAAGGTCAGGCCGTCCGGGATCTGCACGACCACGGAGATCGCCCCGGCGACTATCACCATGATGACGCCCCAGAACATCGATAGCACGCGCAGGTAGAGGAAGAACAGGCTAAAGACCAGGTAGATACCCGCCGGGGCGATGGTCAGGTCCAGCACCCACAAGGCGGTCAGCGCGGCCAGCCATAAGAGCTTGACCGTGAACGGCCAGAGGTGCATGTAAATCGAGCCGGCGAAGTAGACGGCGGCGAAGGCAGACAGCAGCACAAGGTTCGCGGCGGCGTCCCCCAGCGGCATCCGCACGGAGGCGAAGATGGCGATCACCAGCAAGGTGGCGGTGAGGATGTGGATGCCGTTGCGTAGGACATCCGCATCGCTCAGATTCTCCGCAGACGGGTGCTCTAGACTGGTACTCATGTCCAAAAGCCTACTTCCCGCCGTGCTCACCGTAGCGCTTGGCCTCGCGGCCTGCAGCGAGGCCAGCGACGCGCCCGAGAGCGACAACCCCGCCCAGCCCGCCGCCGAGCAGACCGCCACCGCCGACGACACCTCCCCGGAAGACGCAGCGGCCAAGCAGCCCGGCGACGGCCTGCCGGTGAACGCCACGGCCGAGGCAGCCGAGCCCGGGCAGTGCCCCTACCTGGACGGCCAGTGGCTGGCGGAAACCAACGGCCAGCGCCTGACCGATCAGGCCATCGATCCCCGGTTTAGCACGCCTGCCTGCGTGTTCTGGTCCTACCCGGAGGACCCGCAGGCGACCGTCATCGTCCGCGAGATGCCCGACCGCGACGCCGCCATGGACATCGTGGACTGGGCCGCGCCCGTCGATGCCACGGAGCTCGCCGAGTTCGACGGCTGGTCCGGCGGCCGCGGGGTCCTGGGCGACCAGGCGGTCTTCGCGGTGCAGAAGGACAATCGCGCGGTGGCAGTCTGGACCAACCAGCTGCAGACCGTCAAGGCCGAGTCCATCGCCCGAGAGGCGATTGCCAACCTCGGGCTCTAGGCGGCTCGGCGGGCCTAAACAGAGACGTCGTTGTACGGCATTAACGGGGAGATGGCTGGGAAGACGACCTCCATGAGGAGGAAGAACACGCCCACGGCGATGGCGATAGCCAGCAGCACCTTCACGGGGGTAGGGCCCGGCAAGAGGTTCCAGAGTGCTCGGTACATGGTTTCTATTCCTCCTCCATCGCGGCCGGGCGCGTTGGGCTTGAGTCTACTTTCATCGCGTGCACGATCATTCGCTCCGCGTTGGAGAACTGCGGGTGGCAGGTGGTCAGCGTCAGCAGGGCCTCGCTGGGCTCCGGCCCGCCGGCGGCCATCCCGGGGATGGGCGCGATAACGCCGATGTCCCCGGGCAGCGTGATGTGGCGGCCGGGCGCCCCGGCATAAGGGCCGCCGTAGATCTTTTCCTGTTGTTCCGGCGTGAAGCAGTCCGCCGGCTGCCCGTCGATGGGTAGCACCCGGTAGGTCACCCACTCGCCCTGTGTTTCGATGACGATGGCGTCGCAGGTTTCCAACTTGCCCAGGTCATTGAAGGGCGCGCCCTTGCCCACGCGGTGGCCGGCCACGGCGAAGTTGCCGTTGTCGCCCGGCATCTGGCTATCAACGTAGCGCCCCGGGCCCTTAAGCAGATCGTCCTCGTCGGTGCCTTCCAGGATGGCGAAGTGGTAGTCGGAGCCGAAGCTAGGGATGTACATCCGGGCAAAGGCCTCGCCCAGCTCCGGGCGGAGCTTGCCGCGCGGGTTGGTGCGCTCGTTCCAGCGCTGCTCCAGGTTCTGGTTGGCCTCGTCCTGGAGCTCTGCGGACTTCAGGTTGGTCCAATACGCCTCGTAAAAGGCGAACAACAGCAGCAGCACCCCGACGGTCATAAAGATTTCTCCCATAACCTGCTGCCAGCTGGGGCGCGTGTGATTCATGCGCAATAGTGTAGCGCCTGTAGGCTAGATCTGCCTCATTCACCAGAGACTGCGGAAAGGCCTGCGCGCATGCTGACTATCTTCATGTACCCCGTGTCCGGAATCATGAAGCTGTGGCACTTCATCACCCACAGTTTCCTGGATGACCAGACCGCGTGGTTGGTCTCCATCGTGCTGCTCGTCCTTACCATCCGCGGGCTGATCGCGCCGCTGTCCTGGTCCTCGGTGAAGATGGGGCGCACCGGCGCGCTCATGCGCCCGACCAAGCGCGACATCGAACGCCGCACCGAGGAAGCAACGACCATCGAGGAGTACAAAGCCCTCCAGGTCGAGACCAAGGAGCTGAACAAGAAGTTCAACTACCGGCCGCTGATCGGCTGTATCCCGCCGCTTATCATGATGCCCTTCTTCCTGGGCCTGTACCAGGTGGTGTTGCGCATGGCGCGGCCCTCGACGGGCGACACCGTGGGCCTGCTCAGCGCCGCGGAGGTCGAGGCCTTCCGCGAGACGACGTTCATGGGCACCCCGCTGCCGGCCTTCGTCTCGATGCCGCACGACTGGGCCGCGGAGCTCGGCATCACCGGCGAAGAGGTCCGCCACGTCATCATGCCGTGGCTCATCGCCGCCCTCATCTTTACCACCGTGAACATGATGATCACCGGCTACCGCGCGTTCTTGACCACGCAGTTCGATCAGAAGGTTCCGCGGCGCATGTTCTACTTCGTCGTGATCATCATCCCGTTCGTGCCGTTTATGCTCTGGCATCTGGCCATGACCGGCCCGATCCCGGTGGCCATCATCTTGTACTGGGCCTGCACGAACCTGTTTACCCTGTGCCAAACGCTGGTCTTCGAGATCTTCCTGCGACGTAGAATGCCGCTGGGCACCGAGGTCCACGAGCTGCGCCGCCAGAGCTGGAAGGACTTCCGCGCCAACCGGAAGAACAAGCTGAGCCGCGCCGAGAAGAAGGAAGAAAAGGAAAAGAGGCAGGCCCGGCGCAAGATGCAGCAGCAGGCCAGCCGCGAGCTCATGGCGGAGCGCCGCGCCGCGCGGGAGGAAGCCGGCGGGCAGCAGGGGGCATCGGCAGCCGGTGCAGCGCCCACCAGCAACGCGGAACCGCTAGAGGCCAAGGCCACCGAAGAAGGCGAAGAAAAAGGCCCCCGGGAAGGGGCCTAGCCGGAAAAGCCTTAGATGGAGTAGTCCGCCGGCGGGGCCGAGAGCATCTCCTGGGCCAGGTTGCGGGCGGTCTTGAGCGGGGTGACGTCGCGCTCGAGGCGGGCCCCGGCGAGGCCGCCGTCGAGGAAGATGAGCAGCTGGCTGGCCTGCGCGTCCGAGGGGTAGCCGTTCTTCTCATTGAGCAGGGCGGTCATGGTGGAATGCATCCACCGGCGGTGCTCCAGACAGGCCGCGACGATGCCGTGCTCGGACTCCGTCTCCGGGCGCGGGTACTCGCCGGCGGCGTTGAGGAAGTGGGAGCCACGGAATTCCTTGGCCGGTTCCTGCTCGATGGCCATGTCGTAGAAGGCCATGATCTTCTCCTGCGGGTCCTTCGCGTTAGCAGTCCGTTCGTTCCACTCGGCGCGGTACTGCTCGTCGAGGTTCTCCAGGTAGGCGATGACGAGCGCGTCCTTGGAACCGAAGAGGGAATACAGGGATGCCTTGGCAACGTCCGCCTCCCGGAGGATGCGGTCGATTCCGATGACCCGAATACCTTCCGTAGTAAACAGGCGGGTGGCGGAGTCGAGAAGTCGATTGCGCGGGCTCGGACGGTTCCGACGCGATTTCTTTTCTGCCACGGCTATCCTTTCCACAAACAAAAACCGGTTCATCTACACAATATAGACGAACCGGTTTGTATGCGAATTTAGATTATTCCTTCTTGCTGCCCCCGCGGATCATGCCAACGATCCACAGCAGGATGCAGGCACCGGCGGTGGCCGTAATAATCTGCAGGAAGATGTTGCTCGGGTTGCCCTGGTTGATAAGCGTCAGGATGCCGCCACCAATCAGACCACCAATGACACCGACGATCAGGTTAGTGATCAGCCCGTGATCCTTCTTCATAATCTTTTCTGCCAGCCAGCCGGCAATGATACCGACGATGATGGACATGAAAAAGCTCAGTCCCAGTCCCATAATATTCCTTCCAAAAGAACGCTTTACTTCGTAATTTACCGTGGGCGGGCCCACACTGTTGCCCGCCTACTTCCCATTGTGCCCGTTAAAACAGCAAAAAGCCACAGATGCCCTGTCATAATTTCGGGCAACTATGGCTTAATAGCTCTCGCCTAGGGAGACTACTCAGACTACTCGGAGTCGGGGCGCACGACCATCATCGGGCACGGCGCGGACTGCAGCAGCGCGCGGGAGGTCGAGCCGAGCAGCATCCCCTTGAAGCCGCCGCGGCCGTGGGAGCCGACTACCAGCAGCTGGGCACCCTCGGAATTATCCGACAGGGCGCGGACCGGTCGGTCGCGGGCGATGACCTTCTTGACCGGCACGTCCGGGTACTTCTCTTGGAAGGAGGACAGGCGCTCAGCCAGCAGCTCACCCTGCTCCTTCTCCACGTCTGCCCACTCGGCCTGTGCGGCGGACAGGCCGGCCAGGGAAGCCTGGACCTGCATGTCCATCCAGGTGTGCACGGCGACCAGCTCGGAGGAGCGGGCGCTGGCTTCCTGGAAGGCGTACTCGGTGGCCTTCTGGGAGACCTCGGAGCCATCCACACCAACGACGACCGGGCCGTACTTGTTGGCCTCGTTGACCGCGTTGTCATCACGCACGACAACCACCGGGCAGGCGGCGTGGGAGACCACGGAGGCGGAGACCGAGCCCATCACCATGCCGGACAGGCCGCCCATGCCGCGGGAGCCCATGACGATCATAGTGACGTCGTGCGACATCTCCAGCAGCATATCGATGGGGGAGCCCTCAGCCACGGTGTGGCCGATCTTCAGGTCGGGGAAGGACTCGTGCGCGATGGCGCGGGCTTCCTCAATCTTTTCCAGGGTCTCGTACTGGAGGTCGTCGTAGAGCTCCTTTGGCGGAACCATGCCCTCGGCATAGAGGAACTGCGGCATGGTGTAGCTGGAGGCAATCCGCAGCGGGATGCCGCGCTTGGTGGCGGTGTTAGCCGCCCACCGAACGGCGTTGAGGGAGGCCTCAGAACCATCTACTGCAACGACAACAATGTCTTCTTTAGCCATGATCTTTAGTCCTTTCTCCGGTGGGCCTTACACCACCAATTATAGCCGGTTATAACAACTTACGTGGAAAGTTAGCCCCGAACTACTTGGTTACGTGCGCGCCTTCCGAGTTCGCCGGATACAGCAGTTCGTACAAGGCCACCAAAACGTCGCGAATCACGGCTCCGATACCATTGGAGGAAAATTCTAGTGCCGGCGCGAGGAGTGCATCAAAGTCCATGTCACAAAGGATAGCCCATCATCGGAAGGGATACAGCCCGTTAGGGGTACAAAATGGACTAAACCCCACCCGCGTGCGGGTACCGGATGGCGGTATCACGGCATGGGACTTCCTCGCCCACGTCATCACCAGCCAGCGCCACCGACACCCGGCTGACGATGCCGCCGCGCTCCAGCGCCGCTTCAACGACCACGCCGTCGTGCTCCGCGATGCCACGGTCCTTACTCCACACTCCATCCTCCGCGCCGGTCAGGACGTCTACTTCTACCGCATGCCAGCTGAAGAAGAACCCGTCCCCTACGACATCCCCGTAGTCTACGAAGACGCCAACCTCTTGGTGGCCAACAAACCACCGTTCATGGCGACGATGCCCCGTGCCCGCCACATCGTGCAGACCGCGACCGTACAACTGCGCCGGACAACCGGGATTGACGAGCTCGCCCCCGCCCACCGCCTGGACCGGCTTACCTCGGGAATCCTCTTATTCACCAAACGCCGCGAGATCCGCGGGGCCTACCAGACCATGTTCGCCGAGCGAAAGGTCCACAAGGTCTACCAAGCCATCGCCCCCAACGTTGGAATCCAGGCAGGCACCGTCTGGCGCAACCGACTGGAGAAGACCCCGGGCGAAATCCAAGGCCGAATCGAAGAAGGCCGACCCAACGCCGAAACCAACGTGGTCAAGGTCGAGCCCATCACCAACAAGCAAGGCCTCGAAGGTATCCATGGGCCGCAGCCACCATTGGCGCGGTACACACTAGCGCCCACCACCGGCAAAACGCACCAGCTCAGACTGCATCTATGGGCCGCCGGCGCACCCATCCTGGGCGATCCCATCTACCCGGACATTCTGCCGGAGGACACAGAGGACTTCCGCGTCCCCATGCACCTGACCGCCACGCGGCTCAGTTTCACTGACCCGCTCGACGGCACCGAGCGCACCTTCAAGGCCGCTCCCATCGACGAACGCATCTCATAAAGTAGCCAGGCTTCCCACGAAAACTTAGCCCGTTCGGCCTTCACATGCACTAGACAAACAACGGGCATTTGCAGCATTTGGGCATGGGGAAGCACCCGGTAGAAAAC
>NZ_KV823440.1 GCF_001815935.1 Corynebacterium sp. HMSC04H06
GCCTCACACACAAACTTCCTGACACCCTCCTACGCTGTTAACGGTGCCCTTCACTATGCGCGTCACATCTCTACCAAGAGTGGGTTTACGAAGGTTTTTGCTGTCGCTGTCTCCGGTGGCGAAAAGCGTCATCGGATCACGCCTTACTACGTCGATGATCGGGGTGAGTTCAAACAGCTCGATGATATCGAGTCGTTCATCTGGTTCAATGAGTCGAATATCTACGAGTACTACACCCGCCATGTACTCGAAGAAGTCACTGACTACGAGAAGACGACCAAGGAGATCCTGAAAGACGCGGCCGAGCTTCACGAAAAGCTGCGGACGTTCGGCACTCTCAAGGACCAAGACAAGCCCTTGGTCGTCTCGGGTATTTTGCTCGCTCTCGATGAGGTTGAATACGGAAACTTCTCCATTGCCTCGCTCCACGGTGACAAACTTGCTGGGTCTCGCGACGGCGACAAGATCATGGCCGCTATCAAGGCTCGCCTAACCCGATCAAACGTCGGCCCCGACGCTAAGCGCGACAAGCTCCTGCGTGAATTTGCCGTCATTACCGATAGCGTGCGATTGAACGAGGTTAACCCCACGCTCGGGAAGACGCCCCTGAAGTACTACACCGAGTTTTTGAACAAGCGGGTCTTCCAGGCCATCAAATACCAGCAAACATCCGAAGACTTCATCGGTCGCTTCTACGGCGAGTTCATGAGCTACTCGGGAGGCGACGGTCAATCTCTCGGTATTATTCTCACGCCTAAGCACATGACTGACCTCATGGTGGACCTCGTCGACGTGCGTCCCGACGATATCGTCCTGGACCCTACCTGCGGTACTGCCGGATTCCTTATCGCCGCAATGCACAAAATGTTGCACTCGGCGGAGAGTGATTCGCAGCGTCGAAGCATCAAGAAGAAGCAGCTGCACGGCTTTGAGATTCAGCCAAATATGTTCGCCATTGCTGCAACAAACATGATCCTCCGGCATGACGGAAACTCGAACATTCAAGCCGCCGATTTTCTGTCCCAGAACCCGGCAGACCTCCAACTTCAAAAGCATGCGTCTGTTGGTTTGATGAATCCGCCGTACAGTCAGGGCAAGGACGACCCTAATCAGTACGAAATTCTCTTTACAGAGCACCTTCTCGACTCGATGACCGAAGAGGGGCGTGTAGCGGTGATTATTCCGCAATCTTGCGTCACTAATAAGACCAAGATTGAGCGACAAGCCAAGCAGCGCATCTTGAAGCGACACACGCTGGAAGGCGTAATCACCTGTAACCCAAACACTTTCTATGGTGTCGGCACTCATGCGTGTATTGCGATCTTCACCGCAGGTGTGCCCCATCCACCGGAACACGAAGCCAAGTTCATCGACTTTCGGGATGATGGCTTTGTGGTCCGACCTCACATCGGTCTGATAGAAGGTGACACCGCTAAAGACAAGCGTCAGCACTTGCTAGATGTGTGGAACGGTCTGATCGAATCTTCGTCAGAGTTCTGTGTTTCCTCGACAGTGCTGTCAACCGACGAGTGGCTACACAGTTTTTACTACTTCAACGACGAGATCCCTACGGACAATGACTTTGAGAAGGCCATTGGTGACTATCTCACATTCGAGTTCTCAATGATCATGCAAAACCGTGGATACCTTTTCGAGGGAGGGGACAACAATGAAGCCTCTTGATCAATTGAACTGGGAGCCTCGTGTTCTCCAGGATGAGTTTGATTGCGCCAAAGGCGTCTACCTCCAAACCGACAGCGTCGTCGACGGAGACATCCCTTATGTAACTGCGAAAGCTGGGGGGAACGGTCTTAATCGTTTTATCGGCAACCGAGTCTTGTTCCCCGGTAACCACTTGACGGTTGAAAAAGTGAGGCTGAGTGCTTACTACCAGCCCGCTCCCTTTTACTGCTCTCATGACGTGAGCACATTGACCAACAGCTCTCTGAACGCTGAAAATGCGCAGTTCCTAGCAACCATGATTATGCGGAACGGTGCTAAGTATTCTTACGGTCGTCAGGCTCAGCTAGATGTCGTGAAACGCGAGAAAGTGTTTCTTCCGACAACCAGTAACGGCGATGTTGATTACGACTACATGGAGCAATATTCTGCTCAGACCCGAGAGCGATTGCTCGAACGCTATCAAGGTGTTCTGCGCTCCCGGCTTTCCGACCTCGTACACCATGACATCCCCGAACTTAGCGAAAAGGACTGGTCTGAGTTCCCGCTCAATGAAGTCTTCGCCGTGAAGTCCGGTGTCAGGTTGACTACGGCCGACAAAACCCCTGGACAACGCCCGTTTATCGGCGCTACTGACAATACCAATGGCGTTACGGGCTTTGTTTCCAACGAGAATCCTTCTTTGGACTCAAACGTCTTGGGAGTTAATTACAACGGCGCTCCGTGCATCGCCTTCTATCATCCCTATGAGGCTATTTTCACAGATGATGTGAAGCGTTTGAGGCTGCTGCATCATAGCAATAACGCCCTGGTCTTACTGTTCTGCAAGGTTGTCGTCATGCAACAAAGGGCGAAGTATTCCTACGGTTACAAGTTCAATGCCGGAAGAATGGCTCGCCAGCTTCTCATGTTTCCCGTGACAAGCGACGGGGATATCGACTACGAGTACATGGAGAAGTACGCCGAGAATATGCTTCTCAGGAAGTACAGGCAGTACTCGGATTACCTCGCATCGCTTCTCGAAACCGATGCAGAGGAGAGCTAACCATGCTCATCGGTTATGCACGTGTGTCCACATCCAAGCAAGGGCAGTCGCTCGACACCCAGCGCGAGGCGCTCATCGACGCTGGCTGCGACGCTGCGCACATCTACACCGACACCATCTCGGGGACCAAGTGGCAGCGGCCGGGCCTCGACGATGCTCTCGCCTACATGCGCCCAGACGACACACTAGTCGTGACCAGGCTGGACCGTCTCGGCCGCAACCTGGCGGAGACTGTGAACACCATCGCTGACCTGGCGGATCGCGACATCAACGTCAAGGTGCTAGAGCCAGCGCTAGACACGTCGCGGCCTGCCGACAAGGTGGTGATCAACGTCATGGCGTCGCTGGCTGAGTGGGAGCGCGACCTGCTGATCCAGCGCACCCGTGAAGGCGTAGCCCACGCCCGAGCACAGGGCAGGGTAGCCGGGCCGAAGCCCAAACTCTCCAACGAGCAAGCCCAGGTGGCCAAAGAGTTACTCGACGGTGGCAAGTCCGTGAGTGCAGTGGCGAGGACGTTCAACGTATCTAGGCCCACCATTTACAGAGCCATCGAGCGCCTTGAGGCTGACGCATAATAGCCCAGACCTATCACGAGGGCTGCGTCGCTAGCGCCACTGTCCTGCAAGCCAAGCACCGAACAGCGCTAGCGACGCCCTGAGCGCGTGGGGGTGCTGCAGGGCGCGGTAATAGCACTGCCCGGCACAGCCGGGGCCAAATACGGAATTGATCACACACATCCGTATTTGGCAAGGAGTGCTCATGTCCACCTACTCGCAAACTCTTACGTCCCACGGCGAGATCCTCGCCAACATCCCCGGCATCCTGGGCTTTTATCCACAGAACTCGCTGGTCATCTCGTTCTTTGAACGAAACAGTGACACCCCTGGTCTGCACCTGGGGCCGCTTGCCCGTCTCGACCTCGACGACGCTGTCGAGACGCTAATCGACAACCAAGCGCAATTCTCTGCCCTGTCCGGCAGCCTCGACACCGACGCCGTCATCGCGTACGTGGTCAGCAGCAACCCATCTGCTGCCGACGACCTGGCGGAGTTCCTGCTCAGCGAGGACTCACCACTGCCAACGGTGCTTGCCATCGTGCAGGTTCCAGAGATCACCTCTGGGACGGGATGGTGGACTGTCTACCAGCAGCTGAGTCTGTCAGCACCGCGCAGCGGCGTAGTTAGCGAGGTGTCCAGCTCCGCTGCGCTGCAGCAGATGATCTTAGATACCGGTCAGCTACCAGCACTGTCGCGTGGTGAACTGGAGCAACGTCTCGACAGCACGGCTCACGGCATCAACGAGGCCGAGTACCAGGACATCATCGCTGATGTTGAGGCTTACGAGAAAGAGATCCACTTCCTCCGCGACGACCTGCAGCGTGAGTATGAGCAGGCCACTGTGGGGATTGCAAACCCCACTGACACACGAGCTATCCGATCTGCGCTGAGGTGCTTCACTACTCCTATGCTGCGCGATCCACTGCTCGCAGCGCTACTGGACGAGCCAGAGCAGGGTCTTGAGTTCGCAGAACCCCTTATGCGTACCGTGCCACGAGATTGGCTCAAGATGCGGTCGCAAATAACCGCTACCGTGGCTGTTCTCGCGCAAGCCACTGGCCAGACAGGATTTGCAGGCGTGGCAGCGAACAAAGCCACCGAGCTGAGCGAGACAGAGAACTTTCCGAACCTGGTGGCCAGGTCCCTCAACCTTGGCCTAGGCAGCAAGCTGATTACAAGCGTCAAACAGGGTGCAGAGAAGGCACACTATCTTCTGTTCGACGCTTAAATCTTTCACCCCGTTGCAGCATGCGCTGTAGCGGGGTTTCTTTTTCTACCAGTGCCGTGACCAGGGAAGAAGGTCATTTCCACCGAGCAGGGGAGAAGCACCTAGACAGCAGAGCTGTCTCCAGAAACCGGATTGAGAATCAATCCACGACAAGGAGACGCATCATGTACCACTACACCAGCGAAGATCTCGAACTGCTCTACATGCTCTCTGACGGCGTTGATGGCGAAGACGCCGATCCGGGGGCTACGCAGGAGCTACGCGACCTAGAAGCAGCCGGAGCACACCTGCCCTGGGCCGTGCTGTAACAGCATTTACAGCAGCAGCAAAGCAGCTGCTCAAACACACAATTGAAAGACAATCACACACTCACTCATATAAGGAGAAATCACAATGTCCAACCCGTTTAACAATGGCACCATCGTTGGCAACGCAGCACGCGAGCCGAAGATCTTTGAGCACGCAAACGGCGGTGCGACGGTGAAGCTCAACGTCTACGCACGTAATACGTTCAAGAACAAGTCCACAGGCAAGGTGGAATCAGAGATTGTCGAACTCACTGGCTACGTGGCTGACGCCAAGAACCTCGGCGTCTTCGGATGCATCGGCGCTGGTGATCGCGTTGCAGTGAGCTACTCGCTGAAGACTGACAACTACACCGATAAGGACGGCAACAAGCACTATCCGCTGGTAGCGCGCATCGACACTGTGCAGCTGATCGACTCCAAGAAGGAGTCTGAGGCACGAGCAGCACGCCGCGAGAACAGCGCAGATAACGCTGCTGCTAATGACTCTGAAGAAGTGCCGTTCTAGTTGCAACAACACCCCGCAGGGAAACCTGCGGGGTTATTTTTTCAGCACAGACCACGCATAACGCCGTCGCCGTCCAGTACGGGAGCGCTGATACTCCTGCTCCAGACGCTCTGTCTCTACACAGTGCATTACATGAGCCATTACATGCGCTGTTTTACTGCACTGTGTACTAGCCATTCCATTACGCACTACGCTGGCGCACTTCAAGTTCATTGAAATCTTCTCAGACATTAGTGGTTCTCCTTCAAGTGAAGAATGCTTTAACTGGCCCCACCTTACCGGCATTCCTCTCAAACTTGGCCTCTGTTCGCTATGAGCGTTGGGGCACAGCGCCTAAGGCGCATACGGAAGCTGGGTTAACATTTACTCATGTCTGTTTCTGAGCTGTCCACCAGTACCCAGAACTATTTGAAAGCTATCTGGGGGCTAAAGGAATGGTCATCCGAGCCCGTTACCGCCACACTTATAGCGAAACAGCTGGGACTCAAGCTCTCCTCGGTCTCCGATGCAGTGCGCAAAATGTCGAAGCAAGGGCTCGTGTCACACACGCCCTATGGCTCTGTGGAGTTAACCGAACTTGGCAGGCAGTACGCATTGGTCATGGTGCGCCGCCACCGATTGCTTGAGTCTTTTTTGGTTCAAGCATTGGATTATACGTGGGACGAGGTCCATGATGAAGCCGAAAATCTTGAACACGCGGTGTCTGACATGCTCATAGAGCGCGTGGATAAGTTCCTCAATTACCCCACTAGGGATCCACACGGCGACCCTATCCCTACGGTTGATGGACAGGTCACTATCCCCAGTGCGCACCGTCTCACCGACAGCGGCGCACAACCGCAGGTGACCGTGGAACGCATTTCTGATTCCGACCCACAACTGCTGGCCTTCCTCAAAGAGCAAGGCATCGTCATTGGGGCTGTTCTTACCACGCGCGAAGGAACGCCCTTTTCAGAATCGCTCGAAGTACAGGTAGCCGACAGTACTCAGTGGGTAGTACTTGGGCGCCCAGCTACGGACGCAGTGTTTGTAGCACACCACAGCCTGTAGTCTTTCCCCTTCTCATTAATCCTGTCCCTACCTGCCCTTTTAAAAACTACGGTGCGGCGTAGTTTGCAACTACGGTAGTATGTAGTTAATCTTTTCGATCATCACCTATCCCACTTATGGCTAAGGCCAGGATGAGCAGGATTGTCATGTCAGACTCACCAGATTTGGTGTACTTTTCTAGCGTTTCTGAAAACACAAAAAGATTCGTCGAACGCTTAGATAGACCCGCAGTGCGCATTCCACTGCGGCCCAAGAAAACCGGAATGATCCAGGTTTCACACCCGTACGTACTCATCGTTCCAACCTACGGCGGTGGCTCGCTCAAACGCGCAGTCCCCAAACAGGTCATCGACTTCCTCAATGACCCAATCAACCGTTCCTTTATCCGGGGCGTGATTACCTCAGGCAATACCAACTTCGGAAGCGCTTACTGCGTCGCCGGCCGCATCATTTCCGCTAAGTGCCACGTTCCAGAGCTGTATCACTTCGAACTGCTCGGCACGCAGAAGGACGTTGCCGCTGTAAAGCAGGGCCTTCACAAGTTTTGGGAGCAGCAAAGCAACTAACAATTACACCCCATTGATTTCCCACAAAATGAAGACCACATCCGCAACACACAGATTGGAAACCACAATGCCGCCACTTAAGGCCACCCCCACACAGCCCATTGGCCCTACGCCCCGCACCGCTTCAGCAGACGATGCCGGCGGTGTCGGTAAGCGCAAGAGCTACCATGCACTCAACGCGCAGCTGAACCTATTCGACGATTCGGGAAGAATCCAGTTCGACAAGGACATTGAGGCAACACAAGACTTTTTAGCGCACCATGTCACTCCCCGCATGCATCAGTTTGAATCCACCAAGCAGCGCTTGGAGTGGTTGGTTGATAACGAATACTACGAGCGGGAATTCCTTGAGCTTTATGATGACGATTTTCTGTGCACTATGTACGACAGAGCCCACCGAGCCAAGCATCAGTTCCGCACTTTCCTCGGCGCATTTAAGTTCTTTACTTCATACGCACTGAAAACCTTTGATGGCTCGCGATTTCTGGAAGGCTACGAAGAACGCGTCGCCACCACAGCTTTGTACCTTGCACAGGGCGATGAAGAGCTTGCGGAGAAGCTGGTGGATGACATCATGACCGGACGCTTCCAGCCCGCCACCCCTACTTTTCTCAACGCAGGAAAAGCCCAGCGTGGCGAAATGGTCTCCTGCTTCCTCCTTCGCATCGAAGACAATTTGGAAAGCATTGGCCGCAGCGTGAACTCTGCACTGCAGCTTTCAAAACGCGGCGGTGGTGTGGCCTTGTTACTGAGCAATCTGCGCGAATCCGGAGCCCCAATCAAAAAGATTGAGAACCAAGCTTCCGGCGTAGTCCCAGTCATGAAAATTCTGGAAGATAGCTTCAGCTATGCCAACCAATTGGGCGCTCGACAGGGCGCTGGAGCCGTCTACCTACATGCGCACCATCCAGATATTCTTCGTTTCCTGGATACCAAGCGGGAAAATGCCGATGAGAAAGTCCGCATTAAGACTCTTTCGCTGGGAGTTGTTATTCCAGATATAACCTTCCAGCTGGCCAAAGAGAACAAGGATATGCATCTTTTTAGCCCGTATGACATCGCTCGCGAGTACGGCGTAGCCATGTCTGACATGTCTATCACCGAGTATTACGACGAGCTGGTTTCCAATCCGCGAATTTCTCATACGACTATCAAGGCCCGCGAGTTTTTCACCACGCTGGCTGAGCTTCAGTTTGAATCTGGATACCCCTACATACTCTTTGAGGATACGGTCAACCGCGCTAATCCCCTCAAAGGACATATCAATATGTCCAATCTGTGTAGTGAGATCCTCCAGGTCAACACGCCATCCACCTACGGCGCCTCAGGTAACTACACCACCGTTGGCCAGGACATTTCCTGCAATCTAGGGTCGCTCAACATCGCTAAAGCTTTTGAATCACCGGACTTTGGGGAAACTGTTGAAACCGCGGTGCGCGCTCTCACGAAGGTCTCAGACCTAACAAATATCGAAGCTGTTCCTTCCATCGCTCACGGTAATGCATCCATGCATGCCATCGGGTTGGGCCAAATGAATCTCCACGGTTTCCTGGCTTCCAAGCGTATTCCTTATGGCTGCGCCGAAGCACTGGACTTTACAAATATCTATTTCCTGACCGTGACCTATCATGCGCTCCGTGCATCCCATGCGCTAGCGGTTGAGAAAGGTCAACGATTCACTGGCTTTGAAGAATCCACCTATGCCACTGGCGTCTACTTCGACAAGTACATCGACCAAGACTGGGCGCCGGCCACTGACCACGTAAAACAGCTATTCCATGAGGCTGGCGTGCAGATTCCTCAACGCGAGGATTGGCTACGGCTCAAGAACCAAGTGATGCAAGACGGCATCTACAACGCCTACTTGCAGGCAGTTCCACCCACTGGATCAATTTCCTACATCAATGACTCCACCGCGTCCATACACCCGATTGCCTCCAAGATTGAAATACGCAAGGAAGGCCGCTTGGGGCGCGTGTACTACCCCGCACCGGAAATGACCAACGACAACTTGGAGTATTTCGATGACTCCTACACCGTGGGGTACAAAAAAATCATCGACACCTACGCTATGGCCACCCAACACGTGGACCAAGGGCTTTCCCTGACTTTGTTCTTCACCGCTGACACCACTACGCGGGACATCAACAAGGCACAAATCTATGCCTGGAAAGCCGGAATCAAGACCTTGTACTACATCCGTTTACGCCAACCTGCACTCCAGGGAACCGAGGTCGAAGGCTGCGTTTCCTGTGCTCTGTAGGAACACGGTCTTTCCTTCATTCACAACCATCCATCAAGAAAGAAAGAAGCTATGTCTTCAACATCAAACACTGCTGAGCTAACCAGCATCTCAGTTACGCCGCCAAGTTACCGGCATGACCCTTCAGCCCGCATCCGCGCCATCAATTGGAATCGGGTGAGCGATGAGAAGGATCTTGAAGTGTGGAACCGCCTCACCGCCAACTTTTGGTTGCCAGAAAAGGTTCCACTTTCAAACGATCTCCCGGCGTGGCAGAGGATGACACCGGAGGAACGCAACCTCACCATGCGGGTGTTCACGGGACTCACCACCCTGGACACCGTCCAGGCCACTGTGGGCGAAATCTGTCAGATCCAAGATGCCCGCACCGAGCACGAGGAGGCCGTGTATACCAACATCGCCTTCATGCAATCAGTCCATGCCCGTTCTTACTCTTCAGTGTTTTCTACTTTGAGCAGTACGAAAGAAATTGATGAGGCATACCGCTGGGCGGTGAATAATGACCTTCTCCAGGCACGCGCCAAAAAAGTGCTCACTCATTATTTTGGACCCGATCCACTCAAGCGCAAAGTGTCATCGACGCTGCTTTCCTCGCTGCTTCTCTACGCGGGTTTCTATCTTCCCCTGCATTTTTCCGTCCACGCCACCCTGACAAATACGGCAGACATGATTCGCCTCATTCTGCGTGACAAGGCAGTGCACGGTTACTACTCAGGCTACAAGTACCAGCGCGGACTGGAAACGTCTGCTCCACAACGGCAACAGGAGATGCATGATTTCACTATTTCCTTGCTCGAAGAGCTTTATGCCCTAGAGCTGGATTATTCCGGCGAGCTATATGAGCCGTTGGGGCTCATGGATGATGTAGCTGTATTCGTTCGCTATAACGCCAATAAGGCGCTCATGAATTTGGGCTACCCGGACTACTTCCCACCTGAAGAAACGGAAGTGAACCCGGAAATCCTCGCTGCCCTAGCACCTGGAGCAGATGAAAACCATGACTTCTTCTCCGGCTCCGGTTCCTCCTATGTCATTGGCACCGCTGAAGAAACGAGTGATGATGACTGGGATTTCTAAACCGTTTCCACGACCAGACCAAGGAAGCTGGCTTGAGACCATCGCGCTGTTTGAAGCCATCCGCGAAGGAAACCAACCAGCAGCCATGCGGCTTTTGGATACGTCCGCCGCACGGGAGGCCGTCCTCGGGGGACTGTTAGGACTCATCGAACTGTACTTCCGCCATGAAGAAGACAAAGTGGATAACTTTCTTACTGCCGCCCACGCCGCCGGGCCACCGCCTGCCTTTGGCTGCAAGCCTTTTCTCCCTTGATCGCACGTACCTACGCCCAACTAAGAAGAAAGGACTTCCTATGACCACCCCACGCATTAGTGTTATCGTCGGCAGCCTGCGCCGCGGCTCATTTGCGCGCAAGATTGCACACGAAGTGCTCACAATGATCCCTGAAAACTACCAGGCAGACATCGTTGAAATCCGTGACTTGCCGCTCTATGACTTCGACTACGATGACCCCTCGGTCACGGACAAGCCCATTCCAGCTGAGTACACCACTTTCCGCGACACCATCAAGAACTCGAGCGGCGTCCTCTTTGTTACCCCGGAAAATAACCGTACTATCCCTGCCTGTCTCAAGAATGCAGTGGACATCGGTTCCAAGCCCAACTCGGATGTGGCTTGGAAGAACCTTCCCGCAGGTATCATCAGTCACTCTGTAGGCCGCATGGGCGGCTACAGTTCACAGAAGAACCTCCGGCTCGCCCTGTCCTACTTCGATATGCCGCTTCCTGGTCAGCCCGAGGTATTCCTTGGCCAATCCCCCACCCTCTTCGAAGACTCCGGCCATCTCAATGAAGGCACCGCAGGCTTTGTCAAAGACTACGTTATACGCTTCCTGCAGTTGGTCGACATGACATTAACAGCCAAGCACAGCTAGCGACGGCGACTAACCCTAGCCACCGCCCTCTACGAAGTACTTGAAGGCTTCTAAAGGGCCTTCTCAAAGACACAAACCCCGGATTCACACTCATCCTTGAGTTACCTGAATCTGAACCCAGGACGCTTCAAAAAACACCGCTCTAATTCTTCGATTTTCGCTGAATTAGAGCGGTTTTAGCGCTGTCGCTGGACACTGACCCCGGCGACACCCTGCTAGGCCGCTACAGGGCCGTACAGGGCGCGTGGTGAGCTACTACAGCTCCATGCCACCATCGCGGTCGCGCTGTTGCTGCTGCTGGCGGCGCTTGTTGGTTCGTTCCTGAGCACGACGGCGTGCGGCGGTCCGTTCCTGCTGAGTGCGCTGTTCGACAGTATCGAGGTAGCGCTGCTTCATCTCAGGGTCGTTATCGAGTTCGACATGCAGGAAGTCCCGGTCTACGTGGGAAATCTCTTGCAGAGACTCAACAGCCTCTTCGATGATGATCTTGGCTTCCTCCTCTGCAGCTGCGCGGCGCGCTTCGAGACTTTCGGCGAACGCACGTTTCTCCGTGTCAAAGGCTTCACGCTCACTGTCCAGGGCTGCGCGTTCGCTAGCCAGCTGTTCACGCTCACGCGCGGCCTCGCTGCGGATGCTCTCAGCGTCCCGCTCGGCTTCCTTGCGTGCTGAGGTGCGGATGCTCTCTGCGTCCTGTTCCGCACGCTTGAGCTTGCCCTCTGCAGCACTGTTGACCTCTTCGGCACGGTCCAGCAGCTCATCTGCTTGAGCTTCGGCCAGCCCTGCCGTCTGCTCAGCATCCTTGCGTGCTTCACTACGGATCTGCTCTGCCTCCTGCTCAGCCTTCTCGCGTGTCTCGCGTAGTACGCGTTCGGCCACTGCACGCGCCTGCGTGTCAGCGTTCTCCAGTACGCCCTGCGCTGCTTCACGGTCTTTCTTGGCCTGTTCGAGTTCCTCTGCGGCCTGCTTGAGATCACGGTCAATCGCGTCCATGTCTCGTTGTACAGAACGGCGCTTGACCTCCACCTCGTCCTCGCGGTTCGTGAGGTCACGCTCCCGGTCCTGCTGCTCCGCATAGCGGTCAGGACTGAGTGACTCGTCGTGTCGTTCAGACACATCTAGCTCTACCGGATAACCCAGCGCGTACATGTGCTCGCGGAGTCCGCGCTGCGCGTCGATGAACTTCTGGTTCCCGGAGATTTGTTTGCCCTTCTTCGGGCCATCTTTGTACCGCACCGAGGTGTCGGTGTTGTACGCGATGCCGGGGCGGCAACGTAGCTTGGCAGGGTCTTTCGGGTCAGGGGAGAAGGTGTCAGCCTGGAACTGGATGTGAGGCGTGCTCTCATCGAAGTTCATATCCCCGCCGGCCACAGCATCGATGCCGCCGGGGATGAAGTTCTCGGCGAGCCAGCGCATCGACTCTTCGAGGTACTCCTTCGCTTCGTCGTAGTCGCGCGCTACCAGCCGTGCTCGCTTCACCTCACGGCCGTCCACCTCACTGGTGTAGAAATCGGGGACCTCCACACACATCGACTTCGGCAGATGCACGACGAACAATGACGTTTCAAACGAGTTCTTCTGTACACGTACACCGTCCATACGGGCGTCCTGGTACTGCAGGACTTCCTCGACGGATGTTGCGCGCCTGAACGTCCCATCTCCGTTGTTCACGAACGGGACGTTCAAGTGCGCGTCGGCCACGACGATGTTTGAGTTCATCGCGGCCTGATGCGCGAGATCCTGCGGATCTAATTCTCGCATCGCCTCCTTGAGGAGTCGCTTGCGATCTCCACGTGTGTCTCCGCCGCAGTTATCGCGGCGAAGATGGCGCAGATTGAACGCTGCGCGTCCCTTCTGCGCTGTAGATGTCTCCGACATATCTGTGTACCTCCTGTAGATGTGTGCGCGCACACGGAGCCTCTGTCTTCGACCCCTCCATGTACGCGCACACATGGCGAACTTGAGTTTTCTGGGGACCCCTAAGAATCGTTCGGGTCCCTTAGCTACGCCGTCCCACACGATTCTACCCCAAAAAACTCAAGTTCTTTAGCCCCCTAAAGACCTCAGTCTAACCTCCTCGCAAGCTCGGATAACTGAGGTCTCACGGGGGCGCCTGCAGCGGGCAATCTGCTCGCGCAAAAACCCTCCCTACTCGGTCGGCTTTTTCACGCTTCGCCTTGTGTGAAAAGCTACGTGACCTGCGAAGATACGCTGTGGCGATCTCCTTGGTCCCGTAGCAGGGCAGTGTTTTCACGGCGCTATTCGCCCCGTTCGACCCTGCCTGAGGCTTCTGACGAAGCCCGACATAACCGTCACATTAAAAATGTACCGGTTATGAAGCGGTGCGCATTTTCGGCGCGAAAATTGACGCCGGTATGTAAGCGGTGCATTTTCCCTGCTCATGCAGTGAAAATAAGACTTTTCAAAAAAGTCCTGGCGTCGCACACCCTTATGCTGGGTTTACGGTGTCAGCGCTGAAAACCAGCCCTGACACATCAAATCCGTCATCGCTGCAGCTCAGACGGTAAAAAATCGGTTATGAACCGATTGTTTTTTGCGTGTAACCGGTTCGTAACCGGTTGACACACATATCCTTCGGAATATCTCGCTGAGGCCATGCTGTTTTCGCGTTGCTGCAGCCCTGCAGCACGGCCACGACAGTGGCTCTGGGCACGACAAAACCCCGCCACGAGGACGGGGTTTCGATGTGGGAGGACCGCTACGGCGGTACAGTTTTCGCGCTCAGGCTGTACGGCGACACAGGGTGAGGCTGTACAGCCACGCGCCTAATTCTGTACAGACTCACCGGAGTTATCCGGCTCGCTGGACGCTCCGCTGTGGGTATCAGACGGCTTCTCACCGTCAGGCTCGGAGGGTTTGTCAGGCTTGTCTTTGCCCTCTTTGGGTGGCTCATCGCCGTCGAGGTTTACCTCAAACTCTTTGGCGTACTCACGCATCTTCTCTAGCCGTTCTTTCGCCGCCTTGTGTGCACGGCGGGCTTCATTCACGGCGTCTTTGGCCCTCTGTTCTTCAAGCATCGCGGCCTCGTAGTCTTCACGAAAAGACATGATTTTTCTCCTTGGTTGGGGTCTATCTGTAGGACTGGATCACCCACACGCGGCGGACCACGCGTGGGCAGTAGGGCGCTCATCTTCGGTCAGTCCTTGCACCCTGCCCATGACTCCGCAGGGCCTGCAGAGTCGGACAGGACAGGGACTTCCACACCGTCCTTGCCGGGCAGTGTGACAGCGTTGAACGCAGCCAGGACCGTCTGCGTGATCTCCTCGGCACGGTCACGTGGGACCGAGAGAACAATCTCGTCGTGGACGAAGATGCGGATCATCCCCAGCACCTCCTGAGGGAGGTTCATCACGCCTTCGAGGAACACATCACGTGCAGTACCCTGGCCGTACGCGGCAGGGGCTTGGGTGTACGCAGTGGAGCGTCCTACAGCCACACGACGGCCAAAACCAGTTGCAACCCAGCCGAGTGCCTCGGCGTGCTTGCGTAGGTGGTTTTTGAAGTGTTCGAGAGTCTGGAACTCAAAGTGCATGCGGTCCAACTGCCCCTGCGCCTCGACCTCGGAGATGCCAGCATGCGCTGCAAAACTCTTTGATCCCATGCCGTAGTTCGCGGCGTGGCCGAGCGCCTTCGCTTCAGGCCTGCGCTCAGCGTCACCGAAGACCCTGATGGCCATCTCGGTGTGGGCGTCGCGGCCCGGCGCAAAGAGTTCTGCGTACTTGGTATCACCGCTACCTGCTGCCATGCAGCGCGCGTCGATTTGCGACAGATCCACCGCGATCAATGCTTCATCAGCGTTGTCGGGCAAGATCATTTGACGCTGGCGGATCAGCTGCGCATCGCGAGAACCGAACACCGTCATGCCGGGGTTCGTGGTACTCAGCCGGCCAGTGACCTGGCTTGACTGAATACTCGGGTACACCTTGTCTCCGTGCAAGTGCTTCTTGATCGTCGAGGCCGGGGTAGAGGACTGCAGTAGCGTCTCCATCTTCTCGGCCAGTTCGACGACCTCGGGCACATCAGCGTGCTGTTCGGCAAGTTCATTCAGCGCCTTCGCACTGGTGCTGATCGCACCCTTGGCCGTGCGTGGGGCAGCAACGCCGAACCGTTGAAGGTACTCGGCAATAGCTTGCTTCCCGTTATTAGACGACCAGGGCTGTTTCCCCTTATCTGGGATACCGACCACGCTGACGAGCCAAGCACGGATCTCAGCCTTGATGGCTGCTTCTTCTGCCAAAAACTCTTCAACCTTGGCAGTGTCTACACGCACACCGTGGGACTCAACCACGCTCAGTGCGTGCATTTTCTCGTGCTCGCGCTGCAGATACTCTGCGCTAACTGCCTCCAAGGCAGCTGGGAGCATCTTGTTGTAGACAGCTACGTTTGCACGCACGTCCTGCAGTGCGTAAGCAACGTACTCAGCGTTATCTACAGGGATCTTCTCAAACCCGCCGTACTGCTTGGCCAGCGCCTTGAGCGCGGTATCACTGCCGCTGAGCAGCTTGCCGTCCACACCGCAGCGCGCGGCTACAGCTTCCAGGCCGTAGCCCAAATTCGTATCCCCACCAGCAGCCAGGCGGGACAGGACCAGCGTGTCATGCACCTTGCCAGCGTCGATGAGCGCCTTGTCGTCCAGGCCGTACAGCCGCCGCAGGGCAGGCAGGTCATACTGCACGATATTGTGACCGACGATGGTATCTGCGCGCTCCAGGAGCGGGATCAGTTCACCGGCAATATCCGTGGTGGTCACCGGCTCCGCGCCGTTGATCGAGTAAGCAGCAAGACGCACGAAGCCAGGATCATCCGTGACCTGTGCATCGTCTGCGCTGCCAGTCTCGGTATCAAACACAACAATGGTCTTGTCGGCGGGCGCTGCAGGGGCTGCTGGCTCGTCTACTGTTTCTGCTGGTGGCGTTGGTTCCGGTGCTGGCGGGGGAGTCCCACCGCCGTTACCGTTGCCACCGCTGCCGCCATCACCGTCGTCATCGTCGGGATCACCGTTCCCCGGACCCAAGGGATCGTCCTCAGGATCGCCAAGCCAGACAATTCTGTAGCGCAGATCTGCAAACTTAGGTGTCTCCATCTGCTTGACTGCAAGACCCTCAAGATTTCTGTTCTTGAGAAAGTTGTACACCTTCTGCAGACTGTATGCTTTTGCGTCCTGGAGGCCGTAGATACCGTCGGGGAGAGGTACGTGAGCATCTGCCATACCCAGCTGCTTCCACAACACATCTTTTGAGTCTTCTAGGTCCAGCTGTTCGCCAATGGAGCTAATGATCCGCTCGATATCCCACGCGCGGAAACCGTCCTCAAAGTCGTAAAACTCGTTATCCTGCACATACTTGTACAGCCAGTGAAGGTGCTGGATATCGGCAATTTCGCCATCATTACGCTCACGACGTTGCTCCTCAATGTCCGCGAAAAAGTCCTCGAAGCCCGCGTGGACAATCACACCTCCGACGACCTGGTACCACTTTTCAAAACTGCCTTCGGCCCTTCCAGACGGAGGCTTTGGCTTGTCCGCCGCTATCCACGACTGGATGATCGTGAGCAGTGCAGTCATTAGCCGGCCACGGTTTTCCAACACCCAGTCCTCTAGCGGGCTGTGCTTAAAATCCGACCTCGTCTCCGCGTAATCTACGTCTGTTGATAAGCGGCAGTAGTAGATGCGGCGAGCCATGTCGCGAGAAAACCGCACGTTATTGCCGGTAAAGGCCATCATAAGGATGTTGCGAACGGCAATTTGTCGTGACTCACCGAGTACACGGCCCCTGTAGGTCTTACTCGTGATCGCAGATCGAAGGTAGCGAG
This sequence comes from Corynebacterium sp. HMSC04H06, assembly GCF_001815935.1. Classification (GTDB taxonomy): domain Bacteria; phylum Actinomycetota; class Actinomycetes; order Mycobacteriales; family Mycobacteriaceae; genus Corynebacterium. The sequence goes on from NZ_KV823440.1 coordinate 16,984, forward strand.
AATCAATCTCGCGGGGAGGCTCATCGAAATGCACGTGGGAATGACCAGCCGCATAAACCGACGTGAGCACCTTCCCCCACTCTTCGTCGTTGTTAGGGCACGTAGAAACGGGAAGCGCGTCACCCGTGAGCAGAATAGCCGCTGCCTTCAGGAGCTTTTCTTTACCCACCGAAGGACCACTACCCGTAATGGCCAACGCAGGTACAGCGTCAAGCCAGAGACGCACGATACTTGTGATCATCCAGGCCAGTACGTGAAAAAAGTCAGACTCGTCTTCAAACGGAAAGTCGCAAAACATCTCGCGAAGAAGTTCAAGTGCCTCGTCCGCCTCTTGCTCAGTCGGGTTGGCCGGTACTTCCAAACCTTCAACAGCTGGATCGAGGTCAAACTCCAACCCAGTTTCAACGTCATATCCAGAGTGGAGAATCATTCGACCACTCTCAGTAACAACCGGCGAATGCACAACACCGTTGAGCGGAGGCAAGTTCTTTACAGACTCGCTTTGAAAAATGTTGTCAACTTCAGAGCCAGGGAGACTGACACTTCTCGGGCCGTTTTTCATCATCATAAACGTCGTAACCGAGCGACGAATGATACTCATACCGTTCGAGCGTGTGACAGGCACAACGTCACAACGACGATTATCTGAAGCAGACGTTGCAGGCCTATGCAGCATCTGGACAGCCCGCTCACCCTGAGAAAATAGCGACTCGCCACCAAACTTCTCGTTGACAATCTCGAAGATCTTCTCGTTGCGAACCTCATCATTACCTTCGTGGATATCCATCACCTCAGACCCGGGATAACGAATCGTTTCCATCAGAGCGTCCAACTCACTCTCATTAGCTGCACCACCGGGAAGCTCAGGCATTTTCGGCATCTTCCGAGCAGGCTTGTCTTGGGCCTTGCTGATCCACAGCTCAAGCATCTCCGCACGCTTGTCTTCAGGCAGAGATGCCAGAACGTCATCGAGACCCTGCTTGCCCTGACCAGGCACCTGCACAAAGCGCACTGGTGTTGCACCCCACTGGATAAGCAGTTCGCGAAACTCGCGCGCGCCGTCATAGACGTACCGGTTCTCACTGGCGTCTGCATCAGGGACGATACAGACGTACAGACCCATGAACTGCGAGAGTACAGCGTAATTCTGCAAGCCTCTCCAGCCCCAAATACCCGTGATGCGGTAGACGGCAACCGTTTCGTCCGTGTTCGACAAGGCGGCAAGGGCTTGCTTCGTGCCCTCGACGATGAGCACGAGCTTCGTCTCATCAGTAACAGGTCGCAGCACCGTCAGCGCAGGCGGGGGAGTGCCCCACTCGTTGTCCTTGGTCGGGCAGATGTACTTCTTCGGCCGACCCTTGCTGTCGCACACAGATCCAGGCCGGGGCTTGACTTGGTACGTGGTTTCACCACTAATTTCTTCCATCGGGAAGACGAGAGATGTCAGCGCATCCGGGCCGATCCGCTGTAATTCCTTAGGTAGGGCCTCAATGGTGCGAGCTGAGTACACGCCACAAGCCTCGATAACCTCATCGGAGATCGCGCTCGCGCGCAGCTCTTCGAGATGCTCATCAGTGAGTTTCGGAGTCACGGTATGGACAGGCGAAGAAGTTGTATCTCCCGGTTGACCGAGTGATACCACGGTGGTATCATTGAGGTCAGAAACCGCAGCATCCTGACCCGTTGTTGTTTCTTGGCCCCCGCTCGCTACGGGGGTCTTTTTCTTTGCCTCCATGGTTACGCTGCACCTCCAAGCACTGTCACGAGCTGCTGGCGCTGCGCATTGCTGAGTTTTGGTGCAGCATCAACGACAGCATCAACAAAGTTGTCAAACATATGTGGCGACGGCACACGCGCAGCATCGAGATAGAGGTCGAGATCTTCCTGGCTGACGCGGTAGGCAGAACCGAAACGGTGAACGGCAAGTCGGCCTTCTTTAATGGCCTTACGCAGTAGAGACTCCGAGCCGAGGCCAAGTTCGTTGAGTTCTTGCAGCGAGTAGAAACGAGGTCCGATAGTCGGGGTAGCGGTGTCTTGTGCAGACATAATAAAGCGCTCCTGAGCAGTGTTAACTACCCGGAGCGGGGTGCTTTTCCGGCTATATTCAGGCGGCGTGGAGAGCCGTGCATAACTCGCTAGACGCTGGTCAGTGCGTCCATTGCTTTACCAGAGAGCGAACTCTGTACCTGACCGCTTTTGTGGCCGGTAATGCCGTTACCAGCCGGTCAATCTCGTTGGAGGAACCGTGCTTATCTCGGTCGAGATGCTATCTCTTTACGTCATATCCTCGGGGTTATCCCTTGTCCGTGGCTAGCAAGACCAGAAAGTATAGAAAGTCACCACGTGCAATCTGCTGTACATCTTACAGCAGTAACGCGGCCTGCGCAATACCTTTTGTAACTAACAATTCACAGTGCGGTACAACGCAGCCCTGCAGTCTGTGTGCGGCAAATATAGGGTGTGTGTCAATACATCCGTACCTCTAATGGCAATGAGCAGCCTGTGCGCCAAACGGGTGGCTTGCAAGAAGTCGCCCGCTGGAGCAGGGCGCCGCCCTATTGAAAAATAATGGAAAAAAATGATTAATGGGTATATACCAACCTTTCATTTTTTTCTACTTTTATCAGTGCCTTAGGTTCAAAACTGTAGGGAGGTCGTTTGGTGTACACCGTATGTTTGCCGCACACGGTGCTACTTAGCCACTTACGGCGCGAACATTCCGCTTAGACCGTATGTTTGCCGCACACAGCGGCAATTTCTACTTTCTCGTAATTACGTAGGAGGTATCGTACCCACAACCCATGTTCGTTTAAGTCGGAGCTGCTGCGCAGCCTGGTCACCGCGCTGGCAGCCACGCACTCGCCCGAGGAGCTGAACCTGGTGCTTGTGGATTTTAAAGGCGGGGCGACCTTCCTGGGCTGCGAGCAGCTGCCGCACACCGCGGCGGTGATTACCAACCTGGAGGAAGAATCCGTCCTGGTCGAGCGTATGTACGACGCCATCTCCGGGGAGATGAACCGCCGCCAGGAGATCCTGCGCCAGGCCGGCAACTTCGCCAACGTCGGCGACTACAACGCCGGGCGCGACCCGGACCAGTTCCCGCCGCTTCCCGCCCTGGTCATCGTGGTGGACGAGTTCTCCGAGCTGCTGGGCCAGCACCCGGACTTCGCCGACCTCTTCGTCGCCGTTGGCCGCCTGGGCCGTTCGCTGCACGTGCACCTGCTGCTGGCCTCCCAGCGGCTGGAGGAGGGCCGCCTGCGCGGGCTGGACTCACACCTGTCCTATCGGATCGGGCTCAAGACCTTCTCCGCCGCGGAGTCCCGCCAGGTCCTAGGCGCTACCGATGCCTACCACCTGCCCGCCCAGCCGGGTGCCGGCTACCTGAAGACCAACGGCGACGCCCTCGAGCGCTTCCAAGCCACCTACGTTTCCGGGCCGCTCGCCCGCCCGGCCGAACCAGCTGAAGGGGAAAGCGTACCGTCGGCCCGGGTGTCCGTCTTCGATGGCTGGGACGCTCACATCACCGAGGACAGCGAGCCGGAGCTTGTCTGGGATGAGTCGACGACGCTGCTCAACGAGGTCGTGGCCGCCGCCCGCGCGGAGGCCAACAACCGCGGGCACAGCGCCCACCGCATCTGGCTGCCGCCGCTGCCCGCCGCGGTCGAGCTGCCCGAGATCCTGCACCGGGCTGGCCAGACCACCCACCTGCAGGCCGCGGTCGGGCTCATCGACCGTCCCTACCACCAGCGCCAGGATCCCCTGGTGGTGGACTTTTCCACCGCCGGCGGGCACGCGGCCGTCTGCGGCGGTCCGCAGACGGGCAAGTCCATGGCGCTGCGCACCCTCGTCGGCTCCCTGGCCGCGAACCATGGAACTGAGGCCGTCCGCTTCTACGTCATCGACTTGGGCGGCGGGGCGCTAGCCAACTTGGACCGCCTGCCGCACGTGGCGGGCGTGGCCGGCCGCGACGAGCCGGACACGGTCCGCCGCGTCGTCGACGAGGTCACCGGCCTGGTCGAGCGCCCCGAGCCCCGCCACACCTTCCTGGTCCTAGACGGCTGGCACCACGTGGGCACCGCCGGCGCGGAGTTTAACGATCTCACGGAGAAGATCACCGCCCTAGCCGCCGACGGCCCCAGCACCCGCGTCCACCTGGTCTTGTCCACGCCGCGGTGGACCACCCTGCGCCCGTCGATTAGGGACCTCATCGCCCACCGGCTGGAGCTACGCCTGGGGGAGGCCATGGAGTCCCTGGTGGACCGCAAGGCCCAGCAGAAGCTGCCGGCCCTGCCCGGCCGCGGGCTCACCGAGACCGGGGAGATGATGCTACTGGCGCGCACCTCCAACCAGGACGTGGCGCACCTGCAGTCCCGCGGCGGCGACCCGGTGCCCCGGCTCAAGACCCTGCCCGACCAGCTGCTCCCGTCCGACCTGCCCCGGCACGCGCTGACCGCCGGGCTGGTCTGGGGAATCGGCGGCCGCGACCTGGAGCCGGTGGCCTGGGACCCGGCCACCAGCGCCCACCTGGTCTGCGTCGGCGCCAGCGGGTCCGGCAAGTCCACCTTCGTCCGGGTCATTGCCGGCGCGGTGACTGGCCTGCCCCGGGAGGACGCGCGCCTGGTGGTCATCGATCCGCGCCGGGCGCACCTGGGCGCGCTCGACGAGGACATGCTCGCCGCCTATGCCGCCACGCCCGCGGCGGCGGAGAAGGCCCTGCGCGATACTGCGGCGACTATGCGCGAACGCCTGCCGGGGCCGGATATCACCCCGGCGCGCCTGCGCGCCCGCGATTGGTGGAGCGGCCCGGAGATCTACGTGGTCATCGACGACGCAGAACTAACCAGCGAGGCCGCCCTGCACCCGCTGGTGGAGCTCATCCCGCACGCCCAGGACATCGGCCTGCACGTCATCTTCGCCCGCAAGGCCGGCGGCATCGGCCGCGCCATGTTCGGCAAGTTCTGCTCGGCGCTCAAAGACACCCAGCCCGCCGTCCTGCTCCTGGACGCCGACAAGGAGGAAGGCCCCATCTTCGGCATGAAGCCGAAGCGCCAGCCGCCCGGCCGCGGCCGCTTCCACGTCCGCGGCGAGGAACTGGGCCTGTGCCAAATCATCCACGCCGACGACCAAGAAGACGCAGCACCACCAGCCGCCGAAGAACGAGACGAGAGCAACCAAGCAGAAAGCAAGCGAAAGGACACCCCATGACGACCGCCGCACCCGCTTTGTTGACCATCACCATCCTGGACACCGCCACCATTTTCGAGGGCCCGGAAACCGTGTACCGCTACGACCTGCCCGGCACCGGGATAGTCGAGGGCTGGGCCCTGGACGGCGCGCTCGAGCAGGCGGAGAAGATCCTGGGCGCGCACTGGCCGGAAGCCTCCATCAAGGTCTGCGCGGATTCCAGCGCGACTGCGGTCTCAGCGGAAGCCGTGAGCATCATTACCCGGCAGCTCGAAGGCCGGGAGGTGCCGGTGGTGGACACTGATGAGCACGCGGTCTCCCATCCGGCAACCGAGGTCTTCGCCCCGCTCGCACCGGCTGCCGATGCCACCCTTACTGGCGGCTCACACCAGGACGCGCCGCGCGCCGAGCCGCTGCGGCCGAAAGCCGACGATTCCGCGAAGAGTGGGTGGTTCCAGCCCTTCTACGCGCTGCTGGCCGTGGTGGTGCTGATCGTGGCCGGCGTGGCCTGGTTCGTGGTCGGCCGCGGCGGCGATGCGAACGAGGAGAGCGCGGGCGGTGGGGCAACCGATAACGCGGTGGCGGCCGCCCCAGCCGGTCAGGACGCGGGCCCACCGGCGCCCGGGGAGGCGGGCAGCGACAGGCCGGCAAACGAGCCGCCGCCGGCACCGGAGCAGTTAAACGCGGCGGGCCTGTCGGTGCAGCTGCCGCAGGGCTTTCACGCCGAGGAATCCGCCGAGGGCGATGGGCTGGTCACGGCCACGGGGCCGGATCCGGACCTGCGGGTGCTCTTCGCCGCGGATCCGCTCTATTCGGTGCCCGCGGACTACTTGCTGGAACAAATCCAGGAAGAAATCGCCGACGACGACGCCCTGTCTCACCCGCAGGAGCACGACGGCCGGCTGACCTACGTGGAAAAGCCCGGGGACGACTCGCACGTGGTCTGGGCGACGTGGGTGGACGGCGATCACCAGCTGTCCGTGGGCTGTCACACCCGCGAGCTGCCCAGCGTCGCGCAGAAGGCGGCCTGCCGCATGGCCGAAGAATCCCTGGTCCGGGAGGGCTAGAACTTTTTTAAAAACACCGGGAACCGATCGCGCGGCAGGGCAGTCCAATAAAGATGAGGAAGGCACCGCGTCGGAAAGAACGTGGCGGCGGGGGACTTCCTCCACCAGTCTGAAAAGCAACCGCGACACACACATTCCGTGACACCACACTGTCAACCCGTTCGAGGAGGGGCGAACACTATGCACACTACGTTCAAGACCGAAGCCGAGGTCATGCAGGCCACGGCCGGGCATGTCGATTCGACCAATGAGGAAATCCAGGGCGAGCTGTCCCGCCTGCACAACGTCGTGGAGGGCGCCCGCGCGAGCTGGGAGGGCCGCGCGCAGCTGTCCTTCGACAACCTCATGCAGCGCTACAACGCCTCCGCCCAGCAGCTGCGTGAGGCCCTGTCCGCCATCTCGGACAACATCCGCAGCAACGCCCGCAACTTCGACGACGTCGAGGCCCAGAACGCGCAGGTCCTCAACAACGTCGGCGGCGCCGGCCTAGCCCTGTAGCCGCCCGGCACAACACCCACCGCGCGAGCGCACACAAGATAAACACCAGGAAGGAAAAATTCCCGCATGACCGCTATCAAGTACGAATTCGGCGCCATCGAGGCCGCCGCTGCCGATATCAACTCCACCTCGGCCCGCATCAACGGCCTGCTGGATGAGCTCAAGTCCATCATCGAGCCCATGGCCGCTACCTGGGAGGGCGAGTCCGCAGCTGCCTACCAGCAGGCCCAGCGCAAGTGGGACAACGCCGCCCTGGAGCTAAACCAGGTGCTGATGACCATCTCCCGCACCGTCTCCGAGGGCAACGACGCCATGAGCGACGTCAACCGCCGCGCCGCCGCCAGCTGGGGCTAAACGCACCCACCACACAATCCCGTCTGTCATCCCCGTCTTCCCCGTCCAAAGGGGAAGGCGGGGTTTGTGTGTAGTGGGGGAGCGTTGCCGCTGCCTAGCGGCGTTTTGGGATTTTGGGGCGAAACCACTAAAGTATTAGACCTATGTGTCTGAGCGAGACAGCCCTGCTTCGGGGCTGGACGCGGCGCCTAGTGCAGGTCTCCACCGGCCGCTGTATCTAGGGGCAGTCGAAGGACCATGGCGTTGGCCGGCAGTTCCGAGACAGACTTTCAAGGAGTCATTTTGTCTACTTTCCACCCTAAGAGCGGTGACATCACCCGCAAGTGGTACGTCATCGACGCTACTGACGTGGTGCTGGGCAAGCTCGCTTCCACCGTGGCAGACCTGCTGCGTGGCAAGCACAAGCCGCAGTTCGCACCGAACGTTGACTGTGGTGACCACGTCATCATCATCAACGCTGACAAGATCCACATCTCTTCCAACAAGCGTGACCGCGAAAAGCGCTACCGCCACTCCGGCTACCCGGGTGGTCTGAAGACCATGACCCTGGGTCAGTCTTTGGACGCAAACCCGGTACGCGTTATCGAAGAAGCTGTCACCGGCATGATGCCGCACAACAAGCTTTCCCGTTCTTCCGCCCGCAAGCTGCACGTCTTTGCAGGCGAGGAGCACCCGTACGCCGGCCAGAAGCCGGAATCCTACGAGCTTAAGCAGGTGGCACAGTAATGACCGAGCAGAACAACATCGATAACAACGTGGCAGACGCTGCTGACATCGCAGCCGCAGCAGCCGCAACCGAAGAGTTCACCAACACCATCGGTGACGTCGTTGCTCCGGAGTCCGCCGAGGAGACCGAGGCTGCTGCCCCGGCCATCCACGAGGGCCCGATCCAGACCGTCGGCCGCCGTAAGCGCGCCGTCGCTCGTGTCCGCCTGATCGCCGGCTCCGGCGAGATCGTGGTCAACGGCCGCACCCTGGATGACTACTTCCCGAACAAGCTGCACCAGCAGGACATCCTCACTCCGCTGACCCTGCTGGACCGCGAGAACCAGTTCGACATCAAGGTCACCGTCAACGGCGGCGGCCCGACCGGCCAGGCCGGCGCTCTGCGTCTGGCTATCGCCCGCGCACTCAACGTTTACAACCCGGCTGACCGCGCCGCCCTGAAGAAGGCCGGCCTGCTCACCCGTGACGCCCGTGCCGTCGAGCGCAAGAAGGCTGGTCTGCACAAGGCACGTCGTGCCCCGCAGTACTCCAAGCGTTAATTCTTCGCTGGTACTTACACTTACGCCGCTTGGGCCCTTCCCTTTCCGGGAAGCCCAAGCGGCGTTCGTGTTATCTAGGCCCGGAACCCTGGCGGGGTCTCGGTCTAGGACACCCGGGGACTAGGACAGCAAGGGGTTAGAATACCGAGTCGTTCCACCAGCGGCGCTCCGGGGTGCCGCAGCGGGAGCCGGTCTTGTCCAGTTTGATGCCCACCACTTGGTGGAGCTGGACGATGTTGTGTTCGAAGCCCCACTGGGAGCCGGCCATGTACATGCCCCACAGGCGGGCGGTCGGCAGGCCGACCAGGCTGACGGCCTCTTCCCAGTTGTCCTTGAGGTTCTCGCACCAGGCCGACAGCGTGCGCATGTAGTCAAAGCGCAGGTTTTCCTCGTGGAAGACCTCGAATCCGTGGTCCTGCATCTTGCGGACGATGGTGCCGGACCCGGTCAGCTCCCCGTCCGGGAAGATGTAGCGGTCGATGAAGGATCCGCGCGGGGTCTTATGGTTGTCCGGGTAGGTGATGCAGTGGTTGACCATCACGCCGCCCTCGCGCAGCTTGCCGGACAAAAAGTCGAAGTAGCTGGCGTAGTTCTTCACGCCGATGTGCTCCATCAGGCCGATGGAGGAGATGGCGTCGAAATTTTCCTCCGACACATCGCGGTAGTCCATGTAGCGGATCTCAGCCAGATCCTCGAGGCCTTCCTCCAGGATCTTCTTCTGGCCCCACTCGGCCTGCTCGCGCGAGAGCGTCACGCCGATGGACTTCACGCCCTGGCGGGCGGCGTAGCGGACCATGCCGCCCCAGCCGCAGCCGATGTCCAAGTGGCAGTCGCCTTCCTTCAGGTGCAGCTTCTCAAAGACCAGGCGGTACTTGTTGGCCTGGGCCTCGTCCAGCGAGGCGTCCGGGCTGGGGTAGTAGGCGCAGGTATAAGTCATGGAATCGCCCAGGAACAGCTCGTAGAAGTCGTTGCCCACGTCGTAGTGGTCGGAGATGACATCCGCGTCGCGTTCCTTGGAGTGCCGCGACAGGCCCTGGCGCAACATGCGCTCGAATCGGCCGGCGCGCTCGGCCTCCGGTACCGGCTGGATCTGGATAGCGCCCATCGAGGCCAGCGAGCGCACGATCTTCAGCAGCGTGCTGGTATCCGGCCGCTCGAACTTCCGGTACATCTCGTGCAGGGCGTCGAAGATGCCGTAGGGGTGGGCCAGGTGCTCGCCCTTGACCGTGATGCCGTCGGTGATAAACGCGCGGGCTAGGCCGACGTCGCCCGGGGCGGTGGCGATGTAGGACAGGCCTTCCACGCTGTTGATGGACACGTGGTACTGCGAGTCCGGGTTGCCGGTGGAAGAACCATCAAACGCGGTCCAGTAGAAGGGGTTGGCGGCGGGGACGAAGGCGTCGATGATCTCGGCTACCGTCATCGGCTGAAACTTACCGGGCATGGGATAGGGCTTCCTTTCTTTCTTTCGTTGTCTTAAGAGTTGTTCACGGTCTTGTCGTAGAGAGTGGGGAAACGGCCCGCCGGGTCGGCCTGCTGTTTCATCTTCTCCGGCAGGTCGCCGCCGTAGAGCTCGGCGAACTGCTCCGGGGTATAGAAGGCCTCGGAGTACAGGGACTTGTGGCCGCCCAGCTCGCTGACCTTGGCCTCGATGACCTTGTTAAAGGCGCCCGGCTCTTGCTCCGGGCTGACGTGGTCGGCCGGGACTCCGGACCAGAAGCCGACGTTTACCCAGGTCGTCCCCTGCTTTAGGGGGTACAGCGGCCAAGGCGAGTCCGAGGAAGCGGTAACCTCGCCGGTGCCGACCAGGTCCTCGACGCCGTCGCGCAGCCGGATGGGGCACAGCCAGACCGGCTGGATGTCGCTGGCGGAGAAGAACCAGTCGAGCCACTGGGCGGTTTTATCGGCGGTGACTTCCACGTCTTGGACCACCCGCTCGGAGGCCGGCAGGCCCTTGGGCTTTTTGAGGAAGTTGTATTCCAGCTGGTACTTGCGGTCCAGGCGCACGATCTTCCAGTAGAAGGAGCTGCGGCGCCACTGGCGCGGCCAGATCTTGCGCACCGTCGGGTTCTGCGCGCCGAAGGCCCGGGAGCACCAGAACCAGTCCGTGTCCCAGCGCCAGATATAGTCGCGGATACTCAGCAGGTCGTGGCTCGTGCCGTGGGGGTGCTGCAGGCTGCGGTAGTAGATGGCCTGGCCGGTGTAGTCCGAGGTATGGGAGGCGGAATTGCCAGCCGCCACCGCCAGTACCAGGTAGGCCTCCTGCGGGCTGAAGGCCACCCCGTCGAGACCGTGCAGGCGCGTGCCGTCGAATTTTCCACTGGCGGAGGCCTCGGCCAGGGCGTCCTGGAAGCTGTCAAGGTCGTGGAAGCGCACGGAGCGGACCTCGATGCGGGAGGGGACTTCCTCCAGCTCGATGGTCAGGCGGACCGCGTAGCCCAGCGAGCCGTAGGAGTTGGGGAAGGTGCGGAACAGATCCACGTTTTCTTCCCGGGAGCAGGTCACGATCTGCCCGTTGCCGTTGAGGACGTCCATCTCCAGCACGGATTCGTGCGGCAGGCCGTTGCGGAAGGAGGTGGATTCCACCCCCATGCCGGTGACCGCCCCGCCCAGGGTGATGGTTTTCAGCTGCGGGACCACCAGCGGCGCCAGCCCGAAGGGCAGGGTCGCGTCCACCAAGTCCTCGTAGGTGCACATGCCCTGCACGTCGGCGGTCTTGGCCACCGGGTCGATGGCGATAACCCCGCCCAGGCCGCTCACGTCCAGCCCCGGGGTGGTGGACTCGCGGCCGCGGAAGAGGTTGGAGGTCTTCTTCGCTAGGCGCACCCGTTTGCCGGCGGGGACGGCTGCGAAGCTGCTCAGCAGCCGGCGCACGCCTTCTGCGTGGCGGTGCCAGCCGATGGGTTGGATGTCTTCCGCGTCGACCGTGCGGCCGGGTAACGCGCGGGCTAGCGCATTAGTAGCTCGACCGGTGACGTTAATCAGTGATTCTCTTAAGGTTCCGCCTGCGCTCATATGGGGCCATTTTAAGCGTGTCCGGGCGCGGCGCTATTCGGTACCGGTGCGGCTCCCCCACTTTAGGTGAGTGCAGGAAGTGGGAATAGGTCCGGTCCGGTCGCGCGAAGCATAACGGTAGGGGCATAATGTTGGACATGACTCGACTATTTGGCACCGACGGAGTACGGGGTCTGGCTAACCAGAAGCTGACCCCCATGCTGGCACTGAAACTTGGCCAAGCGGCGGCGGAGGTGTTTACCGCCAACCGGGAATCCTACGAGCGCCGACCGCTCGCAATCATTGGCCGCGACCCGCGCGTGTCCGGGGAGATGCTCGACGCGGCGATCGCTTCCGGGCTCGCCTCCCGCGGCGTGGACGTGCTGCGCGTGGGCGTGCTGCCGACCCCGGCGATTGCCTTCCTCACCGATGACTACGGGGCGGACCTGGGCGTGATGATTTCTGCGTCGCACAACCCCATGCCGGACAACGGCATCAAGTTCTTCTCCGCCGGCGGGCGGAAGCTGCCGGACGCGGTGGAAGACGACATCCAGCAGGTAATGGACTCCTTGAGCGAGGAGGGGCCGACCGGCACCAAGCTGGGTCGCATCATCTCGGAGGCTCCCGATGCCCGCGAGCGCTACCTCAAGCACCTCGCCGAGGTCGTTACCGCCGACCTGTCCGGTATCACCGTCGTGGTGGATACCGCCAACGGCGCCGCCTCCAAGGTTGCCCCGCAGGCTTACGAGGCCGCCGGCGCGACGGTCATCCCGATCCACCACAAGCCGAACGCCTTCAACATCAATGAGGACTGCGGCTCGACCCACATCGAGCAGGCCCAGAAGGCCGTGGTGGAGCACGGCGCGGACCTCGGCCTGGCCCACGACGGCGACGCCGACCGCTGCCTGGCTGTCGATGCCGCCGGCAACGTCGTTGACGGCGACCAGATCATGGCTATCCTGGCCGTCGGCATGCACGAGGACAACGACCTGCGCCACAAGACCCTGGTCGCCACCGTCATGTCCAACCTGGGCCTGACGCTGGCGATGCAGGAGCAGGGCATCGAGGTCGTTCAGACCAAGGTCGGCGACCGTTACGTGGTCGAAGAGCTCATCCGCGGCGACTTCTCTCTGGGCGGCGAGCAGTCCGGCCACATCGTCCTGCCGGACGACTGCACCACCGGCGACGGCACCCTGACCGGCCTGTCGCTCATGGCGCGCATGGCCCGTTCCGGCAAGTCGCTGCAGGAGCTGGCCAGCGTGATGAAGGTCCTGCCGCAGGTGCTCATCAACGTGCCGGTTTCCGACAAGTCTGCCATCATGGGCAACGATGAGGTCAAATCCGCCATCGCCCAGGCCGAGGAGGAACTCCACGGCACCGGCCGCGTGCTGCTGCGCCCGTCGGGTACTGAGGAGCTCTTCCGCGTCATGGTCGAAGCTGCCGAGGAAGAGCAGGCCCGCAAGGTCGCCGGCCGGCTCGCCGCCGTGGTCGCCGGGGTCTAAAAACACCCGCGCCACCGGCAACCGAGAGCCCACGAGCGGTTCCAGAAAAAATTGGTGGGAACCGCCGGGGACTTCCGGCAGTCCAAAGAGGTGAAGCTGCTCCCATTCGGGGCGGCTCGGACCTGAAGAGAAGAGACTGCAAGAAAGGGAGTCCCTCGGTGCCGGAATTCGAGTTCGACCACACTGATATTGTCGCTCGCCTGGGACAGGTATCCACCGGCGTGAGCGCGCAGCGCCAGGCGCACCTGCGCCGCGTGCCGGAGTACCCGCAGGCCGCCGCCGGCCGTGATTTCGCCGGCCACGGGCAGCGCATCCAGCAGCTGCTTAACCGCCTGCATGAGCTGGGCGGTTGGCGCATTAACAACATGGACGCAACCGTGCGCGCCGCGGCCGACCAGTTCACCGCCGTCTACCGCGGCGATGACGCGTTCGGCGCCCGCCTGGGGCAGGGGGATGACCATGAGCAGCACTAGCGCCATGACCCGCAGCCAATTAGCCGATTATTCCCGCTCGGTGAGCAATTTCCAGCTGGCCAGCCAGGGCGCGTATTCCGGCCCGAGCCTGCCAATCGGGGTACTGCAGAAGATGGTCGGTTCCGTCGACGGGCTCAGCAGCGCCGACCTGGTGGCGGGCACCCGGGCGGCCGTCGGCGCGGACCGGCCCAACCGCGGCGGCGGTGAGCTGCGCGAATTCCTGCTCGGCGGCGGCTTCCTCGTCGCCGGCGACAAGCTGTTGGACCGCCTGCGCACCCTTAACGACGACCACGAGGATGACCGCACCCAGGCCGACGAGCTCGCCCGCGACGCGGAGGACTGCGCCCAAGCCATCGACGACGTGGTGGACGTTTCCGACTCCGCGATCGGGGAGTTGCTCAGCGCCGCCATCGGGCTGCTGGACATCCTGGCGATGGTGCTGCGCCGCCACCCCGTGGCCCAGTTCCTCATTTCGGCCATCTCCGCCATCGGCGGCCGCGTCATCGAGGACACCAACAAGCAGGTCGCCGGCACCTGCCGGGAGCGCGACGAGGCCATCGACAGCTGCTACGAGGAATTCGAGCGCCGCTGTGAGTGCGCCTGCGAGCGCCCCCTACCGCCCGAGCCACCGGAAGCCCCCGCAGAACCAGAAACCGAACCCTGCGCCGAGGACCAGCCAGAGGCCGTGCCGAAACCCACACCAGAACCGCAACCCAAGCCCGAACCCAAACCACAACCCAAGCCCACACCGGATGCCGGCCCACCACCGACCGAGCCGTCGTCCCTGGACCCTGTGCCCAAGCTGGCCCCAGAACCTGAACCAAAACCAGAAAAACAACCAGAACCACAGCCACAGCCCAAACCGGCACCGGCCCCTCACCCTGAGCCTGAGCCCTGCCCGGAACCAGAAATTCAACCTGAGCCCAAGCCTGAGCCAGAACCTAAACCGGAGCCCGAACCGGAGCCTGAACCTTGCCCCGAGCCGAAGCCAGCACCGGAAACCGAGCCGACCAGACAGCCCGCACCCGAACCGGAACCCACGCCAGAGCCTGAGCCAGCACCCGAGCCCTGCCCGGAGCCGGTCCCATGCGAGCCCGCGCAATGCTGCTGCGGCGTCCTCGGCGTCGCCGGTGCCGGCGTGGCACTTATCGGGGCTGGCCTGCTGTTGGCGGCCGCGGCCGAGTGCCTGGAGGGCATGGAATGCCCGGAACCAGAACCAGCTCCTGAGCTAGAGCCAGAGCCAGACCCGGAACCAGAACCCGAGCCCTGCCCGGAGCCTGAGCCGGAACCCACACCGGAACCAGAGCGGGCTCCTGAGCCTAAGCCCGGGCCGCCGGACCTGTCAGAGGTGCCGGAGCCGGAACCGCCGGCAGGCAAGCTGGCCCATATGGATGCCGCGCCGCCGGCGCCCGAGCCGGCGGCACCACCGGCTGCGGACGCCGGTGGTGGGGCGGGGCTTGCCCCGCAGGAGGCGCAAGTGCAGGAAGAAGATACTGGAGATGAACAGCAAGAGCGAGCCCGAAAGGCAGGACGATGGTAGACGACTTCGACGAATTTGCCCGGCAGTTCCGCCAGCGTACCGCGGCGCGGCTGCTGGAATTTGAACGCACCCTGGCCAAGGCGCAGGAAGACTTAGAAAAGGCCGCGGACAATGCCAAGAACCAGGCTAGTGCCGAGGCGAAGGCGGCCGGCAAGACGCCGCGGACTTCGGCGGCGCACCCCGGGGCGCCGGCGCGGTTGGGGCGGGAGGAACGCAGAAAGCCCCAGCGCACAAGTGTGCCGGGGCAGGTAAAATCCGTGCTGCGGAGGGGCTAGTCGTCGCGGGTGACGCCGGCCTTCTCACTGAGATCTTCGCCGATGAAGCTCTCCACGTTCTTGCCGACGGCCTCCGGATCGGAAAAATCGGAGTACTTGCTGTCGTTGTTGAGCTGGTGGAGGAAAAAACCGGTGATAAGGCCGCGGGCGGTCTCCGTGGGGCCGCCCTCAAAGGCCGGGGTGCCGAGCATGAGCTTGGTCAGGCGGTCTTCGCTAAAGCCCTGCTGGGTGCCCTTGGCAATCTCCCGGTAGGAGCAGTCGCCGGCCCAGTTGTAGGCCAGCTTCGCCGGGTTGCCGGCGCTGAAGATATCGGAACGGCCGGACCCGATGACCAGGCCGGGGATCTCCAGGCGGCGGGCGGCGCGGGAGGCCGACGGGGCAGTGGAGGCGGGGTAAATGGCCGCGACAGCGCGCACCTTGTCGTTGTCGACGCTGGCCAAGACGGCGGCGCCGCCGCCCATGCCGTGGCCGACCATGCCGAGCTTGCCCGGGCCGACGGAGATATTGCCCTGGCCCAGCTTCACGCCGGCGGCGATCTGCAAGGCGGTTTCCATGTCAGCGGCTAAGTTGCGGTGGTTCGGGTGAAAGCCGGTCTCCGTGTCCGGGGCGACCGCCACGATCCCCCACGAGGCCAGGTGGCGCAGCGTGGCGTGGTAGCTTTTCACCTTCTTCATCCAGTCGTGGCCGAAGGCCACAGCGGGCAGCGCGTTGCCTTCGGCAGGGGCATACACCTTGCCGTTGAGGCCGGCGTACGACAGATCGCCGACGAGCACCCGGTGCGGGCCGCGCTTGGACAGGGTCGATAGATGCTTCTTCAAATTCGCAGACACATCTACCAGGATAGAGCAAACCTTGGCACGGTAGCACCTGACCGGGGCCGAAATCTCCGGGCAATTGTTACGGCGAGGTGAATATACAACCTGCCTCCGTCGGAGTGCTGGATAATGCTGTAATATCTGGGGCTATGTGTGGAATCGTCGGATACGTTGGTCAATCGGGAAACGACCGTGAATATTTTGCCCTCGACGTCGTGCTGGAGGGGCTGCGCCGTCTGGAATACCGCGGCTATGACTCCGCCGGCATCGCGATGTACGCGGACGGGGAGATCGGTTGGCGCAAGAAGGCCGGCAAGGTAGCCGAGCTGGATAAGGAGCTGGCCAACCGCCCGGTGTCGGACTCGGTCCTGGGCATCGGCCACACCCGCTGGGCCACCCACGGCGGCCCCACCGATATCAACGCCCACCCGCACGTCGTCGACGGCGGGAAGCTCGCCGTCGTCCACAACGGCATCATCGAGAACTTCTCCGAGCTGCGTACCGAGCTCATCGACAAGGGCGCCCACTTCGCATCGGAGACCGACACCGAGGTAGCTGCCACGGTGCTCGCCGACGTCTTCCACGGCGCGGCCGAAGGTGATCTGACCCGCGCTATGCAGCTGGCCTGCCAGCGCTTTGAAGGTGCCTTTACGCTGCTGGCCATCCACGCGGATCAGCCGGACCGTATCGTGGCTGCCCGCCGCGACTCGCCGCTGGTCATCGGCCTGGGCGAGGGCGAGAACTTCCTGGGCTCCGACGTGTCGGGCTTTATCGACTACACCAAGTCCGCCGTCGAGATTGACAATGACCGCGTTGTGACCATCACCGCGGACGAGGTCGCCATCACCGATTACGATGGCAACCCGGCCGAGGGCAAGCCGTTTGAAATCATGTGGGACGCCGCGCAGGCGGAAAAGGGCGGCTTCGACTCCTTCATGGCCAAGGAGATCCATGACCAGCCGAGCGCAGTCCGCGACACCCTGCTGGGGCGCTTCGACGAGTCCGGCAAGCTGATCTTGGACGAGCTGCGGATCGAGGAATCCGTGCTCAAGTCCATCGACAAGATCATCGTCATCGCCTGCGGCACCGCCGCTTACGCTGGCCACGTGGCCCGCTACGCCATCGAGCACTGGTGCCGCATCCCCACCGAGGTGGAGCTGGCGCATGAGTTCCGCTACCGCGATCCCATCGTCAACGAAAAGACGCTCGTGGTGGCCCTGTCTCAGTCCGGCGAGACCATGGACACCCTGATGGCGGTGCGCCACGCCCGCCAGCAGGGAGCGAAGGTCATCGCTATTTGCAACACCCAGGGCTCGTCCATCCCGCGTGAATCCGACGCCGCGCTCTACACCCACGCCGGCCCGGAGATCGCGGTGGCCTCCACCAAGGCCTTCCTGGCGCAGATCACCGCCACCTACCTGCTGGGCCTGTACCTGGCGCAGCTGCGCGGCAACAAGTTCACTGACGAGGTCGAGTCCATCCTGCGCGAGCTGCGCGCCATGCCGGACAAGATTCAGGAGGTCATCGACGGCGAGCAGCAGGTCGCGGACCTGGCCAAGTCCATGCAGAATGCGACCTCCGTGCTCTTCCTGGGCCGCCACGTCGGCTTCCCCGTAGCCTTGGAGGGCGCGCTGAAGCTGAAGGAAATCGCCTACCTGCACGCCGAGGGCTTCGCCGCCGGCGAGCTCAAGCACGGCCCGATCGCTCTTATCGAGCAGGGCCAGCCGGTCTTCGTAATCGTGCCGTCCCCGCGCGGCCGCGACTCGCTGCACTCCAAGGTGGTCTCCAACATCCAGGAGATCCGCGCCCGCGGCGCCGTCACCGTGGTCATAGCCGAGGAAGGCGACGCCGCGGTCGAGGACTACGCGGACTACATCATCCGCATCCCGCAGGCCCCGACCCTGATGCAGCCGCTGCTGGCTACCGTGCCGCTGCAGATCTTCGCCTGCAACGTCGCCGCCGCGAAGGGCTACGACGTAGACCAGCCGCGTAATCTCGCAAAGTCGGTGACGGTAGAGTAGCTTCCATGTCGTTACTCACCACCCGCATCGATTTGGATGCCATCGCCCACAATGTTGCCTACCTCAAGGACAAAGTGGGACCGGGCACCCGGCTGATGTGCGTGGTGAAGGCGGACGCCTACGGGCACGGAATCGAAAAGGTGGCCCCCGTGATGGAGGCCGCCGGCGCGGACGCCTTCGGCGTGGCCACCACCGCGGAGGCCGTGAGCCTGCGCCAGGTCGGCGTCAACCAGCCGATCGCGGCGTGGATCTGGGACCCCAGCGATGATCTCTCGGAGGTGCTAGCCCACGGGATTACCGTCGGCGTGCCCTCCCTGGAGCACGCCCGGGCACTGATCAACCAGGAGACTCCGGCCAGCGTCATCATCGGCGTGGAGACCGGGATGCACCGCTCGGGCATCCAGCGCGCGGACTGGCCGGAAGCTTTTAAACTGCTGCGCGACTGCCCCTTCCTGGAGGTCACCGGCCTGATGTCGCACTTCGCGTGCGCTGATACCCCGGATCATCCGCACAACGACTACCAGGAACAGCAGTTCCGCAACGCCCTAGAGCAGGCGCGGTCGATGGGCCTGGAGTGCCCGGTCAACCACCTGGCGAATTCCCCGGCCACCCTCACCCGCCCGAGCGCCTACTTCGAGCAGGTGCGCGTGGGCCTGGCCTGCTACGGCCTGGAGCCAATCGAGGGCTTGGAACACGACCTGCGCCCGGCGATGACCTGGGCTGCCACCGTCATCAACGTCAAGCCGATCGAGCTGGGGGAGGCCACCTGCTACGGCCTGACCTGGAGCGCGTCCGAGCCGGGCTACCTGGCCACCGTGCCCGCCGGCTATGCCGATGGCCTGCCGCGCAACTTCCAGGACAAGCTGAAAGTGGGCATCAACGGCCACCTCTACCCACAGGTCGGCCGGGTGTGCATGGACCAGGTCGTGGTGGACTTAGGCCCCAACCCGCACGGGGTGGCCATCGGGGACGAGGCCGTGCTCTTCGGCACCGGCGGGCGCAGCGCCACCGATCTGGCGAACGCCGCCGGGACCATCAACTACGAGGTGGTCTGCCGGCCCACCGGGCGCACCCAGCGGACCTACCTTCCCCGGCAGGAGGCCTAGGATGCGCAGCGATTTTCCCGCTTGTGGCAGCGAGACCCTGAGCACCCGCGAGCAGACCCAGGACTTAGGAGCGCGCCTGGGACGCGCACTGGAGGCCGGTGACGTGGTGATCCTGGACGGCCCGCTGGGCGCGGGCAAGACCACCCTGACCCAGGGCATCGCGGCGGGCATGGGCGTGAAAGGCCGGGTGACCTCGCCGACCTTCGTCATCGCCCGGGAGCATCGCGCGAAGCAGCCCGGCCCGAACCTGGTGCACGTGGACGCCTACCGCCTGCTGGATGACTTCGGCGCCGGCTCAGGTGATCCCATCGGGGACCTAGACGCGCTGGACCTGGACACGGAGCTGGCCGACGCCGTCGTCGTCGCCGAATGGGGTGGCGGGTTGGTTGAGCAGCTCAGCGACGACTTCCTGCTCGTGCGCATCGACCGGGAAAGCGCGCGGGCTGACGACGCCCCGCTGGATGAAGACGGACCCCGCGTTATTTCCTGGCAGTGGCACAGCCGCTAGCCGGCCGCGCCCGCGATGAGCGCGGAGGCGCCACACACTCGCGGAACCTGCACGATGTACCATTGCAGGGCGTAAAAACAATGCCCAAGCCTGTCTAGGCACTTAATCCCCATAGAAATAATCCGATAGTCGGGCGTACGACTGTCGCGCAGAAGGAGTCACCATGATGAAACTGTCCAAGTCAGCCGCCGCACTGGTGGCCGTCGTCACCGTCGGCTTCCTCATCGCCATCCTGGGCCTGGTCGGCTGGACTGCCGCCCGCGCCGACGAGCCGGTCGGCCGCGTGGGCCACATCCTGGAAGAGACCAAGAACAAGGGCCTGCACGGCACGGCCCTGTCCCCGGCGGACGTCTACGGCGAAGAGTGGAACGCCGCGGCGTTTGTTTGCCCGGGCGTTTCCGGCGATGAGCTACGGGAAGCCTTCGACCTGAACCCGGACGAGCTGGACCTGGTGGACGGCAAGGTCCCGGAGGACACCAACTACTTGGTGGCCCTGGACGATGACCTGAACACCTTCCCGGAGAAGCTGGACCGCAGCGAGGTTGACCTGTGCTCCCAGCAGGTCCCGCCGGTCATCAACGGCTTCTCCCTGCTGCCGTTCATGCAGAACCAAGACGGAACCTGGGTCCTGGCGTCCTAATGCGTGTTCTGTGCATCGACACCTCCACCACGGATCTGGTCACCGGTCTGGTGGATATCGACCCGTCCCAGCCGGGCAACGCGGCTTATGCCCAACCGTCGGCGGCCCAGGACGCGACCGTTAAGGACACCCGGGCCCACAATGAGCTGCTGATGCCCACCATCGACCAGCTGCTGGGCGGGGACTATTCCCAGCTGGACGCCGTCGTGGCCGGGTGCGGGCCGGGGCCGTTTACCGGCCTGCGCGTCGGCATGGCCACGGCCTCCGCCCTGGCGCAAGCGCGCGGAATCCCGGTCTATGGGCTCTGCTCGCACGACGCCATCGCGGTGGCCGCAGCCGCCCAGGACAGCGGTGCCGCGGAAGGCACACACACCAGCGGCTCCGCAGAAACCGGCGAGCTCGTGGTGGCTACCGATGCCCGCCGCAAGGAGATCTACTACTCCGTCTACCGCGGCACCGAGCGCGTCAGCGGGCCGGACGTGGCCCGCCCCGAGGACGTGGACTTCCCGGACGCCGTCACTGCCGTCTACATCCCCGCGGCGCTGGGGGAGCGGCTGCCCGAGAAGTGGCACGCCGCTGTGCGCCCGGCGCTGAACCCGTGCCCGGCCGCGCTGGCAGCAGCCGTGGACTTTAACGCGCAGCCGGAGTCGCTGGTGCCGCTGTACCTGCGCCGGCCCGACGCGAAGGAGCCGGCGCCGAAGCCGCGCTCGGCGGCCATCCCCGAGGTTGAGCTGTGAGCCTCGTCCTGCGGGAGCTAAAAGCATCTGACGCCGCCCGGTGCGCCGAGCTGGAAACCGTGCTCTTCCCGGGGGAGACCCCCTGGTCGCAAGAGGTCTTCCAGGCGGAGTTTTGCCAGCCGCACACCTTTTACCTGGGCGTGCAGGATACCGAGGCGGATCTGTTGGTGGGCTACGCGGGCATCGGGCGGATGGGCCCGGCCGATGACCCGGAGTATGAAATTCACACCATTGGCACGGATCCGGCGCACCAGCGCCGCGGTATCGGCCGGATGATGATGGACAATATCTGCTTTATCGCCGACCGTGAGAAGGCCCCGATCTTCCTGGAAGTGCGCGTGGACAACGCGCCGGCCATGAGCCTGTACGAGGCCTATGGCTTTCACCGGCTGGGCCTGCGCCGCAACTATTACCAACCCTCCGGCGCGGATGCCTACACTTATAAGCGAGAAGGCGGGCAGCCCGCCGACGACAGTTAGCAAGCAGCGAACTAGCAACCAGCCTGGCGCCGGGCCACAGCGCGGCCGGGCGGGAATGACAAGAAACTAAAGAAGGCGAACGGCAATGATCGTATTGGGAATCGAGTCCTCCTGCGACGAGACTGGCGTCGGCATCGTGGAGGTCGACGAGGCCGGGCAGATGCGCGTTCTGGCGGACGCGGTGGCCTCGTCCATGCAGCAGCACGCCCGTTTCGGCGGCGTCGTGCCGGAGATCGCTTCCCGCGCTCACCTGGAGGCCATGCCCCAGGTGATGGAGGAAGCCCTGCGCCAGGCCGGTGTTGAGCGCCCCGATGCCGTGGCCGCCACCGTCGGCCCGGGCCTGGCGGGCGCGCTGCTGGTGGGCGCCTCCGCGGCCAAGGCCTATGCCGCCGCCTGGGGCGTGCCCTTCTACGGGGTCAACCACCTGGGCGGCCACGTTGCCGTAGCCAACCTGGAGGGCAAGCCCCTGCCGCACGCGGTGGCCCTGTTGGTCTCCGGCGGACACACCCAGCTACTGGAGGTCGAAGCCGTCGGCCGCCCCATGCGGGAGCTGGGCACCACGCTTGACGATGCCGCCGGCGAGGCCTACGACAAAGTCTCCCGCCTGCTGGGCCTGGGGTATCCGGGCGGGCCGGTCATCGACAAACTCGCCGCCCGCGGTGAGCCCACCATCAAGTTCCCCCGCGGGCTCAGCAAGGCAGAGGATCTGCGCGGCGACCACCGCCATGACTTCTCCTTCTCCGGCCTGAAGACCGCCGTGGCCCGCTACGTCGAACAAGCCGAGCGCAACGGCGAAGTCATCTCCGTGGAAGACACCTGCGCCTCCTTCCAGGAGGCCGTCTGCGATGTGCTCACGGCCAAGGCCGTGCGTGCCTGCCAAGACACCGGCGCCGGCGTCCTGCTGCTGGGCGGCGGAGTCGCCGCCAACTCCCGGCTGCGCGAACTCGCCGCCGAGCGCTGCGCCGCAGCCGACATCGAGCTGCGCGTCCCGAGCTTCAAACTCTGCACCGACAACGGCGTCATGATCGCCGCCGTCGC
The DNA here is from genome assembly GCF_001815935.1 of Corynebacterium sp. HMSC04H06. Classification (GTDB taxonomy): domain Bacteria; phylum Actinomycetota; class Actinomycetes; order Mycobacteriales; family Mycobacteriaceae; genus Corynebacterium. The sequence goes on from NZ_KV823440.1 coordinate 39,480, forward strand.
CGCACAACTCATCGCCGAAGGCGCCGAACCCTCCGGCCTCGCCACCGCCACGGACACCCAGCTGGAGGTTGAGATCCCGCTGGTTCCGGCGGGTTTCTAACCGCAGATCCCGAGTCCTTGTCAGCGGCGTACACCGCGAGGGCAAGGGTGTCTAATTGGCCGTTGCCTCGGATCTCGCTATCGTTGCTTTCCCTACAAACCAAGGAGATAGCGGAGTCCCGGGCATTATGGATGCAGTAGCGTTGACAAGGCTCCACAAGTCTTCCGTGTCTTCCGATTCGAGAAGGGGGCCGAGTGGATTAATGCTCCACGCCCCGGTAAGAGACAGAATCATTGCTCACCATCGAGCCAAACTTTAAACGACAATTAACCCAATATTTTCACAATTGCTTGTCCTTTGACTTAGCTCTCCGCTAGCGCCTTAGCCACCCGGTTGGATCGAGGGGTCGCTGAGGAAAGCGCGGGCGCCTGCGATCGGGGTTATTGGCCCGTGGTTCACGGAATGTTCACCCAAAGTTTTCCCTGCTCAGGGTGTGGTTTTTCGGTGTGGCGGCTAGTTTTAGGAATTATGACTATTGGATTCCTTGTCAACCCTGATCTGACCCGCCGCAAGATCACCTTCGAGCTGGAGCACGCTAACCAGTTCCTGGGTGGGGCCACTGAAGACCGCGTGGCGGTGGCTTTCCAGGAAGATGGCTCGGCCTACGCTGCGTTGTTCAACCCGGATGCCCGCGCTGAGGGTGCGGAGCCGAACCCGGTGGCATCGTTGGCGCGTAATACCGCTGATACTGGCAACTCGGCCTTCCTGCAGGACCCGATTCGGGCGATTTCCGGCTCGGTTATCTTCGTGGGTGCGGAAGGCGACGATATTACTGATGACATCGTCGAAGGCGTGGAAAACTCCATTCGCGCCGTGCTGAACTACCGCGAGGACAACCCGGAGGAATACCAGCTCTGGCGCGCGGCCGTTATCAACACGGAAAAGCAGGCCTAAGTTCGCAGGAGCGGTCCTGCCGCCCCGCGCGACCGTCAATCACCGTCCCTTGTAAGAGGGGCAGTGATAATTTTTGTGCAATTGGCGAAAGTGACAGGGTATCGGCTCAAAAACTTGAGTCAGATGACAATACTTTCTAGATGTGCCTGGCATCGCTACAACCGTTAGGATGGGCGGTGAGAGGCGGCGCGCCCGGTCGCGATAATTTCTTCGCACCCCTACCTGGTTGCGGCAGGCGCGCGAGCCACGAGTGGAGCAACTAAAAGGAGTACCTCATGACCCTGACAGTGACTGACATTTTCAGTATCGGTATCGGCCCGTCGTCTTCGCACACGGTCGGCCCCATGCGCGCGGCCAAGGCCTTCGTGGGCTCGCTGGTCGAGTACCCGACGCTGGTGCGCTGCGAGTTGCGCGGCTCCCTTTCGGCCACTGGCCTGGGGCATGCCACGGACCGCGCGGTCATCCTCGGCATGGTCGGTTGGACTCCGCTGGACGTGCCGCTGGACGCGGAGCCGGTCGCCGGCACCAACATCCCGCGCGAGGGCAGTGTCACCGGCCCGACTGGGACCATGGACTACAGCCTGGTCTTCGACAACGAGCCCTTCCCGGGCCACCCGAACTGTATGCTGTTCTCGGCCTACGACGCCGACGGCAAGTGCATTGCTGAGGGTGTGCCGTACTTCTCCGTTGGCGGCGGCTTCATCCAGACCCGCGCGGAGCTGGAGGCCTCCAAGCTGGCCGCGGAGAACCCCACGCCCATGCCGGAGAACATGCGCGCGCCCTACGAGTTCGACACTGGCGATGAGCTGCTGGAGCTGTGCGAGAAGCACGACCTGGCAATCTGGGAGATCATGCTGGCCAACGAGTCCTTTCTTCACGCTGATGAAGGTGGCGAGGACTTCGTGCTGGCCCACCTGGACCGGGTCTGGGAGGTTATGCAGCAGGCCGTGTCCCAGGGCATCGAGACCGACGGTATCCTGCCGGGCGGCCTCTTGGTCCCGCGCCGCGCGCCGAAGCTCTACCAGGACCTGCTGGCGCAGAGCGAAGACGAGGACTCCGGCCTAGAGGCTATGGACTGGGTGGACCTTTACGCGCTGGCCGTCAACGAGCAGAACGCCGCCGGCGGCCGCGTCATTACCGCCCCGACCAACGGTGCCTGCGGCATCCTGCCGGCCGTGCTGCACTACGCGCGTGACTTCCAGCGCGGTTTCAACAAGCACAGCGTTCACCGCTACCTGCTGACCGCCGGCGCGGTGGCCATCATCATCAAGACGAACGCCTCTATCTCCGGCGCCGAGGTCGGCTGCCAGGGCGAGGTGGGCTCGGCTTCCTCCATGGCAGCCGCCGGCATGGCGGAGCTGCTGGGCGGCACGCCCCGGCAGGTGGAAAACGCCGCCGAGATCGCGCTCGAGCACAACTTGGGCCTGACCTGTGACCCCATCGGCGGTCTGGTGCAGATCCCCTGCATCGAGCGCAACGCCGTCGGTGCTGTCAAGGCCATCAATTCCGCCCGCCTGGCCAAGCGCGGCGAGGGCTCCCACGTTGTCTCCCTGGATAACGCGGTTAAGACCATGGCAGAAACCGGCCGGGACATGCTCTCCAAGTACAAGGAGACCTCCCTAGGCGGGCTGGCCAAGACCATGGGCTTCACCGTCGCCCAGGTCTCCTGCTAGTACCGCGCTGACGGTTTAAGGCGCAGGGCTTGCCTGTGGCCCCGCCGGTGGCTTGCACGAGCTGCGGGCGGGGTCTTTTGCGCGTTGGCTTTGGCTGCGGCCGGGGTCCCGGCGGCGTGGCTTAGGGAGCGTGGCTTGGTGGGGCGGTTTGGCGTCGAGGCCTGGTGGTGTGGAGGAGTGACGGGCATGTGCGCGGCGGGGGAGCGGTGTTGTTGTCGGTTAGCAGTCGCACGGGTAGAGTGCTAGATAGGTTGTTTGACCCACAGTTGTTCACCCGCGACGACGGCTGTGCTGGCAATGCATGCAACCGGCACATACAACTCATTGATTCATAAACGGAGGAATCACACCATGGCAAACATCAAGCCGCTGGAAGATAAAGTTCTGGTCCAGATCGTCGAAGCGGAAACCACTACCGCTTCCGGCCTGGTAATCCCAGACTCGGCTAAGGAAAAGCCGCAAGAGGCGACCGTCATTGCCGTCGGCCCGGGCCGCACCAATGACAAGGGTGAAGTCGTCCCGGTGGGCGTCAACGAAGGCGACACCGTTATCTTCTCCAAGTTCGGTGGCACCGAGCTGAAGTACGACGGCCAGGAGTACCTGCTGCTGTCCGCTCGCGACCTGCTCGCCGTTATCGAAAAGTAAAAGGTGGTGTAGCCACTAATGGCAAAACTCATTGCATTTGATCAGGAGGCCCGCGAGGGCATCCAGCGCGGCGTGGACAACCTCGCCGACGCCGTCAAGGTCACCCTGGGCCCACGCGGCCGCAACGTGGTTCTGTCCAAGGCCTTTGGTGGCCCGACCGTCACCAACGACGGCGTGACCATCGCCCGCGACATCGACTTGGACGAGCCCTTCGCTAACCTGGGCGCCCAGCTGGTCAAGTCCGTGGCGGTCAAGACCAACGACATCGCCGGCGACGGCACCACGACCGCGACGCTGCTGGCCCAGGCACTGATCTTCGAAGGTCTGCGCAACGTGGCCGCCGGCGCTAACCCGGTCGAGCTCAACCGCGGCATTGCCGCGGCCGCAGAGAAGACCGTGGAAGAGCTCAAGACGCGCGCCACCCCGGTTAACTCCGCCTCCGAAATCGCCCAGGTCGCAACGGTTTCTTCCCGCGACCCCGAAATCGGCGAGATGGTCGCCGGCGCGATGGAAAAGGTCGGCAAGGACGGCGTGGTCACCGTGGAGGAGTCCCAGACCATGGAGTCCACCGTGGATGTCACGGAAGGCATCTCCTTCGATAAGGGCTACCTCTCCCCGTACTTCGCGACGGAGGAAGAGACCAACCACGCCGTGCTCGACGACGCCCAGATCCTGCTGGTGCGAAACAAGATCTCCTCCCTGCCGGACTTCCTGCCGCTGTTGGAAAAGATCGCCGAGTCCGGCAAGCCGACGCTGATTATGGCCGAGGACATCGAGGGCGAGCCGCTGCAGGCCCTGGTGGTCAACTCCATCCGCAAGGTCCTGAAGGTCGTGGGCGTCAAGGCCCCGTACTTCGGCGATCGCCGCAAGGCCTTCATGGACGACCTGGCCGTCGTCACCGGCGCCACCGTCGTGGACCCAGAGCTGGGCATCAACCTCAACGAGGTTGGCCTCGAAGTTCTGGGCTCCGCACGCCGTGTGACCGTGACCAAGGAGGATACCGTCCTGGTCGACGGCGCCGGCACCGCCGAGGCCGTCGAAGAGCGCCGCGGCCAGATCCGCCGCGAAATCGAGCGCACCGACTCCACCTGGGACAAGGAGAAGCTCGAGGAGCGCCTGGCCAAGCTGTCCGGCGGCGTGGCCGTCATCCGCGTCGGCGCCGCCACCGAGACCGAGGTCAACGAGCGTAAGCTGCGCGTCGAGGACGCCATCAACGCCGCTCGTGCCGCGGTCGAGGAAGGCGTTATCGCCGGCGGTGGCTCCGCCCTGGTCCAGATCGCGCGCGAGCTGGAGACCTTCGCCCAGGACTTCGAGGGCGAGGCCAAGACCGGCGTGCTCTCCGTAGCCAAAGCGCTGTCACGCCCGGCCTACTGGATCGCCGCTAACGCCGGTGAGGACGGCGCCGTGGTGACCAACCGCGTGGCCGAGATGTCCAACGGCGAAGGCTTCAACGCCCACACCCTGGAGTACGGCAACCTCATCGACAACGGCATCATCGACCCGGTCAAGGTCACCCACTCCGCCGTCGTCAACGCCACCTCCGTGGCACGCATGGTGCTGACCACCGACGCTTCCGTCGTGGAAAAGCCCGCCGAGGAAGAAGAGTCCTCCCAGGGTCACCACCACCATCACTAAAACCGCGTGAGCTCACGCGCGCGTAAGGCAGGCTCCGACGGGTAACCGGCGGGCCTCCTGCTTGAAAAGAGCGCGAGGGCCTCGTCCGGCTAACCAGCCGGCGGGGCCCTTAATCGTGCTTTAAGCTATGCCTCGTGCCACAACAAGAATTCATCCGGGTCACCGGCGCGCGGGATAACAACCTGCGTGATATCAGCGTCGATATCCCGAAGCGCCAGCTGACCGTCTTCGTCGGGCTGTCGGGCTCCGGCAAGTCCAGCCTGGTCTTCGACACCATCGCGGCCGAGTCCCAGCGGCTGGTCAACGAGACCTACCCCGGTTTCGTCCAGGGGTTTATGCCGCAGACCGCCCGCCCCGACGTCGACCGCCTGGAGGGGCTGACCGCCGCCATCGTGGTGGGGCAGGAGGCGCTCGCCGCGAACGCGCGGTCTACCTTCGGCACGGCCACGGACATCACCGGCATGCTGCGCGTGCTGTTTTCCCGCATCGCGGAGCCAAACGCCGGCGGCCCGGCCGCCTGTTCCTTCAACGTGCCTTCCGTGAGCGCGCAGGGCGCCATCCAGGTCGAGAAGGCCGGGGGCGAAGAAGGAAGTCACCCACTTCCAGCGCACCGGCGGCATGTGCCCGGACTGCAGCGGCACCGGCCGGGTCACTGACCTCGACCTCACGGCGCTAGTTGATGAGTCGCTCAGCCTCGACGACGGCGCCATCATCGTCCCGCGCCTCAAGATCGGCTCCTGGACCTGGCAGAGCTACGCCCAGTCCGGTCCTATATCGGGGTGCTTCCCTGGCGGAGGTCTCCCGGTGGGAGCTGACCGAGGTCTACTCCTGGCTGGAGAGCCTGGAGGATGCCCGCGTGGCCCCGCTGGTGGACAACCTGCGCCAGGCAGTCAACAGCGCGGTGGAGATCGGCCTGGGCTACCTCAGCCTGGACCGGCCGGCGGGCACCCCCTCGGGCGGGGAAGCGCAGCGCACCCGCATGGTTAGGCACCTGGGATCAGCGCTGACGGATATCACCTACGTCTTTGACGAGCCGACCGCGGGCCTGCACCTGCTGGACACGCAGGTGCTGCTGGAGCTGCTCGATGAGCTCGTCGACAGCGGGCACACCGTCGTCTGCGTCGAGCACCGCCCGGCGGTTATCGCCCACGCCGATCACGTCATCGATTTGGGTCCCGGGGCCGGTTCGGCCGGCGGCCGGGTGGTGGCCAGCACGAGCTCGTGCGAGCTCAACGAAGTCGCCGACTCGGTGACCGGCAGCTACCTGGCCCGTTACCTGGCCCACGAGGCCCAAGAGACCCAAGAAGGGTAGGAGGCCACAAAAGGAACCACCGGGGCGGCAGGGCAGCAGGCTGCATTATTGGGCAGTGCGGTTGCCTGTGTGCCAGTGGCGGTAGGGGTCAAGCCCTAACGGGAATCCGCCTAGACGGTAACCGGGGCGACCTTGGTGACCTGGGCGCGCTTGTTGCGGGCGCGCAGAGCGTGGGAGCGCTCGGACTCGGACATGCCGCCCCACACGCCGTAAGGCTCAGCGGACCGGAGGGCGTGCTCACGGCACAGCTCGATGACCGGGCAGGCGTTGCAGATGGCCTTCGCGCGGTTCTCGCGCTGCGCGCGGGCACGTCCGCGTTCCCCGTCCGGGTGGTAGAAAACATCCGAGTTCTTCCCGCGGCATGCTCCATGCAGTTGCCATTCCCAAAAATCTGCGTTCGGTCCGGGAAGCAGATGCGGCTGTGACACGACGAAATCTCCTCAATTGGGTAGTTCGGGACTTGAAGTATTCCTCGGGACTTGAAGTATTCCGATTTGGCAGTATGGCCCGCACGGGTAAACGTTGGGTTTCCAGCTGGTTGCCAGCTGGTTTTCTGATTGTTTCAATCCTCACGATTAGCCGTCTGGCCAGGTTATATACACAAAGGTTAAAGTTTGGTGAACTTTGTCTGCCGCGGCGTGGGCTACTACCTTCGGGGTAGAAACGGCCAGATGAAGCGCTCCGCGTCGTGATTAAAAGCAAAATCACGATGATGAATTAGACGCTGATCATCGGTATAGTTCTGAGACGGCTAATTTTCGATCTGAGCCGCCCCGCGCCACCGCCTGAACGTGGGTGCCTAGGCCGGCGTGATGTCGTGAAACCTTAAACGAGAAAGTAGAGCCTGAACGTGAGTGATTCCGAAACCGAGCTAGCGGCCCTAGTGCCGTCGGCGGTATCGGGCGATCGTCGGGCTCTGCAAGAGGTCATCCGTCTGATCCACCCGCAGGTGGTGCGGTACTGCCGCGCCCGGATTGGCGGCCACCGCCACCCGACGGCCGACGACGTGGCGCAAGAGGTCTGCCTCGCCGTGGCGACCTCCCTGCCCAAGTACGAGGACAAGGGGCGACCGTTCATGGCCTACGTCTACGGCATCGCCTTTAACAAGGTGGCGGACGCGCACCGCACCTTGGGGCGCGACCACTCGGTGCCCACTGAAGACCTGCCGGAACAGACGGCTTGCGGCCAAAGTCCAGAGGAATACGCGCTGGTTACAGACGGAAGTAACAGAGTTCGCGAGTTGCTCGATACATTAAGTGAAAAGGCTCGCAACATTGTGATTTTAAGGGTGTTCGTGGGCCTTTCCGCGGAGGAAACAGCCGCAGCCGTAGGTTCTACTCCGGGCGCGGTCCGGGTAGCTCAGCACCGAGCCCTCGGCCAGTTGCGCAAGCGGCTGGCTGAATCTCAATAACAACTAAAAACCAGATTTTTATTTATGTCCTGCACGGCAGGATGGGAAAGGAGGGATGATCATGTCAAAGCGACGTCGGCCCGATGACACTAATGACTTGGCCGATCAGCTGCAGCCCTTAGTTGATGACGATCACTTCCTGACCGATCTATCCGCAGGAAAAGACCCCAGTGGCGGCAGCGACGAGCTAGCGGCGTTGCTGATGGATCTGCGCAACGAGGTCCACCAGCCGCTGCCGCCGGTACCGGTGGTTGCTCTGGGTGAGGGCGAGGATACCGAGTCCGCCGAGGACACGGGCAAGGCCGCGAGGGCCTCCGTGGCCTCGCTGGCGGATCGCCGCAAGGCCAAGCGCCCGCACCCGTTCGTCCACGGCCTCATCGGCGCGGCCGCGGCCACCCTGGTCATCGCCGGGGCCGGCGCGGTGGTCTACAACACCCAGGGCTTTGGCGCCCAGCACGATCCGCAGTCGGTCGAGCTGGCCGGCAAGCTGGATGAGATTGAGTCCCGCGCCGCCAGCGGCGACTGGGAGGGTGCGCAGTCCCTTCTGGCGGAGGCCCGTAAGATGCTGAACCTGGCAGAAGAGAAGGAAGCCGACGCCGAGGTCAAGCAGGACAAGGCCCGCTCGTCGCGGGTGGCCCGCCCGCGCCCGACGGAGACGGTGACTGAGACCGTGCCGCCAGAGCAGGGCACGGAGGCCGAGAAGCCGGCTCCCGCCCCGGAGCCGACCACGGTGACGGAGAAGGCCACCCAGACCGTGACGGTTACGGTGACCGAGACCGGGCTGCCCAACCCGCTGCCCGAACCGACAGAACCCACGGAGGAGCCGAGCGCTTCCCCGGAGGAAAACGACGGTGAACTCGCTCCGCCGCAGGTGCAGCAGTAAGTAGCTAAGTCCTTCTAAGAAACGTCTTTTCAGAGAGCCGCTCTCGGCGGGGTGGGGTCCGCCTTTCGCCGGAGGCGGTTTTAGCGTGCGTCGAGCCCGTCTAGGTAGCCCAGGGCGTAGTCCCAGGGAACGTAGCGGTTCGGATCCGGCTCAGCGCCCGGCTCGTGCACCGGAGCGAGTTCGTTGTTCAAGGTCGCACGCATATTGGCGGCCATGATGTCCCACTCGTAGAAGTGGTTTTCCTGGCAGTCCTCGCAGTAGAAGAAGATTCCGTCCACTCCGCGGGGCCCGAGCGCGCGGGCGAATTCCTGGACCAAGGCGAGGTCGTGGATCACGGCGGCGCGCTCCTCTTGGCTCAGCGGCTGTGCCTGCTCTTCTTCTTCCAAGAAGGAGGCGGGATCATTGGGGTCGTCGGCAAAAGGGTCGCGGGGCATATTGGCGAAAAAGTTCACAGTTTAGAAGCCTATTTACTCAACCAGACTTAGGCAATTCTCCCCCGGACTCACGATGTGGCGCTAAAAGGCACTACAGTTAGGGTGCATACCACCAAAACTCGGCTTCGTTTTAAGGAGATGGGCACTCAAGATGACTGACAACCGCGTGCAAACTGGGGGAAACGACCCGGATAAGATCCTGCTCAATGGGCTGACCTTTGATGATGTGCTTCTGCTGCCGGCCGAATCCAATATCGTGCCTTCTCAGGTAGACACCTCGGCGCAGTTTACCCGCAACATCCGGCTGGGCATCCCGCTGTCCTCGGCGGCCATGGACACGGTCACGGAAGCGCGCATGGCTATCGCGATGGCCCGCCAGGGCGGTATCGGCGTGCTGCACCGCAACCTGTCGACCCAGGAGCAGGCCGAGCAGGTGGAAACCGTCAAGCGTTCCGAGTCTGGCATGGTCACCGACCCGGTGGTGGCGTCGCCGGATATGACCATCGAGGAAGTCGACGCCCTGTGCGCGCGGTTCCGCATCTCCGGCCTGCCGGTGGTCGATGACAAGGGTGTCCTGCTGGGCATCTGCACCAACCGCGACATGCGCTTCGAACCGGACTTCCAGCGCAAGGTCTCGGACATCATGACCTCCATGCCGCTGGTGGTGGCCAAGGAGGGCGTGTCCAAGAGCGAGGCCCTGAAGCTGCTGTCGAACAACAAGGTCGAGAAGCTGCCCATCGTGGACGACAACAACGTGCTGGTCGGCCTCATCACCGTCAAGGACTTCGTGAAGTCCGAGCAGTACCCGAACGCCTCCAAGGATTCCTCCGGCCGCCTGCTGGCCGCCGCCGGCATCGGCACCGGCGAGGAGTCCTACGAGCGCGCCGGCGCCCTGGTCGATGCCGGCGTCGACGTGCTGGTCGTCGACTCCGCCCACGCCCACAACAACCGCGTGCTGGAGATGGTCTCCCGCGTGAAGAAGGACTTCGGCCACCGCGTCGACGTCGTGGGCGGCAACCTGGCCACCCGCGAGGCCGCCCAGGCCATGATCGACGCCGGCGCCGACGCCATCAAGGTCGGCATCGGCCCGGGATCCATCTGCACCACCCGCGTCGTCGCCGGCGTGGGCGCCCCGCAGATCACCGCCATCATGGAGGCCGCCGCCGTGGCCGGCCCGGCCGGCGTCCCGATCATCGGTGACGGCGGCATGCAGTACTCCGGCGACGTCGCCAAGGCCCTGGCCGCCGGCGCCGATACCGTCATGCTGGGCTCCATGTTCGCCGGCACCCGGGAAGCCCCGGGCGACATCGTCATCGTGGGCGGCAAGCAGTACAAGCGCTACCGCGGGATGGGCTCCATGGGCGCCATGCAGGGCCGCGGCCTGAGCGGGGAGAAGCGCTCCTACTCCAAGGACCGCTACTTCCAGGCCGACGTGAGGAGCGAAGACAAGCTGGTGCCGGAAGGCGTGGAAGGCAAGGTTCCTTACCGCGGCGAGATCGACGCGATTACCCACCAGATCATCGGTGGCCTGCGCGCGGCCATGGGCTACACTGGCTCGGCCTCCATCGCGGATCTCAAGACCAAGCGTTTCGTCCGCATTACTGCGGCCGGCTTGCGCGAGTCTCACCCGCACGATTTGCAGCAGACCGTCGAGGCCCCGAACTACCGCTAAGCAGCGCGTAGGAAACCCGTTATACGACACGTAGCACTCCCCGCAACGTCGCAACACTCACAGATAAGGAGCAGCACATGCGCGACTACGTAGAAATCGGACTGGGGCGGCAGGCGCAACGCACCTACGACCTGGACGATATTTCCCTGGTGCCAACCCGGCGCACGCGTTCCTCGAAGGACGTGGATACCACCTGGCACATCGACGCCTACACCTTCGACATCCCGTTTGTTTCCCACCCGACCGACGCCCTGGCCACCCCGGAATTCGTCATCGAGATGGGCAAGCAAGGCGGCCTAGGCGTTATCAACGCTGAGGGCCTGTGGGGCCGGCACACCGACTTGGAGGCCGCCCTCGAGCAGGTCTATTCCCACCCGGGTGATAACGCCGTGCTACAGCGCCTCCACGGCGCGGATCTGGACACGGAACTGCTTACCGAGCGAATCCGCCAGGTGCGGGAGGCGGGCGTGACCGTAGCGGTGCGCGTGTCCCCGCAAAACGCCCGTGAGCTGGCTCCGGTGGTCATCGCGGCCGGCGCGGAACTGCTGTTTATCCAGGGCACCCTGATTTCTGCCGAGCACGTCAGCACCGGCGGCGAGCCGCTGAACCTCAAGGAATTCATCGGTTCCCTGGACGTGCCGGTCATCGCCGGTGGCGTGGCGGACTACACCACGGCCCTGCACCTGATGCGGACCGGCGCGGCCGGCGTCATCGTGGGCGGCGGCGTGAACACCAACCCGGAGACCGTCGGGATCGACGTGCCCCTGGCCACCGCCGTGGCGGATGCCGCGGCCGCGCGCCGGGACTACCTGGATGAGACCGGCGGGCGCTACGTGCACCTTTTGGCCGACGGCGACTTCGTCAACTCCGCCGAGGTCACCAAGGCCGTGGCCTGCGGCGCCGATGGCGTCGTCCTGGGCCCGCTTCTGGCCTCGGCCCGCGAGGCCGGCGGTAAGGGCTGGTACTGGCCGGCCGCCGCCGGGCACCCGCGCTTCCCGCGCGGCTTCGTGGACTACGCTGCCGCTGTCCCGGGCGACCTAGACGTCGACTTCCTGGACGGCGAGGCTGACCACAACGCCCCGAGCCTCGAGGTGGTCCTGCACGGCCCGTCTAACGAGCCCTTCGGCCAGTTCAACCTGGTCGGCGGCCTCAAGCGCGCCATGGCGAAGTGCGGCTACACGGACCTCAAATCCTTCCAGAAGGTCAACCTCGCCATCCGCGGCTAAGCCGAGAAGGCACGCGGCACAAAGCACGGACCCGGGAATAGGGGGCTAGGAAGCTAGCACGCCAATGGTTAGGCGCCTAAAGCCCGGGGCGCGCTGTTCAGAAAAGAACAGGAAAGACAAGGAGGGCATCGCCAAGCACGGCGATGCCCTCCTTCGCGTCTTAGCGCGCGAACTCCCGGGCCTGCGCGCGGGCCCGGTTCAGTCGCGCCGGACCGTTTAATCGCGGCGGCGGGTCCTAGCTGCCGGCGACGATGTCCCAGGCGGAGACGGCCATGATGACAAGGCCCACGACGAAGACGCAGATGGTGTCCGGCCGGGTGGCGTAGTGCTTGAAGGCGGTGGCCTTGCGGAAGAGCAGCATGGGCACGATGTAGACCAAGAAGGCGACGAAGATGCCGCCGACGACGGAGATGAAATCCAGGATGGACGGGTTGTAGACCGCCACGGCGACCGAGCCGATAAAGACCATCACGTAGATGACGTAGGTGAGCTTTTTGCCCGTGAGCTTGTCCGCGGTGCGCGGGGCGAGCACGCGGAAGATGTACTTGGTGCCCTCCTCGGTGCCCAGCATGTGGCCGGAGAAGGACGAGGCGATGGCGCAGATGGCCACCACGGGGGCGAGGAAAGCCATGAACGGGGTGTGGGTGACGTTGGCGAAGTAGGACAGGATCGGGATGTTGGCCTCGCCCGCGGCGTCCATGCCTTCCGCGCCCATGGCCATGGAGCAGGACCAGACGAAAAACATCGTGAAGGCCACCAGCAGGCAGGCGGTGATAAGTTCCACCCGGGAGACCTGGCGCTCGGTGCCGGCGACGTCATCACCGTGGCCCTGCTGGGCGTCGAGCGCGAACTGGGACAGCGCCGCCATGTGGCTAAACGAGAAGACCAGCACCGGCAGAATGAGCAGCAGGGACTTCCACAGGGGCGTGTCCGACTGGTAGCTGTAGAAGCTGGCCAAATCCCACTGCGGGATGAGGTAGAAGGAGACCGCCGCCAGGGCGATAATCAGCGGGTAGACTAGCGCGTTGCCCAGCCAGAGCACGGCCTTCTTGCCGGCGGCGAAGGCGAGGGTGAGTACGCCGATGCAGACGCTGGCCAGCACCCAGCGGTTGATTTCCGGGCCGCCGAGCTGGTTGACAATGAAGCTGTCGACGGTGTTGGTGATACTGATGCCGTAGATCAGCACGGTGGGGTAGATGGCCAGCCAGTACAGCAGCGCCGTGGCCAGCCCGCGTTTGCGCCCGGTCAGCGCCGTGATGACCTGCAAAACGTCCAGGCCCTTGATGGGGGAGGCGGCCACGATGCGCGCGTAGGTGCGGTGGGAGAAAAAGACCACGGGCCCGATGAAGGCGGTGGCGATGAGCAGCGGCCAGAAGCCGAAGCTGCCGGCGTTAATCGGCAAAAAGAGGATGCCCGCGCCGACCGCGGTGCCGAACAGGGTGATAGCCCACGTCAGGTCGGAGCCGGCGGAGGAGTCTTCGCCCTCTACCGGGTCCTGGATGTCCTCTTCGTGGATGTGCTCTAGGTCGAATTCTTCGCGCGACTGCGCAATATGCTCCGGGCTATGTTGCTCAGGCAGCTTGTCGCCGTGGATGGGAGTGCTCATTCCTGTCCTTCTCGTCGGATGTGAAATATGACACTCTAGCATAGACGAGTGATAAACCACGGGGCATGGGTTCGGGGGGATTGCATGATTATGCAACCGGGCGCGAGGCGGGGAAGCTGCGGGGGATGGGCAGGCTATAGCGTCAGGCCGCCTATACGTTAAACTGGCAGGGTGACTAAGCCTTCCACTACCCCTCGTCCAGTCCTCGTGGTGGATTTCGGGGCTCAGTACGCGCAGCTTATTGCCCGTCGCGTGCGCGAGGCCCAGATTTACTCCGAGGTAGTTCCCAACTCCGCCACCGTGGAGGAGATCAAGGCCAAGAACCCGGCCGCGCTGATCCTCTCCGGTGGTCCTTCCTCCGTCTACGCCGACGGCGCCCCGGCCCTGAAGCCGGAGCTGCTGGAGCTCGGCGTGCCGGTCTTCGGTATCTGCTACGGCTTCCAGGCCATGAACCACGCCCTGGGCGGCACCGTCTCCTCCACCGGAGAGCGCGAGTACGGCCGCACCGACCTGCACGTGGATGACCAGGCCGGCGTGCTGCACGCCGGCCTGGAAGAAACCCACAAGGTCTGGATGTCCCACGGCGACGCGGTCTCGGCCGCCCCGGAGGGCTTCACCGTGACCGCCTCCTCCGCGGGCGCCCCGGTGGCCGCCATGGAGTGCGTGGACAAGAAGATGGCCGGCGTCCAGTACCACCCGGAGGTGCTGCACTCGCCGCACGGCCAGGAAGTTCTGACCCGCTTTCTGACCGAGATCGCCGGCCTGGAGCAGAACTGGACCGCCGATAACATCGCCGAGCAGCTCATCGACGACGTCCGCGCCCAGGTCGGCGAGACCGGCCGGGCCATCTGCGCCCTGTCCGGCGGCGTGGACTCCGCCGTGGCCGCCGCCCTCGTGCAGCGCGCCATCGGCGACCGCCTGACCTGTGTATTCGTGGACCACGGCCTGCTGCGCGCCGGGGAACGCGAACAGGTGGAAAAGGACTTCGTGGCCTCCACCGGCGCCAAGCTGGTCACCGTGGACGAGCGCGCTTCCTTCCTGGAGAAGCTGGCCGGCAAGACCGACCCGGAAGACAAGCGCAAGGCCATCGGCGCGGAATTCATCCGCTCCTTTGAGCGCGCCGTCGCGGGCGTGCTGGATGACGCCCCAGAAGGCTCCACCGTGGACTACCTGGTGCAGGGCACCTTGTACCCGGACGTCGTGGAATCCGGCGGCGGCGACGGCACCGCGAACATCAAGTCCCACCACAACGTCGGCGGCCTGCCGGACGACGTGGAATTCGAGCTGGTCGAGCCGCTGCGCCTGTTGTTCAAGGACGAGGTCCGCGCCGTGGGCCGCGAGCTGGGCCTGCCGGAAGAGATTGTCAACCGCCAGCCCTTCCCGGGCCCGGGCCTGGGCATCCGCATCATCGGCGAGGTCACCGAGGACCGCCTGGAGACCTTGCGCCAGGCCGATCTCATCGCCCGCACCGAGCTGACCAACGCCGGCCTGGACGCCGAGATCTGGCAGTGCCCGGTGGTCCTGCTGGCGGACGTGCGCTCCGTCGGCGTCCAGGGCGACGGCCGCACCTACGGCCACCCGATCGTGCTGCGCCCAGTCTCCTCCGAGGACGCCATGACCGCGGACTGGACCCGCATCCCTTACGACGTGCTGGAGAAGATCTCCACCAAGATCACCAACGAGGTCAAGGAAGTCAACCGCGTCGTGCTCGACGTGACCTCCAAGCCGCCGGGAACCATCGAGTGGGAATAAGCCGGAAAGCTTAAACCGGCTTCAGCTGAAGGCACGCGCCTTTCAGCGTAAAAACCCGCCGCCGCTACCTCAGGAACGCGTCCTGGTAGCGGCGGCGGGTTTTGTATATTCGCGGCTTTAACAGTTCCGGTGGGGCCGTCTATTCGTACCGCAGGGCCTCAATGGGGTCGAGTTTAGCGGCCTTGCCGGCGGGGTAGTAGCCGAAGAACAGGCCGATGGCGAGGGCGAAGAGCAGGGAGATGACCACGGCGGACAGCGGTGGGAAGGCGAGTAGCCCCATCGCGGCGGAGCCGGCCATGCCGGCTAGGGCGCCGAGGATGATGCCGATGATGCCGCCGACCAGGCAGACGATGATGGCCTCGGTAACGAACTGCCAGCGGATATCCCGCCGGGTGGCGCCCAGGGCCTTGCGCACGCCGATCTCCCGGGTGCGCTCGGTGACGGTGATCAGCATGATGTTCATGACGCCGATTCCGCCGACCAGCAGGGAGATGCCGCCGATGGCAGCCAACCCCATGCTCAGCGAGGTAATGATTTGGTTGAAGCTGGCCATGTCTTGGCTAAAGTCCGTGACCTTGGCGTGGTAGGCGTCGTTGTCTGCGTACATTTCGTCCAAGGCCGCGCGCAGGCGGTCGGCCGCGGCCTGCTTGTCGGCCGAATTGGCCACCTGGACCGTCAGGTGGTTAAAAGCTTCCCCGGTGCCGGGTTGCTTCGAGTAATTCGCCGCCAGCGGGTAGGGGACCGTCATGCTGAGATCCTGGGCGTTGACGCTGAGCAGGCCGGCGGATTCCTCCCGCGCCTTTACGCCGACGACCATCAGATCTACTGCGTTTCCTTCCTGCGGGGTAAATTCCAGGAATTGGCCGATCGCGTTGTGCGGGTCCGCGCCGAAGAGTTCTTCCGCCAGATCCGCGTTGAGCACGGCCACCGGGCGGGCGCCGTCGATGTCGGCGGCCTCGATGTCCCGGCCCGCCGACAGCGGGTCGCCGTTAATCAGCGCCATGTCCGGGTTGATGCCGCGGGTGGTCGCGGAGACCTCCTGGGGCACGAGCTGGTTGTCTATGGAGACCTTGCCGAAGGTGGCGGAGTTTTCCCCGACGCCAATCCCGGTGACCAAGTCGCCCATGTGCTCCCGCAGCTGGTCGAGCTGATCGGGGCTAATCAGCGAGGCGCTATCAATGCCCCCGCCGGAGCCGTACATGGCCACCGGGTCCTGGGTGTCTTCCTCCCCGTCGGCGGGGCGGGAGGTGACATCGACGTTGAGGTTGTTGATACCCGCGTCGTCCAGGTTTTGCTGGAACTGGTTTTTCAGCGAGGCGCTCAGCGTCATGATGGCGATGACCGCAGCGATGCCGATGATGACGCCCAGCAGCGTCAAAAACGAGCGCATCTTGTTGGTGCGCAGGCTGGTCAGCGCCAGGAAGACGGATTCCTTAATGCTCACGGGGCTCCTCCTGCAGGATGCCGTCGCGCATGGTGACGGTGCGTTCGGTCTCTTCTGCCAGTTCCGGGTTGTGGGTGATGAACACGATGGTCTTGCCGTGTTCGCGGTGCAGCGTGTGGAAAAGGTCCATCACGCGGCGGCCGGTGTGCGAGTCCAGCGCGCCGGTCGGCTCGTCGGCGAGCAGGATGTCGGGGTCGTTGGCCAGCGCGCGGGCGATGGCCACGCGCTGCTTCTGCCCGCCGGACAGCTCGTTGGGCAGGTGGTGGGCGCGGTCGGCCATGCCGACGAGCTCGAGCAGCTCCGCGGCCCGCTGCGCGCGCTGCTTGGCGGGCACTCCGGCGTAGACCAGGGGCATCTCCACGTTCTTGGCGGCACTGATGCGGCCGACCAGGTTGAAGTTCTGGAAGACGAAGCCGATGGCCTGGCTGCGGTAGTGCGCCAGCTGGTCGTCGGTGCTATCGAGCACGTCGATACCGTCGAGCAGGTAGGCGCCCGCGCTCGGCCGGTCCAGCAGCCCGATGATGTTCATCAGGGTCGATTTGCCGGAGCCGGAGGCGCCGACCACCGCGGTAAATTCCCCGCGGGGGACTTGGAAATCGCACCCCGGCAGGACGGTCAGTTCCCCTTCGGTGCCGACGTTGAAGCTTTTGACGATGCCGCGCATGTCGATGAGGGCGTTTGGCGCGGTCACTGTTGCCTACCTTCGAATCCGGCGATGGTGACGTTCTGATCGACCAGGCCCTCGTGATCGCGGGCCTGGGGGAGCACGATCTCGCCCGGCTTGACCTCCGTGCCCTTGAGTTCCGCGGCGAAGGCACTGGTAATGCCCACGGTCACGGGGCGCTTGACCACGCGGTAGCCGTCCTCGTCCGGGTTGTCGCCGGCGGGCTCGGCCACAAGCACGAAGGCGCGCTGCCCCTCGCTGAGAATCGCGGTCAGCGGCACGGTGGGCACGTGCTTTTGTTCGGCGGAGACGATCTTGGTCTTCGCGGTGGAGCCGATGTGCAGGCCCTCGGTGTCGCCGGTGACCTCGATGGTGACCGGGAAGGTCGCCTTGGTGGCCCCGCCCTGTCCGGCCAGCGCGGCACTATCCCCGCCGGCGCCGGCGCCAGCGGCGGCCTCGGGCTGCTGGGCGACCGGGGAGATGCCGGTGACCTTGCCGGCAAATTCCTTGCCCGGGGCGCTCGGGGAGGTAAACGTCACCCGGTTGCCCGGGCGCAGGTTAGGCATGTCGGCCTCGTTGACGGTGGTGCGGATTTCCAGCGTGGAGTCATCCGCCACGGTGGCCACCGGCCCTTCCACGGGGCTGCCCTCTTTGGCGTTTAAGACGGTCACGACTCCCTCGAAGGGGGCGGACAGGGTGCCGGCGTTGATGGAGTTTTCCAACCCGGCGTTGGCCAGGTTGGCCGACTCCTGCGCGGCGGACACGTCCTCCTGGGCGCGGGCCAGGGCGCGCTCCTGGGCGGCGATCTGGGTCTGGATATCGCCGGAGGCAGCGGCGGCAGCGCCCTCCTCGTCCGCGCGGGCGCTCGCGGCCGTGGTCTCCCCGTTGGCGGCGGCGGTGTAGAGGCGGTCGAGCTCGGCCTGGGCGTCAGCCACCTGGTTCTGGGCAGAGCGCAGCTCGGTGCGCTGGGTGGCGCGCTGGCCGGCCAGCTCCTGCTCCTCCGGGGTGGTGTCAATGACGGCCAGGGGCTGCTGGGCCTGGACACGGTCGCCCACGTGCACGCGCACGCTGGAGACCGGGCCGGTCAGGCGCGTGGACAGCACGGCCTCTTCGCGGGCGGCCACGGTGCCGTTGGCGCTGACCGCGTTGGTGACGTCCCCGCGGGTGACCTCGGTGACGTCGTCGGCCTGCAGGATGCTCCCGCTGGCCACGCTGGCGTACCAGGACCAGGCAAGTGCGCCGAGGACGAGGACAACTACGGCGATAATGGCGCCGATAATCAGCGGCTTTTTGGTTTTCTTCTTAGCGGTAGCGGGCTCAATGGCCATAACAGCTAGTACTCCTTTTGAGTAAAGGCCTCGGGGCAAAGGCAGGTTTTAAGGCTCTGGCACCGCTGGGGTGGCAGACGGGCAAGTTTTGGTAGTTGCTAACTATAGACTCGAAAACCCTCTCCTTAATCCTCCCTGAGAATGATTTCCGGAAACACCAGAAGCCTTGCGCTAAATCACGTCGGGGAGGATGAAAAGGGAGAGAGAAGAAAGGGAGCGGGGAGAGGGGAGAAGAGAGCGGGCTGCGCGCCTAGGAATTGGTGGCCGCGGTGGGGTAGTCGATGGTGACGTCGCCAACGCCGGCGTCGACGTGGACGGCGAACTTGGCGTCGGGGTTGTCCTGCTCGCGGCAGTTGCTAGCGCCCACGCCGTCGTCACAGGTCAGGCTGTAGGAGACCCCCTTCGGCAGGACGATGTCGGTGTTGCCGACTCCGGCGTCGATGGTGACCTCGGTGCGGTGGTTGAGCTGGTCCCAGTCGCGGATCTGGCTGAAGTCCACCTTGCCGTAGCCGACGGAGAAGTCGTAGGTCTGCGGCAGGTCCTTCACCGAGGTGGGAGTGTATTCGCGGTCGTCAAAGACGAAGCCGTCGCTGACGGTCAGCCCGTCGGTGGGGTTGTCGACGTGGCGGACCACCCGGTAGCCCACGGTCGCGGCGATGACCAGGGCGGCGGCCAGGACCACGCCGAAAAAGCTCAAGGCGACGACCAGGAGGGTCTTGACGAGGGAGCGCTTTTTCTTCTTCGGCTCCTCGGCTGGGCGCGGGTCCGGCAGGTGCCAAGTGTCCGGGGCGGCGCCGAGCGGATCCCAGGCCGGCGGGGTGTTACGGCCCGGCGGGAAGGGGTAACCGTCCACCGGGGTGAACATCGACATGTCCACCTCCGGGTCCGCGGCCGGCTGCGCCTGCTGCGCGTCGGTCTGGGCGAGCTGCCCGGCCGCCAAAAGTCCCGCCGGCGGGGTCGGGCGGTGGCGGTACAGGAAGAACCAGATCAGGCCGGTGAACAGGGCAATGCCAAGCGCCGAGGAGCTAAAGGAGGAGAAGAAGGAGTCTTCCATGATGGTTACCGACCACGCCCCGGAGGTCATCAGGAAGCCGATGAGCAAGGCGATGGCTAGGCCGGACTCGGAAGTCTCCCCGTCCCGGCGGCCGAAGAGGTCTTCGACCGGGGAGGAGGCCTTGGAATAGCGGGGCATCAGCGCCCAGGCCAGGAAGTAGGCCGCCAGCCCGCCGCCGAAGGCGAGGGTGGTGGCCACGAAGGCCACGCGGGGCAGGACCGGGTCGATGCCGAAGCGGGCGCCGATCCCCTCGCACACGCCGGCGATCTTGGCGTTGCTGCCCTGTTCGGCGGGGATGCGCGGCGGGCGGGTGGCCCACATGGCGTGCAGGGTCTCGCCCAGGCCGTCGGTGGGTGTGGAGTCGGAGGAGGCGCCGTAGGGGCTGGCGGGGGCGTCGTTAGCGGAAGCGTCCGGGTGGGGCTCGGAGTGGAACGGGTCGTATGGGGAAGTCATGCTTTAAGTATGGTCTGCGTCTATGCTCCGGCATATCGGGGAGCGCCCTGATCTTTGCCCGGATTAGGTCTCTCAGGGTGATCCCGGATGTGGTCTGCGCGGGAGCGTGGCACGATATTGATCTATGAGTACTCCCCCGTCCGAGCCCGCCGCGTATTCCCAGCGGCGCGCGGCACCCTACCCGGCCATGGTGCGCCCGCAGCAGGGCAGGATGGTCGCCGGCGTGGCCAGCGGTGTGGCCGAGAACCTGGGCGTGGACATCCTCTGGGTGCGCCTGGCGCTGGCCGGGCTGGCGCTGGTCTCCGGGGTGGGGCTGATCCTGTACGCGGGCCTGTGGATATGCACCCCGGCCCGCCAGGACGCCCAGGCCCCGACCTCGCAGTGGGAGATCCCGCGCTGGAGCTGGGGGCTGGTGGTGGCCCTCGCGCTGGCGGCCGGGGTCGCAATCGCGACGGTGGTGCTGGGCGTGCCGCCGCAGGTGCTGATGCCGCTGGCTTTCGTCGCGGTGGGCGCCTTGCTGGCCTGGCAGGCCTATGACCGTTCGACGAATACGCTGCTCGGCATGGGCAGCCTCGCGGCCGGCTTTGCCCTGGTGCTGGCCGGCACGGTGGTCATGGCGGTCTTCTGGGACCGTGAGCACGGGTTCAGCTCGGCGCTGGTGGCCTCCCTGCTGACCATGCTGGGGCTGGGCGTGCTGGTCATCCCGCTGGTGCTGAAGCTGTGGCGCTCGCTGGCGGAGGAAAAAGCGGCGAAGGCGGCGGCGGACGAGCGGACGGTTATCGCCTCCAAGCTGCACGACTCGGTGCTGCAGACCCTGGCGCTTATCCAGAAACGCGCCGACGATGGCCCGGAGGTCGCGCGGCTGGCGCGTTCCCAGGAGCGCCAGCTGCGAGCCTGGCTTTTCGACGCCGACTCCGCTACCCCGGAGACCATCTTCGGCGCGGTGGAAGCCGCCTGCGCCGAGGTCGAGGACCTGTTTAACATGCGGATTAATCCGGTGACCGTGGGGCAGGACGCGCCCCTGAGTGATAACACCAAGCTGGCGGTTGAGGCGGCCCGCGAGGCGCTAGTCAACGCCGGCAAGCACGCGCAGGTGGACACGGTCGACGTCTTCTGCGAGGTGCTGGCGGGCGAGCTGACCCTGTTCGTGCGCGACCGCGGCGTGGGCTTCGACCCGGCTGCGGTGGCGGCCGACCGCCACGGGATCCGGGACTCCATCCGGCAGCGCATGGAACGCGTGGGCGGTGTGGCGCGGCTGGATAGCCAGCCCGGGGCCGGCACGGAAGTGGAGCTCACGGTAGCGTTATAGGCATGGTTACTGTCTTCTTGGTCGATGATCACTCCGTCTTCCGCGCCGGGGTGCGCGCGGAGCTGGCCGACAAAGTAGACATCGTGGGGGACGTCGGGACGGTCGCCGAGGCTATCCGCGGCATCAACGAGACCCGCCCGGACGTGGTCCTGCTGGACGTACACATGCCGGACGGCGGCGGGCTGGCCGTCATCCAGGGCATTGAGCCGGGCCCGAAGTTTTTGGCGCTGAGCGTTTCCGATGCCGCGGAAGACGTCATCGCCCTCATCCGCGCCGGGGCGCGCGGCTACGTGACCAAGAATATTGACGGCGCGGAGCTGGCGCGGGCGGTCGAGCAGGTCTACGACGGGGACGCGTATTTCTCCCCGCGGCTGGCCGGCTTTGTGCTGGACGCCTTCGCCGCCGGCGAGCCGGCCCCGGAACCGGAGGGCGAGCCCAAGCCCCTGCCCGCCCAGGGTGAGGATCCGATAGTCGACGCCCTGACCCCGCGCGAGCTGGAGGTACTGCGCCTGCTGGCGCGCGGCTATACCTACCGCGAGATCGGGCAGAAGCTGTTCATCTCCATCAAGACGGTGGAAACGCACGCCTCCAATATCCTGCGCAAGACCCAGCAGTCCAACCGCTATCAGCTCACCCGCTGGGCGGCCAGCCGCGACCTGGACTGATTAATCCCAGGTGAGGCGGGCGCCCCTCGCGCCAGTCGAACGGACGTTTGCATGTGTCCGGGGGAGGGTTCATACTTAAGGGGTGCAGCAAACAAGTGTTCCCCAAGCGGTGGGCCAGTCGGTCGAGGACCGGGTGGCGGCTCTGCGCGCGCAGATGGAAAAGATGGGCGGCGGCTCCGCCCTGCCCGCGCGCGGGCCTAAACAGCACGTTGCGCGCTCCGCCGAAAGCGGTGCTGAGCAGGGGAATGGCAAAAGTTCCGGGGATTCCGGCGGGCAGGCCGCGCTGGCCGGTGCCCTCCCGGCGGGCGGCTTGGTGCGCGGCAGCGCGGTGCGGTGCAGCGAGTGCCCGGCCTTCATAATAGAACTGGTGTGTCAAGCAACGGAGGAAGGCTACTACGTGGCCCTGGTCGGCTGGCCGGAGCTGGCCCTGGCCCAGGTGTGCGAGCGCGGGGATATTAGCAAGGTGGTCGCGGTGCCGGACCCGGGCACGGATCCGTGGGCGGTCAGCGCCACCTTGGTCGAGGGCATGGATTTTGTCATCCAACGCGTGCGCGCGGCCTCCCAGCAGCGGGTGCTCAGCCCCGCGCGGGCGCGCCCGGTGGCAGCCCGGCTGCGGCAGGGGCGCGCCGTGCTCATTACTGTCGGGCAGCACGTGCCGTCCGCGGCGCTGCGGCTGGACGCCCAGGTAGAGTCCTACCCGGGGATCGGGCGCGGGTGCGGGCGTATCCGCGGGGTCGAGGTGCGGGTGCAGGTGTACTCGAAGTATCTGTCGCACCCGGCGCAGTCCGTGGTGAGGTGCGCATGAGCGCGCCGGCAGTGCGGATTGCTGCGCTCTGGTTTCCCGATTGGCCCATCCAGGCCGCCCGCTACGCCGAGACCCTGCCGGAGGGGACGGGGGCGGGCAGCCCCATCGGGGTCCTTGCCGGCGGGGCTGTGAAGGTCTGCAATACCGCCGCGCGCCGCGCCGGGGTCCACCGCGGCATGCGGGTGCGGGCGGCCCAGGCGGTCTGCCCGGAGCTTTTAGTCTGGGAGTCCCAGCCGGAGCGCGAGGGCGCCGTCTTCGCAGAAATCGTGGAATCCCTGGACGCGGTGGCCTCGTCCATTGAGGTCATCCGCCCCGGCCTCGTGGTGGTGGACGCCGCCGCGGCCGCCCGCTTCCACGGCGGGGAGGCCACCGCGGTGGAGATGTTGGTCGACGCCGCCGCGCGCCAGGGTCTAGATATGATGGTCGGGGTGGCTGATGAGCTGGCCACCGCCATTATCGCGGCCCGGGACCGCGGGCTCGGCGCGGTGGTGGAGCCGGGGGCCTCCCGGCAGTTCTTGGCCCCGCGCAGCGCCCAGGTGCTGGCCACGGAGGTCTCCCTGGGCTGCCCGCCGGAGCTGGTCGCCCAGTTCGTGCAGCTGGGCCTGCCCACCTTGGGGGATGTGGCGCAGCTGCCGCTGCAACAGGTCACCAGCCGCTTTGGCAACGCCGGGCGGCGGTGCCACGCCATCGCCAGCGCGCAGCCGGACCGGCGGGTCGCCCCGGAGTCGGCGGGGGCTGAGCTAGACGTGTGGATGCGCCCAGAGGATCCGCTGGAGCGCGTGGACGCCGCCGCGTTCGCCGCCCGCCAGCTGGCCGCCCAGCTACACCAGCGCTTGAGCGGGGCCGGGCTGTCGTGCCTGCGCCTGCGCGTGAGCGCGCAGTGGGCCGACGGCACGGAGTTGCGGCGGATCTGGCGCACGCGCGCGGCGCTGAACGAATCCGCCACCGCGGACCGGGTGCGCTGGCAGCTTGACGGCTGGCTGGTGGGCAACCAGGCCGAGGGCGGGATCGTAGGGCTCGGGCTGGAGCCGCTGGAGGTCGCCCAGCCGGAGCAGCACAGCCTGGTGGAATCCGGGACGGGTTTGGCGGCCCGCGCCCAGCAGGTCATCGAGCGCGTCCAGTCTCAGCTGGGCATCGACAAGGTGGTCCAACCGGTCGACCGCGGCGGCCGC
Source organism: Corynebacterium sp. HMSC04H06 (assembly GCF_001815935.1). GTDB lineage: Bacteria > Actinomycetota > Actinomycetes > Mycobacteriales > Mycobacteriaceae > Corynebacterium. Next base: position 63,617 of record NZ_KV823440.1, read on the forward strand.
GGGGTGGCCGAGCGGGTTGACTTCGTGCCCTACGGCGAGCGGGTCGAGCCCGCGCCGCCGGGCGCCTGGCCGGGCCGGATTCCGGCGCCGCTGCCGGCCCAGCTGGAGCTCGACCACCCGAGCGCGAACCACCCGGCCGCCCGCATCCGGATGATCAATGCCGAAGGTCACGACGTCTTCGTTACTGAGGAAGCGTTGCTCTCGGCTGAGCCGGCCGGCCTGGCCTGGGGAAAAACCGCTACCTGGTCACCGCGTGGGCGGGCCCGTGGCCGGTGGACACGGGCTGGTGGACGGCCGCCGGCACGCGCCTGGCGCGGCTGCAGATAGTCGGCACGGATCAAGAAAAGACGCGGGCCTGGCTGCTCAATTGGCAAGCTGGTCGGTGGACGGTCGAGGCCAGCTACGTCTAGGAAGGCCGCCCCAGTGCCATGACGTCTGCGCGGCGTGGGCTAACGGTCAAGGACGTCGACGACCACGCGCTTCGGGTCGGTGAGGACCTCCACGGAATAGGGCCGGGCCTGGTCGAGACCGATGATGAACTGGGAGCGGTCCTCGAAGGTGCCGGCGCTGGTGACCTCGGTGATGATGCTTCCGTACCCGGTCATGGTGCCGAGTGCCGGGTCGTCCTTGCCCAGCTCGTAGGGCAGGACGGTGCCGTCGATGTTGACGTTGAGGGCAGTAGCGCCGTAGTAGTTGATGCGTTTGCCGGAGCCCTGCTGGGTGGGCTGGTCCTGGAAATCGACGAACCAGCCGGGCTGGCCCTCGCCCTCCAGGTCGAAGACCACGCGCTCAAAGCCGGGGTGCTGGCCGATGCGCATGTTGGTCACCATCAGCCGGGCGGGTGCCGGTGGGCGCTGAGTCTTCATCTCCTTGTCGGCGTCCCCCAGGGGGCTGGGACCGGAGACGTTCTGATCCTGCTTGTCGGAGTCCGCCGAGGAAGAATCCGTGGGGTGGGCGACGCCAATCCCGGCGAGCATGTCTCGGGAGCCGTCTGTAGAGCAGGCAGACAGGCCACACGCAGCGGTGATAAAAATTGCTGCAATTTGGGCCCGGCGGGCTCGGTCAGGGACAGACATAGTGCCTACGGTAGCGGTTTTTCCAGGGAGAAACAAAATACGAGTTCGATTTCACTCGAAGGGAAATAAAATTATTGCAGTGCCTCCGCTAGGGGTTATAGGCAGGCCGGCAGGAGGTAGAATGACGGTCATGTCAACAGCTGAAAAGATCGGGGAAAACGGGGCAACTGAAGCGTTGTGCTCCGACGTGGACGTCGAGCCGCTGGCGGGTTCCGCGAAGCAGGAATCCGTCTATGTCCTCTTCGAGTGGCCCGGCGGGTGGTCCCACGACATCCTGGACGGCGGCACCTTCCCCCCGGAGCTCACCGCCCGGTTGAAGGACAAGCTCGACGGGCAGGCGGGCCTCCAGCTCATCCGGCGCCCCGGACGGGCCGGCCGCCAGGTCGGCAGCGTGCACCGCTGCTACCTGGTCTGGGCCGAGCGCGGGGAAATGGAGATGCTCCTGCTGGAAGGCCCGGAAGACATTCTCGACCTGGATCTTTCTGGCCCGGGACGCAACGGCGGCGGTGAGCTGGATACGCCCCTGGTGCTGGTGTGCACCCACTCCAAGCGCGACAAGTGCTGCGCCATCAAGGGCCGCCCGCTGGCCGCGCAGCTGGGCGAGATCTTCCCGGCGATTGTCTGGGAGACCTCCCACACCAAGGGCCACCGTTTCGCCCCCTCGGTGCTGCTGATGCCGTGGGGCTATTCCTTCGGCCGCCTGAACCTGGAGGCCGCGCGCGAGATGACCAAGCGGGCCTTAAACGGCAGCTATTTCTATCCGGCCAACCGCGGCCGCGGCCTGTATTCCCAGCGCGGGCAGGTCGCCGAGCTGGAGGTCGCCCGCCGCCTCATCGAGGCTGGCGAGGAGGTAGGCTATGCGGATCTGCGCCCCGAGGACGCCGGTTCCGGGCCCGTGCGTGTGTCCCACCGCGACGGGCGGCACTGGGACATCGAGCTGGTCCAGCGCGAACACGACGGCATCGTCGCCTCCTGCGGGAAGGAACCAAAGTCCTCGCTCATCTGGGAAGTCGCCTAAGGCCGGCCCCGGGCCATCGTTAGCCACCCGGGGCATCGTTGGCCAGAAGACGCCCTGGGGATAAGCCAACCCCCCGGCGGGCACTAGCTCTAGCGGCTAGGGGCTGGCCGGGGGTGGGGTGTTGTGGCGGGGCTGGTTAGCGGCGCATGATCTTGGCCGAGACCCAGTTGCCCAGGAACTGGGCGGCCTGGACCAGGACGATGATGATCAGGGTGGCCACGACGGTGACCTGCCACTCGTAGGCGCGGTAGCCGTAGACGATGGCGAAGTCACCCAGGCCGCCGCCGCCGACGTAGCCGGCCATGGCGGACATGTCGACCACAGCGATGAACAGGAAGGTGTAGCCCAGCACCAGCGGGCCGAGGGCCTCGGGGATGATGACGCTGGTGATGATCTTCCAGGGGCTGGCGCCCATCGCGCGGGCGGCCTCGATGACGCCGGGGTCGATGCCCACGAGGTTTTGCTCGACGATGCGGGCCACGGCGAAGGTGGCGGCAAAGGCCATGACGAAGGTGGCGGGCTCGCGGCCGATGGACGAGCCCATCACGGCCACGGTGACCGGTTGCACGAACGCCAGCAAGATGATGAACGGGATGGGCCGGATGATGTTTACCGCGATGTTGAGGATCGTGTAGATAAACCGGTTGGCCAGGATTCCCGACGGGCGGGTGGTGTAGAGGAGGATGCCGAGGATAAGGCCCAGGATGCCGCCGATGATCATGGTCAGCGAGACCATGATGAGGGTGTCGACGATCGCCTCCATGAGGGTGCCGGACAGGCGGTCCCAGTCCGCTGCGGCCAAGATAGTTGTCGTCATCGCTTGATCTCCTGAATGTCGGTGGTCTGGGACATGGTGTGGTAGAACTCCTCGATGGCCTCGTCAGAGCCGTTGAGGCGGACGGTCATCTTGCCGAAGGAGTGCTGCTGCAAGGTGGTCACGCCGCCGTGGACGATGGAGATGGACACGCCGCGCTCGCGCAGCTGGGCGGCCGCGCCGAAGAAGCCGGAGTTTTCCGTCAGGTTGATGGTGAACAAGCGGCCCTCGTGGGCCAGCAGGTCGTCAGCCTCGACGTGGTCTGGGGTGTTGCGCAGGGAGGTGGACACGAAGCGCTGTGCCACCGGGGTCTGCGGGTTGGAGAAGACCTCGTAGATGGAGCCCTGCTCGACCACGCGGCCCTCCTCCATGACGGCGACCTTGTCGGCGATGGAGCGCACGACCTCCATCTCGTGGGTAATGACCACGATGGTGATGCCGAATTTCTGGTTGACCTGGCGCAGCAGCTCCAGGACCTCGTGGGTGGTCTGCGGGTCCAGCGCGGAGGTGGCCTCGTCGGCCAGCAGGAGGCGCGGGTTGGTGGCCAGCGCGCGGGCGATGCCGACGCGCTGCTTCTGCCCGCCGGAGAGCTGCTCCGGGTAGTTCGAGCCCTTGTCGCCCAGGCCGACGAATTCCAGCAGCTCCTGCACGCGCCGCTTGCGCTCGGCCTTGGCCACGCCGGCCAGCTGCAGCGGGTATTCGATGTTGCCGGCGGCCGTGCGGGAGTTAAACAGGTTGAACTGCTGGAAAATCATGCCGATGGAGCGGCGCAGGGAGCGCAGCTTCTTCTCCGACATGCCGGCGATGTTGGTCTCGTCCAGCAACAGCTCGCCCTCGGTCGGGGTGTCGAGCCCGTTGATGAGGCGCACCAGGGTGGACTTGCCGGCGCCGGAGTAGCCGATGATGCCCATGATTTCGCCGGGCTCCACGGTCAGGTTGACATCGTCGAGCGCCTGGGTGGTGGTCTTTTTATGCTCAAAGACCTTGGATACGTGGCGGAACTCGACGCGGGTTCCGGTAGTGGGTGATTTGGTCACTAAAGCCCCTTGGTAGTTGCGTGTGCAGTGGCGGGTTCATTAAACGTGGCACAACCCCGGCAACGCGGTAGCCATTGAGCTGGGCGCGTCGGCGGGGTAGAAGGGGCCGGGGAGGAAGTTTAGAGCTCTTCCTCGAGGCGGTTGAGGATGTCCTGCAGCTCCTGCGGGCTGCGCTCCACGGAAACGGACGTGCCCTTGGAGTCTTCCTGCACGGCTTCCTGGACCTCGGGGGTGTGCCAGATCTTGACGAGCTCCTGAAGGGTCTCGTTGTCGGCGTCCTCCGAGCGCACGGCGAAGACGTTGATGTAGGGCTCGGCCTCCTCGGAGTTCGGGTCGTCCTGGACCACCGCGGTGGTCGGGTCGATGCCGGCGCGCTCCAGGAAGGAGTTGTTGATGACGGCCGGGGTGCCCTCGCTGTAGGCGGACGTGGTCTGCTCGGCGCCGACCGGGGTGACCTTGACCTTGGAGGCCTTCTCATCAATGTCGGCCGGGGTCGGGGTCAAAAGCCCGTCCTGCTTCAGGGTGACCAGATCCTGCTGGGCCAGCAGGTTGATGGCGCGGCCCTGGTTGGTGGAGTCGTTCGGGACGGCGACGGTCTCGCCCTCGATGCCGTCCAGGGAGTCGTGGTCCTTCCAGAACAGGGCCAACGGCACGATCTCGGTGGCGGCGATCGGCACCAGGTCGGTGCCGTTGCCCTTGTTGTACTCGGCCAGGAACTTCAGGTGCTGGAAGTTGTTGGTGTCCAGCTCGCCCTGCTCCAGGGCCTGGTTCGGGGTGGTGTAATCCGAGTAATTGACGATGTCCAGGTCGAAGCCCTGGTCCTTGGCGGCGGTCTCAAACGCCGCCCAGGCCTTCTTGGAGGCGTCGGTGGTGCCGACGGAGATCTTCGAGTCCTTGGTGATTTCCCCTCCCTCGGAGTCGGAGGAGCAGGCGACGAGGCCGGTCGCTGCCACGACGGTGGCGGCGGCTGTGGCAAGAGCGCGACGGATCTGCATGAGAATGGTCCTTTTCTGTGTGACTTTTATAAGGCCGGGCGGTGTTACGGGGCAGTGCCCGGGCGCCGTCCGGTAGGCGTAATAAAGCGGGGTGCGGGGTGCGCAACCTCGGTGAGTTATAACCTAACAGCCTGTATACCGCTTTGTCTATTTACTTGCAGATTTTATGCATATTCACAGACTGCTCGGTTTGTAAGGTGCGAGCAATTAGAACACGAGTTCGTATCTTGCTAGGCTGTGCGACGTGAAGTTTAACGGCGGACGGGCACTGAGCTGGTCGCGGCTGGAGCGGATCCTTTCCGGCCGCCCGGCGCTCACACCTGTGCCCGTAAACCACAGCGATGAGCAGGACTTACCGCGCGAAACAAAGAAGTCCGCGGTGCCGTTTGCGGAGCTGCATGCCGTGTCGAGTTACTCGTTTCTGCAGGGCGCTTCTGGGCCGGAGGAGCTGGTCGAACGCGCAGTTGAACTAGGGCTGGAATCTCTGGCGCTGGTGGACAGGGACGGGTTCTACGGCCTGATGAAATTCGCCGAAGCCGCCGCCCGCGCCGGGCTGCCCACGGTCTTCGGCGCCGAGCTGAGCCTGGACGAGGGCGTCCTGACGGTGCTGGCGCGCGGCCCGGAGGGCTACCGGCGCCTGTCGCGGCTTATCGCCCAGGCCAAGATGGCGGCCGGGGAGAAGGATAAGACCGCCTACCCGCCGCTGGCGCAGGTCGCCCGCGCCCTGGGCGAGGAGGTGGTCTACCTCGCCGACGTGGACTGGGTGGACCGGCTAGACCAGCTGGTGGGCGCCGCCGGGGCCAGCAACGTGGTGCTCGAATACGCCAGCACTATGGTGCCGGCGGACGCGGACCGCCACCGCCGGTTAGATAGTGCCCGAAAAGACTGGGGGCTGCGGGCTATAGCGAGCGCCCGCCCGGCGGCGGCGCGGCGCGGCCAGGCCCGCCTGGCGGCGGCGAAGAACGCCTTGGCCCACCGGCAGTCCCTGCAGCAGGCGGACCCGGACCAGCACCCGATGGGGGCGAGCTGGCTGCGCTCCGGCGAGGACATGGCGCGCCTGCTGCCCGGGCGCGAGGATCTGCTGGCTGCCGCGGCCGAGCTGGGGCGCGAATGCAGCTTTAGCTGGGACGTTTTGGTGCCCAACCTGCCGCACTTTGACGTACCGGACGGGCACACGGAGATGGCCTGGTTGCGTGAGCTGGTCTACGCGCGGGCGCGCAAGCGCTATGCCAGCCGGCCGGCCGATATCCGCGAGCGCGCGAAAAGGCAGATAGAGCACGAACTCGCCGTGGTGGAGCAGCTGGGCTTTCCCGGCTATTTCCTCATCGTCACGGACCTGGTGGATTTCTGCCGCCGGAAAAACATCCTGTGCCAGGGCCGCGGTTCTGCCGCGAACTCCGCGGTCTGCTTCGCGCTGGGTATCACGAACGCGGAGCCCCTCTCCGCGGGTTTGCTCTTCGAGCGCTTCATGTCCCCGGACCGGGACGGCCCGCCGGACATCGACGTCGATATTGAGTCCGGCCGCCGCGAGGAGGTCATCCAGTACGTCTACTCCGCCTACGGGCGCCAGCAGGCCGCGCAGGTGGCCAACGTCAACACCTACCGCCGCAAGGGCGCGACCCGGGACGCCGCCCGCGCCCTGGGCTACCCGCAGGGCAGCGCGGACGCCTGGTCGAAGGGCACTGACGAGACCCCGGAGGACGTGGTCGCACTCGCCGAGGAATTCCTGGGCCAGCCGCGGCACCTGGGCATCCACTCCGGCGGGATGGTGCTGTGCGATAGGCCTATTGCGGACGTGGTGCCCATGGAGTGGGCGCGGATGGAGGGCCGCTCGGTGTTGCAGTGGGACAAGGACGACTGCGCGGCCGCCGGCCTGGTCAAATTCGATCTGTTGGGGCTGGGCATGCTGGAGGCCCTACACCACATGCAGGACCTGGTAGCCGAGTCCATCGGGCGGCAGGTCAACCTTTGGGAGCTGGACCTGGCGGAGGAGGCCGTCTACGACATGCTCTGCCGGGCTGACGCCGTCGGCGTTTTTCAAGTCGAGTCCCGCGCGCAGCTGGCCACCCTGCCGCGGCTGAAACCCCGCGTCTTCTTCGATCTGGTCGTTGAGGTTGCCCTCATTCGGCCGGGCCCCATCCAGGGTGGGTCCGTGCACCCGTACCTGCGCCGGCGCGACGGGCTGGAGGAGGTCACCTACGAGCACCCGGTGCTGGAAAAATCCCTGGGCAAGACGCTGGGGATCCCGCTGTTCCAGGAACAGCTGATGCAGATTGCCGTCGATGCCGCCGGTTTTAGCGGCGCCCAGGCCGACGATCTGCGCCGCGCGATGGGCTCGAAGCGCTCGCCGGAGAAGATGGCCGCGCTGAAAGACCAGTTCTTCGCCGGCCTGTCCGCCACCCACGGGATCACCGGGGAGACGGCGGACAAGCTCTGGAACAAGATCGTGGCCTTTGCAGCCTACGGCTTTCCGGAGTCGCACTCCCAGTCCTTTGCCTCCCTGGTGTATTTCTCCGCCTGGTTCAAGCACCACTACCCGGCGCAGTTCTGCGTGGGCCTGCTGCGCGCCCAACCGATGGGCTTTTATTCCCCGCAGTCGCTCATCCAGGACGCCCGCCGCCACGGCGTGCCGGTGCGTCCGGTCAGCATCAATGTCTCCGGCAAGGAGTCGAGCGTGGAGGCCATCGAGCCCACCCCGGGCCAACCGGGCGACCCACCTGGTCCCGTGGCCATCCGCCTAGGCCTGGGTCTGGTCAAGGGACTCGGCGACAAGGCGGCCGAACGGGTGGAGGCCAACGCGCCGTACACGGATATCCCGGACCTGTCGCGCCGGGCGGGGCTGAAGGTCGCCCAGGTCGAGGCCCTCGCCGAGGCCGGCGCCCTGGACTGTTTGGGGCTAAGCCGCCGGCAGGCGTTGTGGCAGGCCGGGGTGGCGGCCACCGAGCGCGCCGGCATGCTGCCCGGCATGTCTGCCATTTCCGCGCCGGCCCTGCCCGGCATGTCCTCCTTCGAGCTGCTGGCCCAAGACATCGCCGCCACCGGGGTCAGCCACGACCGGCAGCCGATGTCCGCGGTGCGCGGGGCCCTGGATGCCGCCGGCATCCTGCGGGCGCGCGACCTGGCCACGGTCCCGGACGGCACCCGCGTGCGCCTGGCCGGGCTCATCACGCACCGGCAGCGCCCGCAGACGGCCGCCGGCCTCATCTTCTTAGGGATGGAGGATGAGACCGGGCTGATGAACGTGATGGTCTCGCCCGGGCTGTGGAAGCGGCAGAAGGTGCTGGCGCGCACGGCCAAGGCGCTGGTTATCCGGGGTATTGTCCAGAACGCCACGGGCGCGGTCAGTGTGGTGGCGGACAAGCTCGAGCCGCTGGATATCGGTGAGTATTTCAGCCGCGGCTCGCGGGACTTCCGCTAGGCGGGTGCCGGCGGCCGGAGGCGCCGGGAGGGGCCGGCTAGATCCGCTGGTAGAGCTCGCTGGACAGCGGGGTGAACTCGGTGCGGGAGAAGACGGCCTCGACAGGTAGGTCGAAGAACTCGCAGATGCTAAAGGCCAGGTCCAGGCTGGGCGAGTGGTCACCGCGCTCGAGCGCCCCGATGGACTGGGGGTTCACATCCACGGCCGCGGCCAGCTCGGCGCGGGAGACGTCGCGCTCGACGCGAAGCAGGCGCACGCGGTTGTAGATGGGGCGGCGCGGCTTCTTCTTCGGGGACATGCAAGAAATTATTGTATAAACATAACGGCTAGTCAAGGTGTAGTTTTCCGGCGCGAGGCACCCGCCCGGGAGCAGCACCCCGGCTATCACCCGGCAGCCGCGCCCAGGATTGTTAGGCTAAAGCGCATGAACGTTGTCGCCTCGCCGGAGCTCAACCCGGTCTCCCAAGCCTTGGTCAAGGCCCGCTATATCAATGCCGTCATCTGGCTGATAGCCCTGGCCCTGGGCGTGGGCGCTCTGGGCTTTTTCTGGGCCAGCTGGTGGTACTGGGGCCTTATCGTCATCGCCGCCTTCGGCGCGTGGCTGGCCTGGCTCATCCCCGCCCAGGTGCGCAACATGGGCTGGCTGGAAACCGACGACGAGCTGCTGATCACCCGCGGCAAGCTGTGGCACACCTTTACCGTGGTGCCCTACGGGCGCATCCAGTTCGTGGACGTAACCGCCGGGCCCATCCAGCGCTGGCTGGGCATTAAGAAGCTGCAGCTGCACACGGCCTCGGCGACCACGGACGCGACCGTCAAGGGCCTGCCGGCCCAGACCGCGGATCAGCTGCGCGAGCGCCTAGCCATCAAGGCCCGGGAGAGGATGAGCGGGCTGTGAGCAAACACCGCCGCGGCGCGGATAACGCGGCCGTCGACGCCGACGGCTTCCACCGCGTACACCGGCTCACGCCGCTGCTGCAGTTCTGGTCGGTCATCCTGGCGATCCTGGCCATCGGGGTGGTCAACATTAACCTCGAGGTCCTAGGGGATGCCGCGCGCTTCATCGCCAGCGGCCACTGGGGCCGCGGCCTGCGGGACGCCGCCTGGACCGCGGCCGCCTTCATCGGCATCTGCCTGGCCATCTGGTTCCTCTCCGCCATCTGGTGGCGCCGCCTAGGCTACCGGCTGGGCACGGACGAGCTGGCCCTGCGGCGCGGGGTGCTGTCCACGCAGCTGCGCACCGCCCGCTACGACCGCATCCAGGCCGTCGACGTCATCGAGCCGGTCATCGCCCGGATCTTCGGCGTGGCGGCCGTCCGCGTCGAGACCGCCGGTGGGACGTCCTCCCACATCCAGATCGCCTACCTGAAAAAGCCCGCGGCCACCCAGCTGCGCGAGGAGATCCTCACCCGCACCAGCGGCCGCCGCCCACCCACCGGCGCGGAGCCAGCTGCCGCTAACGATGCCGCCGGCAGCGACACCAGCAGCGACACCAGCAGCGACACCGGCAACGACACCGCCCACCAGGAGGTGGTCATCCCACCCATCCCGACGCGGCGCAGCCTGCTCGGCGCGGCCCTGCGGTTAAGCACGCTGCTGGTGGTGGTGATTGCTGCGGTTCTGGTTCTCACCCCGGTGCCGAATACCACCGTGGTGCCGATCCTGGTGGGCCTGGTGCCCAACGTCTGGGAGCTCATCGACACCTCGTGGCGGTTTAGCTCCCGCCTGGATGAGGACGACTCCGGCCGCGCGCTGCTCATCATCAACTACGGCCTGGCCGACCGGCGCCACCAGTCGGTGCGCCTGGATCGCATCCACGGCGTCCAGGTCCGCCAGCCGCTGCTGTGGCGCCTGACCAAGTGGTGGGAGGTCCGCGTGTCCGTGGCCGGCTACGGTTCCGCCGCGGGCAAGGGCTCGGGCACTACCCGGGTGCTGCCCGTGGGCAGCCGGGAGCAGGCCCTCCGCCTGCTGGAGCTGCTCAGCCCGCTGGACAAGAAGCAGATCGACCGCTACGCCCAACCGGAAGGCGCCCGTGAGCCGACCTATTCCTCGCCGCGCCGGGCCTGGTGGGTCTCGCCGCTAGACTCCCACCGGCAGGCCGTGACCCTGGTGGGCGATAACAGCATCACCCACGCCGGGCTGCTCAACCGCCGGGTCAGTGTGATTGCCAACAGTCACATTCAGGAACTGGCCTACACCGCCGGCCCGATTGCTCAGCTGTGCCGGCTGGGCACCGTCCGTTACGAACTGGTCGCCGGGCCGGTGCGCATGGCCGGCAGCGACCTGGATCCAGCCGACGCGGCCGCCTTGCTGAGCCACCTGCGCGCCCGGCGCCTGCCGGCGGCCCCGAGCATCAACGCCAAAGACGATCCGGCCCCGGCCTAAACCGCGCCGTTAAAGCCCAGCTGCCGCCAGGCCTCGAACACGGCCGTCGAGGCCGCATTCGACAGGTTCATCGAGCGCCGCGCCGGCACCATGGGGATGCGCACCTGCTCGGTGATCCGCTCGTGGGCGAGGTGCTCGGCCGGCAGGCCGGTCGGCTCCGTGCCGAAGAGAAGAACATCGCCTTCCTGATACTCGATATCGGTAAACCACTTGTCCGTGTGGGTGGTAAACGCGAAGACCCGCGCGCCGGGCAGGGCATCCATGCAGGCCTGGAAGTTGGGGTGGATGGTCATATCGGCCAGGTCGTGGTAGTCCAGCCCCGCCCGCTTGAGGTGCTTGTCGTCGAAGTTGAACCCCAGCGGCTCAATGAGGTGCAGGTGCGCGCCCGTGACCGCCGCAGTCCGAATGGCGTTGCCGGTATTGGTGGGGATCACGGGGTTGTCGAAGACGATGTGCAGGTTGGTCATGGTTTTAGGGTAGTCGGTGAAAGGCAGGGGTAGGAGTCGCACCTCTTGTTCTCCCGCTGCCTTTAGAAACCGGTTTCTCTTATTCGTCGGTCCCGCGATGATCGCGCTTTTTCCACCTGCGCCTACGCACAAGGAAAAACGGCAGGACCAGAAAGTAATAAAAGGCAAGGAATTGCGCCGAATAGCCCAATAATCCTTCCGAGCTCACCTCGCTCCACGAGACACCTTCTTCGTTGGGTGAAGCTACGCCGCGCCAGCCGGTCACTTGGCTGATGTAGAAACTTGCTACGACCATGGCTGGTAGGACAATAAACGAGAACCACGCCGGTGGTACCCACGGTCCACCGTCTTTGCCCGTTCTTTGTAGAGCACCGCCGAATCCCATCGAAGAAACCTTTCTACCTACATCTGTTCATTCAAAGCGCAAGACCCTGCGTACAGGGCCAGTTTTGCTGCCCAAGCGACAGGGCCACCAATCGCTGAAATGCCGTAATCAAGAGCTGCGGTAGCGCCGTTCAAGGCGGCAACCTGAGTGATCTTCTCAGCTGCTTGGCTCCATTGTTTATCCTTGAGGAGTCGACCGATGGCTTGTGCGTCTTGGGGAGACATTGGTGCGGGAGCGATATTCCAGACCACGCATTCAGCAAAGGAGCCTAAATCTCGGGTGGCAATGTCCGGCTGCTCTGGGTGGCGCTCTTGGGAGAGGGGCGTTTCCATGAACTCCGCTAGTGCATCGGCCTCTTGGGCAGATAATCCGTGTTTAGCGGCGTTTTCGTAATTTGGCTCCCATTGCCCCGTGGGTTGTTCAGAGACTACTTCGGTGAATACTGTTTCGAAACTCTCGGAAAGCTCTCGTGTGATTTCTGCACTCTTGTCCGAATTAGTGTTGGCAACAGCCGGGGGGTGTCTGAACTGGTTGATGTTGAACAGCAGCATGAGCGGAACTAACGGGTAATAGCGTTACCGTCAGGGCAGCGATTACAGAAGCGACAATTGGCCTTTTTGGGGGCGGAAGGCGTACCTTTCACGAAATCTCAACCTCTCTAGTTGGTTGCTTACCTGTCGTAATTGAGCTCTAACGCATTGCTATGAGTTCGATTGGTCGGAGCAGCCAATAGTCTACATTAGAATTCAGCGTTTTCCAGTAGAGAAAAGCCAAAATGAGGCCCTGGGGTTGGGGCCCATGCAAGAAACAGTGGCGGTTTTGAGCTGCTTTGGGGTTGTTGCTGGGTCCTGGCTAACGCCTGCCACTAGGATATAAGCCATGGCTGCAACCAAACTAGATGGCAAACTGTACCGCGACGAGATTTTTGAAGACCTCAAGCAGCGTGTGGCTGCGCTGAAGGAGAAGGGGGTTACTCCGGGCCTGGCCACCGTGCTAGTGGGGGAGGATCCGGGCTCTCAGTCTTACGTGAAGATGAAGCACCGCGACTGCGAGCAGCTGGGGATTAACTCCATCCGCAAGGACCTGCCGGCCGATATCAGCCAGGAGGACTTGGAGGCGGTCATTGATGAGCTGAACGAGGACCCGGCCTGCACCGGCTACATCGTGCAGCTGCCGCTGCCGAAGCACCTAGACGAAAACCGTATCCTCGAGCGCATCGATCCGGACAAGGACGCCGACGGCCTGCACCCGGTGAACCTGGGCAAGCTGGTGCTCAATGAGGACGCGCCGCTGCCGTGCACGCCGAACGGCTGCATCCACCTGTTGCGCCGCTTCGGGGTGGAGCTCGACGGGGCCAAGACCGTGGTCATCGGCCGCGGCGTGACTGTCGGCCGGCCCATCGGCCTGCTGCTGACCCGCCGCAGCGAGAACTCCACCGTGACCCTGTGCCACACCGGCACGAAGGATCTGGCTGCGGAGACCCGCGCGGCGGACGTGGTCATCGCGGCGGCCGGCAAGGCCCACATGCTGACCGCGGACATGATTAAGGAAGGCGCGGCCATCCTGGACGTGGGGGTCTCCCGCGTGGACGGCAAGCTGGCCGGCGACGTCGCCGACGACGTCTGGGATAAGGCTGGATTCGTCTCCCCAAACCCGGGTGGCGTGGGCCCGCTGACCCGCGCGTTCCTGGTGCGCAACATCGTCGAGCGGGCAGAAAAGGCTCATGGCCTCGCCGATTAATAAGGCGCAGGCCGCACCCGCGCGGCAGGGCGCCGGGCTGGACAAGACCTCGCTGGATAATCCCCACGACCGGCACGTGGCGCCGTCGAAGCTGCCGGCCAAGGTGCAGTGGGCGATGATCGGGGCCTTCGTCGCCGTGGTGGTGCTCTCTGGGGTCTTTGCTCTGTTGGAGCACTGGCGCCGGGCGGCGTTTGCCTTAGGAGCGGCGATGCTCTGGCTGGTGGTCGTGCGCGCGACCTGCGACTCCCGCCGAGTCGGGGTCTTTTCGGTGCGCTCGCGCCGCTTCGACTGCATTTTCAGCGCGGTGGTGGGGGCCGCGCTAGTCTTTTTGGCTGTCTCCGTGGACGCGCTGGGCAGCTAGCGGTGTCAGTTAGATGGCGTAGTCGCCATCGGTTAGCTTGCCCGGCAGGTCCAGGCCGTCCGGGGCCGACAGCGTGAGGAAATTGCGCAGCACGCGGTCCATCTGGCGGGTTTCAGTGAGGAAGGCGTCGTGACCGACGGGGGAGACGACCTTGGCCATGGCCAGGAGGTTGCCCAGGTTGCGCGAGAGGTGCTCTTGCTGGTGATAGGGGTACAAGATGTCGGTATCGACGCCGACGACCATCGTCGGCACGGTCGACGAGGCCAGGGCCTTGTTCAGGCCGCCGCGGCCGCGGCCGACATCGTGGCGGTTTAAGGACTCGGTCAGCGCGACGTAGGAGCCGGCGTCGAAGCGGTCGACCAACTTCTTTCCCTGGTATTCCAGGTAGGAGTTGACTGCGAAGCGCTGGTCGCCGGCGCGGTAGGCGCCAAGGGGATTCTCCCCGCGCTGGGCGGTGGTGCCGAAGCGCTCGTCGATCTCTTGCTCGCCGCGGTAGGTCAGGTGCGCGATCCGGCGCGCGGCGGCCAGGCCGGCCTCCGGGGCAACCCCCAGCTCGTAGTAGTCGCCGCCGTGCCACTGCGGGTCGTTTTCGATGGAGGAAATCTGCGCGGACTGGATACCGATCTGCCACCCGGAAGCCCGCGCGGAGACCGCGATGACGCAGGCCGCGGTGAGCGCTGCCGGGTACATGAGCGACCACTCCAGGGTCCGCGCCCCGCCCATGGAGCCGCCGATAACGGCGTGGACGGTGCTGAGCCCCAGGGCATCGATCAGCAGCTTTTCGGCCTCGACCTGGTCGCGGATGGACACGGCCGGGAAGCGCGAGCCCCATCGCCGGCCGTCCGGGTGCTGCGAGGACGGACCGGTGGAGCCGCCGCAGCCGCCCAGAACGTTGGTCGCGATAACGCACCAGTGATCCGTGTCCAGTGCCTGGCCCGGGCCGATGAGGTCGCCCCACCAGTCCGTCACGTCTGAGTCGCCGGTCAGGGCGTGCTCGACGATGAGCACGTTGTTCACTCCTGCCGGATCCCCGCGGAAGCTGCCCCAGCGCTGGTAGGCGATTACCACGTCCGGGATCTCCGCGCCGGCCTCCGTGGTGACCGCTCCCACCGGCACGGTGGTGCGGCGACCGGGCGGGGCGAGGCGGGGATATTCGGACATAATCAACTACTTCCTAAGTAAGGGGACAATCAGCGGCGAGGGAAAGATCCAGTGCGGGTCGGGCAGAGTCGATCTGTGCTGTGCTGTGCACAGCGGTGCGGCCCGGTGCGGCGCAGCAGGGTTTAGCCCAGCGCTGCGAAGCCCAGCTCGAGGTCGGCGATGATGTCCTTGACATCCTCGATGCCCACCGAGAGGCGGATGGTGGACTGGGCAATGCCGGCCACGCGCAGGCCCTCTTCGTCGGACTGGGAGTGCGTGGTGGTTGCCGGGTGGACCACCAGGGAGCGGGTGTCGCCGATGTTGGCCAGGTTGGAGTGCAGGCGCAGGGCGTCGATGAACGTCCAAGCCTCGTCCTTGCCGCCCTCGATGTCGAAGGAGAGCACCGAGCCGGTGTAGTCCAGGCCGAGCTTTTCCTTGATCTTGCGGTAGGGGGAGGACTCCAGGCCGGCGTAGTTGACCTTGGTGACCTTGTCGTGGCCTTCCAGGTACTCGGCGACGGCCTGGGCGTTTTCGTTGTGGCGGCGGATGCGCAGGGTGAGGGTCTCCAGTCCGTTGAGTGCGAGCCAGGCGTTGAACGGGGAGATGGCCGCGCCCGTGTCGCGCAGGATGCCGGCGCGTGCCTTGAGGGCAAAGGCCGGGGCGCCCAGGTCGGCGTACTTGAGGCCGTGGTAGGCCGGATCCGGGGTGACGAAGCCGGGGAAAACCGGCTTTCCGTCGTGCTCAACGGTCCAGTCGAATTTGCCGCCGTCGACGAGGATGCCGCCCAGGGCGGAGCCGTTGCCGGTGTAGAACTTCGTGGTGGAGTTGACCACGATGTCCGCGCCCAGGGCCAGCGGGCGGACCAGGGCGGCGGTGGCGATGGTGTTGTCCACGATAAGCGGGACGTTGGCGGCGTGGGCGACCTCGGCGATCGCCGGGATATCCAGCACGTCGGCTGCGGGGTTGCCGAAGGTCTCGCCGTAGAGCGCCTTGGTGTTCGGCTGGATGGCCGCCTTCCAGGACTCCGGATCGTCCGGGTTGTCCACCAGGGTGAAGTCAATGCCCAGGCGCGGCAGGGTGACCGTGAAGAGGGTGGCGGTACCGCCATAGAGGTGCGGGGAGGCCACGATGTGGTCGCCGGCGCCGGCCAGCGTCAGGATGGCGGCGGTCTCGGCCGCCTGGCCGGAGGCGAAAGCCACGGCCGCCACGCCGCCTTCCAGAGAGGCGATGCGGTTTTCCAGCGCGTCCTGCGTCGGGTTGGTTAGGCGGGAATAAATCGGGCCGGCATCGGACAGGCCAAAGCGGGCCGCGGCGTGCTCGGCGTTGTCGAAGACGTAGGACGTCGTCTGGTAAATCGGCAGGCTCCGGGCGTTGTTCTTGCCGTCCAGATCCTGGCCCACGTGCAGCGCCCGGGTGGCGATGTCCCAGTTAGCGAAGTTCGGGTTGGATTCGGTGTTGTCGTATTTCGTCGTCATGCCAGAAACCGTACTAAACCGCTCTGTCTATTACGAAGGACTTTCAGAAAACGTGCAGTTCGCAACGGGAATAAAAATAGACAAAGCGGTCGGTTTTGTTGGCGCGAACGTCTGGCGGGTGGGCTTCTTGTCTATTTCCGGCGACCCTTGCGACCGCTGATGAGGTACCAGCCGCCGAGGATGAGGCCGAAGAAAATTAGCGCCGCGGCAATGAAGACCATGGCGACGACGACGGTCTGGTGGGGGTTGTTGAGGAAGATCATCGACGTAATGGCGGCCAGGAAGATGGCAGCAAATAGCGTGATTAGCCAATTGCGTTTTGTATGTTCTGTGAAAGACATATTCCAAATACTACGGGAAAAACCGGTTTAAATATCCTGTTGAAGTCCGCGGTGTGTTCGATTTAACAGCTCAGGATTGGCATCTATGTTGATTGTTTTGCGGATCGGCCCAAAGGGGTGAATGTAGTGCTGAAATACCAGCTGTTGCGGCTTGCTTTGTGGGGGATTTTGGGCTGGAGTAAGGCTTGGCTATTCAATCTTTTGGATGAC
Source organism: Corynebacterium sp. HMSC04H06 (assembly GCF_001815935.1). Taxonomy (GTDB): domain Bacteria; phylum Actinomycetota; class Actinomycetes; order Mycobacteriales; family Mycobacteriaceae; genus Corynebacterium. Next base: position 80,479 of record NZ_KV823440.1, read on the forward strand.
TCGAAGAGTGGGGAGAATTCGCCCAGGTCTATTTAAAACGGGAAAACCCGTAGATAATCGAGGGGAGGTTTCCGGCACAGTGCCACCTTGCCGCAGTCGGGCAGAACTAGATCTGGATTGCGGGTAATCCGACAAAGACGGGAAATTATGTCCTCTACAGTTGGCACGGACGATCGTCGTAGACCTGTCCTAAAAGTGAGCAACGTCTGGGTGCAAGGCGTCGCGTTGGTGATGATTTTTGGATTCTTGGTAATGGGTTTCTTGGCTTATCGCACCTACACAGCCTCGATGCCGCTTCCTGACAAAATCGTTTCCCAGTCCTCGGGGGAAACGATTCTTACGAAAGATGAAATCTTAAACGGCCAGGCGCTCTATCAGGCGCGTGGTCTTCAGCAATATGGCTCCGTCATGGGCCACGGTGCGTATCTCGGTCCCGACTACACCGCTGAATACCTGCGTATGTCGTTGGAAAAGGCACGAGAGCTCAACGATGAGAACGGGCTGCCCGAGTTCGTCGATGACGCAGCAACTCCCGAGGAAGCCGTAAAAGAAGAATTTCGAGCCAACCGATATGATCCCGAAACCGGGGTTCTCGAGTGGACCGATAACCAGATAGCGGCATTTGAAGCCGCTAAGGAATATTACGCCGAATACTTTGGTCCTCTTTCCAACGAAAAGGGCTTGCCGTCGGAATTCATTACCGATTCGCAAGACATCAACAATCTGACCGGCTTCTTCGGCTGGACTGCCTGGGCCGCGGCGGCGGAACGTCCGGGTCAAGACTATTCCTACACCAACAACTGGCCGGCAGAACCCCGCGTGGACAACGGCCCCACCGCAGACCTCGTGGTCTGGTCGGTGCTTTCCTTGATCGCACTGATCGGTGGTACCGGCCTGATCTTCGCCATCTACGGACGCTGGTCGAAGTCTATTGGCTGGCACGCAGAGGAAACGCCTAACCTCGATTTCACCCAGCCGGGGGAAGTCGGGCTGACCAAATCTCAGAAGGTTGTCGCCTGGTTCATCTTGGTGATTGCGGTACTGTTCCTCATCCAGGCTTTGTTGGGTGCAGCATCGCAGCACTACCGAACAGAGCTCACGGGATTCTTTGGAATCCCTTTGCAGGAATTACTCCCGTACAACGTGTCCCGAACGTGGCACCTGCAGTTATCGCTCCTCTGGACGGCCGGGGGATTGCTAGCTGCTGGCATCTTCCTGTCGTCATTCGTCGGCAAGAAAGAGCCGAAGGGGCAGCACTGGTTGGTCTGGTTCCTACTGGGAGCAATCGCGTTCGTCGTCTTTGGCTCCATGGCGTTTGAGTGGCTGTCCACGATGGGCTACATCGAGGAAGGAACTCTGTTCTCTCAGCAGTGGGAATTCCTTGACCTGCCGCGGTTCTTCCAAATCCTGCTCACCATCGGCATGTTTGTGTGGATCGGGATCATCTTCCGGCAACTGCGCAACCGGCTGAAAACCGAGCACAAATCCAACATGCCGTGGTTGTTCTTCTACGCGGGGATTGCCATCCCAGCGTTTTACGCAGTGGGTAACCTGGCGGGTTCGGAAACGCATATTTCGGTAGCTGAATTCTGGCGCTTTTGGGTTGTTCACCTGTGGGTGGAAGACTTCCTGGAGCTTTTCACGACGGTCATGGTCGCCTACGTCTTCGTCCTGCTGGGCGTTATCCGCGAAAAGATTGCGTTGGGCATCATTTTCCTCGACGTGATTCTCTATTCCACCGGCGGCGTGCTGGGAACCATGCACCACCTGTACTTCTCCGGAACGCCGGTCGAGCACATGGCGCTGGGTGCCTTCTTCTCAGCAGCTGAGGTTGTGCCGCTGACCCTGCTGACTGTTGAGGCGTGGACCTTTATGCAGCTCGGCTCTCGCCAGCGCGCGTCCGGCGAACGCCCGTTCCCGCACCGCTGGGCCGTGATGTTCCTCGTCGCTGTGGGCTTCTGGAACTTTCTTGGCGCCGGCATCTTCGGGTTCCTAGTCAACCTGCCGATCGTGTCCTACTACGAAATTGGCACTGCCCTGACCGCTAACCATGCCCACGGCGCCATGATGGGCGTGTACGGCTTCTTGGCTGTCGGATTATCCGTTTTCGCGCTGCGCTATCTCACGCCGCCGGACAAGTGGTCGGAAAAAGCGATGGCCTGGGCCTTCTGGCTGCAGAACCTCGGATTGCTGTGGATGGTAGTGATTTCCTTGCTGCCGCTGGGCGTCCTCCAGCTCTATGAGTCCGTGGCATCTGGCTACGTGGAAGCTCGTTCCCTGGGTTATATCACCGAACCTGGCAACGCCATCATGGAATGGCTGCGTATGCCTGGTGACGTCCTATTCCTCGTCGGGATTATTCCGCTCTTGATCGCGGCGCTTCGGGGCGTGCTGTACAACAAGCACATTCCGACCGTCGAAGAGCATCCTGCCGATCCGCTCTTTAGCATCGTCACTGCTGAGGAGGAAGAATACGACGCGTCCCACGCGCCTGGAACCTCTTCGTCGGTCGGGTTGGTATCCGGTGGCAAGGCACGTGTTGATGCCCGCCGTGCCGGGAACGACAGTGGGCGTGTGGCCGGTCGACGTTATGGCTATATCGATGAGCGCGGTGCGTTTGTCGAACAAGAGTCTCCGAATTCCGGCCGCGGTGATTCGGCACCGGCAGGCCCGTGGTCCCCTGGCTTTGAGTCGGAGACCAACTGGGGCGGGAAGTACAACTCGAAGTGGGGCGGTACCTACCGGTCCGATTCGAGTCACGACTCCGCCCCCTCCGATGGCGAGAAGAACTAGGGCAGGGAAGTGATGGAAGCTCCTGGCATTTTCACCCTACTAGCAGTGGTCTATGGAATTTTCCTCGTGGCCATTGCTTGGGCCTTTGACGGGATGGCGAAGCAAACGTCGAACCGCACCATGGCGAACCGGGCGGGAACCTTTCGTTACTTGGCGGAACATGACGCGTGGCAGTGCCCTGAGGATCAATGGTTGTGGCCGTCGAGCTTCGATCCCGAAAACCGCGTTATGCGGTACCGGGGAAACCCGACCGTCTGCAATACCTGCCCGGTCAAGGATTCCTGCACGGTGTCACACCACGGCCGCGAGGTCACCCGCCAGCTAGACCCGTGGCCGCATTCTGACGCGGGGCGTTTCCACCGCGGGATTGCTTTTGCTGTCGCTGCCATGGGCTACCTACTGCCGCTGTGCTCTTTGATTACCAACCATTCGCTGTCTGAGGTGTTAATCATCTTGGCTACCGTGCTGGTTATTTCCGCACTTGGCGTGTACCCGCTGTCTCGGCATTTGTGGCGGACCCCCTCTAACGCGCCCAAGATCGTCGTGCCTGAGCTCGATAACCGAGAGGCCGAGCTGGCCGCACAGATCGACAGGTACGGGTCGAAATACGGAAAGTCGAAATTCGCTTCGGACCGTAAGAAGTCCGGCATGGAAAAGGAAACACACTAATGTCTGCATTTGTATTCTGGCCAATTGTCATTGGCATTGTCATCGCCTTACTCGTGGCCTTCGCCGCCTACTCGTTCAAGGTTATTAAGCAATACGAACGCGGCGTGACTTTCCGCTTCGGGCACTTGCGGCCGCTGATGGAGCCTGGGCTGCATTTCCTGTGGCCGGGCATCGACAAGCTAGAGCGCGTGGACCAGAGGGTCGTGACCTTAACCATCCCGCCGCAGGAAATCATTACCAAGGACAACGTCTCCGTCCGGGTAAACGCGGTGGTCATGTTCGAGGTGACCGACTCAGTAAAGGCGGTGCTCGAAGTCGAGAACTACGCCGTGGCGACCTCCCAAATCGCGCAGACTACGCTGCGTACTCTCTTGGGCCGCGCGGATCTCGATGACTTGCTGGCGCACCGCGAGGAACTCAATGAAGACTTGGCCAACATCATTAATGGGCAGACCAAGCGTTGGGGCGTGGTAACTCGCATCGTGGAGATCAAGGACGTGGAAATCCCCGAACTGATGCAGCGGGCCTTGGCGCGCGAGGCGGAGGCAGAGCGTGAACGCCGTGCCAAGGTGATTTCCGCCCACGGCGAGTTGCAGTCCTCTCGGGAGCTGCGGGAAGCTGCTGACGAGTTGGGGAAGGCCCCCGCTGCCCTCCAACTGCGTTACCTGCAGACGGTGCTGGAGCTCGGGGCGGATCAGAATTCAACGATCGTGTTCCCTCTGCCCATCGACATCATGGGCGGCTTCATGGAGAGCCTGGGGACCTTTTCCAAGGGCTTTAAGGACGCCCACCAAAGCCAGGCCAAGTAACGGGGTAGGGGCATCGTGGAGCTAGTCCGCGGGGGATTGACCGAGAATCTCCTGAAAAACATTTAGGGCAGAAGCAAGCTCAGCGTCGCTCAAGTGCCCGAAACCGATGACGATTCCGTTGTCGGCCGCCGTGCCGCCCCAGTAGTCGGTCAGGGCGGTCACCGCGAGGCCGCGCTCGGCGGCCGCGGCCACGACCTCGCGGGCAGGCCGGGTGCAGATGACCACGGCGTGCAGGCCGCCGCTGATGGGGCGCACGGCTGGGCCGAGCGCGGAGACCACCAGATCGCGGCGGCGCCGGTAATCGCGCCGCACGCGCCCGGTGTGCCGGCGCAGCTCCCCGCTGGCTAGAAACTTCGCCAGGGCCGCCTGGGTAATGGCCGCCACCGGCTGCCCGGTGACCGCGCGCACCTGGCGGATGGGGGCGATGAGCCGGTCGGGGACCACCAGGTAGCCGCACGCGATGGAAGGCGAAATCACCGAGGAGAACGTGCCCAGCAGGACGGCCTGTTCTGGGCCCAGCGCGGCCAGGGCCGGCAGCGGCTGGCCGGCATAGCGCAGCTCCGAGTCGAAGTCGTCCTCGACCAGGAGGACGTCGTGGCGGCGGGCGAAGGCGACCAGCTCGGTCCGGCGGGCGGCCGGCAGGGAGCCGCCGTAGGGGTACTGGTGGCTCGGGGTGATAAGCGCCAGGTCGAGCCCGCCGCCGGGGAGCCCGGTGGGCACCCGCAGGCCGTGGTCATCGGTGGGCAGTTCCACGAGCGCATGCCCCAGGGCCGGCGGGATCTGGCGCAGGCTGGGGTATCCCGGGGATTCCACGCCGACGCGCAAGCGCCCGCCCACCGCGCGCAGCAAGAGGCCCAAGCCCTCGCGGGCCCCGGCGGTGACCATGATGCGGGCGGGATCCACGTTGAGCCCGCGCATGTGGCGCAGGTGCGCGGCGATCTCCCGGCGCAGCTCCGCCAAGCCGGCGGGGGCCTGCTCGGTGAGCTGGCTGGCACCGGCCGCCGCGGAGCGCCACGCCGCCCGCCAAGCGGGGGTGATAAGGCGCGCAGTATCCGGCAGCCCCGGGGTCAGCTGCAGCAGCGCGGCCTTCTCCTCGGGCGCTGGTTGCGCCGGGGCGGGCCGCGGGGGAGCGGGGCTTATATCCGGGTGCACGCGGGTGCCGGAGCCGTGCTGGCCCACGAGGTAGCCTTCGGCGATGAGTTGCTCGTAGGCGGTGACCACGCTGCCCCTGGCTACCCCCAGTCGGTGGGCCAGGGCGCGGGTGGACGGCAGCTTCTCTTTCGGCCGGTAGACGCCGTGGGTGATCTGCTCGCGCAGCTCAGCGGCGATCCGGGCGGGCAGGGGCAGGGTGTGCATAAAAATCCATAGTAAGTGGTCCATTTCAACACGCCAAAAGTGGCTCTTGTCATAAACCACTTGGGCGGGGTTGGATGTAGGCCATGACTGAAACCCAGAAGAACGCTAAGCAGAACGCACAGGCCCCGGCCGGCGCCCAGACCGCGACCACCCGCGTCAAGCGCGGCCTGGCGGACATGCTCAAGGGCGGCGTCATCATGGACGTGGTGACCCCGGAGCAGGCCAAGATCGCCGAGGACGCCGGCGCCAGCGCCGTCATGGCGCTCGAGCGTGTGCCTGCCGATATCCGCGCCCAGGGCGGCGTGGCCCGCATGTCCGACCCGGACCTTATCGACGGCATCGTGGGCGCCGTGTCCATCCCGGTGATGGCCAAGTCGCGCATCGGCCACTTCGTCGAGGCCCAGATTCTGGCGGAGCTGGGCGTGGACTTCATCGACGAGTCCGAGGTGCTCTCCCCGGCGGATTACACCAACCACATCAACAAGTGGGACTTCGACGTCCCCTTCGTCTGCGGCGCCACCAACCTGGGCGAGGCCCTGCGGCGCATTACCGAGGGCGCGGCCATGATCCGCTCCAAGGGCGAGGCCGGCACCGGGGACGTCTCCGAGGCCGTGCGCCACCTGCGCACCATCAAGGGCGAAATCGCCCGCCTGCGCAACCTGGACCGCGACGAGCTCTACGTCGCCGCCAAGGAGCTGCAGGCCCCCTACGACCTGGTCGCCGAGGTCGCCGAGACCGGCTCCCTGCCGGTGGTTCTCTTCGTCGCCGGCGGCGTGGCTACCCCGGCCGATGCGGCCCTGGTCCGCCAGATGGGCGCCGAGGGCGTCTTCGTCGGCTCCGGCATCTTCAAGTCCGGCGAGCCGGCCAAGCGCGCCGCCGCCATTGTCAAGGCCGCCACCGCCTACGACGACCCGGCTGTGCTGGCCGAGGTCTCCCGCAACCTGGGCGAGGCCATGGTCGGCCTGAACGTCGCCGACGTCCCGGCCCCGCACCGCTTGGCCGAGCGCGGCTGGTAAGCCCCACATGCGCATTGGCGTACTCGCCCTGCAGGGTGGGGTGGAAGAACACCTGGAAATCCTGGACGGCCTCGGGGCGGATACCCGCCGGGTGCGGATGCCGCGGGACTTGGACGGCCTCGACGGGATAGTCATCCCGGGCGGCGAGTCCACCGTCATCGACAAGCTGGCCCGCACCTTCGACCTGGCAGGACCACTGGCCGCGGCCATCGGCGGCGGCCTGCCCACCCTGGCCACCTGCGCCGGGCTCATCTACTGTGCCCGGGAGCTGGACAACCCCGCCCCGGGGCAGCAGGCTCTGGGGGTTATGGACGTGACCGTGCGCCGCAATGCGTTCGGCTCCCAGCGCCACTCCGCGGAGCAGGCCGTGCCCGTGGGCGCGGGCCTGACCGTCGACGCCAGCTTCATCCGCGCGCCGATTGTCACCCGCGTGGGCGAGGGCGTGGAGGTGCTTTCCCGCGTGCCCGGCCCGGACGGCGAACCCGTCGTCGTGGGCGTGCGCGCCGAGGCCGTCACCGCGCTGAGCTTCCATCCGGAAGAAAACGGCGATGACCGAGTCCACGCGGCCTGGCTGCGGGCCGCAGCGTTAGTCGAGTAATTCAGCAACCACGTGTTCGCGTAAATAGTCCTGAAGATAGGGAGGGAAAATTTCGTTGTTCCGCGGCCTGCCGTGACCATGTCCGCGTCAACTAGCCGCTTCCGGTAGTTATACGCTTGTTGCACGCTGACTCTTAACCGGTTGGCGACGTCGATTATTTCCGAGGGGCCATCATCAAGGGACATAACTGCCAGGAAACGTCGATCTTTAGCTGAGAGGTCGGATGACGCTGGCTCGTGAACCAGCTGCCCAAGTTATTTCGGGCTTTGGTGCGCTAAATAGCAGAGTTCGTTGTGTATGGATGTGTACTTTATGTATTTTGTGTATTTCCAGCGTCCTAGTGAGCCCGTAGCCAGGCTTAGCTAAAACGCATGCCGTGGGCCTGCAGCGCGCGCAGGTACGGCTGGCCTAGGCCGGTGGCCGGCGTGAGTACGCCGGTGGTCTCGGGCAGATCGTCGGGCTGGGTGGCCAGGGTGACGGCCGCCTCGGCCAGCATCATGGCGGTGGTCTTGTACCCGGGATCGCCGTCGGCGGCCACGCGGGAGGTGTGCAGCGCGCCGTCGGTGGTCAGACCCGTGTGGGAGATGATAAAGCCGCCGGCGTCGATGTCTTTCGGGCCCTCGCCCGGCTCCGGGATGAAATGGGACAGCGGCCGGCGCAGCTTGTCCACCATGATGATGGCGAATCCGGCGGCGGTGACGGCCTTGAGCAGGTTCGCCTTGAACTTGCCCGCAAGCCCCGTGCCCGTGGGGATGACCTCGCGGTAGCGCATGGGCCCGTAGGCGTGCCCCAGCAGGGAGTTGCTGCGGCGGACTACGCGGGTGTTGAACATGGCCATGAAAAACGGCCCGGCCCACTGCTGCAGCAGCTCGTCGAAATCGACCACCAGGTCCGGCTCGGGCCCCAGATCCGGCTCCTGTTTGTGGTCCGGGGACAGCGAGTGCGGGCTGTGGAGAATGGCCCCGCCCTTGGGCATTTCCTTGGCGTCCTTGCTGACCGCACGCATCGAGTCGATGGTCCCGCCGGACAGCCCGCCCTGGAGGTGCTCGACCGCCATGGTCACCTCCGCGAACTCCGGGTAGCCGGCGGAGCTAAACAGGTGGAACATGCCCATATCGGACGGCACCGAGTCGAAGCCGCACGACGGTACGATCTTGGCCCCGGTTTCCTGGGCGGTGGCGTGCCACTGGTCGATGGTGCGGCGGATGAACAGGGCCTCGCCGCACAGGTCCACGTAGTGGGTGCCATACTGGGCGCAGGCGCGCACGACCTCGTCGCCGTAGCGGGTATACGGCCCCACCGTCGAAATCAGCACCGCGGTGCGTTGGACCATGGCGTCGATAGCCGCGGCGTCCTTCGCGTCGGCGACGATGGTCTCCAAGCCTAGGTCTAACGCGGCGAGCTTGTCCGCGTTGCGGCCGGCCACGGTGATCTTCAGCTCGGGGTGGCAGTCCACCAGGTAGCGCGCGGTGGTGGCGCCGACAAAGCTGGTCGCGCCAAACAGGACGATGTCGAATTCACGGTCGTGGGTGCCTATATCCATGCCCTTCAGGATAACGGCAAAGCCGGCTTCCCGGCGGGGGAATCCGGCTTGGGAAGCCGGCCTGGGACTCCGGTGCTGCTTGGGGTGGGAAGCCGGGCGACCCGGTTTTAGACCCCAGGCATGCGAAAAGCCCCGGGGAGCCCTGGGGCTTAGTGCGCGCTAGGCGGAGAAGGCGAAGTGGTTAAGCCTTCAGGCCGTCGATGATCTGGTTGTACTTGTCGACCGGGCGCATGACGGAGGTGGTCTTGGCCTCGTCCGGCAGGTAGTAGCCGCCCAGATCTGCCGGGGAGCCCTGAACGTCCAGCAGAGCCTGAGCGATTTCGTCGGCCTGCTCGTTCAGCTCCTTGGTGACGGCGGCGAACTTCTCGGCCAGCTCGGAGTCGTCGGCCTGGTTAGCCAGCTCGTCGGCCCAGAAGGCGGCCAGGAAGAAGTGGGAGCCGCGGTTGTCGATCTCGCCGACCTTGCGGGACGGGGATTTGCCCTCGTTCAGCAGGCGCTCGGTGGCGCGGTCCAGGGCGGCGGCCAGCACGCCGGCCTTTTCGTTGCCGTTGGACTGCTGCTCGTGGCGGAAGGACTCGGCGAGGGCCAGGAACTCGCCCAGGGAGTCCCAACGCAGGTGGTTTTCTTCCTCGACCTGCTGGACGTGCTTCGGGGCGGAGCCGCCCGCACCGGTCTCGAAGAGGCCGCCGCCGGCCATCAGCGGGACGACGGAGAGCATCTTAGCGGAGGTGCCCAGCTCCAGGATCGGGAAGAGGTCGGTGTTATAGTCACGCAGGACGTTACCGGTCACGGAGATGGTGTCCTCGCCGCGGCGGATGCGCTCCACGGAGATCTTGGTAGCGGCCACCGGATCCATAATCTCGATGTCCAGGCCCTCGGTGTCGTGGTCGCCCAGGTACTTCTCCACCAGGGAGATCAGGTTGGCGTCGTGGCCGCGCTCCGGGTCCAGCCAGAAGATGGTCTTCATGCCGGACAGGCGGGCGCGGTTGACGGCCAGCTTGACCCAGTCCTGGATCGGGGCGTCCTTGGTCTGGCAGGCGCGCCAGATGTCTCCGGCCTCAACGTCGTGGGAGATCAGGACGTCGCCGGCGGTGTTGAGGACCTCGATCTTGCCGTCGGCCGGGGACTTGAAGGTCTTGTTGTGGGAGCCGTACTCCTCGGCCTTCTGGGCCATCAGGCCGACGTTCGGGACGGTGCCCATGGTGGTCGGGTCGAAGGCGCCGTTGGCCTTGCAGTCCTCGATGACCGCCTGGTAGACGCCGGCGTAGGAGGAATCCGGGATGACGGCCAGGGTGTCCTGCTCCTCATCGTTCTTGTTCCACATGTGGCCGGAAGTGCGGATCATGGCCGGCATCGAGGCGTCGATGATGACGTCGGAGGGCACGTGCAGGTTGGAAATGCCCTTGTGGGAGTTGACCATGGCCAGGTCCGGGCCGGCCTCGTAGGCGGCGTCGAAAGCGGCCTTGATCTCTGCGCCGTTGTCCAGCTTCTCCAGACCGTCGTAGATGGCGCCTAGGCCGTTCTCGCCGTTCAGGCCGGCGGCCAGCAGCTCCTCGCCGTACTTGTCGTAGACGTCGGCGAAGAAGGCGCGCACGACGTGGCCGAAGATGATGGGGTCGGAGACCTTCATCATGGTGGCCTTCAGGTGCGCGGAGAACAGAACGCCCTCTTCCTTGGCGCGCGCGACCTGGGCGCGCAGGAACTCGTCCAGGGCCTTGGCGGACATGAAGGTGCCGTCGATGACCTCTTTGTCCTGGACCTTCAGGCCGTCCAGCAGGACGGTCTCGGTGCCGTCCGCGGCGGTGTGCTTGATGGTCAGGGAGTCCTCGCCGTCGATGATGACCGACTTCTCATTGTGGCGGAAGTCGCCGTCGGACATGGTGGCGACGTTGGTCTTGGAATCAGCGGACCACTCGCCCATGCGGTGCGGGTGCTTCTTGACGAAGTTCTTCACGGCCTCCGGGGCGCGGCGGTCGGAGTTGCCCTCGCGCAGCACCGGGTTCACGGCGGAGCCCTTGACGGAGTCGTAGCGGGCCGCGATGTCCTTTTCCTCGTCGGTCGATGGGTTGTCCGGGTAGTCCGGCAGGTCGTAGCCGGCGGCCTGCAGCTCCGCGATGGCCTTCTTCAGCTGGACCAGGGAGGCGGAGATGTTTGGCAGCTTGATGATATTGGCTTCCGGGCGCTTGGCCAGGGCACCGAGCTGGGCCAGGGCGTCGTCCTGCTTCTGCTCGTCGGTCAGGCGCTCCGGGAACTGGGCGACAATGCGGCCAGCCAGGGAGATATCCGCGGTCTCGACGTCGATCCCGGCGGTGGAGGCGAAGGCCTCGACGACCGGCTTGAACGAGTAGGTCGCCAGCAGCGGCGCTTCATCGGTGCGAGTCCACATGATTTTAGCCAAGGTAAGTATCTCCTCTTGCGTAGTGTCGGTTAACTAAAGTACAGCTTGAGCCAGTTTACCCCGCACCAGCGCCGAATTCTATGGATTTCTAGGAACCTGCCCGGCCCAGGCGCCAGTACCCCATAAAAGACACCTGCCGCCGGTCGATGCCGCATTCCTTCACCAAGTAGCGCCGCATGCTGGTCACCGCACCCGATTCCCCGGCGATCCAGTAATAATCGCGCAACGCCGGGCCCGCGGGCGGGAGAGCTTCGCCCGACGCCGAAAATTGGGGTGTCTCCCACACCAGAGTGGCGCCCCCGTCGGAGTCAGTGGCGCTGCGATCTTCTCTCGCGTCAGCCGGCCTATCCGCCCCTGTAGTCTTTTCTTCCGTTTCTGCCTTTTGTTCCGCAGTCTTTCCTGACCCTGCGGCGGCCGACTGCCGCAGCGCGTCGGTGAGCAGGCTCCCGCGCGGGGCGTTTTCCCGGACCAGCCACGTTAACTTAACCCGGTCGGGCAGCGCGATGTCGCGGGACTGGGCCTCGGCATCGGCGGCGGAGGGCACTTCGAAGAAGGCGTGGCCGGCCAGGCCGGTGGGCCACTCGTCGAGGATGCGGGCGATGGCGGGCAGGGCGGTCTCGTCGCCGAAGAGCAAGGCGCGCTCGCTGTTTCCGGGCCGGAATTCGATGCCGGCCCCGGTGGAATCATCCGCCGTCGGCCCTATCAGCCACAGCGTATCGCCGGGCTGGCAGGACGCGGCCCACGCGGAGGCGGGGCCGGGGTTTGCACCGGGGTGCAGGGCGAAGTCAATATCGACCTCGTCGCCGCGGCGGGCGCGAATGGAATAGGTGCGCATGTCCCCGCGCACGCGGGGATCGAGGCCGCGCCAGGTGGCGAACCAGTCCGCCGCGCCCGCGAAACCGGTCAGCGGCTCGGGGCCGGGGATGATGAGCTTGATGCGCAGGTCCCGGATCGGACCGGCCGGGCCCATGTCCGCCAGGCCGGACAAGGTCACGCGCTGGAAATTGGGGCTAATGCGCCGGCTGGCCCGGACCCGGGCGAGGAAAGGCAGAAATGGCATGGGGTAGACCTCTAAGAACCTCGATGGAGTAGGCGGTGTAGGGCTAGTGCACTTTAACGCGGTTGCTCTTTGGTTGGGTGCTCTGGGACGTGGTGCCGGCCCATGGGCATTACGGCCGGGGTACCGGAGACCGGGTCGGTGATGACCTGGCAGTCGATGCCGAAGACGTGCCGGACGGACTCGGGGGTAATGACCTCCGTCGGCGTGCCGTGGGAGTAGACGTCGCCGTCGGAGACCGCCACCAGCTCGTCCGAGTAGCGGGCGGCGAGGTTGAGGTCGTGGAGGACCATGACGATGGTGGTGCCGTTGTCCCGGTTGAGGTCGGTGAGCAGGTCGAGGACCTCCAGCTGGTGCTTGACGTCGAGGTAGGTGGTCGGCTCGTCCAGCAGCAGGATGCCGGTGCGCTGCGCCAGGGCCATGGCGATCCAGACGCGCTGGCGCTGACCGCCGGAAAGCTCGTCGACGGCGCGCTCGGCCAGTGCGGCGGTGCCGGTGGCCTCCAGGGACTCGGCAACTATCCGGTAGTCCTCCTGCGACCAGTGGCCGAGCAGCCCCTGGTGCGGGGTGCGCCCGCGGCCCACGAGATCTGCTACGACGATCCCGTCCGGGGCGACCGGCGACTGCGGCAGCAGGCCCAGCTGACGGGCCAGCTGCTTGGTGGGCAGGGAGCTGATGTCGTGCCCGTCTAAGTAAACCGACCCGGAGGTCGGCGCCAGTAGCCGGGACAGGCAGCGCAATAGGGTGGACTTGCCGCAGCCGTTGGGGCCGACGATGGAGGTAATCGCGCCGGGGGTGAGCTTGACCTCGAGGCCGTCTAAGACGGTGCCGTGCCCGTAATCGAGGCGGAGGTCGCGGGCGTGTAATTGAGCGGTCATGACTTTCCTAACGCAGGGATCGGTTTAGCGGTGGGATCGGATAAGAACGAGGATTAAGAAGGGCGCGCCCAGCACGCCGGTGATAACCCCCACGGGGTAGCGGGTTCCGAAGAAAAGCTGGCCCGCTAGGTCCGCGGCCAGCACCAGTACCGCGCCGACGAGGGCGGCGGGAGCCAGCACGGGGAAGCCGCGCGGGACCAGCCAGCTGGCGATGGGACCGGACATGAAGGCCAGGAAAGCGATGGGTCCGGTGGCCGCGGTGGCCACGGAAACCAGCGTGACCGCACCTAGGATGAGTAGCACGCGGGAGAGGTTGACGCGCAGGCCAAAACCAATGGCTATCTCGTCGTTTAAGGCCAGTAGGTTGAGCACGTGGGAAAGCACCAGCATGCCGGGGGCGACGACGGCGACCACGACCAGCAGGGGCAGGCCGCGTTCCCAGCTCATGTTGTTGAGGGAGCCGGTAATCCAGCGGGTGGCGGTGTTCAGATCCCACGCGGCGGCTTGGGACAGCGCGTAGTTGACCCAGGCCTGGAGGAGGGCGGCAAAGCCGATGCCGATGAGAATGAGACGCGTGCCCGAAAAACCCGACTTCAGGCTGGTGAGGTAGATGATGAGTGCGACCGCCAGTGAGGCCATCAGCGCGATGGCGGAGGTGGCCGTCTGTGACAGGTGAAGGAAGGTTATCGTGGTGATCCCGGCGGCCGAGGCCCCGGCGGATATGCCAATGATGTCCGGGGAGGCCAGCTGGTTGCGCAGCAGGGTCTGGAAGGTGGCGCCGCCGATGCCGAAGGCGATTCCCGCCGCGACCGCCGCGGTAGCCCGCGGCAGGCGCAGGTCACCGACCGTGAAGGAAGCGCCCGGGACCGTCTGCCCGCGTAGGACGCGCAGGATCTCCCCGGCCGAGTAGGTGGTCTCACCCACCATGAGGGTTATCCACCACAGTGCAAGCACAGCGATGCCCAGTAATGCCAGGGCCACGGCGTAGCGGGCGCGGCGGCGGTTGCGCTGGGCGCGCAGCCGGTCGGCGCTGAGCGCGGGGTAAGAAAGCTTTGTCATGCGAGCTCACGCACCTTGACTTCACGGACAATCCAGATGAACAGCGGAGCGCCAATGAGTGGGGTGATGATGCCGACGGCGAGTTCCTCGGGGCGGATGACAAGCCGCCCCACGGTATCGGCCACCGTCAGCAACACTCCTCCCGCTAGGGCCGTCGCGGGAACTAGCCAGCGGTTGTCGGGGCCCATGAGCAACCGCAGGACGTGCGGGACGATGAGGCCGACGAAGCTGACGGGCCCGGCTAGGGCCGTGGCGGTACCGCACAGGACGACGGCGCCGACGGTAGCCAGCAGGCGGGTGCGCAGCACCTTGACGCCGAGCCCCGTGGCCACGTCGTCGCCGAGAGCCAAGGCATTGAGCCCGCCCGTGTGTATCACGACGATCAGCAGGCCCAGCATCAGCAGCGGGGCCGCTATTCCGAGCAGGTCCCACTGGGCACCGCCCACGGAACCGATCTGCCAGAAGCGGAAGCGGTCCATGACGTCGGTGCGTGGCAGCAGGATGGCGCTGACCAGCCCGGAGCAGGCTGCCGCGGTGGCCGCCCCGGCCAGGGCGAGCTTGAGTGGGGTGGCCCCACCGCGCCCCAAGGAGCCGATCGCGTAGACGAAGACAGCGGCGGCGAAAGCGCCCATGATGGCCACCACCATGGTGCCGAGCGCGCTCGCCAACCCGCCGAAGGCGATGCCGATGACGACGGCCAAGGACGCGCCGGACAAAACCCCGAAGATTCCCGGATCGGCCAGGGGATTGCGGGTGACGGCTTGTAAGGTGGTGCCGCTGACGGCAAGGGCCGCCCCCACCACTAGCGCCATGACTGTGCGCGGCAGGCGGGTATAGGCCACCGCCTGCTCCGGGGTGGCGGATAGGCCGCGGAGGGCGTCCAGGGCGTCGGCGACGCCGATGGAACGGGCCCCGAACATGACGGAGCTGACCGCCGCCGCGACGGCGGCGAGGATCAGCAGGGCGACAATAGCGGAGTTTTTAATTTTCAACGGCGTCATTCAGAATTCGGAAGTAGTCGTCGATGGTCGGTGGCAGGGCCAGCGGGGACTCGTTAGCGGCCGCTCCCAGCGGGCCGTCGGGCAGCAGGGCGATGCGGCCGTCGCGGACGGCCGGGATCTTCGACAGCAGCGGATCCTTCTGCATGTCCTCGATGGCCTTGGCGTCCTCGTCCGCGTTGCCGGAGGAGTAGGCGATGAGGAAGTCGACGTCCTCGAACTGCTCGGGGTTTTCAGCCGAGACTTCCTCCCAGAAGCTTTCGGTGTTTTCTGAGTGATCCTTGACGATCTGCGGCGCCTCGAAACCATGGTCTGTGAGGAAGCCCATGCGGGTATCCCCAGTGGTGTAGAAGCCGATCTTCGACTTGTCGGACGCACCCCCGAAGGCGGTGAACAGCGGCTTGGTCTTCTTAAGTTTCGGGTATTTCTCGAGTGCGGCGTCGACCTGCGAATCCAGATTCTCCAGGAGCTCGCGGCCCTGGTTAGGCTTGCCCAGCGCCTGGGAGTTCAGGGTGACCATGTCCTCTAGCGAGGTCGCCCAGGGGATGTCGGGGTAGGCGACCACCGGGGCGATCTTGGACAGGGTCTCGTAGTCCTCCCGGGTCAGGCCGGAGTAGGCGGCCAGGATAACGTCCGGCTGGGTGTCGGCGACCTGCTCGAAGGGGATGCCGTCGGTCTCGTCGAAGAGTTCGGGCTGCTCGCCGCCGAGCTCGTCGATCTTGTCCTTGACCCAGGGCATCGTGCCGTCGTTGTCGTCGTCGCCCCAGGTGACCTTGGCCATGCCGACGGGCACGATGCCGAGGGCGAGCGGGACCTCTTGGTTGGACCAGCCGACGGTGGCCACGCGCTGCGGGGGGTGCTCGATGGTGGTCTCGCCGAAGGCGTGGGTGACGGTGGTGGGGAATTGCTCCGCGTCGGCGTCGTTGGCCGCGCTATCCCCGGAGGCCGAGTGCGCTGACGAGTCGCTGCCGGACTCATCCCCGCTGGAGCAGGCCACCAGCCCGAAGGACAGGCAGGCGGCGGTGGCGAGGGCTGCGGCGGTGCGGGCGGGGCCGGTGAGGGCGCGGCGACGGGTGGCAGAGGGGAGATGAGAGTTGCTCATGGGCGGGAACCTCCTAGGTGGTGCTTGTTTAGGCTTACCTACTTTAGTGGCAGGGGCGGGTGTAACCCAGCCGCAATAGGGTGATCTATATCACCCGTCACGTGTGCGCGTTGGAAAGTTCACGGGAATATGGCGCTGACGTGCGAATATATTTGGCGCGGCGTACTCTAAGTCCGATGCGCAACCAGTCAGAACCCCAGAAGCGACAGCCCGGGCGGGCCCTTCGCCGCCAGCCGAAGCCGCGGCAGACCGAGATTTCTGAGCTCCGCCGCCGCGTGGTCATGGTCGCACTGGCGCTGGGTGGATTCGGGATCGGCACCACGGAGTTCGTCTCCATGGGCCTGCTACCGCTCATCGCGGACGACTTCGGCATTACCGAGGACCAGGCCGGCCACGCCATTTCGGCGTACGCGCTGGGCGTGGTGGTAGGAGCGCCGCTGATTACCGCGGTCACCGGGCGCACGCCGCGCCGCCGGCTGCTCATCCTGCTGATGATTGCCTTCACCCTGGGCAACGCCCTGTCCGTGGTGGCTGCCAACTACCCGCTGCTGCTGGCCGCCCGCTTCATCGCGGGCCTGCCACACGGCGCGTATTTCTCCGTCGCCGGCCTAGCCGCGGCCTCGATGGCCCCGGCCGGCAAGCGCGGCAAGGCCGTGGCCCTGGTGGGCATGGGGCTGTCCGTGGCGACCGTGGCCGGCGTGCCCGCCGCCCAGGCGCTCGGCGTGGCGGCCGGCTGGCACGCGGCCTACCTCCTGGTCGCGCTTATCGGCGTGGCCACCCTGGTGGCCCTGTGGTTCCTCATGCCGCACATGACCCGCATGCCGGCCACGTCCGTGCGCACGGAGCTGGGCGCCTTCGGCCGCAGCCAGGTCTGGCTGACGCTGGCGATGGGCACCGTCGGCTTCGGCGGCATGTTCGCGGTCTATACCTATATCTCTTGGACCATGACCGAGCGCGCCGGCCTAGACCCGTCGCTTATCTGGTTGGTGCTCATGGCCTACGGCATAGGCAACGTGGCCGGCAACTATTTCGGCGGCACCCTGGCCGACCGCAACCTGGAAAAGGGCATCCTGTTCTCCCTGGTGATGATCGCCGTCGTGCTCGTGGCCTTCTACTTCACCTCCCAGTCACCGGTGCTAGGCGTGCTGAACTTCGGCATCATCGGCTTTTTTGGCTCCTCCCTGGTGCCCTCGCTGCAAATCCGGCTCATGGACGTTGCCGGCGATGCCCAAACGCTCGCCGCCGCGCTCAACCACTCCGCGCTCAACCTGGCCAACGCCTCCGGCGCCGCGCTGGGCGGGGCCGTGGTCGGCGCCGGCCTCGGCTACGCTAGCCCGGCTCTAGCCGGCGCGGGCCTAGCGCTAAGCGCCATCGTCGTCTGGTTCATCACGCAGGCCGCCAAAGCCCGCGCTAAAAAGGCCAGCTAAAACCCGCGAGGCCTCGTCGCTAAGGCTGTCGCGAAGGCTCGGGCCCGCCCCCGCGGCCGGTCCAAACCGATATCACCCCGGCCCGCCGGAAGGTGGTCATGCTCTCGCTGGCCCTGGGCGCGTTCGCCCTGGGCACCACCGAGTTCGCCGCGATGGGGCTGCTGCCGCTTATCGCCGGGGACTTAGGAGTGACGGAGGACCAGGCCTCCGCGGTGATTTCTGCCTACGCCCTGGGTGTGGTGGTCGGCGCGCCCGGCGTGGCGGCGCTAACGGCCCGGCAGCCGCGCCGGCGCCTGGTCATCGTCCTGCTGGCGGTGATCGTGGCCGGCAACGCCCTGTCCGTGGTGGCCGGCTCCTTCCCGGTGCTGCTGGGGCGCGCTTTCTAGCCGGCATCCCGCACGGGGCGTATTTCTCCGTAGCCATGCTGTCCACGGCGTCGATGTCCCCGCCCAAGGAGCGCGGCCGGGCGCTCGCCTTCGTGGTCACCGGCCTGACCGTGGCCACCATCTTCGGCGTGCCGGCGGCCCAGGCCGTGGGCGATGCCGTCGGCTGGAAGACCGCCTTCGGGATCGTCGCCGGCCTGGCTGCAGTGGCCCTGGCCCTGCTGTGGGTGGTCATGCCGCACATGACGCTCATGCCGGCGACCTCCCTGCGCACCGAGTTCTCCGCCCTGGCCAACCGCCAGGTGTGGCTGACCCTGGCCATCGGCGTGGTGGGATTTGGCGGCATGTTCGCCGTCTACACCTACATCACCTGGGTGATGACCGAGCGCGCCGGGCTGGGTGCGGGCTGGATGTGGCTCATCCTCATGCTCTTCGGCCTAGGCATGACCGCCGGCAACTGGCTGGGCGGCCGGCTGGCCGACTGGAACGTCGAGCGCGGCCTGGTGCTCTGCGTCGGGCTGCTGTGCATCTCCCTGTTGGCCTTCTACTTCGCCTCCACCGCGGTGGTGCCGGCCATCGTGACGTTTATGTGCATCGGCGTTTTCGGCATGGCGCTGCAGCCGCTGCTGCAGGTGCGCCTGCTGGATTACGCGGGCAAGGCTCAGACCCTGGCCGCCGCGCTCAACCAGTCCGCGCTGAACACCGCCAACGCGGCCGGCGCCGCCCTGGGCGGGGCCGTGGTCGGCGCGGGGTGGGGCTACGGCTCCCCGGCGCTGGCAGGCGCGGTGCTCGCCGCCATTGCCGTGGGCATCTGGGCGCTCGCGCAGCGCGCGCGTTAAGCTTTGCAGCATGAGCTTTACCATCGCCACCGTCAACGTCAACGGCATCCGCGCGGCCTGCAAACAGCGCAATGAGAACAACCCGGGCATGAACGCCTGGCTGCAAGAAACTGATGCTGACGTGGTGCTGATGCAAGAGGTGCGGGCCTCTCAGACCCAGGCCGAAAAGGCCCTGGCCCCAGCCCTGGAGGCCGGCTGGCACCTGGTGATGGCCGAGTCCCTGGACCCAGGCACCAAGGGCCGGGCCGGGGTGGGTATTCTGTCCCGCACCCCGCTGCGCGACGTCGTGGTCGGGCTGGGCACCTTCGGCGACTCCGGGCGCTGGATCGAGGCCACCGTCGAGGACCCGGCGGCCGCCGCTGGCGGCAGCGCCCTGCGCGTGGCCTCGCTCTACCTACCGAGCGGAGACACTGGCACGGCCAAGCAGGACCAGAAGTACCGCTTCCTGGGGCAGTTCTCTGAGGTCCTGGCCGAGCGCGCGGAAACTTACCCGCAGATGGTCATCGGCGGCGACTGGAATATCTGCCACCGCTCCCAGGACCTGAAGAACAACAAGCCCAACGAGAAGGTCTCCGGCCATCTGCCGGAGGAGCGCGCCTTTATGGACCACGTCTTCGGCAGTTTCCCGGATCCCACCCCGCAGGACAAGGCCGGCCTGGGCGACTGGCGCGGGGTAGTGGACTACCCGGGCGGCGAGGTCTGGGCCGCGGCCGAGGAACCGGCGTGGTTCGACGTCGACCGGCGCCTGCACCCAGACCCGGAGCAGGACGGCCCGTACACCTGGTGGACCTACCGCGGCCAGGCCTTCAACAACAACGCGGGCTGGCGCATCGACTACCAAGCCGCCACCCAGGCAATGCTGGACCGCGCCCAGTCTAGCCGCGTGGATAAGGCGCCCACGGTGGAACAGCGCTGGTCGGACCACTCCCCACTGCTGGTGACCTACGCCTAAGAAACGGCGGGAGAACAGATTGACCCCACTGTTTAGCGTCCTCTACATCATCGGAATCACCGCCGAAGCGATGACGGCCGCGCTGTCCGCCGGGCGGCAAAAACTCGACCTCTTCGGCGTGACCCTGCTGGCCGCCATTACGGCCTTGGGCGGGGGCACGGTGCGCGATATGGTGCTCGACGACTACCCGCTGACCTGGGTGGGCCAGCCCAAATACCTCGTCTTCGTGCTGGTAGCGGCACTTCTTACGGTGTGGATGTCGTTTTTGATGCACTACTTCCGGCACCTATTTTTGATCCTGGACGCGCTCGGCCTGGCGGTCTTTTCGGTGCTGGGTACGCAGGCCGCGCTCAACCTGGGGCACGGCTTCGTCATCGCTTCGGTCGCCGCTATCATCTCCGGCGTCTTCGGCGGCATCCTGCGCGACCTGCTCTCCGACCGCGTGCCGCTGGTCTTTTCCGGCGAGTTCTACGCCTCCATCTCCCTGGCCGCCACCGCGGTCTACATGCTGCTGCTGGAGGTCGGCCTGAGCGTAGAGATCACCGCTATCGCCACCGTCATCTTCGGCTTCTGCGCCCGCCTGTGGGCCATCTACTCCAAGCGCGGCCTACCGGTTTTCGAATACAAGGGCGCCGAGCAGCCCATCGACCCGCGCCTGCGCCTGTCCGCCCGCCTGGTGCGCGACGGGGCGCGCTCGATGAAGCGCCGCGCCGGCAGCCTGACCAGCGGCCGGAGCCTGCGCTTCGACGCCTCCGCCTACACCTCGGTCAATCGCCAGACCGGCAAGCACGCCCGTGGCAACCGGGACCGCGATCCGCAGCAGCAGTGGGTCATCCAGCGCCCCCGCAAGGCCGCCCAGCCCACCCGGCACGCCAAGCCGGATCCGAAGCGCCAAGCCGCGGCGCCCAAAAAGCCCAAGCCCAAAGCCAAGTGGCCGCGCCTGCCGAAGGGCGGCCTGCCGCGGCGCAGCCGCCCGGATGAGGGGCAGTGGGAGCAGAACGATTAAGGCAATCTGCGTGCCCGGGTGCTAGACTATGGCACGCACAATATTTCCCGGAAAACTTGGAGTTAATAGAAACTATGGCGCGCGCAATCATTTACTTCGTGCTCGGTGCTGTCTTGCTGGCACTCGGTATCTGGTGGTGGACCGTGATGGGCCCGAGCTTTGCCTTCCTGCTCCCGACCATCACGATGGGCATCGGCGGCGCGTTCATGGTGGCCGGCTGGGCCGTCCTGATGGACGTCAAGAGCCCCACCAGCCGCAAGCTCTAAGCTTTCTAACCAAAAACCCAACCGCCAGGCACCGCGTTGCCCGGCGGTTTTTCATACCCGGTGGTTTTGCCGCTGGCATGCCCGGCGGTGCTTGTTCGTGCCTGCTTCCGGCCGGCGGGCGGCGCGGGTGTCGCGCCCGGGAGGGGGCGTCGTGACCCGGGCGGGGGTAACAGGGATTACACTTGAGCCATGACTGATCAGAACGCGAACGCGGCCGAGGCCGCGACCACCCGAGTACTATCCGGCATCCAACCCACGGCGGATTCCTACCACCTGGGCAATTACTTGGGAGCGTTGAAGCAGTGGATCGAGCTGCAGAACAACCACGACGCGTTCTACTTCATCCCGGATCTGCACGCCATTACCGTTGAGCAGAACCCGGAGGAGCTGCGCCAGCGCACCCTGGCCGGGGCCGCGCAGCTTATCGCGCTGGGCATTGACCCGGACAAGTCCACCCTCTTCGTGCAGTCGCACGTGCCCGCCCATGCGGAGCTGACCTGGGTCCTGCAGTGCCTGACCGGCTTCGGCGAGGCCTCCCGCATGACCCAGTTCAAGGACAAGTCCGCCAAGCAGGGCTCGGAGCGGACCTCCGTGGGCCTGTTTACCTACCCGGTGCTCATGGCCGCGGACATCCTGCTCTACTCGCCGCACTACGTGCCGGTGGGCGAGGACCAGCGCCAGCACCTGGAGCTGACCCGCAACCTGGCGGAGCGTTTTAACGGCAAGTACGGCGAGACCTTCCGCATGCCGGAGGCCTTCATCCCGGAGGGCTCTGCCAAGATTTACGACCTGCAGGAGCCGACGGCGAAGATGTCCAAGTCGGGCGACAACCCGAAGGGGATTATCAACCTGCTGGATCCGCCGAAGACCTCGGCCAAGCGCATCAAGTCGGCTGTGACGGACGACCTGGGCGTGGTGGCCTTCGACCGCGAGACCCAGCCGGGCGTATCCAACCTGCTGGCCATCCAGTCCGCGCTGACTGGCATGGCCATCGACGAGCTGGTGGGGTCTTACGCCGGCAAGGGCTATGGTCACCTGAAGGTGGATACCGCCGACGCCCTAGAGGCGTTCACCACCCCGCTGAAGGCGCGCTTCGACGAGCTAATGGCGGACCCGGCCGAGATCGAGCGGATCCTGGCCCGCGGCGCCGAGCGCGCCTCTGAAGTGGCCCAGCCCCTGGTAGACGACGTCTACGCCAAGGTAGGTTTCCTGCCTGCGCGCCGATAAGCAATTACGGTTAAGCTGTCAAGTCAGCCGCAGGAAATAACTTAGCCCGCAATCAAGCCCGTCCCCGAACCCAAGAGGAGAGCCCGTCGTGGCAGCCAAGACCACCTCGCGCCGCGAGAACACCGACCAGTACGGCATCGAGCGCACCCGCCAGGATGAACCCGGCGCCGTAGACAAGCTGCGAGACAAGTCCCGGATTGTTGAGCGCACCATGCGCATGCAGGAGCGCTATTCCGCGGAGGGCGGCAACCAGTTCGCCGCCGGCATTACCTACTACTCGGTGCTGGCCATGTTCCCGATCCTCATGCTGGCCATGGCCGCAGTCGCCGCCGTGCTGGCCAACCGCCCGGACCTGTTCGAGCAGGTCCAGGACCAAATCACCAACGCCGTGGACGGCGACCTGGGCGATACCCTCAACGAGGTCCTGCAGACGGCCGTGGATCAGCGCGGCGCCATGTTCGGCATCGGTGGTATTACCGCCCTGTGGTCCGGCCTGGGCTGGATGAACAACCTCCGCGTGGGCATTTCCGCCATGTGGCGCATCGACGCCACGGAGGGCGGCAACTTCGTGGTCAAGAAGCTCAACGACCTGATTGGTCTTATCGGCCTGCTGCTGGCCTTCGCCGTGGCCTTCGGCGTGACCGCCGCCGGTACCTCCGGCCTGACCCAGAAGGTCTTCGAGTGGGTGGGCATCGAGTCCTTCCCCGGCATGAACTTCGTCCTCTTCGCCACCGGCCTGGTGGTCGGCCTCATCGCCAACTTCCTGGTCATCTGGTGGCTGGTGGTCGTGCTCCCGCGCACCAAGGTCCCGACCAAGTCGGGCCTGCAGGGCGCGCTGCTGGGCGCTATCGCCTTCGAGGTCATCAAGCAGCTGTCCACCGTAATCATGTCCTCGGCCACCGGCTCCCCGGCCGGCGCGGTCTTCGGCCCGGTCATCGTGCTGATGATTGTGATGTACCTGATCTGGCGCGTGGTGCTCTACGTCTCCGCCTGGACCGCGACCACCGATGAGTCGCTGGCCCAGACCCCGCTGCCGGCGCCGGAACCGGCCGTCATCCGCGTACGCAACGAGATCCACGAGGGGCCGAACACCGGTGTTACCCTGGGGGCCGGCGCGGCTATGGGCGCTGCCGCCGCCGGTATACTGGCACTGCTCAACCGCAAGAAATAAGTTTTGACGAGGTAATTTAAGCGAGGTTTTCCCGGATGGCCATTGCGCACAATCTCTACCAGGCGCACCAACTTGATACCAGCGATAGCTGCCAAGCCCTGGGGATCATCATGGCCGGCCGGGACGCGCGCCTGCAGAGCCTGGGCGAATCCGAGCAGTCGCCGCAGCGCCGCGAGGCCCAGCTGGTCTTCGCCGTGCTGTCCAACCCGCAGCGCCGCGATCTCTACGATGCCGCCATCTCCGCCGGCCGCAGCGTCGACTGGTCCGACCTGGAGCACCTAGCTAACTTCGATCGCTGGCCGGATCCGAACCTCGCCCGGCCGGTCACCAATGCCGACAACCAGCACCCGCAACAAACGCAGCACACCCAGCAGTTCTTCCAGCAGCCGCAGCGGCAGGCGGGAACTCAGCAGGGTTCGCCCTACGGGCAGCCGCAGACGCAGTACGCCCCGCCGGCGTCCCCGTACGCGCAGCCCTTTAACCCGCACCAGGTGCCCACCCAGAGCGCGAACCTGCCGGCGGCCCAGCGCTACTCGAATGCGGTGGCAGCCAACCCGGAGGTCGAGCGCATCGCTGCCCGCCCGAGCGCCGGCGGGCGCTTCGGCATGGCCCTGTTCGACGGTTTTCTTGCCACCGCCGCCTCCGGCCTGGTCGGCGGTCTGCTGGCCGCCGGCGGTGGGGTGCTCCCCGACGCGATGAGCGGAACGCTGGGAGTCGTGGTCTTCACCCTGCTCTCCATCGCCTACTTCCTAGGCTTTGAGACCTACATGGGCGGCACCCCGGTCAAGCGCATGATGGGCTATAAGGTCGCCAACGTGGAGACCGGCCGGAACCTGACCCTGGGCGAGTCCGTCAAGCGGCAGTGGTTCCGCGTCGTGCAGATCATCCCCGGCCTGGGTTCGCTGGTCTCCATGGGTGGTTCTCTGTTCGTGCTGGCTTCTATCAGCCCGTCTAACGAGCTGCGTGGTTCCCACGACCGCTGGGCCGACGCCGAAGTAACGAAAAAGCCGCGGCAGCAATAACGATTACGACCACCGCCGCCACCGCGGCGATGCCCAGCCAGCCGTCTGATTTCTCGATCCAGCTGGTGCGCTGGTGGGTGCCGGCATCCGCCGGCGGGGCTGGCGTGGGGGTCGCGTCCTGGGCGGCGCTATCTTTTTCCTTGTCGTCCGCATCCTCCTGGTCGAGAATGCCGATGCCGGCCCCGGCCGGGACCTCGTAGGCGGCGTGGAGGAGCATCTGGGCCTGCTCCCAGGCCCGCGGGCCGTGCTCGATGGTGGTGTCCAGGATGACGGCCTGCAGGCGGCGGCCGTCGCGGTCGAGGGCGCCGACGAAGGTGTGGTGGGCGTCGTCCGTGTAGCCCGTCTTACCGCCGATTCCGTCTGGATCGTGCATGAACAGCCCGTTGTCGTTGCCCAACTCGTAGCCGGGGTGGTCCTCGTAACCGGGGAAGTCCACGGACTCGGTGTTGACTATCCGCGCGAAGGTCGGGTTGGCGTAGGCCGCCCGGTAGATGCGGGAGATGTCTCGGGCGGACGTCGACATGCCGGGTGCGTCCAAGCCAGAATAGGACGCGGCAAAGGTCGAGGTGGTGCCCAGCTCGTGGGCCAGGTCGTTGACCTTTTCCAAGGCCTTGGCGTCCCCGCCGAGCTCCTGGGCCAGCGCGTGGGCGGCGTCGTTGCCGGAGGCCATGAGCAGGCCCTGGAGGAGCTGCTCGATGGTGTAGCGGCCGCCGGCGCCGATCCCGACCGAGGAGCCGGTGATGCCGGCGGTTTCCTCGTTGGCGACGACCTCCTTGTCGAGATCCAGCTCATCGATGGCGACCAGGGCCAGAAGAGCTTTGATGATAGAGGCTGGGCGGTAGCGCCCGTCCGGATCCTTCTGCGCGATGATCTCGCCGGTGTCGATGTCGCTTACCATCCAGGCGCTGGCGACGACCTCGGGGTTGAGATCGAAACCTTCCGGCGCGGTGACACCGCAGGCCGCGCCCTCCACCGGCGGCAGCGGGGAGGGGGATTCCTGGCCGGGCGCGAGGTTCTCGGAGGTGGTGCTCGGCTCGGCCGGCACGAGGGAGTGCGGGCAGTCGTTGGTATCCGGCGCGGTGGTGCGGATGGAGCTGCTCGGCTCGTCACCGGTACCGTCGTCCTGCAGGCCCTCGGCGGCCTCAGCGTCGGTCAGATCGGCGGCGGGGTCCTCAAAACCCTCGGGCACCTCGGCGGGCGGATCGCCCTGTCCGGCCTCCTGGGCCTGGGCCTGGGCGGCGACTCCGGCGGGGGAGTGGGCCACCACGACGGGGGCGGGGGCGACGAGGGCTGCGGCTAGAGCTGCAGTGATAATTCTTTTCATGGCATGACATATCTTAAAGGCACACCTACTATGGCCGGTATGCATGACGCACCATTAATTAGTCCGGAAAACAAAGACGCGGACGCGGACGTTTTCGCCCAGCTGCCGAAGATCACCCTCTTCGAGGAGCTTGGAGCCACGGTCGCGCAGGCCGGCAGCCCGGCGGAACTCACCGCGGCAGTCTCCGCGCACCTGCAGCGGCTGGTAGACGACCACGTGGTCTACGCGGAGCTGCGCTTTACCCCGGCCAGCACCCAGCTCGCGGCGGAAGAGGCGCTGGCCGCGGCCGTGGCCGGGCTGGACGTCGAGGGCATCGACGCCCGGATCATCGTCACCGCCGAGCGCGGCGCGCAGGATCCTGCGGCCGTGACCCAGCTGGCCCAGCTCACCGTGGCCCAGCACAGCGGCAAGATCGTCGGCTTCGAGCTCGCCGCGGATAACGGCCAGGAAGGCCATGACGATCAGGCTGCGGCGCCGCTGGCCGGCTTCGCCGAGGCCTTCCAGGTACTGCGCGAGGCCTACGTGCCGTTCGCGGTGCGGCTGACGGCCGCGGGGGAGGCAGAGGACATCGGCCAGGCGCTGCAGGAGGGTGCGACGCGGCTGACGCTGACGGCCGGCATCATCGATGACTTCAGCGCGACGCTGGAGGGCATCGAGCCGGGCCGGGTCTCGGCCTGGGTGCGCGACCGCCACATCCTGCTGGATGCCGCACCCCACTTCGAGGTGGACCGCGGCGAGATCGAGGAGCTGGTTGACCACCCGCTGCCGCTGCTGCAGCAGCTGGGCTTCAACTGCGCGGTCAGCTCCGGGTCTTGGGACACCGGCAGCATGACCGAGCAACTCAGTGCCCTGGCGGAAACCTTCGGCTACGGGCTGGAGGAATTCTTCGACCTGTCGGTCAACGCGATAGAGCACTCCTTCGCTACCCAGGAGGACCGCCAGCACCTGCTCGAGACGGTTTTTCTGCCGGCCTACGAGGAACTCTCCGACGCCGAATTCGCCGAGGACCACCACGAACACGACGGTGCCGAAGACATCCCAGGTGCTGCCGAAACCCCAGGAGAAGAGGTATAAACCATGTCGAAAGTACTGTTCGTAATCTCCGCGGCGCAGGAATGGACGCTGGCCGACGGCAGCACGCGCGAGACCGGCTTCTGGGCCGAAGAGCTCGTCGCCCCGCACCGCACCTTTGCCAACGCGGGCTGGGAGATCGCCTTTGCCACCCCGGGAGGGCGCGAGCCCGTTGTGGACGAGGCCAGCCTGGAAAGCCTGAATGAGATGCAGCGCGAGTCCCAGGAGGATTACCTCGCGGCTATCCACTACGAGCTGTCCCAGCCGCTGGATCTGGCCGAGGTCGACGAGGCCGACTACGACGTCGTCTTCTACCCGGGCGGCCACGGCCCGATGGAGGACTTGGCTGAGGATGCCACCTCGGCGGCCCTGCTGGCCCGCCGCCACGCGGCCGGCCGCCCTCTGGCGTTGCTGTGCCACGCGCCGGCGGCGCTGCTGGCCGTGCCGGCCGATGAGAACGGCGAGTGGCCGTTCGCCGGCTACGAGATGACCGCCTTCAGCGACGTCGAGGAGGGCGAGGAGACGCTGGCGAAGGCGAAGTGGAGCCTGGAGCAGCGCCTGCGGGAGCTGGGCGCGGACTACCGCGCCGCCGATCCCCTCCAGCCCAACGTGGTCAAGGACCGCCACCTGTTTACCGGCCAGAACCCGGTCTCCTCGGAGCCGCTGGCCCAGCGCATCCTAGCCGCGCTGCGCTAGTCAACAAACAAAAAGCCAGCACCGAAGATAATCACTCGGTGCTGGCTTTCGCTATGCCGGCTGCCTTTCGTGCCGGTGGTCGGGCTTAAACCTTGGCCCAAAACTTGGCCTAGAACTTGGAGAAGCGCTTGACCAGCATCTCCTCGAGCTCCTTCCACGCCTCGGCGTGGTCGTTAAACGGCTTGGACGGCACGTAGCCGGCCTGCTCGGTCGAGCCCAGCATGTAGCCCAGGTAGTCCTGGAAGCGCGGGTGCGACAGGAAGAAGGAGTTCACCGAGTCGTCGCCGGTCCAGTCGGCGGCATCCGCGCAGACCTCGTAGCAGCGGTTCATCTGCTGCGAGTCGACGTGTTCCGGGCCTTTTTCTATGTCCCGGGCGATCCCGTTGAAGGTGTACTGGTTGTCTGGGTGGACGGTGACCTCGAGCTCGCCGGCGTTGCCGGCGTTGACGATGTCCTCCCAAGTGGACACGCGGGCCAGGTCGTGGTCGTCGTTCTCTATCACCCACCGGGCCAGGTGCTTGCCGGTGGGGAAGGTGAAGATCTCGCCCCACTTGCCCAAAAAGACAGGGGAGGAGCCCAGGTAGGTGCGCAGCGTGTACACGGACTTCTGGTCGATGGTGATCTTCACTGGGTCGATGCCGGCGGCCGCCCAGATAGACTTGTCGTAAGGATCGGCGGCCTCTTCCTCGGCCTTACGGGCTGCGGCGGCGTCCTCGCGGGCCTTTCGGGTGGCCGCGGCGGCCGCGGTGATGCGCTGGTCGGCGTCCTCGACCTGTGCGGAGTCGAACTCGGAGCTATCCACCACCTGGGTGTGGGCCTCCAGGTCGTCCAAGACCTCGGCCCAGTTGCCGGCGACCACGCTGCCGACGCCGGTCCACTCGCTCATGCCCTGCGGGCCGGCGTAGTGGTCGGCGCCGCGGGCGACGTTGCGCAGCAGGGAGTGGCTGGCGAAGAAGATCACGGAGTGTTCCGCGCCGGAGACCTCCGCCAGTGACTGGGTTAGCTCGAAGTTGCGGGCCACGGTGCCGACGTTGTCGTGGCTGGGCGCGCCGGCCAAGCGGTTGGGCACGTCTACCAGGTCGTAGACGTCGCGGGTGGCCGGGGTGATGCGGTCCTCGCCGCGGGCGGCGAAGGCCTGCCACTCCGGGTGATCGAGCAGATCGTGTTTGTGGTCGGATTCCACGTAGCACAGCAGCTCGGCGGCGGAGCCGAACAGCAGGACGGATTCGTCATTGCCTAAGAAGGCCTGCCACTCGGAGCCGTCTTGGCGCCATTTCGGGGCCCACAGGGTGAAGTAATCACCGGCGGGCAAACTCAGCTTTACAGGAACGATCGCGCGGGTGCTCATGGCGTTTAAGTCTACCCAAACCTCCCGCCTGGATAGGCGATCCGCCCGGGCTTTAGCCAGTAGGCCGCCAGAATCCGTGGAACTGCATCCCGATGTTGGAGGTGCGCACCGGGTTGACCTGGACCGGATCGCCGGCCTCGACCATCTGGCCGTTGCCGGCGTACATGGCCACGTGCCCGTCCCACACCACCAGGTCTCCCTCCTGCAGCTCGCTGGCGTTCACCTGCCGGCCAACGGCCTGCTGGTCCGCCGTGCGCGGCAGGTCAACCCCGGCTTGGGCGTAGGCCCACTGGGTCAGGCCGGAGCAGTCGAAGCCGTTCGGGGTCGTCCCGCCCCAGACGTAAGGCGTGCCCTGCTGGGACAGCGCGGCCTTAACCGCCGCCTTGCCCGCGGCGTTGCCGCCGTCCTCCCCGCCGGTATCTTCCCGGTGGGCGACCGGCTCGACCTCGTCTTCCGGCGCGGTCTCCGGCAGGGCCGCCGGTGTGCTGCCAGCCCCAGTACCCGGGGAAGCCGCGCGCTCCTCGAGCGCGGCGACCGCATGCGCGCCGCGTTCTTCCGACGGCAGGGCGGAGCCCACGTGGGAGGCGGCGATATCGGCCAGCGGCTGCGCGGCCGCGGCGAGTTCCTCGACCAGCTGGGCCACGCGGGCGCCCGCCCGGGCGACGAACTGCTGGGCCAGGGCCGCCAGCTGGGCGGCCGCCGCGGCGCGGGCCGCCGGGTTGATGGTCAGCATGCCCAGCGCGATGGGCAGGGACTGGCGCCCCAGCTCCACGGCGATGCCTACGATGTCCCCGCCGGCGGCAAAGACCAAGTCCCGGCCGCGGGCGAGCGCCTGGTGGAGGGATTCTTGGTCGCTGGCCAGGGCGCCGGCGGCCGCCAGCACCGGGGTGGCGTCGGTCTGGCTGATGCGTGCGAGCGGCTCCACCGCCGCGACGTCGGGGTTGACAGGCAGCTGAGCGCCGGCGGGGAGATCGGCCGGGCGCATCTCGGAGATGGTCTTGAGAGCCTGGGTGATGACCTGCATTAGGAACCTCCCGCGTGGGCGCTAAAGCGGCCGGCGGTGTGCTCGTCAGTAGCGGCCGCGGCCGCGGCCAGGGCGTAGCCGGCCCGGGAAATATGCGCCAGGTCCGCGCGCAGGCGCTCGGTGCGCTGGTTAATATTGGTCACAGCGGCGGCCAGGTGGGCGCCGAAGTCGTGCGTGGCGGCATCCAGGGGGACTACCGGTGGGGCAGGCAGGCTGCCCTGGGCGTTGCGGGCTACGTCGGTGGCTAGTTGGTGGGTCAGATCTGGGTCAACGTCGAGAATGCTCATGCCTTCTTAGACTGCGCGGGCGCCGACACGGTTCCCGCCACTTTCTCAGTGCTGCCCATGCCCTACGATGGGGGACATGGAAACCTACGTTGTTGATCACCCCCTCGCGGCGTCCCGCCTGACCCTGATGCGCGACGCCCGCAGCGATAACGCGGCCTTCCGCGCCGCGCTGAAGGACCTGGGCACCATGCTGGTCTATGAGGCCGCGCGGAACCTGCCGGTGGAGCACTTCGACTGCCAGACCCCGGTGGACGTGGCGGAAGGCACCCGCCTGCAGGACCCGCCGATCATCGTGCCGATCATCCGCGCCGGACTGGGAATGATCGACCCCGCGCTGGCGATGATCCCCGACGCCCAGGTCGGCTTCATCGGCATGGCGCGCAACGAGGAGACCCACGAGCCGGTCCCGTACCTGGAGGCCCTGCCGGAGGACCTATCCGGCCGCACCGTCTTCGTGGTTGATCCCATGCTGGCCACCGGCGGCTCGCTGCTGCACTCGCTGCAGCTGCTGGCCGACCGCGGTGCCACCGATATCACCGCCATCTGCATGGTCTCGGCACAGCCGGGCGTGGACGCGCTGGCCAATTCGGGCCTGCCGGTGCGCCTGGTCACCGCGTGCATTGACCCGAGCCTGAACGAGGAGGCCTACATCGTGCCCGGCCTGGGCGACGCCGGTGACCGCCTCTACGGCCCGCGCAACATCGACTTCTAAGCTAGGCTTTAAGGCGCACATCATCGAGCGTCTTCCACGGGGGTGGGGAAGTTTTGACTACGATCGCGCGTCCGGCCTTGAGCTTTTGGAAATCCTGCGGGGAATTATTCGCCAGTAACCTGCGCACAGCGCGGGTGCGCCGCGGCCTGTCCCAACGGGCGCTGGCGGATATCTCCGGTGTTTCCCGCAACCAGATCGGCAACCTGGAGCGCGCCCGCGCCGCGGATCCGACCATCTCCACGGTCTACAAGCTGGCCTTGGCCCTGGAGATCCCGCCGGCGGTCTTGCTGCCGTACACCCGGCAGTTCGCGGCCTCGCTGGTGGCCGAGGTCTCCGACGTCGCCGCTTTCTCGCCGGCGTACGTGCGCCAGCGCCGCCGCGAGGCGACGAGCCATCCCTTCCCGGCCGCGCGGGCACGTTGAGGGGCCGGCTATTGGCGTCCGGGGGAGGGGCGGTTATACTGGGCGACTAACTGAACAGCATGGTCTAGTTGTAGACTGTGGCGAGTACTAAACGAGCAGTTGCCTAGCGCGGTGAGGAGGCCATTCATGGCAGACCAGGCGGGAGACCCGGTGGTCCCACAGTCAATCAGCGCGTTCGTCGGCGCCTGGTTCGAGGGACACCGGGCGGAGATTCATGGCTGGCGCCGCCACATCCACCGCCACCCGGAAACGGCCAACCGGGAGGTAGAGACCACCCGGTATATCGCCGCCCGCCTGGCCGAGTACGGCGTTAGCGCCCACCGCTTCCCGGAGACCGGCCTGATGGCCGACATCGGCCCGGATACCGAGGGCGGGCGCGTGGCCTTCCGCGCGGACATCGACGCCCTGCCGGTCACGGAGGTCACCGGCCTAGAATTTACCTCGGAGGTCCGCGGGGTGGCGCACGCTTGCGGCCACGACGTGCACACCACCGTGGTGCTGGCCCTGGCCTGCGCCATCGCCGACTATGACCGTGCCTTCGGCCTGCCGGTCGGCGTTCGGGTCATCTTCCAGCCCGCCGAGGAGGTCTGGGTGGGCGGGGCCACCGACGTCATCGAGTGGGGCGCGCTCAAGGGCGTGCACTCCATCTTCGCGGTGCACGTGGAGCCCAAGCTGCGCGTCGGGCGCATCGGCGTGCGCACCGGCGCTATCACCTCGGCCACCGACATCGTCGAGCTGACCATCAACGGGCCTGGCGGGCACACCTCCCGCCCGCACCTGTCCGCGGACGTGGTCTACGCGCTGGGCAAGGTGATAACGGAGCTGCCGGCGCTGCTGTCGCGCCGAGTGGATCCGCGCACCGGTACGGTCGCTGTCTTCGGCCAGGTCAACTCCGGCTACGCGCCGAACGCCATCCCGGAGACCGGCACGGCCTCGGGCACGGTGCGCACCGCGGATATCGGGGTCTGGCGCAAGATCCAGGGGCTGGTCACCGAGCTCATCGAGCAGATCCTCGCCCCCGTTGGCGTCGAGCACGTCCTGTCCTATCACCGCGGCGTGCCGCCGGTGTTAAACGACGACGTGGCCACCGCCCTGCTGGCCAGCGCGGCCAGCCACATCGACCCGCAGGCCGTGGTGGAGGCCCCGCAGTCCTCCGGCGGGGAGGATTTCTCCTGGTACCTCGAGCACGTTCCCGGATCAATGGCGCGCCTGGGCTGCTGGTCCGGCGACGGCGAGCAGTTCGATCTGCACATGGGGGATCTAGTGGTGGACGAGCGCGCCATCGGCGTGGGCATTAAGCTCTTTGGCTCCGTGGTGGAGCAATTCGCGAACTCGGAGGGCGTAGACCTAGGCTAGGGCGGTAGAGTAGGCGGGGAAGTATCTTTATGACACTTGTCTTGTCTCTATTTCCCCGTGACCTAATCGCCTGAAGTTTATTAAAGGAGCTTTTCTACGTGTCTCACCAGTCGCAGCGAATTGTCATCATCGGCGGCGGCCCCGCAGGTTATGAAGCAGCTTTGGCCGGTGCCAAGTATGGCGCCGACATCACACTGATTGAAGATCAAGGCATGGGTGGCTCGGGCATCCTGCTGGACTGCGTGCCGTCGAAGTCCTTCATCGCGGGCGCCAACATTAAGACCGACCTGCGGCGTGCGGAGGCCATGGGGCTCAACGAGCACCTGGGGCACATGCCGCTGGCACTGCAGGCCCTCAACGAGCGCGTGCAGGCCCTGGCCGCCAACCAGTCGGGCGATATCCAAAACGACATGGAGCGCGCCGGCGTGCGCGTCATCAACGGCCGCGGCTACTTCGGCGAGGACCAAACCGCCAGCGCCAGCGCGTGCCACAAGGTCACCGCGGTGCACAACGATGGCGGCGAGGAAGAGGTCCTGGAGGCGGATCTGGTGCTGATCGCCACCGGCGCGACCCCGCGCATCCTGCCGGGCGCCCAGCCGGACGGCGAGCGCATCCTGACCTGGCAGCAGGTCTACAACCTGCAGGACCTGCCCGAGCACCTCGTCGTGGTCGGCTCCGGTGTTACCGGCGCGGAGTTCGTCTCCGCCTTTGCGGAGCTGGGTGTGAAGGTCACTATGGTCGCCTCCCGCGACCGCATCCTCCCGCACGACGACGCCGACGCGGCCGACGTGCTGGAGACTGTCTTGTCCGAGCGCGGCGTCGAGCTGGAAAAGCACGCCCGCGTGGACACCATCACCCGTACCGAGGACGGCGGCGTGTGCGTCAAGACCTCCGACGGCCGCGAGATTTTCGGCTCCCACGCCCTGATGTCGATTGGTTCCATCCCGAAGACGGAGAACCTGGGCCTGGAAAACGTCGGCGTGGCGACCACCAAGTCCGGCCACATCGAGGTCGACCGCGTCTCGCGCACCAGCGTGGCCGGCATCTACGCCGCCGGTGACTGCTCCGACCTGTTCCCGCTGGCCTCCGTGGCCGCCATGCAGGGCCGCATTGCCATGTACCACGCCCTGGGCGAGGGCGTGTCCCCGCTGCGCCTGAAGACCGTCGCCACCGCCGTGTTCACCCGCCCGGAGATCGCCGCCGTCGGCTTCACCCAGGCCGAGATCGAAAACGGCGACGTGGCCGCCCGCACCATCACCATGCCGCTGAGCACCAACCCGCGCGCCAAGATGCGCTCGCTGCGCCACGGCTTCGTCAAGCTGTTCTGCCGCCAGACCTCCGGCCGCGTCATCGGCGGCGTGGTCGTCGCTCCGACGGCCTCCGAGCTCATCCTGCCGATTGCGGTCGCCGTGACCAACCAGCTCACCGTAAACCAGCTGGCGGATTCCTTCGCGGTCTACCCGTCCCTGTCCGGCACCATCACCGAGGCCGCCCGCCGTCTAGTTGCCCACGACGACCTAGAGTAGGCACTACTCAAACGCCCCTCCCGGGGCGGCCCCCGACGGCATAAATTAAAGGCAGCTGGTCACAGACCAGCTGCCTTTTTGCTACTTAACCCCCTTTTGCTGCGTTTCCTACGCGCTTCCGCCGCCCCCGCGGCCTAGGCCCGGGGCAGGAAGAGGTAGGACAGCAGCGCGATAAAGCCCACGGCCAGGGCCGCCAGGCCCGCCAGGTTGATGGACGCGGTGCCGGTCAGCGCGATGAAGGACCCCACTCCTACGATGATGAGCGCGGCGCCGAGGCTGCCCACAATTTTCGGCATCCGCGGCGCCTGTGGGCGCGCTAGGATGGACACCAGCGATATCACGGCGAGTACAAGCGCCACCCATTCCGTTACGCGAAAGGCGGCCCCGGCCTCCGCAACGAGCAGGGCCACGGCCCCGGCTACGGCCAGCAGGGTAATGGCGGCGGCGGTCTTCGGCAGGCGGGGCGTAATCGTCACGGCGGGCGTCCATCCCTCATTTTGGGGTCATCTATTTCTGAGATAGCTACACAAAGCTAGTCAAACTCCCGCCCGTGTGTCAACCGCTGCAGCGGTGTTTTCTGGGGCGAGCGCCCCAGCGCGGTTAGAACCGCAGGCCGCTGGGGCTGGCGTTGAGATCGTGGTGCGCCTCGACGCCGGACTGCGGGAAAGCACGCTGGGGGCAGGCGCTGCGCGGGCAGGTGGTGCACCCGGGCCCGATGGGGGTGGCGGCGGCCGGGTTGAGGTTGAGGGCGTCGGAGTAGATGAGCCGGTGGGCCTGGGAGATGTCGCAGCCCAGGCCGACGGAGAACTCCTTGCGCGGGGTGCCAAAGGGCTGGACCTGGCCCTGGATGTGGCGGGCGATCCACAGGTAGCTGTGCCCGTCGGGCATGGTGGCGACCTGGCGGGTGATGCGGTTGGGGGTCTCGAAGGCCCGGTGGACCACCCACAGCGGGCAGGAGCCGCCGGAGCGGGAGAAGTGGAAGCTGGTGGCGGACTGGCGCTTGGAGATATTGCCTGCGCGGTCGGTGCGGATGAAAAAGAACGGCACGCCCTGGGCGCCGGGGCGCTGGAGGGTGGCTAGCCGCTGGGCGGTGGCTTCGAAGCTGGTTCCGAAGGCGGTGCCGAGGCGCTCGACGTCGTAGCGGAAGTCCTCGGCCTGCTCGAGGAAGGCGGTGTACGGCATGGTCACGGCGGCGGCGAAGTACTGGGCCAGGCCGTAGGTGGCCAGGTCGCGGGAATCGGCATCGGCCAGCTCGGAGACCAGGTTGTACAGGACGTCGCGGTAGGCTAGCAGGCAGTATTGGAGGGCCATCTGGAAGCACAGCTGGGCATCGGTCAGCCCGTCCTGCAGGTCCAGCTGCCGGGTTTCAGGGTCGTAGTGGCGGCGCAGGTGGGGGCCGGCCGCGCGGAAGCGGACCTGCACGCCGAGCTCGCGGTCGAGCAGTGTGGACAGCTGGGTCAGGCGGAACAGGCTGTCGCCCAGCCGGCCGGAGAGCTCCTCGGCCAGGACGTCGAGCTCGTGGATGTAGTTGTTGGCGTCGTAGAAGAAATCGCGCACGACTTCGTAGGAGCCGGCGGGCCGGGAGTCCGGCACGCGCCGGGCGATGTCGACGAGCCCCGGCATGAGCTCGGGGTAGCGGGCGGCGATTTCGGAGAGCGTGGACTCGGGCGCCTGGGGGAAGATGGTGCGCAGATCGGAGATGGTGCGCACATCCTTGACCGGCGAGAAGTAGGTCGGGTCCACGCCGAAGCGCTGGGTCAGCTGCATCAGCACCGTCACGGTCAGCGGGCGTTGGTCGTTTTCCAGCTGGTTGAGGTAGCTGGTGGACAGGTCCAGCTCCTTGGCCATGGCCACCTGGGTGAGGCCGCGGGACTTGCGGAGCGCGTGGATCCTTGCCCCCGCGTAGTGCTTGCTCATCGTATTCAATCTTCCTTTGGCGCTCGTGTGCTGCGGATTTTACAGATTTTGCGGGAATTGCAGTCATATTCCACTCTATTCCGCAAACTTTACTTGTGGTCTGGGACCGTGGCAACCGCCTAGTGTGATGTGAAACGCAAACAAGTGTTACGGTCCTCACAATGGGGCTTAGAAAGGCAGGCACGGCAGACCATGATCGAGCACCAAGTACGCACCCACAAGTCCGCGGAGGACTTCCCGCTGGAGGAGCACCTGGCCTACAAGGTGGCGCAGGTCGCCGCGGACCCGGTGGCCGTTGACGACGAGGTCGCGGACATGATCATCAACCGCATCATCGATAACGCGGCCGTGGCGGTTGCCTCCGTCACCCGCCGCCCGGTCACCTCCGCGCGCACCATGGCCGAAGGCCACCCGGTCACCGAAGGCGGCGCCAGCGTCTTCGGCATCGACGGCACCTACTCCGCCGAGTGGGCCGCCCTGGCCAACGGCACCGCCGTGCGCGAGCTGGACTTCCACGACACCTTCCTGGCCGCCGAATACTCCCACCCCGGCGACAATATCCCGCCGCTGCTGGCCGTCGCCCAGCACAAGGGCCTGGGCGGCAAGGAGCTCATCCGCGCGGTGGCCACCGGCTACGAGATCCAGGTCAACCTGGTCAAGGGCATCTGCCTCCACGAGCACAAGATCGACCACGTCGCCCACCTCGGCCCGTCCGTGGCCGCCGGGCTGGGCACCCTGCTCGAGCTGGACACCGAGACCATCTACCAGGCCGTGGGCCAGGCGCTGCACACCACCACCGCCACCCGTCAGTCCCGCAAGGGCCTGATTTCCTCCTGGAAGGCCTACGCCCCGGCCTTCGCCGGCAAGATGGCCATCGAGGCCGTCGACCGCACCATGCGCGGCGAGGGCGCGCCGGCCCCCATCTGGGAGGGCGAGGACGGCTTCATCGCCTGGATGCTGCACTCCCCGGAGCGCACCTACACCGTGCCGCTGCCGGCCCCCGGCGAGGCCAAGCGAGCCATCCTGGACACCTACACCAAGGAGCACTCCGCGGAATACCAGTCCCAGGCGCCCATCGACCTGGCCATCCGCATGAAGCAGACCTTGGCGGACAAGGGCCTGGACACCGCGGACATCGAGTCCATCGTCCTGCACACCTCCCACCACACCCACTACGTCATCGGCACCGGCGCGAACGACCCGCAGAAGATGGACCCGCGGGCCTCCCGCGAGACCCTGGATCACTCCATCATGTACATCTTCGCCGTGGCCCTGCAGGACGGCGGCTGGCACCACGTGGACTCCTACCTCCCGGAGCGCGCCGGCCGCCCGGACACCGTGGAGCTGTGGCACAAGATCTCCACGGTGGAAGACCCCGAGTGGACCCGCCGCTACCACTCCCACGACCCGAATGAGAAGGCCTTCGGCGCCAAGGCGGTCATCACTTTTAACGACGGCACCGTGGTCGAGGACGAGATGGCCGTGGCCAATGCCCACCCGCTGGGCGCGCGCCCGTTCGAGCGCGACAACTACATTGCCA
Organism: Corynebacterium sp. HMSC04H06; assembly: GCF_001815935.1. Lineage (GTDB taxonomy): Bacteria > Actinomycetota > Actinomycetes > Mycobacteriales > Mycobacteriaceae > Corynebacterium. The sequence continues at coordinate 118,271 of NZ_KV823440.1, forward strand.
AGTTCCGCACCCTCGCCGAGGGCCAGGTCGACCCGGCCGAGCAGGACCGCTTCCTGGCCGCCGCCCAGAACCTGCGCGAACTCACCGATTTGAGCGAGCTCAACGTCCGGCTTAACGATGCCGCCCTCGCCCAAGCCCCCAACACCCCGGAAGGACTCTTCTAATGGCTGGCCTGTTTGGTTCCACCGTTACTGACACTGAGAAGCGCCAGGCGCTGCGCCAGGCCCTGGCGGACGAGAACATCACCAGGCTGCCCGGCGCGTTCAACCCGCTGACCGCGCGGCTCATCCAGGACATCGGCGGCTTTGGTGGCGTCTATATCTCCGGCGCCGTGCTGGCCAACGACTTAGGCCTGCCGGATATCGGCCTGACCACCCTGACCGAGGTGGCCCAGCGCGCCGGGCAGATAGCCCGCGTGACCGACCTGCCCGTGCTGGTCGATGCCGACACTGGCTTCGGCGAGCCTATGTCCGCCGCCCGCACCATCGCCGCGCTGGAGGACGCCGGCCTGGCCGGTTGCCACCTGGAGGACCAGGTCAACCCGAAGCGCTGCGGCCACCTGGACGGCAAGGAGGTCGTGGAAACCGACGTGATGGTGCGCCGTATTACCGCCGCCGTCAACGAACGCCGCGACGAGAATTTCGTCATCTGTGCGCGCACGGACGCCGCCGGCATCCACGGCATCGACGAGGCCATCGAGCGCGCCAAGGCCTACGCCGACGCCGGCGCCGACCTGATCTTCACCGAGGCCCTCTACAGCCCCGCCGACTTCGAGAAATTCCGCGCCGCGGTGGACATCCCGCTGCTGGCCAACATGACGGAGTTCGGCAAGACCGAGCTGCTCAGCGCCCAGCAACTGCAAGATCTGGGCTACAACGCCGTCATCTGGCCGGTCTCCACCTTCCGCGTCGCCATGGGTGCCACCGAGGATTTCCTCCGCGACATGGCGAATACCGGCCTGCAGGCCGAATGGCTCGAGCGCATGCAGCATCGCTCCCGCCTCTACGAGTTGGTCCGCTACGACGAGTACAACGCCTTCGACAACTCGGTGTTCACCTACTCCAAGGACTCCTACCGTCCCACCTTCTAGACCCCACCACCCACCTTCCCACCTTCGTTGAAAGAAAGAAGCATTCATCATGTCTGATACCGCAGCTGATACCAAGAACCAGGAACCGGAGATCCGCAAGGGCCTCTACGGCGTCGTCGTCGACGAGACCGCCATCTCCAAGGTCGTCCCGGAGACCAACTCCCTGACCTACCGCGGCTACCCGGTCCAGGAACTGGCCCGCTACTGCTGCTTCGAGGAGGTCGCCTACCTGCTGTGGAACGGCAAGCTGCCCAGCCAGGAATCCCTCATCCGCTTCTCCGCCCGCGAAAAGGCCCTGCGCCACCTGGACCGCCACCTCATCGACCTCATCAAGTCGATGCCGCTGTCCTGCCACCCGATGGACGTGTTGCGCACCGCCATCTCTTATATCGGCGCCCAGGACCCGGAGGCCTACACCCGCGACTCCGAGCACATCCGCCGCACCGCCTTAGAGCTGATGGCCAAGATCCCGACGATCATCGCCCTGGACATCCGCCGCCGCCGCGGCGAGGACTACATCCAGCCGTCCCGCAAGAAGGGCTTCGCCGAGAACTTCCTGTGGATGGTCTTCGGTGAGGAGGAAGGATCCCCGGCCAACAACCGCGCTGATATCGAGGCCTTCGACAAGTCGCTCATCCTCTACGCGGAGCACTCCTTCAACCCCTCCACCTTTTCCGCCCGCGTGGTCACCTCCACCATGTCGGACACCTACTCCGCCATCGTGGCCGCCATCGGCGCGCTCAAGGGCCCGCTGCACGGCGGCGCCAACGAGGCCGTGATGAAGAACTTCCTGGAGGTTGCAGATCCGGCCAAGGCGGAGGAGTGGACCAAGAACAAGCTGGCCAACAAGGAGCTGGTCATGGGCTTTGGCCACCGCGTCTACAAGAACGGCGACTCCCGCGTTCCCACCATGGAGGCCGCCTTCAAGGAGCTGGCCAAGGAGCACGGCCAGGAGCAGTGGGTCGAGATGTACGACATCATGGCGAAGACCATGTACGAAAACACCTCCATCAAGATCCGCCCGAACCTGGACTTCCCGGCCGGCCCGGCCTACCACATCCTGGGCTTCGACATTGAGTTCTTCACGCCCATCTTCGTGATGTCCCGCATCACCGGCTGGACCGCCCACATCGTGGAGCAAAACGAGAACAACTCGCTCATCCGTCCGCTGTCTGCCTACGTCGGTGAGGAGCAGCGCTCGGTCCCGCCGAAGTCTTACTAAGACCCTCCCCCGGCCGGGGTCTGGTCGCCGAGATTCTCCCAGCACACTCATCCGTTCCTGCTCCTGCTTAAGGGTGCGTGTGCTGGGTTTTCCACTTTACAGCCTTAACAAAGAGACCATTGCAACTGTGTGAATCTTTGCACTGGAAATCGTCCCTAAAACGGTTGGGGACGAACTAAGATGTAAGGTGCATCACTCGCTGAACTGAAAGGAAAACTCGTGGTTCAGACTGCTCCCGCCTCGTTCTCGAAGGTGCTTGTCGCTAACCGCGGCGAGATTGCCGTGCGTGCCTTCCGTGCGGCCTTTGAGACCGGGGCCACCACCGTTGCTGTTTATCCCCGGGAGGACCGAAACTCTTTCCACCGGGCTTTCGCGGACGAGGCCGTGCGAATCGGCACCGAAGGCCAGCCGGTGAAGGCCTACCTGGATATCGAGGAAATCATCCGGGCGGCGAAGAAGTCCGGCGCGGACGCCGTCTACCCGGGCTACGGCTTCCTGTCCGAGCGCGCGGATCTCGCGCGGGCGTGCCAGGACGCCGGCATCAAATTCATCGGCCCGACCCCGGAGACCCTGGATCTGACCGGCGACAAGGCGGCCGCCGTGCACGCGGCCGAGGAGGCCGGGCTGCCTACCCTGAAGGACTCCGCGCCGTCCACCGACGTGGACCAGCTGGTTTCTTACGCCGAGGACTTCCAGTTCCCGGTCTTCGTCAAGGCCGTGGCCGGCGGTGGCGGGCGCGGCATGCGCTTCGTCGAGACGCCGGGGGAGCTTAAGGAAAAGGCGGCGGAGGCCTCCCGCGAGGCGGAGGCGGCCTTCGGCGACGGCAGCGTCTACCTGGAAACCGCCGTGATTAACCCGCAGCACATCGAGGTCCAAATCCTGGCGGATTCCCAGGGCGACGTCATCCACCTCTTCGAGCGCGACTGCTCCGTGCAGCGCCGCCACCAGAAGGTCGTGGAGATCGCGCCGGCGCCGTTCCTGGACGCCGAGCTGCGCGACCGCATCTGCCAGGACGCGGTGAAATTCTGCCGCCACATCAACTACGAGGGCGCCGGCACAGTCGAGTTCTTGGTCGACGAGCGCGGCAACCACGTATTCATCGAGATGAACCCGCGCGTGCAGGTCGAGCACACCGTGACCGAGGAGGTCACCGGCGTGGACATCGTGAAGTCCCAGATGCAGATCGCCGCCGGCGCCAGCCTGGAGGACCTGGGCCTTAACCAGGAGGCCATCCACCTGACCGGCTCGGCGCTGCAGTGCCGTATCACCACCGAGGACCCGAACAACGGCTTCCGCCCGGACACGGGCACGCTGACGGCGTACCGCTCGCCGGGCGGCGCCGGCGTGCGCCTGGACGGCGCGACCGCGGTCGGCGCGGAGATCTCCCCGAACTTCGACTCCCTGCTGGTGAAGATGACCTGCCGTGGCAAGGACTTCCAGCAGGCGGTGGCCCGCGCCATCCGCGCTCTCAACGAGTTCACGGTCTCCGGCGTTTCCACCAACATCGGCTTCCTGCGCGCCCTGCTGCGGGAGCCGGACTTCACCGCGCACCGTATTGACACCGGCTTCATTGCCAACCACCCGGACCTGCTCAAGGCCCCGCCGGCCAGCGACGAGCCGGGCCGCATCCTGGACTACCTGGCCGAGACCACCGTCAACCGCCCTAACGGCGAGCGTCCGACGCCGCTGCGCCCGTTCGACAAGCTGCCGGAGCGCTCCCACCGCGACTCCGATCTGCCGCGCGGTTCCCGCGATGAGCTGCGCGAGCTGGGCCCAAAGGGCTTCGCCGAGAAGCTGCGCGCCCAGGAGGCCCTGGCCGTTACGGACACCACCTTCCGCGATGCGCACCAGTCGCTGCTGGCCACTCGCGTGCGTGGCACCACGCTGGTGTCTGCCGCCGAGCACGTCGCGCGCCTGACCCCGAACCTGTACTCCGTGGAGGCCTGGGGCGGGGCCACCTTCGACGTGGCCATGCGCTTCCTCCACGAGGACCCCTGGGTCCGCCTGGACATGCTGCGCGAGGCCATGCCGAACGTCAACATTCAGATGCTGCTGCGCGGCCGCAACACCGTTGGCTACACCCCGTACCCGGACAAGGTCTGCCACGCCTTCGTGGAGGAAGCCGCCCGCTCTGGCGTGGACGTCTTCCGCATCTTCGACGCCCTGAACGACGTCAGCCAGATGCGCCCGGCTATCGAAGCCGTCCTCGAGACCGGCACCACCGTCGCCGAGGTCGCCATGGCCTACTCCGGGGACATGACCTCGCCGAAGGAAGACATCTACACGCTGGACTACTACCTGCGCCTGGCCGAGCAGATTGTCGAAGCCGGCGCCCACGTGCTGGCCATCAAGGACATGGCCGGCCTGCTGCGCCCGGACGCGGCCAGCAAGCTGGTTATGGCCCTGCGCAAGAACTTCGACCTGCCGGTGCACGTGCACACCCACGACACCGCGGGCGGCCAGCTGGCCACCTACTACGCGGCGGCCCTGTCCGGCGCCGACGCCGTCGATGGCGCTTCGGCCCCGTTGGCGGGCACCACCTCGCAGCCGTCCCTGTCGGCCATCGTCGCGGCCCTGGCGAACACCAGCCGGGACACGGGCATCGACCTGCAGGCCGTCTCCGACCTGGAGCCCTACTGGGAGGCCGTGCGCCAAGTCTACGCCCCGTTCGAGAACGGCATCCCGGGCCCGACGGGCCGGGTCTACAAGCACGAGATCCCGGGCGGCCAGCTGTCCAACCTGCGCGCCCAGGCCTCCGCGCTGGGCCTGGCCGACCGCTTCGAGGTCATCGAGGACACCTACGCCGCCGTCAATGAGATGCTGGGCCGGCCGACCAAGGTCACCCCGTCCTCGAAGGTCGTCGGCGACCTGGCGCTGCACCTGGTGGGCGCCGGCGTCGACCCGGCGGACTTTGCCAAGGAGCCGACCAAGTACGACATCCCGGACTCCGTTATCGCCTTCCTGCGCGGTGAGCTGGGCACCCCGTCCAGCGGCTGGCCGCCGCTGCGCGACAAGATTCTGTCCGGCCGCGCGGGCGAGAAGGAGGGGCTGCAGATTTCTGAGATCCCGGCCGACCAGGCTCGCCACCTGGACTCGGAGGATTCCACCGAGCGCCGCGAGGCGCTCAACCACCTGCTCTTCCCGAAGCAGTTCGAGGAGTTCAAGGAGTTCCGCCGCCAGTACGGCAACACCGAGGCGCTCAACGATGCTGAGTTCTTCTACGGCCTTTCCGAGGGCGAGGAGAAGATCGTCCACTTCTTCCCGGAAAACAGCACGGAGCGCGAGTCGCTCAACGCCATGGTCGTGCGGCTGGACGCGGTCGGCGAGCCGGATGAGAAGGGCATGCGCTCGGTCATCCTCAACGTCAACGGCCAGATCCGACCGATGAAGGTGCGCGACCACTCCGCCGAGTCCACCGTCGCGACGGTGGAGAAGGCCGACCCGGCCAACACGGGCCACGTGGCCGCCCCGTTCGCGGGCGTGGTCAACCCGACCGTCAAGGTCGGCGACGAGGTCGAAGAGGGCGATCAGGTCGCCGTCATCGAGGCCATGAAGATGGAGGCGTCCATCTCCGCCACTCAGTCCGGCACGGTGGAGCGCCTGGCCATCGGTCAGGCCACCAAGGTCGAGGGCGGCGACCTCATCGTGGTGGTCAGCTAGCTTACAAAGGCTAGAAGTAGTAAATCATGGTCCCCGGTTCGCCGCCGGGGACCTCCAGCGGGGTGAAACCGGCGGCATCGTAGAGCCGGCGGGCCCGCTCGTTGCGGGGATCGACCCACAGGGAGACCGCCGGTGCGGTCTGCTCTCGGGCGAGATCGCAGACGTTGCGCAGCAGGCGCTTACCCAGGCCTAGGCCGGCGTAGCGCCGCTCGACGGCGATGCACAGCTCGGGGATGTCTTCCGGGTCGAATTCCGTGGCCCACTGGCTGTCATCGTGCGGATCGGCGTCCGAGCGGCCGGTGTAGGCCACGCCCTTGTGCTCGCCGGTGAAATAGCGCAGCCAGGCCCCGCCGGCTGGGACCTCGTACTCGGAGATGGCGATGACCCCGCCGTCCACGCGCGGCGACCATTCGCCCACGTAAGCGCCGATGTCGCGCAGGTGCTCCTCGCCCAGCGCGGCCGTCTCATCGCCTAGGACGTCGGTCAGGTAGAACAGGCGCGAAAGGTAGGTGCGGTCATCATCCTGAGCCAGCCGCAGCCTGATCCCCGTGTCATTAACGTCGGGGTGCAAGGGGGTGCGGCGCTCAGCGGGGGAGTGGGCATTATCAGTCATGCCCACCAGCCTAGCTACTTGATCTCCAGCATGGGGTTGCCCTTGTTGATCTGGGCGCCGGTCTCCACAGCCAGGCCCGTGACCACGCCGGCCTTGTGGGCCTTGACCGGGTTTTCCATCTTCATGGCTTCGAGGACGATCAGCACGTCGCCCTCGGCGACCTCCTGGTCTTCCTCGACGGCGACCTTGATGACGGTGCCCTGCATGGGCGCGACCACCGCGTCGCCGGACACGGCCGCCTTGGATCCGCCGCCGCGGCGCTTCTTGGATTTCTTCTTCGGCGCCCCCGCACCGGCGCCCAGGACCAGGTCGCCCGGCAGGGCCACCTCGACGCGGCGGCCGTTGACCTCCACGACGTACTTCTGGGCCGGCAGGGCCTCGGCGTCCTCGGCCTCGGCGTCCTCCGGGTCCTGGTAGGCCGGCAGGTCGCCGGACCACTCTTCCTCGATCCACTTGGTGTAGACGTCGAAGCACTCGCCGTCGCCGCAGAAGGCGGGGTCGGCCACGATGGTCTGGTGGAAGGGGATGACCGTCGGCAGGCCGGTGACGGTGAATTCTCCGAGTGCGCGGGCGGAGCGCTGCAGGGCGGTCTCGCGGTCCGGGCCCCAGACGATGAGCTTGCCCAGCATAGAATCGAACTGGCCGCCGATGACGCTGCCGGCGCGCACGCCGGAGTCCACACGCACGCCCGGGCCGGTCGGCTCGCGGTAGTCCACCACGGTACCCGGGGCCGGCATGAAGCCGGCGGCCGCGTCCTCGCCGTTGATGCGGAACTCGAAGGCGTGGCCGCGCGGGGTCGGGTCCTCGCTAAAGGGCAGCTTCTCGCCCTGGGCGATACGGAACTGCTCGCGCACCAGGTCCAGACCGGTGGTCTCCTCGGAGACCGGGTGCTCGACCTGCAGGCGGGTGTTGACCTCGAGGAAGGAGATGAGTCCGTCGGAACCGACCAGGTATTCCACGGTGCCGGCGCCGTAGTAGCCGGCCTCGCGGCAGATGCGCTTGGCCGAGTCGTGGATGGTGGCGCGCTGCTCGTCGGTCAGGAAGGGGGCCGGCGCCTCCTCGACCAGCTTCTGGAAGCGGCGCTGCAGGGAGCAGTCGCGGGTGCCGACCACCACGACGTTGCCGTGCATGTCGGCCAGGACCTGGGCCTCGACGTGGCGGGCCTTGTCCAGGTAGCGCTCCACGAAGCACTCGCCGCGGCCGAAGGCGGTCACGGCCTCGCGGGTGGCGGACTCGAAGAGCTCCGGGATCTCCTCGTGCGTGTAGGCGACCTTCATGCCGCGGCCGCCGCCGCCGAAGGCCGCCTTGATGGCCACCGGCAGGCCGTTTTCCTGCGCGAAGGCCTCGACCTCGGAGGATTCCGCCACCGGGTCCTTGGTGCCCGGGGCCATGGGGGCGTCGGCGCGCTCCGCGATGCGCCGGGCGGTGACCTTGTCGCCCAGGGCCGCGATGGCCTCCGGGGAGGGGCCGATCCAGATGAGGCCGGCGTCGAGGACGGCCTGGGCGAAGTCGGCGTTCTCGGACAAGAAGCCGTAGCCGGGGTGGATGGCGTCGGCGCCGGACTTGGCGGCGGCGTCGAGGATCTTGTCGAAGACCAAATAGGACTCGGCAGAGGTGGTCCCGCCCAGCGCGAAGGCCTCGTCGGCAAGCTCGACGAAGGGGGCGGTGGCATCGGGCTCGGCGTAGACCGCTACGGAGCTGATGCCGGCATCGCGCGCAGCGCGGATGACGCGAACTGCGATCTCACCACGGTTGGCGATGAGCACCTTGGTGATCTTCTTTTGTTCAACTGCCACAGCAGGAATCCTCCTGAAAAACTAGTATTGGATCGCTTACTATTCTTGCACATCAAAACATGAGAAAACCGTCAGGTTCTAAAAATTATGCAAAAAATAATCCCGTACCAGGTTAGATACGGGAATTTCTCCGGCGTGTTACACCCAGCTCGGCTTAGACACTAGGATTCTAGCGCTCGATGGGCATTCGAACCATATTGCCCCACTCGGCCCAGGAGCCGTCGTAGGTGCGGACGTTCTCGACTCCCAGCAGGAATTTGAGGACGAACCAAGTGTGCGCGGCCTGCGCGCCGACGTGCGAATAGAGGATGGTGGGATCCCCGGCGTTCAGGTTGCCGTAGTTGACCCGCAGCTCCTCCAGGGAGCGGAAGGTGCCGTTCGGGTACATCGCGCGGTCCCACTCCAGGTTGGTCGCGCCCGGGATGTGGCCGTGGCGGATGGTGGTGCCGTAGGCGGAGTTGCCCTGCGGGGAGGCGCTGGTCGGCTGGCCGGCGAATTCCTCGGGGCTGCGGGTGTCCACGATGACGGCGTCCGTGGTGCGCAGCTCGTCGACGAAGACGCGGTGCGGGGCGTCGTCGCGCTCGACGGCCGGGTAATCGGAGGCCGGAAATTCCGGCACGGCGAAGGAGGTGTCGCGCTCCTCGGCCATCCAGGCGTCGCGCCCGCCGTCGAGCAGCCGCGTGTCCGGGTGCCCGTAGAGCTCGAAGACCCACAGGGCGTAGGCGGCCCACCAGTTGGACTTGTCGCCGTAGAAGACTACGGTGTCCTCGCGGTTAATGCCCTTGTCCTGCATGAGCTGCTGGAAGGCCGCGCCGTCGATGATGTCGCGGGTGGTCGGATCCAGCAGTTCCTTCGGGAAGTTGATGCGGCTGGCGGTGGGGATGTGCCCGATGTCGTAGAGCAGGGAGTCCTCGTCGACCTCGATGACTCGTAGATCTTTCACTCCGAGCCGTGCGGACAGCCACGGCGCGGAGACCAAGCGGCCGGGCTGGGCGAAGTCCTGGAAGGGCGGGTGCGGGTCGAATTCGGTCATGCTCTTTGAAACCTTTCGTCGGGATGCGGTGCGCGCCGTACTTCAAGGCGGGTAGGGGTTGTGCGGCGCGGTCTGAAAAGCGTTGACCCAGCCGCCGGGATCGGGGCCGGCGCGGCTGAACCACGGTTGAGTCTTCGTATAGCTTTTACTGCCCCATACTCTACCGCGCGGAAAACGATTGGTCACTTCCCCGCGACGGGTGTGGTATTCAATACATTCCAAGGTTCGGTGACGCCCCCTCTCTCGGCCCCACGCCGCCCCGCCCGGGCGCTGGTTAGAACAAGTGTGCTGGTAGGGTGGCTGCGGGGTTTACGTCGGGCCGAATAACCCCCAAAAAACGTTTAAGGTGGGGATAGAGGGGGTAATTCCCGGCGCGCGCGGCGGCGGGAAGTCCGATAAATTATAGGGTGCGGGAGCCGCTAGAAATCCGGTGCCCCAGACGAGACCGATGCCCCCTTTCCCGAAAGGTTTCACCCATGCACAAAGCCATCGTCGTCTTCGAGGTTGAAGGCGGATCCGACAAGCAGTTCAACGGCCACCGCAAGGACACCATGCCCATCGTCGAGTCTCTGCAGGAGGCCGGCTGGCACTCAGAGGTCGTCTACTTCCGCCCGGAGTGGTCCGAGGATCTCTTCGACTACGTCTCCAACAACTTCGACGCCTACATCTCCCGCGTTAACCCGGGCAACATCCCGGGTGGGGAGAAGGGCTACTTCGACCTTCTGACCAAGCTGTCCGAGGCCGGCCTGGTGGGCATGTCCACCCCGGAGGAGATGATGGCCTACGGCGCCAAGGACGCCCTGGTTAAGCTGAACCAGACCGACCTGGTCCCGGAGGACACCCAGGCCTACTACGACGTCGAGAGCTTCCACGAGACCTTCCCGCAGACCCTGTCCTACGGCGAGCGCGTCCTCAAGCAGAACCGCGGGTCCACCGGCTCCGGCATCTGGCGCGTACAGCTCAAGGACAAGGAGCTGGCCGCCAGCGTCGAGCCGGGCACCACGCTGCCGCTGGATACGGAGCTCAAGTGCACCGAGGCCGTGGACAACCACACCGAGGAGCGCCAGCTGGGCGAGTACATGGACTTCTGCGACCAGTACATTGAGGGCGACAACGGCATGCTGGTGGACATGCGCTTCATGCCGCGCATCGTCGAGGGCGAAATTCGCATCCTCCTGGTCGGCGCGGAGCCGGTCTTCGTGGTTCACAAGAAACCGGCCGAGGGCGGCGAGAACTTCTCCGCCACGCTGTTTTCCGGCGCGAAATACACCTACGACTCCCCGGAGTCCTGGCAGGATCTGGTCGACATGTTCGCCGAGATCCGCCCGGTCATTGCGGAGAAGCTCGGCGGCGACAACATCCCGCTGATCTGGACCGCCGACTTCATGCTCGCCGACGGCGAGAACGGCGAGGATACCTACGTCCTGGGCGAAATCAACTGCTCCTGCGTGGGCTTCACCTCCGAGCTGGACATGGGCATCCAGCAGCGGGTGGCCGCCGAGGCTATCTCCCGGGTCGAGGCCAAGCACGGCGCCGCCTAAGACCGAAACGCAAAACCGGCAGAGAAAAACCGCCCCGGGACTGAACAAGAGTCTCGAGGCGGTTGTGGTCTATCCGCCAGTCTTAGCCAGCCCAGCCAGCCCAACTAGTCCAGCAGGGCAGCGACCGACTCCGGGTCGGCGTCGCTGAGCATCTGGCGCAGGCGGTCGTACTCGTCCTGCTCGCCGATGGCCTGGGCCGCGTGCGCCAGGGCCGCGATGGCGCGCAGCACGCCCTGGTTCGGCTCGTGGGAATAGCGGACTGGGCCCCAGCCCTTCCAGCCGTTGCCGCGCAGGCGGTCCAGGCTGCGGTGGTAGCCGGTGCGCGCGTAGGCGTAGGCGGTGATGTACGCGGTCGGCAGGGCCTCGTCGGCGCGCAGCCGGGCCAGCTCCTGCTCGGCCAGGGTGGCCCACAGCAGCGGCGAGTCGGGGTGCTCGACGATGCCGGCGGGCAGGTCCTGCGTGGACTCCGCACCGGGATCTGCCGGCAGTTTAATCGGGTTAGGGGCAAGCATGTCTTTCATCTCCATGGCATGCCAGTATAGTCGCGCCTACCCGGTCCTGTCTGCGGCGTTTGGGGTCCTTAAGGCTAGTCCCAGAAATCCGCCACGCGCAGCCCGAAGGAGTACAGCGCCCGGCGCACCACCGGCAGGGACAGACCGATAACGGAGGAGGGATCGCCCTCGATGCCGTCGATGAACCAGCCGCCCAGGGCCTCCAGGGTGAACGCGCCGGCGCACTCGAGCGGCTCGCCGGTTGCGGCGTAGGCCTCAATGTCGGCCTCCTCGGCCGCGGCGAAGTGGACCGTCGTGCTGGCGGTCTCCACGAATTTTTCCCCTCCGAAGAGCACGCAGTGCCCGGTCAATAGGTGTGCGGTGCGCCCGGCCTGGGCGCGCCAGCGCTCCACGGTGGCCTCGCGGGTGTGTGGCTTGCCCTGCAGCTGCCCGTCCAGCAGGAGCATGCTGTCGCCGCCGATGACGACGTCGCCGGCGTAGTCCGCGGTGTGCTGCCCGGCCACGGCCTGGGCCTTGGCGCGCGCCAAGGCGGCGACGACCTCGGCGGGGGAGGCGTCCGGCAGGCTAGCCCGGATGGCCTCCTCGTCCACCCCGGCGGGCGCGAGGACAGGGTCAATCCCGCCCGAGCGCAGGATCCCGGCCCGCGACGGCGACAGGGAGGCCAAGACGATGCGCGGCCGGCGCACCGCCGCAGAGTGCTTCGCGGCGGTGTTCTTCGCCGACGCGTTGTTAGCAGCGGGCATCGTTAGTAGTAACGCACGTTGCGGAAGGCGTTCGGGTTGTATTCCACCCGGCCCGGCAGGCCGCGCCGGCCGAAGTCGCGCGTGCCCCACAGGTTGCGCTCACCCGCGCCGGCGCCGGCGGCGGCCGCGCGGGCCTGGGCGGCGAGCTGGGTGAACACGGCGGTCAGGGCCGCGATCTCGGTGTCGTTGGGCTGGCCCTTGACTACCTGGAACAGGGGCTTGGATTCGGACACGGTATCGGACACTGCGGGTGGCTCCTCACGGTGGTTGGTAACTGGCACGGGCGGGGCGGGCATTAGAGCGTTATATTACCGTGCTTTTTCATGGCGGGCTGGGAAATCTTGCGCTCCAGCAGCCGCAGCCCCTCAACCAGGTGGCCGCGGGTGGTGGCTGGCTCGATGACGGCGTCGACCAGCCCGCGCTCGGCCGCGGCGTAGGGGTGCAGGAACTGCTCGGCCAGCTCGGCCTCCTGCTCGGGCGTGGCCGCGTCGCCGTAGATGGCGCGGGCCGCCTGGGAGGCCTGGGTGACCGCGATCTGGGCGGTGGGCCAGGCATAAGCCAGGTCGGCGCCCAGGTCCTTGGAGCCCATGAACACGTAGGCCGGGCCAATGGCCTTGCGGGTGATAACGGTCAGCTTGCCGACGCTGGCCTCGGCAAACGCGAAGGCTAGCTTGTTGGCGCGGCGCAGCAGGCCGGCCTGCTCCTCGGCCGGCTGGGGCAGGAAGCCGGGCGAGTCGACGAACTCGACGATGGGGGTATTAAACGCGTCGCAGGTGCGGATGAACCGGGCCGCCTTGTCGCAGGCCGCCCCGTCCAGGGTGCCGGCCAGGGCGAGCGGCTGGTTGGCCACGAGCCCTACGGCGCGGCCCTCGATGCGCGCGAAGCCGGTCACGACGTTGCCGGCGAAGTCGGCCTGGATTTCGAAGAAGGAATCCGGGTCCACCACGGCCGCGATGACCTCGGTGATGTCGAAGGCGCCGGTCTCCTCGTCGGGCACGATGGAATCCAGGGCGCGGGCGGTCTCGTCGACGTTGTCCGCGATGGATCCGTGGGAGATCTCCGCGTCTGTGCGCGGGGCCTCGGCGCGGTTGTTGACCGGTAGGTAGGCCAGGGCGCTGCGCGCCAAGTCTAGGGCTTGGGCGTCGGTCTCCGCGATGAGGTGGGCGGTGCCGTTGGTGGCCAGAGCGTCCGCGCCGCCCAGCTCCTCGGCGGTCATCTCGGCGCCGGCGACCTCCTGGACCACGGCCGGGGCCGCCTGGTGGAGCGCGCCGCCGCGGGCCACGATGACCAGATCGGCCAGGGCCGGGGCGAAGGCGGCCATGCCCTCGTTGTCGCCGACCACGACGGCCACCTGCGGGATGAGGCCGGAGGCGCGCGTGACGGCGGCCATGATGCGCGCGTGCATGCTCAGGCTGACGATGCCCTCCTGCACGCGCGGGCCCGCCGACTCGTGGATGCCCACCATGGGCACGCCGGTCTTCAGCGCCAAGTCGTAGAGCTTGCAGATCTTTTCCCCGGTGACCTCGCCCAGGGTGCCCTCGAAGACGGAGGCGTCCTGGCTGAAGACGCAGACGCGGCGGCCGTCGATGGTGCCGTAGCCGGTCACCACGCCGTCGGTGTAGGGGCGGTCGTGCTCGCGCCCGAAGTCGGTGGAGCGGTGGCGGGCCAGGGCGTCCGTCTCGACGAAAGATCCCTCGTCCAGCAGGTCGAGCACCCGCTGGCGGGCGTCGGTCGGGCCCTCAGCGCCGGTGGGCTGGCGGGACTCGTTCAGGCGGTTGTCCAGATCGGTGATCTTGCCGGCAGTCGTTTTCAGATCCGGTTTATCTGTCATAATCGCTTAGTCTACAACCTCTAAAAATAAAACAAACTCGCAGCCTGTGGTCTGCGGGCGGCGCCGCAGGCGCCCTCGGCCTGCCCGGCTGCCTGGGTACTCCCTTTTAGTCGGCGCCCGCCCCGTTTCTGTTAACACCTCGTAACGCACCGTGACGACTCGGCGACGCCCAAGCGGCACCGCGCCGGCCTCCAACTCGTACCGCGCAGGCACACCTAAAAGGCACCGTAGGGACAGTTTTCGGACAGCTTTTTGCCATGGCATTGAAACGGAAACGTTATCTGGAATTCTGGTGACCCATGTCATAATGGGGGCGTATCCAGGAGTCTAGACAAGTCTAGGAGTAGCAATGTCCACCATGCGCGGAATACTAGTCACCGGTATCGCCGGCGCCGTGTTTGCGCTGGCCGGATGCTCGGGCCTGAACGCAGACAACGCCGATAACGAGTCCGCCCCCGCCAGCGAGGCGTCCGTGGCCTCCATCGCGGAGACTGGCCCGGCCAAGGCCAACGAACAGCAGGACAAGGGGCAGCACGACAGGGGACAGCACGACAAGACAGAGCAAGGTCAGGTACAGCAGGGTCAGGCCGCCGCGGGCGGCAAGAACGCGAGCAACGCTGCGAGTGCCAACGGCGCCGCAGGGGAGGCGGGCGCGCCGGCGCCCGACCCGCAGGCCAGAGGCCAGTGCGGCGAGCCCGACGCCCACGCCGCGGTCGCGGCCAACGTGGGGCAGCTCGCACCCAACCTGGAGTGGAACCCGGACACCGCCATCGCGGATTACGATCCGTGCGCGGATCTGTCCTGGGCGGCCGTCACCGTCACCGGAGCGACGGCCTCGTCGCCGTACCACATCATGCTCTTTCACAAGGGCGAGTTTTTGGGCACCGCGACCGCGCAGCCCTACGGCTTCGCCCCGGAGATTAACCGGGCCTCGGGCCGGCAGATGGATGTCATCTACCGCTGGCCGCAGGATGGCGATGCCAACGCCAACCCGACGGGGAGCTCGTTCGCGTCGTTCGCTTGGAACCCGGTAACGGAAGAAATTGAGATGGCCGGTAACGTGCCGCCGGCCTAGGCAAGAGTCCCGCCCCGCAAACCCCCGCAGTTCCCGCAACCGCCGCAGCCCTAGCCCGTCCTAGCCCCGGGCGGGCTAGAGCGGCATGTTGCCGTGCTTGCGGCTGGGCCGCGGTACGGATTTGTCCGCGTAGAGACGTAGGTTTTTAGCTACCATGGCGCGGGTTTCGGACGGCAGGATGACAGCATCGATAAGCCCGCGCTCGGCGGCCTTGTACGGGTTGAGCATGTGGTCTTCGTACTCGCGCTCGAAGGACTTGGCCAGGGCCTGCTCGTCGACGCCCTTCTCGCGGGCGGCCTTGAGCTCCTTGCGGTAGATGAAGCCCACGGCGCCGGCCGCGCCCATGACGGCGATTTGGGCCGTCGGCCAGGCGAGGTTGACGTCGGCGCCCAAACCCTTGGAGCCCATGACGCAGTAAGCACCGCCGTAGGCCTTGCGCATGGTCACCGTGATCTTCGGGACGGTGGCCTCGCCGTAGGCGTAGAGCAGCTTGGCGCCGTGGCGCAGGATGCCGTCGTGCTCCTGGGACGCGCCCGGCAGGAAGCCGGGGACGTCGACGAGCATGACGATCGGGATATTATAGGCGTCGCAGGTGCGCACGAAGCGGGCGGCCTTCTCAGAGGAGTCGATGTCCAGGCAGCCGGCGAAGACCTGCGGCTGGTTGGCTACGAACCCGACGGTCCGGCCCTCGATGCGTCCGAAGGCGATGACGACGTTCTCGGCGCGCTCGGCCTGGATCTCCAAGTACTCGGCGTCGTCGGTTAGGGCGGCGATGACGTCCTTGACGTCGTAGGGCTGGGTGGGCGAGTCCGGGATGATTTCGTCCAGGGCCAGGTCGTCGACGCTGGTCTCGGTGACCGGTTCGAAGGGTTCGACGGGGCTGCTCTGCTGGTTGTTGGACGGCAGGTAGCCCAGCAGATCGTGGACCCAGTCGAGGGCCTCTTTGTCGGTGGCCGCGGTGTAGTGGGAGTTGCCCGCGGAGACCATGTGGACCCCGGCGCCGCCGAGCTCCTCCTGCGTGATTTCCTCGCCAGTGACGGTCTTGATGACGTCGGGGCCGGTGACGAACATCTTGGACTTCTTGTCCACCATGACCACGAAGTCGGTCAGGGCGGGGGAGTAGGCGTTGCCGCCGGCGCAGGCGCCCATGATGACGGAAATCTGCGGCACGACGCCGGAGGCCTTGACGTTTTGGTAGAAGGTCTGCGCGATCCAGTCGAGGGAGACCGCCCCATCCTGGATGCGCGCGCCCGCGCCCTCGTAGAGGCCGATGAGCGGGCGCCCGGTGGTTACGGCCAGCTCCATGATCTTGACCATTTTCTCGCCGTAGACCTCGCCCAGGGCGCCGCCGAAGACGGTGCCGTCCTGGCTGAAGATGCACACCTCGCGCCCGTCGATGGTGCCCCAGCCGGTAACGATGCCGTCCGTGGTCGGCCGCTTGGCGTTCATTCCGAAGTCAGTGGTGCGGTGCTTGGCTAGCATGTCGGTCTCGACGAAGGACCCCTCGTCCAGCAGGTAGTCCAGGCGCTCGCGGGCGGTCAGGCGCTCCTGGGAGTGGACCTTCTCGAAGGCCTTCTGGCCCAGGGGAGCCTCGGCCTCGGCGCGGCGGCGTTTGAGCTCGGCGATCTTGCCGGCGGTGGTGTTGGCGTCGTTCAAGCTGTCTAGTTCCGTCAAATGTGAGGAAATGGTCATGTTTAGGGATGGTAGTGCGCAAAGTCCTCTCCATTCTAGACCCAAGAGCCGATAATTTTGCATGAGAAACGAAATTCGCAGCTCGCGCGTCAAATATGAGATTGTCCTCACATTTACCTAGGGTGCCCGGGCTGCCCCCATTAGGGGGAGCGCGCCGCCGCTGCCGATGCCGCCCCGCCGCTTTCCTGGCCCGCCGCCCGCTGCCTGCCGCCGGAGCGCTCCGTTTCAGCACGTGGTTTCCGTCTGGCCTTGCGCAGGAGCTTCCTGGAAGCTTAAAATCTCCGTATAGTTCAGTGAAGGGGTCTTGGGCCGCACTCTCAAGACAAGGAACCCTTAAAGTGCACGCACCCAAGGCGCTAACCGTAGGGAAGAAGGGCTGGGCACGAGCAGCCGTCGCCATCGTCGCGGCGGCACTGGTCCCGCTGGTGGCCAGCCCCGCAGTTCCGGCACGGGCTGTTCCGCCCATGCCGCAGGGCTACCCTATTGCCAACCTCTACAAGTCCTGCGATGCCGCCGGCAAGAACACCCCGGAGCCCGAGTGGCGCTTCGGCGAGACCGGGCGTCGCTACTTAAGCGACGGCACGCTGCAATTCACCAACACCACCGATCAGGAGGTTCCCTACACCGCCGAGGTGGAGACGGGCACCAACCACGAGATCGATGCCAACTCCAAGGCCAAGCTGCCCAACGGCTGGGACACGACCGCCAAGTCCGACATCGGCCTGAAGATGACCAACGGCTGGCGCGACACCGAGACCTTCGGCCCGGTCAAGCTGGCCCCGGGGGAATCTTTCCGCGTCGAATACGGCGTCATCGAGAAAGACTTCATCTCCATGTTCGTCAGCTGCAACGACGGTCGCCTGGAAAACACCCCGGGCGCCAACGTCGTGCGCGGCACCGGCCCGGCCGAGCGCTACGCGTTCGCCTATATCATCCGGGCGGACGGCACGGTCTCCGATCTGGCCATGGAGATCCCCTCGCGTTCCCCGGGCGCGAACAGCAAGCCTGTCGACGGCAGCTACACCTCCGTGTCCGGTCCCAGCCTGGAAAAAATCGCCGATCCGGCCCGCGACGAGGTCGTCGAACCGACCACTGAGCCGCAGCGCGAGGCCGACTGGCCCAACGAGGGCGATACCTGCCAGGCCGGCACCCGCACCTGGTACCCGCTGGATATCACCGCCGTCCAGCCGACCTACCGCAAGCCGGGCTATTCCACCGACTTCCTCAATTGGTCGAAGAAAGATTACGAGTACGCCCCGGTCACCGACTTTGTGGTCGGCGCCGAGCACCACCCGTACACCAACTGGCAGGGCAACCGCGGTGACATCCCGCGCGGCTGGCTTGAGTCCGTCGGCGCCGTTAAGCGCGCCTATATGCCGGTCGGCACGGAGCTGGGCCACGTGGACCTGGCCGCTGGGGAGCGCGTGCGCGTCGAGTACGGCACGACGATGACCCGCATCAACTACCGCGAAATCACCTGTGGCAAGGACGGCAAGTACAGCCTGACCTCGAACTACAAGCAGACCTCGGCGCCCAGCGGTTTCTGGGCCGAGGCCACCATCACCAGCCCGGGCGGGGCCAAGCGCACCGTCGACGTCACCCCGGACGAGTACCGGTCGCTGCCGGTGCCCACCCAGTCCACCTACTAGCACCCAGGCCGCCTGCTAACGCCCAGGCTGCCCCAACCACATACTTCAAGGAGTTCCCTCATGCACGCATTGAACGCAATCTCTTCCCGCGCCCTCGCCGGCCTGACCGGCCTGGCCCTGGCCGGCGGCATCGTCGCCGCCGCGTCTGCCACCCCGGCCGCCCAGGCCCTGCCGGCCCGCGACCTGGGCCCGGCCAACCCGACCGTCATCGGCCAGCAGTGCGCCAACCCGGGCGATACCGGCCAGACCGTCGACATCAAGCGCACCTACTTCGACGGCTCCGCCGGCACCTGGACCGTGTCCAACTACAACGACGAGCCGCTGCCGGTGACCCGCTCCATCAAGGAAACCAAGACCAAGACCTGGAACGTCTCGGCCGGCATCGACTTCAAGCTGCTGGATCTCATCAACATCAGCTTCTCCTCCAGCTACACCGACAGCCAGTCCTACGAGGTCGGCGAGCAGGTCGGCCCGTACAACATCGCCCCGGGCAAGACCGCGGTGCTCAAGGCCGGCTGGGTCGTCTCCGACTTCGAGGGCCAGAAGACCGTCTGCGGTTCCGACCACACCTGGCAGGCCAATGGCGGCAAGTTCACCGCCACCCTGCCGAAGGAACGTCACGTCCAGGTCTCCACCCGCGACAACACTGATTGGGGCGAGTAAGCATGGCGGGAAAGCGGTGCGCCGGACTCGCGGCGCTATGCCTGCCGGTGGTGGTGGCGCTGGGCTACCCGGCATCGGCGAGCGCGGTCTCCCCGGCGGCGGATTTCGAGCTGCCGCAGCGCTGGAACGATGACTACGCCCCGGGCTCGCACTGCGCGACGCCCGGCTTCACGGGCACCTACGTCACAGCGCAGCGGCGCTGGTTCAAGCAGACCGATGCCACCAGCGTGGCCAACAACACCGATGGCCCCGTGCCGGTCAGCCACACCGTGACCCAGGCGCGTACCCAGACCACCGAGGTCGGCGCCGGGGTTACCGGCGAGGGCGAGCTGGCCAAGGTGCTGACCCAGACCTACGGCTTCAACTACGTTTCTGAACAGCACTGGAAGCTGAAGCAGAAGGTCGGCCCGTACACCCTGCCGCCGCAGTCGCAGGGCCAGCTGGTCTGGGGCTTTACGATGCTCGACGTCGACGCCCAGGACGTGCGCTGCAGCACCGACCAGGTCTGGGAGCCGACCGGCAAGCCCTACCAGGCCAGCGCCCCGGAGGCGAAGTACTCCGAGCTGCGGCTGGGCGATGCCCCGGACTGGGGCTAGCGCTAGCTCAAGTCTTCGACCGGCAGCCAGCTGTAGCCGTAGGGGCCCAGATCGACCGGTCCCAGATCCACCGGATCGGCGGAGAAGTTGTGCAGACACAGCAGCCCGCCGCGCTGGAAGCCCAGGACCGCCTCGTGGCCGGTCTCGACTGCTTCGAACTCAGCCGTGCCCAGCTCGGGGTGGGCGTGCCGGGCGGCGATCATGCGGCGCACCGTGTGCAGCAGCGAATCCTCGTTGTTGGCCTGCGCGGCCACGGAGGCCCCGCCGACTACGGCCCAGCGCTGCGGGGTGCGGGTGCTGAAGCCGGCGTGCTCGGTCTCGTCCCACTGCATCGGGGTGCGCACGGCGTGGCGGTCGGGCAGGGCCGGGTTGTCCAGCATCCCAATCTCGTCGCCGTAGTAGATAAACGGGGCGCCGGGCAGGGTGAACAGGAGCGAAAACATCAGCTCCACCTTGCGGCGGTCGCCGCCCATCAGCGGCATCAGCCGGCGGGCGATGCCCAGGTGGGCCCGCATGGCATCGTCCGGCAGGTAGGCCGCGTACATCTGTTCGCGCACGGACTCGTCGACCATCTCCAGGGTCAGCTCGTCGTGGTTGCGCAGAAAGGTGCCCCACTGGCAGCCGTGGGGCAGGGATCCGAGTTCGTCCAGGATCTCGTAGACCGGGGTGGCCGAGTTCAGCGCCAGCGCCTGGTAGAGGCGCGGCATGACGGGGAAGTTGAAGACCATGTGGAAGCGGTTGCCGGCGCCGAAGAACTCGCGCGTTTCGGCCGGCGGCTGGTTGGCCTCGGCGATCATGACGGCGCCGGGGAACTCGGCATCGATAAGCGCGCGGATCTCCTCGATGAAGGCGATGGTCTCCGGCAGGGACTCACCGCCCAGCCCGTCGCGCTCGTAGAGGTAGGGGATGGCGTCTAAGCGGAAGCCGTCGATGCCCTTGCCCAGCCAGAAGCGGATGACGTTTTTGACCTCCTCGCGCACCGCCGGATTGTCGTAGTTGAGATCCGGCTGGTGGGAGTAGAAGCGGTGGAAGTAGTACTGTTCGCGCACCGGATCCCACGCCCAGTTGGACTCCTCGACGTCGGTGAAGATGACGCGGATTTCCGGGTAGCGGTTCGGGTCGTTGCCCCAGACGTAGTAGTCGCCGTAGGGCCCGTCCGGGTCCTGCCGGGAGGCCTGGAACCAGCGGTGATCGGAGGAGGTGTGGTTCAGCGCCAAGTCGGTGATGATACGCATGCCGCGGGCGTGGATGGCGGCGATGAGCTCCTCGACGTCGGCCATGCTGCCGTAGACCGGGTTGACCTCGTAGTAGTCGGCGATGTCGTAGCCGTCGTCGCGCAGCGGGGAGGCGTAGAAGGGTGGCAGCCACAGGCAATCGATGCCCAGCCACTGCAGATAGTCTAGCTTTTCCGTCACGCCACTCAGCGTGCCGATGCCATCTCCCTTGCCGTCCTTAAAGGCGTGCACCAGGGCTTGATAGAAAACGGCGTTGTGGTACCAGCTCATACTCGGTCTTTCTTTTGGGGAAGGGTGTTACGGGGCGCGGCGTTTCGGGGCGTCGTGTTTTGAGGCGCCGTGTTGTGGGCAGGGGTGCGCGGCTGCCCGCTCGGTCCGATCCGGGCCAGGTGCGCGCGCTTGGCACGGTAGATCCCGTACAGCGCTAGGCACAACACCCCGGCCAGAAGACCGGGCCAGAGGACCGGTTCGGGGCGGAAGAGGTTGACCACGGCCTGGATGAGAGCCAGGGCGGCGAAGAAGCCGCAAAACCCTAGAGCCGTGTCCCAGAGGAGGGCGTAGCGCATGCGGCGCCTAGCCCTTGACTCCGCCGGCGGTCAGGCCGGCGACGATCCGGTGCTGGAAGATTAGGACCATGATGATGAGCGGGATGGTCACCAGGGCGCCGGCGGCCATGGTGGCCGCGTACGGGTACTCGAAGGCCGAGGGCCCGGAGAAGCGCGCGATGGCCACGGTGACCGGTTCGGTGTCGGTGGAGGAGAGCTGGCGGGCCAGCATGAACTCGTTCCAGGTGGTGATGAACGCGATGATGGCCGTGGTAAACAGGGCCGGGGCGGCCAGGGGCAGCAGGATCTTGCGGAAGGCCTGCGCCTTGGTGGCGCCGTCGACGCGGGCGGCCTCCTCTAGCTCCCAGGGCAGCTGCCTAAAGAAGCTGAGCAGGGTGTAGATGGTCAGCGGGAGGGCGAAGGAGATGTTCGGGATGATCATGGCCCGGTAGGTACCGATCCAGTCCAGGTCCCCGAAGAGCTGGAAGAGCGGGGTGACCAGCGCGATGGCCGGGAACATGGAGGCCGCCAGGATGACGCCGGTGACGATCCCCTTGCCCGGGAACTCGTAGCGCGCCAGGGCGTAGGCGGTGAACACGCCCACCAGCACGGCCAGGGCGGTGGTGACCAGGGAGATGACCAGCGAGTTGGTCAGGGCGCCGAGGAAGTCGTTGCCCTTATCGGTGGCCAGGGCGTCCCGGAAGTTGTCCAGGGTCAGGTGGGTCGGCCACGGGGTCGTGTCAAAGGTGTGGTCCTTGTGCCGCAGGGCGGTCACGACCATCCAGTAGAAGGGGGCCAGCCCCCAGAAGATGATGAAGAGGATGCCGGCGAAGTGGCCCACGGCTCCCCAGGAGATGCGCGATTTCATTACTTGGCCTCCTTCGTGGACTTGGCAGAGGCGGGTACAGCAGAAGCAGGCACTGCCGATGCCCCGGCTTCCTCGCCCGCGGACTCACTCGGGCCTTTCTTGCCCCGAGACAGCCCTCGCCGTGCCTGGCGTTTGCGGGGCTCCCGGTCGGTGCCGGCGATGTTGGCGCCCAGGAAGCGGATGAGGATGAAGGCGACGAAGAAGATGAGCAGGAAGATCAGGGTCGACAGCGCGGAGGCGGAGTTGAAATTGCCCTGGCGCATGTCCTCGACGACCAGCTGGGAGATAGTGGCGGTCGGGGAGTTCGAGGAGCTGGAAATCATGATGACCGGCAGGTCGTACATGCGCAGCGCGTCGAGGGTGCGGAAGAGGATGGCCACCATCAGGGCCGGCCGGACCAGCGGTAGGGTGATCCGGGTAAAAATCTGGAGGCGGCTGGCGCCGTCTATGCGGGCGGCCTCGTAGACGTCCTTCGGGATCATCTGCAGGCCGGCGAGGATGAGCAGGGCCATGAACGGGGAGGTCTTCCACACATCGGCGATGATGACGGCCAGGCGGGCGTAGAAAGGGTCGGTAGTCCAGGCGATGTCGGTGCCGAGCAGCGAGTTGACCACGCCCTGCGGGGCGAACATGAACTGCCACAGCTTGGCGGTCACGGCGGTGGGGATGGCCCAGGGGATGAGGACGGCGGCGCGCACGAAGCCGCGGCCGCGGTAGTTGCCGTTCATGATAAGTGCCATGGCCATGCCCAGGATGGTCTCCAAAGTCACGGTCACGACGGTGAAAAACAGCGTGATCTGCACGGCCGGCCAGAAGTCGGTCGCGATAACCCCGGGTGGGCAGGTGGCAGCCACGCCGGACGGTGACATGCACTGGTTGGTGATCCAGTACAGGTAGTTGTCCAGCCCGGCGAACTGGCCCTCGACGAAGAGCCCGGTGGTCGGGTCGAGCTGCCGGTTACCCTTGAACGACAGGATGATGGCCCGGATGACCGGGTAGCCGATCACGATCGCCAGCACGATGATCGCGGGCGCGATGAGCCCGGCGGGCATCCAGGCCCGAGACTTGGGCGCGGGGCGGCGCCGGTGGGCGGTTTTCTCGGTCACGCGCATGGCCTTTCTGATGCTTGCTGTGGTGTTGTGTGCTTACCGCTGCTGTGCGGCGTGCAATGGTTTGCACCGAGGATGGCACTGATCATAACGCACGGCCCCGACGCAGCCTCGAAACTCACCGTGTTCATGCAAAAGCGAACGATGCCACCTCGCCGCACGGGAAGGGGCATCGTTCGCTAGATCGGTGTCCGGCCGGACCGGGGTGGGCCTTAGGCCGGGACGTTCTAGACCTGGAAGGTTTAGGCCTGGGAGGCTGACTCGATGGCGGCCTTCATGTCCTTGGTGGCGTCGTCAACGCTCTTGCCGTCGGTGATGGCGGCGTAGGCGTTGTCCTGGATTGCCTTGGAGATGGCGGAGTAGAACGGGGAGACCGGACGCGGGGAGGCGGCCTCCAGGGACTCCTTCAGGGCCGGCAGGTAGGGGAACTTCTCGATGAGCTCCGGGTCATCGTAGATCGCGGCCAGCACCGGCGGGAAGGAGGCTTCCGCGAAGGAGGTCTGGTTTTCCTCGTTGATGATGTACTCGATGAAGTCGCGGGCCGTGGCCTTGTACTCGGAGTTGATGTTGATGCCGTTGTTGTAGCCGCCCAGGGTGGACACGCCCACGCCGTCCTTGGCGACCAGCGGCTGGACCTCGAACTTGCCCTGGGTCTCCGGGGATTCCTCGGCGTTGGTGTACATGTACGGCCAGTTGATGGCGAAGGCGGACTTGCCCTCGGTGAACGCCAGGTTGGTCTCCTCCTCGGTGGCGGCGGTCGAGTCCGGGGAGATGGTGCCGTCCTCGTAGGCGTCGACCAGGGCCTGCAGCCCCTCCTTGGCCTCGGCGGAGTCGACGGTGATGGTGCCGTCGTCGGCCAGGACCTTGCCGCCCCAGCCCTCGATGAACCCGACGCTGTTGACGGTCAGACCCTCGTACTGCTTGAGCTGGGTGGTCAGGCAGTCGGTGTCGTCCTTGAGCGCCTCGCAGGCGGACTTGACGTCGTCGAAGGTGGAGACCTCCTCGGGGGCGAGCTCCGTGTTGCGGTAGAGCAGCTGGCCGTTGGTGTTCTGCGGCAGGGCGTAGAGGGTGTCGTTGTAGGTGGCGGACTCGACGGTGGCCGGCAGTAGGCCGTCGGTGTTGACAGCCAGGTCCTCGGTCAGCGGGGCGAGCCACTGGTTGGCGGCGAAGTCGGCGGTCCAGACGACGTCGAGTGCCATCACGTCGTAGTCGGAGTTGCCGGCCTGCAGGGACTGCACGAGGGTCTCCCGCTGGGCGTCGGCCTCACCGGCGAGCTCTTCGAGGGTGACTTTCTCCTCGGGGTGCTCCTCGTTCCACTTCTCGATGATGGGCTGGATCTTGTCCGTGTCGTTCTTGCCCATGGCGAAGGTGATGGGGCCACGGCCGTCGGTGTTTTCGGTGGAGGAGCCGTCGGCGTTGGAGCTGCCGGAGTCGGAGCTGCACGCGGAAAGCGCCAGGGCGAGGGCGGCGGTGCTGGCGATGACGCCGTTGCGCACGGCGCGCCGGGAAGGTGACTGCATCATAGTGATTTACCTTTCGGGAAACAGTAGGTGTATTCCAGGTTATATTCACCAACGTCCGGAAGAATAGTTTTTGGGGTTCTTGCCCCACGCCGGGGGTAGCGGGCCCGGCACCACTCTCGCCCACAGGGCAGGTGGGCCCGGCGGGTATTGTTTGGGTTATGACTGAGCGAAACGAAACTGAGCACAACGATGCCGTGCACAACAGCAGCGATCTGGACCTGGACCGCATCCGCGCCGCACTGTCCGGCCTTTACAGCACCGTTGACTACAAGGAACAGACGGGATCCACGAACACGGATCTGCTGGGGGCTAACGATGTCGCCGACGGCACCGTCCTCCTCGCCAACGAGCAGGTCAGCGGCAAGGGCCGCCTAGGCCGCAGCTGGGTTGCCCCGGCCGGCAAGCAGCTCATCTTCTCGGTCTTGCTGCTCCCGGATTCCCTCGAGCACCTGGGCACCCTACCCCTGGCGGGCGGACTGGCGGTGACCGACACCGTTGAGGGATCCGTCCTGAAGTGGCCGAACGATGTCCACATCGACGGCAACAAGCTCTGCGGAATCCTCGCCGAGGCCGGCCCGGTCGGCGCTGCCTTCAAGTCGGGCGGTTTCAAGACCGGCGAGTTCAAGGGCGGCGAGTTCAAGTCCGGCAAGGCCACCGGCGAGCTGAACAAGGCTGAGCTTAACAAGGCTGAGATCAACAAGGCCGAGCTGAACAAGGCCGAGGTCGCCCCTAAGACCGAGGCAGCCCCCAAAACCGAGGCCGGTGCCTCCCCGAGCGCCCGCGTCGTGCTGGGCATGGGCCTGAATGTCACCCTGACCCGGGAGGACCTGCCGATTGAGAAGGCGACATCGCTAGCGCTGGAGGGCCGCGACACGGACCGCACCCAGCTGGCGATTGACCTGCTGACCAACCTGCGCCGCCGCATCGCGCAGTGGCAGAACCAGGATCCGCAGCTGATGCGGGACTACCGCGCGGTGTGCTCGTCGATTGGCCAGGAGGTGCGCTTGGAGGCGCCGACGGGTGATGTGGAGGGCATCGTTGAGGGCGTTGCCGACGACGGCCGCATCAACGTCGGCGGCGAGTACTACTCGGCCGGCGACGTGACCCACCTGCGGCCGCAGCACTAGAAACCTCCACCGCCCCTTCGCCGCCGATGCCATCCCGGGTAAGCTTTAGGGCGCTATGGGATATATGACGATGGGGCCCGGTGAGGCCAAGCGGGTTGACGTGACCGCGCCTTTCCGCACGCTCGTCTTCCCGCTGCTGGAGCTCATCCTGATTACGGGGGTGTGCTGGATAGCCATCGGCTGGCTGGACGCGCAGGGGGCGGACCTGCGCCTGCGCAACGCGCTGGTCGTGCTGTGGGGCGCGCTCAGCGTGTGGCGCTTCGTGCTGCCGGTCATCCGTTCTCGCCGGAAGCGTTTCATCGTCACGGACCGGCGGGTTATCGCCCGGGCGGCCCGGCTGGGGGGCCGGCCGGATTCGATTCCGCTGCGCGACATCGTGGGGGCGCGGCGTCGCCGGGGCGGGATTTCGCTGGCGATCCGCGGCTACGACCAGGCGCTGTACTTCCCGGACGTGCCGAAGACCAAGAAGGTCGAGGCGGCCATCGGGGATCAGCTGCGAGCGCTGCGATCTCCCATCTGGCGCTAGCGGCCGGCTACTAGCTAATTGGGGTACCGTCATGCCCGGTTTCCTGGGGTGACGCGCGAGCCGCCGGCGCCGCGCTAGGATTGAAAACGTGAGTGAACAAGCTGGAAATCCCCAAGCCCATGCCCCCGGTATGCCAGCGGTCACCGTCATCGGTGACGGTCAGCTGGCGCGGATGATGCAGACCGCCGCCATCGAGCTGGGGCAGTCCCTGCGCCTGCTGGCGGGCAGCCCTGATTCGTCGGCCGCGCAGGTCTGCGCCGACGTGGTGGTGGGCGACTACACCGATTACGACGATCTGTTGCGGGCCGTCGAGGGCGCGGACGCGGTCACCTTCGACCACGAGCACGTCCCGAACAAGCACTTGGAGGCCCTCATCGAGGCCGGCTACAACGTGCAGCCGGTGCCGTCCGCCCTAGTCAACGCGCAGGACAAGCTCGTCATGCGCCGCCGCCTGCGGGAGCTCGGCGCCCCGGTCCCGGAGTTTGCCGAAATCACCAGCACCGACGATGCCGCCTCCTTCTGGTCCGCCACCTCCGGCCAGGTCTGCCTGAAGGCCCGCCGCGGCGGCTACGACGGCAAGGGTGTTTGGTTTCCTTCCACCGAGGAGGAGCTGGTCAACCTAGTCAGCGAGCTCCTCGACGCCGGCACCCCGCTGATGGCGGAGAAGAAGGTCGCCCTGACCCGCGAGCTTTCCGCCCTGGTGGCGCGCACCCCGTCGGGGCAGACCGCCTCCTGGCCGATCACCGAGTCGGTCCAGCGCGACGGCATCTGCTCCGAGGCGGTCGCCCCGGCCCCCGGGCTAAGCTCCGCCCTCGAGTCCCGCGCCTCCCAGCTGGGAGTCTTGGTCGCCGAGTCGCTCGGCGTTACCGGCGTCCTGGCGGTCGAGCTCTTCGCCTTTACCAACGATGCCGGCGAGGAGGATGTCGCCATCAACGAACTGGCGATGCGCCCCCACAACACCGGCCACTGGACCCAGGATGGCTGCGTGACCTCCCAGTTCGAGCAGCACCTGCGGGCCGTCCTCGACTACCCGCTCGGGTCGACCACCCCGACTGCCCCGGTCACCGTGATGGCCAACGTCCTGGGCGCCGAGGAGGATCCGGAGATGCCGATGGCCCAGCGCGCCGTCGAGGTCCACCGCCGCTTCCCGCAGGCCAAGATCCACCTCTACGGTAAGGGCCACCGTCCGGGCCGCAAGATTGGCCACGTTAACCTGACCGGCCAGGACGCGGAGCAGACCCGGCACGAAGCCCGCCTGGCGGCTGGCTTCCTGGTCAACGCTCGCTGGGACGACTAGGCCACCGGGGCTCGGCGGCTTCCCCGGGCCCCGCGTATCTTCACCCCAGCCCAGGACCTGACTCCAGAACCCAGCCTCAGCCTCAGAACCCGAAACCCACCGAAGGAGTGCCCTACAGCATGACTGCTACCCCAGAGAACACCCAGGCCCGCGTCGGCATCATCATGGGATCCGATTCCGACTGGCCCACCGTCGAACCGGCCGCCCAGGTGCTGGCCGATTTTGGCGTCCCCTTCGAGGTCGGCGTCGTCTCCGCCCACCGCACTCCGGAGAAGATGCTCGCTTACGCCAAGCAGGCCCACACCCGCGGATTGCAGGCCATCATCGCCTGTGCTGGTGGGGCGGCCCACTTGCCGGGCATGGTCGCTGCAGCCACCCCGCTGCCGGTCATCGGTATCCCGCGCGCCTTGAAGGATCTCGACGGGCTGGATTCCTTGCTGTCTATCGTCCAGATGCCGGGCGGGGTCCCGGTCGCCACCGTCTCCATCGGAGGCGCCAAGAACGCCGGCCTCCTGGCGGTTCGGATCCTGGGCGCGGGCGATCCCCAGCTGATCGAGAAGATGAGCAAATACCAGCAGGACATGGCAGATTCCGTGGAGGAAAAGGACACAAACCTCCGCCGGAAACTGCTGGGTGACTAGCACGGATCTCACTGACCTAGCCGCGGGCAGGATCCACTACCGATATTCACAGCTGGTATGCACTACCAGTATCCGCTACCGGCATTCACTACCGTTTTAACTAGGCCACTTTAACTAGCGGCCGCGGTTTGCCGTCGGAGCTTATATCCGGCGGCCTCTTGGGCGGCGACTGATTCATTGCATTCGACGTCGCTACTTCCAGGTCTGACGAACCCGACCCTTCCACTTCTCGGATCCCTGGCCGCGTGGCCCATGTTTCCTCTGCCATCTTGTCTGTCGTTGTTGTTGACGTGATGGGAGCGGCATAACAAGGTCAGATTGTGTATGTCTGTGACCCCGCCGTAGTACCAGGCCTGCAGATGGTGGACATCGCAAGCATTGGCGGCCCGGTCGCACCCGGGGTGGGAACACACCAGCTCGGAGGCAATCAGCGCCAGCTTCTGCATGAAGCTCGCCGTCCGCTTCGAGCGCCCCAATGCCAGCGGCTGGAAGTCCTCGCAGTCCATGATGCAGAGGTAATCACTAGCCGCGGCCCCGAGCCGGATAATGTCCAGCGGGGTCAGCGAGTGCCCGGTGTTGGTCGGCAGCAGGGAATCCGCCTTGAGGTTCTCGAAATCATCGACCGTGCCGGAGATGATGATCGAGCCCAGGCCGGGGTGCTCCTTCTCGCGCGAGCCGAGGTACTCCTGCAGAATTGCGGTGAACTGGTCCGCCATCCGCTGACGGTAGTTACGCTTGTCTTCCTCCGGCGGCAGGTCCGGGGTGCCCGGACGCGTGGCGGGCGCAAACGCCTGGCTCATCAGCGCTGCGGTGGCGCCGTCCAGGTAACCGCTCACGTGCACGCCACCGTCGGCGTCCGCGGGGCTGAACTCCAAATGACGCTTGCGGGTGGCGGCAAACCGGTCCCGGTTGCCGAAGGGATCCCGGCTGCGAGCATTCGCCGCACGGACCTCGCGGCGCAGCCACTGGGCGAAGTCCTTGAGGTTCCGCTTCTTCGCCTCGTCGATGGCCTTGTTACGCAGTTCGTTCGGCCCCGGGGTGGCGTGGGCGTTGAGGTGCTTGAGCTCGCGGTCAATGATGGCCAGGTAGCGGCCACGGAGAGCTTCCTTCTCCCGCAGCTTGCGCTGCGCCTCGGCGCGGGCCTGTTCCTCGCGCTCCCTGCGGAGACGCGCCTCTTCCTCGGCCTTCCTGCGGCGCTCCTCGGCCTGCTTCCGACGTTCTTCTGCTGCCTTCGCATCCTCCGTGGAATCCCCAGTTTCCCCAGTTTCCCCAGTTTCCCCAGAATCTGCAGCATCCTCCAGCGGGTCCTTTAGCGGCGGCTCCGATAGGGGAGCGGTCCCGAAGATGGTCTGCCCGTTGCGGAGCCGGTCCTTCGCCTCCCCGTAGGACAGCCCCAGCCGGTTCATTAGGTAGTCCATCACCCGCGTGGAGTTGACGTGGCGGCCAGCGTCGTCGCGTTCGGCGATGAACGCAAAGGCGGCATCGATAGTGGTGATGGTGCCGGAGAGGGCAGCGAGCTTCTCGAAATAAGGGTAGATCTCACCAAAGTACACCGAGTCCACCTCCGTGACAGCGGCGTGCAGGCGTGAGTATGCCTGTTCGATTTCGGCTACGCATTCGGCAATAGATTGAGTTGCTTTGGTCATGACCTTCACCCCCTTGAGGTGCTCGAACCTTTGTTCATTACGCCTTCAATCCTATTCATCCAACCACCTCACGCAACCCCCTCAAACAAAACTTTGTTCTAGATGGTTACATTGTTAGTAAAACGGGGGTAACCTCTGACAGAAATAGGTATATCCGGCGCCGAACAGGGCGGTCAATACCCTCAAGTATCCTAATTCTTATGTTCAAAGACGACGGCGGAAAAGCCTCCCGGCGACCAACGCTTGATCCGACGGCCCCCATCGTCGTCCTTGGCTCGCGCACCACCGCCGGTCGCCCCGAACTGCTGCTCCGCGCCCGCCTCGCCACCGCTGCCCGCCTCTCCCAAGCGCACCCCGACGCCCCCATCGTGGTCAGCGGGCACGGGGAAGCGCTACCGATGCACAACTACCTCACCGCTCAAGGCATCAATCCGGAGCGCATCCTCCTGGAGCCCCTGGCAACCAGCACGAACGAAAACCTCGAAAACTCCGCACGCTTGCTGTCCCCGGGCTCAACGATGACCGTCGTCACCAGCAACTTCCACATCTTGCGCACCCGACTCTGGGCCTGGCACCTCAAAATTCCCATCCACACGGTCGCCGCCCCGACTCCGCACGGCCACAAACTACATAACTATGCCCGCGAGCTCGCCGCGACGCCGCATTCCGCGCTGCGCATCGCTTGGCGACGCCTCCGGCACCGCCTCGAGGGCCGCCCCGACTAATCCTGAACGGGTCCAAACAGCCCCCTAAACAGTCCCCCAAAAACTAGGCCTCAGAACCCGCGCCCGAACTTTCGCGCCGGCGCCCACCGCGACGACGGCCCCCGCGGCGTCCGCCCCGACGTCGCTTATTTCGCGCGCCAGAGCCAGACCCAGCGCCAGAGCCAGCTTCAGACCGAGACCCAGACCTAGAACCAGACCGAGACCCAGACCTAGAACCAGACCTAGAACCAGCACCAGAGCCACCAGTACCCCGCGTGGCCGACTCGGGCAGGCGCGACGCCGCCCGCTTGTGGGCGTCCTTCGCGGCTTCCTGCAGGGCCTTATCGATGCCCTCCGCCAGGGTGTCGCGGACCTCCTTCTGCCGGTAGGCGATGGCGCGCAGCCCCATGATGGCGATCTTGTCGGCGGCGCGGTTGAGCGGGTCGCCGGAGTGGCCCATGACGCGCCGGAAGGTGATGCGGCGCTGCCCCTGGTTGTCCTTCCAGGCCTGCTGGAAGCGGGAGAGCGCGCCCGGATGGATGCCGCGCCAGCGCTTGCCGAGCTTGCCCTCGCCGGTGATGTAATCGACGGCGCGCAGTGCGGCCTGGCTGTCGCTTTCGATGAGGACGTCGGTGGCATCGGTGCGCGCCAAGTACTTCAGGGCGAGGGTGAGGGCCTCGAGCTCTAGCTCATCCGTGGAGGCCTTCGTCCGGCGGGTGAGCAGCTGGTAGTCGCCGTTGCTGGCGACGAAACACGACGCGCCCTTGATGTTGGTGTCGGAGGAGGCATCGGTGGCGATGCGGGTGGGGGTGGCATCGTTAGCGTTAGAAAAGTCGGAGAACTGCGGCCACCAGTGGGCCTCCGTGGCGGGCGGGGGAGTGGGCTTGCGCTTGGGGGACTGCCCGTTGCGCTTGCCTTCGCGCTTAGCCTTGGTCTCCTCGACGGTGCGCAGCTTGCTGGCCCGCGGGCAGGCGCGGTTGTATTCGGAGAAACTACCCGTGACCAGGTAGCCCTGCTTCTCCAGCTCCAGGCGCAGTGCCCCGCGGCGGCGGCCGACGTTGCACCAGACCTTCTTCTTGGCGCCGTTGAAGCTGCGGATGCCGCTGATTGCGTCATTGAGGTCGCGCATCACCGGCCCCACGGTGTCTTCCTCCGTGGTCCGCCCGGTGCGCACGAAGCGCGGGCCGGGCTTGGCATCCACGGCGATGACCCACCCGTTGAGCTTGCCCTCCGCGGCGGATTTCCAGGGGACGTCCCACATGGCGATGGCCACGTGCACCGGCGCGTTGTGCATCTGCGGGGTGACCTTTCGCGATCGGTAAGTACGTGATTCTGTACCTACCAACGCGGCGAGATCGACGGGTTCCATGCCTACTAGTAAACCGTACCGGCATCCGGGACCGTTCCCCGGGGTACCCACGATGCCCGCGGGGCTAGGCGGGTGGGGTTCGCCTTTACATATTGTTCAACAACCCCCTAAGATGATGCACATCACAAACCCGTGTGACCTATATCGCGGAGGGAAAGCAATGAGTGCACAGACACCCGAATCCACTTCTCACGCCGGCTCTAACCCAGGCCGAGGCTCCAACCAGGGCCCCGCCCACAGCAACCAGAGCGCCAGCCCGGCCGACAACCAGGGCCCCGCCCAGGCCGCAGGCACCGCCCAACCGGCTGCCGATGCCGCAGCCTCCCCCTCGGGCGCCAAGAAGAAGTCTCCGGCCTCGAAGGGGATCGGCGCCATGGCCGGCGCCATGTTCCTCATGGCGACCTCCGCCATCGGCCCGGGCTTTTTGACCCAGACCTCCGTCTTCACCGTCCAGATGGGCGCGGCCTTCGCGTTCGCTATTGCGGTGTCGATCCTCGTGGACATCGCTATCCAGCTCAACGTCTGGCGCGTGCTGTGCGTGTCCGGCATGCGCGCCAACACCTTGGCCAACACGGTCCTGCCGGGGCTCGGCTGGGTGCTGGCCGCCTTCGTCTTTTTCGGCGGCTTGGTCTTTAACATCGGCAATATCGCCGGCGCCGGCCTGGGCATGAACGCCATGCTGGGCCTGGACGCCCGCTGGGGCGGCCTCATCGCCTCCGCCATCGCCATCTTCATCTTCCTGTCCAAGCGCGCTGGCATGGCCCTGGACCGGCTAGTGGCCGCGCTTGGCGCCATCATGATCCTGCTCATGCTCTACGTCGCGATCGTCTCCCAGCCCCCGCTGGGCGAGGCCCTGAAAAACACCCTGGCCCCGGAGACCATCGACCCGTTTGTCATCACCACCATCATCGGCGGCACCGTGGGCGGCTATATCACCTTCGCCGGCGCGCACCGCCTGATTGACACCGGCTATTCCGGCGTGGAGAACGTCAAGAGCATCACCTACACCTCGGTCTCCGGCATCATCATCACCGGCATCATGCGCGTGCTACTCTTCCTGGCCGTCCTGGGCGTGGTGGCCACCGGCGTGACCCTGTCCGAGGACAACACTGCTGCCGATGCCTTCCAGCACGCCGCCGGCGAATTCGGCCTCCGCGCTTTCGGTGTGGTCCTATTCGCGGCCGGTCTGTCCTCGGTCATCGGCGCGGCCTATACCTCCGTGTCCTTCGTGACCTCGCAGCAGTCCAGCGACAAAACCCGTAACTTCGCCACCGTCGCCTTCATCGCCGTTTGCGCCGTGGCCTTCGTAGTCCTGAATTCCGCCCCGCAGACCCTGCTGATCTTCGCCGGCGCCATCAACGGTCTCATCCTGCCCATTGGCTTCGCCATCGTGATGTGGGTGGCTTGGTGCCGCCGCGACCTGCTGCAGGGTTACAAGTACCCGACCTGGCTGCTGGTCCTGGGCGTCCTCGCCTGGTTCCTGACCATCTTCATCGGCGTGATGGCCTTCAGCGGCATCGCCGCCCTCTGGTCCTAGGCCTCAGAACAGGGAACGCCGGACCGGAACAACCAGCGTCAAGGAAAACAACTAAGGAAGGCCGCCCCATGGCATGGGATCGCACCCAGCAACTTAACCCGAACTCGACCCCGGCCCAGGTGCGCGCCTTCGCCCGCCACCACCCGCTGCCGACGACCTCGGGGCTGGCCCGCGGCTATATGCAGGCCAACCTGCTGGCTGTGCCCCAAGAATACGCCTTCGACTTCCTGCTGTTTGCCCAGCGCAACCCCAAGGCGTGCCCCATCGTGGGCGTGCTGGAGGCCGGCCAGCACTCCTCGGACTTGCTTGCCGGCGGGGACATCCGCACCGACATCCCGGGCTACCGCGTCTTTGTAAACGGCGAGCTGACGCAGGAGACTGCCGATGCCACCTCCTTCTACACCCCGGACATGGTCAGCTTCCTCATCGGCTGTTCCTTCACCTTCGAGACCGCACTGCTGGACAACGGCGTGGAAATCCCCCACATCGCCCAGGGCAAGAACGTGGCTATGTACCGCACGAATATCGCCACCACCCCGGCCGGGGTTTTCAGCGGGCCGCTGGTGGTCTCCATGCGTCCCATCAAGGCCTCCCAGGTAGCCGATGCCGTGCGGATTACCTCGCGCTATCCCGGCGTCCACGGGGCGCCGGTGCACGTGGGGGATCCGGCGGCGATTGGCATCGATAGCCTGGACGAGCCCGATTTCGGCGAGGCCATCGACGTGCCGGCCGGCTACATCCCGGTCTTCTGGGCCTGCGGGGTTACGCCGCAGGCGGTGGTGATGAACTCTGCGCCCAGCCTGGCCATTACCCACGCGCCGGGGCAGATGCTGGTCACCGACGCCCGCGACCTGGGCTACCAGGTGCCCTAAACCGCGGCTTTAAACCACAGCTAAAATCTTGTCGCAGGTCGCGCGCAGCGTCGCGTGGGAGAGATCGGCGGCCGCGCGGCGCTCGCCGCGGGCGATAAGGCCTGCGAGCTCCACGTTGCCGTCGATGTGATCGGCGTGCAGCAGCGGGTAGCGGGGGATGACCAACAGGAAGGTTAGGCGCATGCGCGCGAGCAGGTTGCCCATCTGCTCGTCCAGCGTGGGCGAGCCGAGCGCAGCCACCAGCGCCCTGTGGAAGCGCTGGTTGATGTTGGAGACCTCTTGGTGCTCGCCGCGGGCGGCGGAAGCGCGGGCGGACTCGGTTAGCTCGACCAGCGCCGCGGCGTCGGAAAAGTCGCCCCAGAGCACTCCGGAGGGCTCGATGGCGGCGCGGGCGCGAAAAAGATCCTGGATATAGGCGCGGTCCGGGGTGGCGATGAAGACCCCGCGGTTGGGGATGCGCTCCACCAGCCGCTCCGCGGTCAGCCGGGCGAAGGCCTCGCGCAGGGTATTGCGGGAGCACTCGAAGCGCGCGGCCACCTTGACCTCGCTGAGCTGCTGGCCCGGCTGGTACTCGCCCCGGGAGATGGCGTCCCGAAGGCCCGCCGCGACGGTCTGAGAAAGCATGCGTAACACTCTAGTGCCGCGCCCCGGCTTACAGGGCACTTTGGCCAAACCAGCTTGCCGGTGCCGCCTCCAAGCCGAAAGCAGCACCTGCGCGCGCCGGGGTAACGCGGCGGGGTAGGCGGTTAGTTGATGGTGGCGATGACGTCGTCGGGGCTAACGCGCTCGCCGGCGTCGACCTTGATGGAGATCGTGCCGGCGTTGGGCGCCTTGACGGCGGATTCCATCTTCATGGCCTCGATGGTAGCGATAGCGTCTCCCTCGGCGACCTCGGCGCCGTCCTCGACCTTCCACTCGACCAGGTTGGCCTCGAACGGGGCGGTCACGGCCCCGGCGGAGCCGGCCTTGGCCTCGCCGCCGGCGGGGGCGGCGGAGCTAGTGGCCCCGGCGGGCGCCTGGAAGAACTCGACGGGCAGGCCGATGTTCATCAGCTTGCCGTCGACCTCGATGGCCATGGTTCGGCGCTGCGTGTAGATGGCTTCCACCTGCTCGGTCTGGTGCCCGGCGGACGGGCGGTAGTTGTGGTCCACCCAGTCGGTGTAGAGCCCCAGCTCGTCGCCAGTCAGCGCCGGGTTGTTGACCATGTCGCGGTGGAAGGGCAGCACGGTGCGCACACCGGAGACCGTAAACTCCTGTAGCGCCTGCTGGGCGCGGCGCAGGGCCACCTGGCGGTTAGGCCCCCAGACCACCAGCTTGGCAATCAGGGAGTCGTAGTACGGCGGCACGATGGATCCGGTCCGCACGGCGGCGTCGACGCGGATGCCGGGGCCCGTCGGCGGCTCGAAGGCCACGATGGTGCCCGGGCAGGGGGCAAAGCCGTTGAGGATGTCCTCGGCGTTGATGCGGAATTCGAAGGCGTGGCCGTGGGATTCCGGATCCTCTGCGATGGAGATCTCCTCGCCGGCGGCGATCCGGAACTGTTCGGCGATGATGTCCACGCCGGTCACGGCCTCGGTGACGGGATGCTCGACCTGGACGCGGGTGTTGACCTCCAGGAAGGAGATGGTGCCGTCCTCGGAGACGATGAACTCCACGGTGCCGGCGCCGGTGTAGCCGACCTTCTGGCAGATTGCGCGGGAGCCCTCGATGATGCCCTGGTACTGCTTCTCGGTCAGGTTCGGGGCCGGGGCCTCTTCGATGAGCTTCTGGAAGCGGCGCTGCGTGGAGCAGTCGCGGGTGCCCAGCACGCGCACGTTGCCGTGGGTATCCGCCAGCACCTGGGCCTCCACGTGGCGCGGGTGGACCAGGAACTTCTCCACGAAGCACTCGGCGCGGCCGAAGGCCTCCATGGCCTCGCGGCCGGCGGAGTTGAACGCGCCCTCGATCTCTTCCATGGTGTCCACGACCTTCAGGCCACGCCCGCCGCCACCGTAGGCGGCCTTGATGGCGATCGGCAGGCCGTGCTCCTCGGCGAAGGCGCGGGCCTCCTGCCAGTCGCCGATGGGATCGGAGGTGCCCGGGGCCAGCGGGGCGCCGACCTCCTCTGCCACGCGGCGGGCGGCGATCTTGTCGCCCAGCAGGTCGATGGCGTCCGGGTCCGGGCCGATCCAGGTCAGGCCGGCGGCGCTGACGGTGCGGGCGAACTCGGAGTTTTCCGACAGGAAGCCGTAGCCCGGGTGGATGGCGTCCGCGCCGGCGCGCACGGCGATGTCCAGCAGCGCCGGGATGTTCATGTAGGTCTCGCCGGCGGAGTTGCCCGGCAGGGCGTAGGCCTCGTCGGCCACCACGGTGTGCAGGGCGCCGGCGTCGGCCTCGGAGTAA
This sequence comes from Corynebacterium sp. HMSC04H06, assembly GCF_001815935.1. Taxonomy (GTDB): domain Bacteria; phylum Actinomycetota; class Actinomycetes; order Mycobacteriales; family Mycobacteriaceae; genus Corynebacterium. The sequence continues at coordinate 155,368 of NZ_KV823440.1, forward strand.
ACGGCGATGGAGCGGATGCCCAGGTCGCGGGCGACGCGGGCGATGCGCACGGCGATCTCGCCGCGGTTAGCAATAAGTACAGCAGAAATGGCCATGGTTAGTTGACTCCTGAGACTAGTTCGAAGCGGACCCGGGCCCCGGGCGGGAGCTGGGCGGCAATATCAATATCTTCTTCCAAGACGGTGGCGACGACGGGGTAGCCGCCGGTCACGGCGTGATCCCGCAGGAAGACCACGGGCTTGCCGTTGGGCGGGATCTGCACGCTGCCGGCCACCATGCCCTCCGAGGGCAGCTCGCCGTCGACGACGCGTTCGATGGTGGCATCCCCAGCCAGACGCAGGCCGACACGGTTCGAGTCCGAGGTGACGGTCCACTCGGTGTCCAGGAACTGCTGGACGTTCTCGCCGAACCAGTCGTCGCGCGGTCCCAGCGCGCAGCGCAGCACGCCGGTGGTGGTGCCGTTGTCATCGCGCACGCGCAGCGGGTTGGCCAGCTGGGCGTCGGTCATGGCGTTCGAGCGCGGCAGCACGCCGATGACCTCGCCGGCACGCACCGGGTCCGGGCCCAGCCCGGAGAGCACGTCCGTGGCGGACGAGCCCAGCTCCGTGTCAGCGATGATGCCGCCGCGGATGGCGATGTAGGAGCGCATGCCGGTAATCGCCGGGCTGACGGTCAGGGTGGTGCCGGCGGTGACCAGGATGGGGCGGGCCAACTGCAGCGGGTATTCGCCCACGCGCACCACGGCGGTTGCGCCGGTGACGCAGATGACCGTGTCGGTCAGCGCCTTGAGCTTGATGCCGCCGATGTTTTCCAGCACCGTCGCATTGCGCGGGTTGCCCACCGCGATGTTGGCGGTGGCGGCCGCCGCGCGGTCCGCCGCGCCGGAGGGGGTAACGCCCAGGTCGCCGCGGCCCGGCCGGCCGAGGTCCTGGTACAGGGTCAGCAGGCCGGCGTCCTCGACCTCCATGCGGGGCAGGCGCGCCGGGGACTTCTTGGCTCCGTCGTGGTCGCGGGTCAGCTCGGGCAGCTCGCGCACCGCGTTGTAGCGCACCCGGTCGCCGGGCTGGACCAGCGCCGGCGGCTCCGCGTGAGACTCCCACATCGGGGTGTTCGTGGTGCCGATGAGCTGCCAGCCGCCGGGGGAAACGCGCGGGTAGACCGCGGAGAAATCGCCTGCGATGCCCACCGCGCCTGCCGGCACGGCCGTACGCGGGTCGGGGCGGCGCGGCATGGCCTTGGCCTGGGCCGGGTCCTCCGGCGCGCAGTAGGTGAACCCGGGCGCGAAGCCGCCGAAGGCGGCGGTCCAGGTGGTGGAAGTGTGCCAGTCGATGAGCGCTTGCTCCGACATGCCAAGCAACTCCGCGGCGTCGGCCAGGTCCTCGCCGTCGTAGCGCACGTCGATGTCCACGGTGCGCGGCTCGCGCCGGCCCGCCTTCGTGGGCTGGAACTCGGCCAGCTGCTCGGCGGCGAGCTCGGCCGCGCGCGGGGCGTCGAAGGTGACCAGCAAGGTGGTGGCGGCGGCGATACAGTCGACCTGGTGCGGCAGCGGGTGCTCGGACAGCTCCGCGTGCCAGCTCATGACCTGGTCGAGCCCGTCCAAGTCGATGAGCATCGCGCGCGTGCCGACCGGGTGGATGGTGGGGTTAGACATCGAGGAAGCTCCGAATCTCCACGCCTTCGCGGCCCAGCAGGTCCACCACGCCGCGCAGCAGCTCGACGGCGCCGGGGGAGTCGCCGTGGGTGCACACGGACTGGGCATCGACGGCCAGCTCGGTGCCGTCGTAGGCGGTGATAGAGCCGGTGCGGGCTACCTGCAGGACGCGGGCGGCCACGGCCTGTGGGTCGTGCATGACCGCGTGGGACTCGCGCCGGGAGACCAGCGTGCCGTCGGCGTTGTAGTTGCGGTCGGCGAAGGCCTCGCGCACCACCGTCAGGCCCTGGTCCTCGGCCATGTCCACGGCCACGCCGCCGGGCAGCAGCATCAGCGGCAGGTCGCCGAAGGCGCGTACGCCGTCGATGACCGCTTGGGCCTGGGCCTGGTCGTGCACGATGGTGTTGTAGAGCGCCCCGTGCGGCTTGACGTAGCGCACCCGGGTGCCGGCCGCGCGTGCCAGGGCCTCCAGCGCGCCGATCTGGTAAGTAATCTCATCGGCCAGCTCCGCCGGGGCGTAGTTGATGAAGCGACGGCCGAAACCGGCGGCATCGTTATAGCCCAGGTGCGCGCCAATGACCACGTCGGCGCGGGCCGCGGCCTGGACCGTCTGCGCGATTGAGTGCGGGTCCCCGGCGTGGAAGCCGGTAGCCACGTTGGCGGAGGAGACCAGCTCCAGCATGGCCGCGTCATCGGCCACGGGGTTGCCGGCGGTCGTCTCACCCAAATCTGCGTTGAGATCAATAACAAGCGAAGACATCAACACCATCCCTAAAATTGTTGAACAATCTGATGGATCTAGTGTAGCGCGCGTCACGTCGATTTGTGAATGGGGTTACGTTTGGCGGATTCCCCGGCTACCCCCACAGCCGCGGCGGGCTAAGATCGGAAAGATTTTGTTCTTAGAGGAAGGACCTGCGCAATGGGTTTCGGGAAAGCGCTTCTGGGCATAGGCGGGGTGGCCATCGCCGCGGTCGCCGGGGTGGCCATCATAGGCGGCGGGGAGGAACAGACCACCGTCAACCGCGTCATCGACGGCGACACCATCGACGTGCACACCGCCGACGGTGACAAGCGCGTGCGGCTGCTCAACATCGACACCCCGGAGCTCGCCCGTGACGGCCGCCCCGCCGACTGCCTGGCGGAGGCCGCCCGGGATTTCCTGGCCGATCTCCTGCCCGCCGGCACCGCCGTGCGCCTGGAATACGACGTCGAGCACCAGGACAAGTACGGCCGTGATCTGGCCGGCGTCTTCCTGGATGACGAGCTGGTCAACGCGCGCATCGCGGAGGAAGGCCTGGCCGCGGCCATGGTGGTCGGTGAGAACCGGAAATTCTACCCGCCCGTCCAGGAGGCTGTCGATGCCGCCCAGCGGGCCCGCCGCGGCATCTTCGACGTGGGTCCCGAGTGCTTCGCCACCGACGGTGGTCCCGCGGCCACCGCGCTGAGCTCGTCCCCGACCACGACCTATGGTTCCAGCGACGAGGTGGCTGCCATCGACAAGCTACTGGCCGGCACCGCCGCCCGCCGCGCCGATCTAGACGCCATCGAGGGCGGCGGCCACAACGCCTTCTACGGCACCTACCTGGTCGATCGCCTCAACACCATACTGGCCGAACGTCGTGCCGAACTCGACGAGGCCGAGGAGCACCTCCACGACGAGCGCGCCGACGCGGTCGAGAAAGCCGAGCGCGACAAAAAACGGCAGGAAGAAGCCAGCCGCCCGACCGGTGACCCCGCCAGCCCCGACAGCGCCGATTACCCCGCGCTGGCTAACCCTGCCCCGGCTAACCCCAACCCGGCTAACGATGCCCCCGCCGCACCAGCTCCCGCCGCGCCCGCGCCGGATACCTACACCGGCTGCCGCGCCTACGGCGGAAACTACGCGCTGACCTCCGTGGACAACCAGGGTCGGCCGTACGCCAAGATCGATTGCTCGACCAAGGTGCAGATTGGCTAGGGGCTTCTAGGTGAAGAGACCGGCGACCTGGGTGATGCACAGGTAGACGAACGCGACGGAGATGACAGCCATCAGGGTGTTGACAATCCAGCCGTTGCGCCAGCGCTTCGGCGTGAGCTTCGTGTTGAGCAGCACTAGGAGGGTCAGCCCCAAAAACGGCATGAATAACGCGCCGAGGACCCCGTAGGTGATGATGAGGCCGGTGGGCTTGCCCAGCAGTAAAAGCAGCATGGGCGGGAAGGTCAGCCAGACCAGGTAGGCGCGGTAGTACTTGCCGCCGGTCTTGGTGGAAGGATCATCCTGCGGTAGCTTCTTGAGGTGGCCGATGTAGTCGGCAAACATCAGGGACACCCCGTTCCATACACCCAGGCAAGACGAGAACGCGGCGGCGAAGAAGCCGACGATGAAGCCCTTGGACAGCACGGTCCCGTAGCGGGCCTCCAACACGTCGGCCATGTCGACCAGGCCCTCGTCGTTGTCCGCTACCGCCACATTGGCGCTGTAGAGAAGTTCCGCGCCGAGCACCAGCATGGCCAGCACGAAAATACCGGTGACGAGGTAGGCCACCGAGTTGTCGAGGCGCATGACCTTCATCCACTTCGGGGTGTACCACTTCTTCTCCCGCAGCCAGTAGCCGTAGGCAGCCAGGGTAATAGTGCCGCCCACGCCGCCGGCGATGGAGAGCACGTAGACGAAAGACCCGTCCGGGACGGTGGGGACCAGCCCCGCGATAATCCCGGGCAGGTTAGGCGCGGTAATCGCGGCAACACCCACGACGGTGACGAACATGATGCCCACCAGAACCGCGGAGATCCTCTCGAAGAGCTGGTAGCGGCCCAGCCACGTCAGTGCGAAACAGACCAGCCCGGTGCCGATGGCCCACATGTTCAGGCTCGTGCCGGGGAAGAGGGCGGACAGCGCCAAGCCGGTACCGGACATCGCCGCGGCCCCGTAGACCAGCCCCCAGATCACGATGTACGGCGCGAAGTACCAGGCTGTCCACGGCCCTAGCTCCCGCCAGCCGTGGAAGATAGTATTCCCCGTGGCCAGGCTGTATCGGCCTACCCCTTCCACGAGCACGATCTTCATGAACGTGCCCAGAATGACCGCCCACAGCAGCGCAAAGCCGTAGCGCTGGCCTGCAATCATCGTGGCCACCATGTCCGCCGCGCCCACGCCAGTGGCCGCCGCCACCAGGCCAGGCCCCACCAGGGTCCAGCGAACCTTCTGTTGTCCCTCATCAGCGGCGGCACCAGCAACCGGCGAGCTACCGGACGCACAAACCGGACGAGCAGCAGGGTCAGATCCCATGACGCACTCCTTCACGGGCGACACTAGGAGGAACAGTGATGGAAGTCACTGTACCCCGATGTGCCGTGCGTCACGTTAGTTTTCGGAAGAAAGTTAATCTCTTCCTCCGATTCGGTGGCGGCCCGGTCGTTCTAGGCCACGGTGCGGCCTTCGACGAAGAGCTTCTCCGGCATGGGTCGCTCCAGGGCCCACTCGAATTTGATGGGCTTTTCGCCCTGGTGGGAGACGTAATCGACCTTGCCTAGGAAGGTATAGGCCGAAGCGGTGCCCACCTCGTTGCTGCTGAGGAACCGGGTCGCCATGGCGATGGAACCGCCGAGCGCCTGGTGGTGAATATAACGCTGCCCGGTCTTGCTCTTAAGCGTGGTGCTGTTCTGGGATTCCCAGCGCATGAGCTCCGGGGAGACCGGGTAGTCGTGGTAATCGGTTGAGGCGCTGACGTCTTCGCGCTTCTTCAAGGTCACCAGGAACAGGTCCGTGTTCTGCTCGGGGAAGTAGCGCACGCCCTCGCGCGGGAGGCTGACCATCTTGGGCAGCGGCCGTTCCTCCATGGCGGCGACGAGCTCGGACAGCGAATACTCGGCGTGGCTCTTGAGCAGCGAGATTCCCGTCGGGCGCGGGATGACGCGGGAGGAACTGACGGCGTAGTCCATGATTTGGCCTAGCTCGGTGCGCACGGCAGGGTAGTTGCGCAACAGTCGCAGTGCCGCAGCGAAATCCTCCGGCGGCGTGACCGTAGCCTGCCCGCCCCAGAAGGACAGCACCAGCATGCGCGCGTACGCCTGGTCGTCGCCCTTCAGGTTTTCCGGATCGGGGCCTTCCGGATCGAGCAAGCGCAGGTAGGCATTCGCGCGATCCTGATCGTTGATGTGCAACATGGTGCGCAGACGCTTGAGGAGGAAGGTCTCTGTCTCGTCGGCGCTTCCTGGCAGGAGGTTAGCCTCCCGGAGTAACCTGGTCCACGAGTACTGGTTGGGCCGGGTCTTGTAAATATCGCTGATATCGATGCCGGACTCGGCCAAGAACTGCGACAAATCGGTCGTCCGGATCTCCGCGACCAAGGATTTAATCTTCTTCAGGGAGCTACTGGCTGCCTTCTTGATGCTCCGCAGAATCTGCTCCTGGCTCACCCGGTCCAGGCTGACATTGGAGCCGGCCGGCATGGAATAAAAGCCCTTTTCCACCTCCTTGACCAGGTTCTGCCCGCGCTTCTTGGTCAGCGCCTGGTAGCGCTCCGTGAAGTCGAAGCTTTGGTGCTGTTGCCCGATGAAGTCGAGGATCAGGCAGGAGTCCTTGCCCTCGGACCGGCGCAGGCCGCGTCCCAGCTGCTGGATGAAGACCACCGGGGACTGCGTGGGGCGCAGGAGCAGCAACGTGTTGACCTGGGGGATGTCCACGCCCTCGTTGAAGAGGTGAACGGCGAAAATCACCTTGATGTCGCCGTCCTGGAGCTGACGGATGATCGCTTCGCGTTGGTTTGTGGGAGTGCTGCCGTCGATGGCCTTGGCCGGGATTCCGAACTCGGTGAACTGCTGGGCCATGAACTGAGCGTGGGTGACGGACACGCAAAAGCCCAGCGCCTTGAGCTCGGACATGTCGAGGACGCGTTTTTCAATTTCTTGGATGATAAACCGCGTGCGCTTTTGTCCGGCTTTGACGTAGAGCTCGCTCAGCTCGTCCACGTCGTATCCGTTGGTCCGGCGGTTCCAGGTCACCCCGGTCAGATCCGTGCCGTCGGCGATGCCGTAGTAGTGCATGGGCGTCAACCGTTGCATGCGCAGGGCGTCCCAAAGCCGCAGCTCGTAGGCTACGCGGTAATCGAAGAACTTCTGTACATTCTCGCCATCCGCGCGCTCCGGCGTGGCGGTAAGCCCCAGCAGTTCTTGCGGGGCGAAGTGGTCCAGGATGCGGCGGTAGCTCTTTGCCTCGGCGTGGTGGAACTCGTCAATGACCACGACGTCGAAGTGATCGGGGGCCAATTGGTCGAGGATCGCGGGTTTGAGGGACTGCACGCTGGCGAAGACGTAGTCCCACTGTCCGGGGCGCTGGCCATCGACTAAGAGCTCGCCGAAGGTGGCATCGGAAAGCACCTCCCGGTACGTGCGCTGGGCCTGGAGGAGGAGCCTCTTCTGGTGAGCCACGAAAAGCAGGCGCGGCTGGCGGCCGAATTTTTCGCACAGGTGGCGGTAGTCCAGGGCCGCCACGACGGTCTTGCCGGTACCGGTGGCCGTCACCAAGAGGTTCCGGTGCCGGTCGTGCTCGGTGCGCTCGGATTCCAAAGCCTCGAGCATCGGCCGCTGCGAGCTTAAAGGTTCGACTCGCAGCCCGGAGATCTCCAAGGACTCATTCTTGCGCTCGCCGCCGCGGGCAAGGAGCAGTGCCTTATCGAGCTTGTCGAAGTCGCGTTCGGGACGGAAATCCACGAAGTGGGGGTCGTGCCAGTACGTGTCAAAGGTCTTGATGAACTTATCGATGACCTCCGGCGTGGTTTTGCTGGAACCGCGCACGTTCCATTCCCAGCCGTCTACCAGCGCGGACCGGGACAGGTTGGAGCTGCCGATGAAGGCGGTATCGAAGCCCGAATTACGCTTAAACAGCCAGGCCTTGGCGTGCAGGCGAGTGCTCTTGTGTTCGTAGCACACGCGCACCTGCGCGCCGTAGCGCTCCACCAGAGTCTTGACCGCCAGGGCGTCGGTCGCGCCACAGTAGGTAGAGGTCAACACCCGCAGCGGGATGCCTTTATCCCGGAGGTACTCGAACTGCTCCGTAAGCGCGGAGACGCCGGTGTTCTTCACGAAAGCGCACAGGAGGTGCACCTCGTCGGCGGTCTTGATCTCGCGGTCGAGTTCGGTCCAGAGGTTCGATTCCTCAGGCGCGTTGGTGAAAAGGGCGCTCGAATGGAAAGGGATCTCCGGCATCTGGGGCGGACCGGCGAGCTTGGTGTCGAAGATCGCGTACAGCAGCGCTTCGCTATCGATGGCTTCCTCGGCGCCTAGTGCCGAGGTGAGACGGTTGACCAAAGCCAGGCGGTCGGCCGGCTTGGTCAGCTCGCGGAGCCTTTGCTCGAGGATGCTGGCGATGCCCTGGGAGACCGCAGCCTGGTAGCGGCGGGAGACTTCCTCGCTCGCGCCGTCGGCAATCTGGAAGCCGGCGGTAGGGTAGGCGGCCTCTTTCCGGCGCAGCTCGTCGCGCACCCGGGCGGATAGGGGAGTCTCGTAGTAGCCGAAGGGCAGCGTGGAGTCGTCGGGGTGGTGGCTCACAGGGCGTCCACCACCAGTTTGAGCGCCGGGACGTCGGCTGGGGCCCAGGTCAGTTCCGTGGCCTCGGCGGCGGTGACCCACCGGGCCTCGTCATGGTCGCTGAGCTGCGGGCTGCCCGAGGAGATCGTGCACCAGAACGTGGTCAGCTCGATGGTGGCGAAGTCATACTTGTGCGTCGTGGTGGTCACTTGCGAGCCCACCTCGGCGGTGACGGACAGCTCCTCGCGGATTTCGCGCGCGAGCGCTTCCTCCGGGGACTCGCCGGCCTCGATCTTGCCGCCGGGGAACTCCCAGTAGCCGGCAAGCGACTTGCCGGGGGCTTTGCGGCACGCCAAGATCCTGTCCTCGGCGCGGAAGACCGCGCCCACAACTCGTATGACAAAGCTCATTCCTTCATTATGAACATCTGCCGGACACCCGGTTGGTCAAGGGTTAAACCCGCTGGGCAGCCGCGGATTTTCGCTACCCCCGACCGTCTCGTTCTCCGAGCGCAGCGACAGAGGCAACGCCGGGGGGCTAGCTGTGTTCCAAAATCCAAGCAAAAGCACCCCAAAACAACCGGATATCGGTTATTTTCACGCGAAGGGTCAGCTAGTTGCTGGTTGGACTGCCGTGTTTGCTGGTGCGGAGTAGGCTTGCTGGTGAGCACATTCAGAAGTTTACGTTGGATTCCAACGTGCTGGACTTAAGGAGAAAACCAATGTCTGCTCAAGCTACGGAACGCGTAGAAAACGGCAAGGTCGCCCTGATGATCGGTGGCGGTCAGGGAATCGGTGAGGCGGCTATCAAGCGCCTGTACCGGGATGGCTTCCGCGTTGCGGTGGGGGACCTGAACCTGGACACCGCGCAGAAGGTCGCGCAAGACCTGGGCGGTGAGGCCGCAGGTGCCATCGCCATCGAGGTCAACGCGGCGGACCGGGACTCGGTCTACGCGGCGGTGGACCAGACGGTGGAAAAGCTCGGCGGCTTTGACGTCATCATCAACAACGCCGGCATCGCGCCGCAGATCGATATCCTCGACGTGACCGAAAAGGACATCGACACCATCTACGACATCAACGTCAAGGGTGTTATCTGGGGTATCCAGGCGGCAGCCAAGAAGCTGCGCGAGCTGGGCCACGGCGGCAAGATCATCAATGCCACGTCCCAGGCCGGTGTGAAGGGCAACCCGGGTATCCCGCTGTACACCTCCACCAAGTTCGCCATCCGTGGCCTGACCCAGACCACGGCCCAGGACCTGGCTGACGACGGCATCACCGTCAACGCCTACGCCCCGGGCATCGTCCGCACCCCGCTGATGGAGAAGCTCGCCCAGGACCTGGCGCGCAGCAACAACCAGCCGGAGGAGTGGGGCTGGGAGCAGTTCACCAAGAACATCACGCTCAAGCGCCTGTCCGAGGTCGAGGACGTCGCCAAGGCGATTTCCTTCCTGGCCGGCGAGGACTCGGATTATGTCACCGGCCAGACCCTAGTGGTCGACGGCGGCATGGTCTTCCATTAAAAGGCCACGCCACTGCGGAAAATCGCATTAGCAAACGGGGTAGTCTCCCCAGTGCGCACGATGAACCGGCACTCCGCGAGCCGGTTCTTCAGTGTTTCGTGAGTGGTCTCCCGGACGGGCACGTTTGGGAGTAGCTCGCGGATTTCGCGTGGGGTGCTGTCGGCAATCGCGACGGCCTCCACGACCACCTCGTTGAGGATGGCGCGGGCGACGTCCGCGAAGCTCGGCACGCCGAAGACGAGGCTCAAATCGATGACCTTCACGCCGTCCGGCAGCGGCAGGCCGCAGTCGCCGATGGCGAAGGTGTCGGTGTGGCCCAAGCGGCTAATCGCCCAGGTCAGCTCGGGGTTTAGAATTCCTTGTTTACGCATGTTTTTATACCTGTGGTAGTTCCGCGTCCAAGCCGGGGTAGGACGGCTGGGCGCCAGTGGACAGGGCGGCAAAAGCGCCGACGCGGGCGGCGTGCCGGGCGGCATCGGTTAGCGATGCCCCGGCCAGCAGGCGGGCTACCAGCGCGCCCGTGAAGGCGTCGCCGGCGCCGGTGGTATCCACCGCGTGGATGCGCGGGGTGGGGATGTCCGTCAGACCGGAGGCGTCCCCGACCAGGGCGCCCTGGGCGCCCAGCGTCAGCACGACGCTGGTGAAGCCGACGCCCAGCAGCGCCTGCACCAAGTCGTGCGGGTCCGCCGAGGCCACCGGTGCGCCCAGCTGGGCCAGCACCAGGTCGGCCTCGTGTTCGTTGACCACCAGCGGGTCCGCGCGCAGCAGGCTGTCCCGGTCGACCTCAATGACCGGGGCTAGGTTGACCACCAGGCGGTGGGCGTGGCGGGCGGCGGCGGCAAAGCCTTCGGCGGGAATTTCGCCTTGGAGCAGGACGATGTCGGCCGCCGACACCGCCGCCGAGTGCGCGTCGACGTAGCCGCCGTCCACGGTGGCGTTCGCGCCGGGGATGACTACGATGGTGTTCTCCCCGTCCGCGCTGACCGTGATAACCGCCAGCCCCGTCGTCGTGGAGGAACGGGTTGCTACATGCTCCAGGTTCACGCCGCTGCTTTTCAGGTGGCTCATCGCCGGGGCGGAGTAGGGGTCGTCGCCCACCGCGCCGACGAAGTCCACCTGCGCGCCCTGCAACGCCGCGGCCACGGCCTGGTTAGCACCCTTGCCTCCGGCCAGGATGCCGCCGCCGCTGCCCAGGAGGGTCTCGCCCGGGTGTGGGTGGCGGTCTACGCCCACCATGAGGTCGGCGTTGATGGAGCCCACGACGGCCAGGCGGCCGGGCTGGGCGGCAGCGGTGGACGGGATGCTGGTCGGTTCAGTCATTATTTGTACTCAGCTACGTTCTGCTTGGTGACGGTGACAACTTCGACCGGGATTTCGGCTTCCGGGTCCTCGCCGTTCAGGATAGCAGCGGCCTGCTCCACGGCCTTGGCTCCCAGCTCGTCCGGCAGCTGCGCGATGGTGCCTTCCAGGGTGCCGTCCTCGATGGCCTTGATGCCGTCCTCGGTGCCGTCGAAGCCGAAGACCTTGACCTCCTTGCCGGCCTTAGCGCCCAGGGCCTCGATGGCGCCGAGGGCCATCTCGTCGTTCTCGGCGAAGACGGCCTTGACGTTCGGGTGGGCCTGCAGCAGGTTGGTGGTCACGTTCAGGCCCTCGGTGCGGTCGAAGTTCGCGGTCTGCTTGGCCGCGACCTTAATATTCGGGTACTTCTTCAGACCCTTCTCGAAGCCCTCGCCGCGGTCGCGGGAGGCCGAGGAACCGGAAATACCCTGCAGGACGAGGATCTCGCCTTCCTCGCCGATGGATTCAGCCAGGGCATCGGCGGCCTGCTCGCCGCCGGCGACGTTATCGGAGGCCACAAACGAGGCAACCTCGCCGGCGCTGGAGGAGCGGTCCACCGCCACGACCGGGATGTCCGCGGCGTTGAGCGACTGGACGGCCGAGCCCACGGCGTCGGAGTCCGTCGGGTTGACAATCACGACGCCGGCGCCGGAGGTCTCCGCGTTCTTCAGCTGGTTGGTCTGGGTGGAAGCGTCGTCGGAGGCGTCCTGGATATCCAGGTTGATGCCCAGCTCGTCGGCCTTTTCCTGGGCGCCGTCGCGCAGCTCGACGAAGAAGGGGTTGGTCTGGGTCGACAGCGCCAGAGTGACGTTGTCGCTGGCGGCCTCGCCGCGGTTGCAGGCGGCAACCGACAGCGTCAGCGCGGCGACGGAGGCCACGGCCAGGGACTTGCGGACAAGGGTGCGGGTCCGGGATGCAGACATGAGTTTTCCTTACTTTTCGTGTGGCGGCGGGGTACTTTTCGCGCGCCGCCGGGGGAGGGGAGGGTATTTAGTTAGCGGTCTTGTTACGGATGACGTCGAAGCCCACGGCCAGCGCGATGACCAGGCCGATGACAATCTGCTGCCAGAAGGAGGAGACGTTGAGCAGGTTCAGCCCGTTGCGGATGACGGCTAGCAGCAGCGCGCCGACCAGGGTGCCGGTGGCCTTGCCGGCGCCGCCGGCTAGCGATGCCCCACCGATGACCACCGCCGCAATCGCGTCCAGCTCGTAGCCCACACCCGCCTGCGGCTGCGCCGAGGTCAGACGGCCGGCCATGACCAGGCCGGACAGCGCGGCGAAGAGGCCGGACAGGCCGAAGACGGCGACCTGGATCTTGCGGACCGGAAGGCCGGACAGGCGCGCGGCCTCCAGGTTGCCGCCGATGGCGTACATGGAGCGCCCCAGCACGGTGCGCTCCAGGATGAACCAGCACACCAGGCCGGCGATGACCATCATCACGATCGGGATGGGCACCCCGGCCACGGTCGAGCCCATCCAGTTGACGGCGTCGGCGGTGGGCATCGGCGAGCCCTGAGAGATGACCAGGGTGGCGCCGCGGGCGATCGACATCATGGCCAGGGTGGCGATGAACGACGGGATCTTGCCCCAGGCCGTCGCCATGCCGCAGATGACACCGGCCAGCAGGCCGGTGAGCAGGCCGAGGATCAGCGTGACCCAGCCCGGCAGGCCGGTGTTGACGAAGAAGGAGGCCGAGACCATCGCGCCCAGGGCGGCGACGGAGCCCACCGACAGGTCGATGCCGGCGGTGATGATGACAAACGTCATGCCGAAGGCCAGGATGGCCACGGTGGCGGCCTGGATGCCGATGTTGACCAGGTTGTTAACGGTCAGGAAGTGCGGGGTGGCGATGAAAAGCGCCACGCACAGGACGATGAGTCCGACGAGCGCGCCGTTGTTCATCATCCAGTTGGATACCCGGTGCCAGCGGCTCGGGCCCGTCGGGGCGCCGGCGGGCGCGCTGGCGGCGGTAGCGGTGGTGGTCATGAGGCGATCTCCTCAAAGTCGTGGGGGTTTTCGGTAATCGTGCTGGTGACGTTGGATACGGCGAGGGTCATGACCTCGTCCTGGGTGGCGGTCGGCGGCAGCTCGCCGGCGATTTTGCCGCCGGAGGCCACCAGCACCCGGTCGGACATGCCCAGCACCTCCGGCAGGTCGGAGGAAGCCATCAGGACGGCCCCGCCGGCGGCGGTGACCTCGTTGATGATCCGGTAGATCTCCACCTTCGCGCCGACGTCGACGCCGCGGGTGGGCTCGTCCAGCAGCAGCACGCGGGAGCCAGCCAGCACCCAGCGGCCGAAGACGGCCTTTTGCTGGTTGCCGCCGGACAGGTCCCGGATGGGCTGGTCGATGTCGGCCATGCGGATGCGCAGCTTCTCGGCCACCTCGCGGGCGCGGGCCTTCTGGCCGCGCCGGTCGGCGAGCCCGGCCTTGCTGGTCTTATTCAGCGTGGCCAGGCCGAGGTTCTCGCCGATGGTGGCGTCCAGGATGAGCGCCTGGGACTTGCGGTCCTCGGGCACGTGCCCGATGCCGGCGCGGATGGCGGCGGCGATATCGCCCAGCTTGAGCGGGCTGCCGGCCACGCGGACCTCGCCGGAATCCACCTTGTCTGCGCCGGCGATGGCCCGGATGATCTCCGTGCGGCCCGCGCCGACCAGCCCGGCTAGTCCGACGACCTCGCCGGCGTGGACGTCGAAGCTGACGTCTGCGAAGCTGCCCTGCGTGGAAAGCCCCCGCACGCTGAGCAGGGCCTCGCCGGGTGTTTCCGCCTCGCGCGGGTACTGGTTGTCGATGTCGCGGCCGACCATCAGGCGGACCAGCTCCGCCTCCGGGGTGTCCGGGCCGACCTCGGCGACGACGTTGCCGTCGCGCAGCACGGAGATGGAATCCGCGATCCGGGCCAGCTCCTCCAGGTGGTGGGAGATGAAGACCATCCCGACGCCCTTGGCGCGCAGATCCTCGACCACGGCGAAGAGCTGGTCGACTTCCTTGCCGGTCAGCGCGGCGGTGGGTTCGTCCAGGATGAGCAGGCGCGCGTTCATCGACAGTGCCTTGGCGATTTCCACCAGCTGCTGGCGGGCAATGCCTAGCTCACCGACCGGGGTGTCCAGGTTGACGTCCAGGCCGATGAGCCGCAGGGCGGCCGCCGCCTCGTTGCGCAGGTACTTCTTGTTGACCAGCCCGAAGCGCGACGGCGTGCGGCCCAGCATGATGTTTTCGGCCACGGACATCGTCGGCACCAGGTTGAGCTCCTGGTGGATGGTGGCAATGCCCAGCGCCTCCGCCGCCTTCGTGTTCGGCAGCTGGACCTCCGCGCCGTCGACGAGGACGCGGCCGGTATCCGGCTGGTAGACGCCCGACATCATCTTGATAAGCGTCGACTTGCCGGCGCCGTTTTCGCCCAGTAGCGCGTGCACGTGGCCCGCGCGCACGTCAAGGCTGACGTCGCGGATGACGTTTACGGGTCCGAAGGATTTGTTGATTCCTTCTAGCCGCATGATGACCGGGTGGTTCATCGCGGCACCTCCTGGAGATAGTGTTCGGTGGATTGACGGGTGATAAGCCGGGTTGGCAGGGTCACGTCCGGCGGCGACATGCCGGACAGGGCGGCGACCAGGGCATCGGCGGCGCGGTAGCCCAGTTGAGTCACGTCTTGGTCGATGACAGAAAGCGGCGTGGGCTGGACCCGCATGTAGTCCAGGTCGTCGAAGCCCACCAGCGCCAGCTGCTTGCCGATGCGCACCTTCTCCCGGTGGCAGTACTCCAGCGCGCCGAGGGTCATCATGGAATCGCCCGCGATGACTGCCGTGCACCCGGCTTCCCGCAGCTCCCGCGTGCCGGTAATGCCCTGCGAGACCTCGAAGCCGCCCTGGAAAACATGCTCGCTGCCGATGCCCACGCGGTCTGCCGCCGCGCTAAAGGCCGCCCGCCGCTCCGCGCCGGTGGACAGCTCCTCTGGGCCGGCCAGGTAGCCGATGCGCCGGTGTCCGCGCGCGTAGAGCAGCTCCACCGCCGCCGTGATGCCGGGCTCCGGGTCGGAGACCACCGTCGGCAGGTCGGATCCGGCAAGGGAGCGGTCGATGAGCACGACCGGCGTGCCCGCCGCCTTGACCGCGCCGAGCAGGGAGAGCGCGTCCGCGGTGGGGACGACCAGCATGCCGTCCACGTTCTGCTGCGACAGTGTGGTCACCGCGTCGCGCAGCCGGCTCGAGTCCTCCGAGTAGGAGGTGATGATGGTGGCCAGGCCATTGGCGGTCGCGCGGGCCTGGACCGCGTCGGCCATCGTGGCGAAGTAGGGGTTGAGCAGCGTCGGGATGACCAGGCCTAGCGTGTAGGTGCGCGCGGTGCGCAGCCCGCGGGCCTGGATATTCGGGTGGTAGTTGAGTGCCTGGGCCGCCCGCTCCACGCGCTGGCGCGTGGCCGCGGAGATGGAGTCCTTGCCGGCCAGCGCGCGGGAGGCCGTGGACACCGAGACTCCCGCGGCCAGGGCGACGTCTTTCAGGTTGGCGCTGTGGGCAGGCATGGTAGGGGGCGGACCTTCTTCCCAGTCGGAGGGGAGGGGTGCAAACGATTGCTGCAAACGTTTGCATTGTGTTTTGCGGCTAAATTTACGACGTTAGACCGCGCCTCGTCAAGTGCCCCTGCTCACCCTTTGCCGCTGGCGCAGGTCGCGCCACTAAACTTGGGAGAATGACTAGCAGTTCCTACCACGTCGTCATCATGGGCGTCTCCGGCTCCGGCAAGACCACCGTCGGCCACAACGTCGCCGCGCTGACCGGTAACGCCTACCGCGACGGCGACGACATGCACCCGGCCGAAAACATCGCCAAGATGTCTGCGGGCACCCCGCTCAACGATGCCGACCGCTGGCCCTGGCTCACCGCCATCGGCACCTGGTTGGCCGAGCAGCCTAGCGGCACCATGGTCGGCTGTTCCGCGCTCAAGCGCTCCTACCGAGACCTGTTGCGCGAGCACTGCCCCGATGTCGTGTTCGTGCACGTGGCCGGGGAATTCTCGGTACTGGCCGAGCGCATGCAGCACCGCGCCGGCCACTTCATGCCCGCCTCGCTGTTGCAGTCGCAGTTCGACACTCTCGAGCCGCTAGAGGCCGACGAGACCGGCGCCGTCTTTGACGTTGACCAGCCGGAAGAAGAAATCGCCCGCCAGGTGGCGGACTACCTGGCTGCTTGAACGTAGCCAGTTAAACGCAGCCAGCCACACATCGTGGGATTTCCCGCTAGGTGAAACACTGCGGGATTCCCCGACGCGTTAGAACGCCGCGGCGACTCCGAAGAGCACTAGCGCGAGGACGAAGCCGATCACGCTGATGAGCATCTGGTTGACGGTCCAGGTGCGCAGAGTGGTGGCCACGTCCATGCCCATCAGGCGACCGACCAGCCAGAAGCCCGAGTCGTTGACGTGGCTGCCGAAGACCGAGCCCGCCGCCGTCGCCAGCACGATGAGCGCGAGCTGGACCTCGTTAAAGTCGCCGGCCTCGACCGCCGGGACCATCAGCGCGGCGGCGGTGGTCAGCGCGACCGTCGCCGAGCCCTGCGCCAGGCGCAGTGCCACGGCGATGAGGTAGCAGGCCAGAATCACCGGGATGCTGATACCCGACAGTGAATCCGCCAGCGCATCCCCGATACCGGAGGTGCGCAGCACCCCGCCGAACATGCCGCCCGCACCGGTAATGAGCACCACCGAGCAGATGGGCCCCAGCGAGGACTCCATGGTCTTTTCGATGACGTTCTTGTCCACCCCGCGGCCCAGGCCCAGGATTGCCATCGCGGCGAAGGTGGTAATCAGCAGCGCGATGGGGGTCTGGCCCACCATGATGAGCACCTGCGCCCAGGTGGCCTCGCCATCGATGGTGCCGGCCGTCGCCAGCGTGCTCAGCCCCGTGTTGCAGAAGATCAGCACCAGCGGGATGAGCAGCACCGAAACCACCGCCGCTGGGGAGGCCGGGCGGTTGGGCATCTCCGCTTCCTTCACGGCCGGTCCGGTGAGCATTTCCGTAACGTCGAAGGGGAATTTCTTACCCAGAAACAGGCCCAGGCGGTAGCCGGAGAAGTACCACGTCGGGATAGCGATCAGCAGGCCCAGCGCCAAAATAAGCCCGATGTCCGCGTTGAAAAACTCCGCGGCCGCGACCGGGCCCGGGTGCGGCGGCAGGAAGACGTGCGTGACCGAGAAAGCGCCGGCGGCCGGGATGCCATAGGCCAGCACTGGGCCGTTGAGTCGGCGCGCCACCGCGAAGATGACCGGCAGCATGACCACCAGGCCGGCGTCGAAGAAGATGGGGAAGCCCATGATCAGCGAGGCGATGCCCAGCGCCAACGGCGCGCGGTCTTCGCCGAAGCGGGCTACTAGGGCATCGGCAAGCGATTTCGCGCCGCCGGAGGCCTCCACCAGCCGTCCGATCATCGCGCCCAGGCCGACCAGAAGCGCCACCGATGCCAGCGTGCTCCCGAAGCCATCCGTCATCGTCTCGACCACCCCGGCGATGGGCAGCCCCGCCGCCAAAGCCGTGAGCGCAGACACGGCCACCAGCGTGACGAAAGCGTGCACGCGGAAATAGATGACCATCACCAGAATCAGCGCGATGGCCGCCACCGCGATGCCCAACAGCGGGCCCGCGCCCAGCGTCGGCTCCCACGTCTCCATTGTCTCCATAGGGACAAACCTCTTTTCCTCTGTGGTTTGTGTAGTTAGGGGGAAGGCTCCGCTCGCTGTGGGCGGGCGCGGGGCCCATAACTCAAGTTAACACGCACACCCCCGCGTTCAGGGTGTCGGTGAGCTTGGGAAACAACACACCTGCGGGATTTGCTTTTTGAGTCCGCGGCGTGCGGGTTGCTAAATTCAGGTGTATCTACCGCAGGGCGGCGCCCTAGTTGATCTCTAGTTGACGCTGACGCAATCGAAAAGTGCAAGGAGAGAGCATGTCCAAACTAGGAGCCTTACTCGCGCCCGGGGCCGTGGAGCTGGACGCGCCCGCCGCGGACTGGCGCGCCGCTATCACCCGCGCCGGCCGCCTGCTGGAGTCCAGCGGTTCCGCCACCGCCGACTACACCCAGGCGATGATCGAGACCGTGGACAACAACGGGCCCTATATCGTCGTCGCACCCGGCTTCGCCTTCGCCCACGCCCGCCCCTCGGAGGCGGTCCGCCACACCGCGATTAGCTGGGTGCGCCTGGCCGAGCCCGTCCGCTTTGGCCACGGCACTAACGACCCGGTCACCCTGGTCGTGGCCCTGGCCGCCCGCGACGACTTCGCCCACACCCGCGCCATGAAGGAACTGGCCCGCGTGCTCGGCGATGCCGACAAGCGCGAGCTTCTCGACGTCGTCACCTCCGAAGGGCAGCTGCGCAACGTCTTGGACGGCTACGTGCCCACCGCCGCTGCGAACGCCATCGCCATGCGCCGCGAGCGCGAAGAGCGCGAGGCCCAAGAAGCCGCTGCGGCCGCCGCAACCGGCACGGCGGGCTCAGCCGCCGCAACCGGCGGCCCCGCCGCGCGCCCCGACGGCGCCGTCGAGAGCAAGGGCAAGATACTTACCGTCTGCGGCAACGGGCTGGGCACCTCGCTGTTTTTGAAGAACACTCTGGACGGCGTGTTGGGCGAGTGGGGCTGGTCGCCGTATTTCACCGTCGAGGCCACCGACACCATCTCCGCGAAGGGGCGCGCCAGCGAGGCCGACGTCCTGCTGACCTCCGGCGAAATCGCCGCCGCCTTAGGCGATGTGGGGGCGCCGGTCTACGTCATCGACAACTTCACCTCCGCCGCGGAGCTCGACCGCGCGCTCCGCGAAATCTACGACATCCCCGCCGCACAGGAAGGCCGGTAGAAGCACATGAACATCCTGGTAGACGCCGCCAACTTCGTGGTCAATGAGATCCTGGCCGTGCCGGCCTTCCTCATCGGCATCATCACCGCCATTGGGCTTAGCGCGCTGGGCCGGGGCATCGGCCAGGTGCTGGGCGGGGCGATTAAGGCCACGCTCGGCTTCCTGCTTATCGACGCCGGCGCCGGGCTGGTCACCGCCTCCCTGGAGCCGCTCGGCGTCATGATTACCGGCGCGACCGGCGCGCACGGGGTGGTGCCGACTAACGAGGCCATCGTGGGCATCGCCCAGCAGCAGTTCGGCAGCCAGGTCGCCTGGGTGATGATCCTGGGCTTCGTGGTCTCCCTGCTGCTGGCCCGGTTCACGCCGCTGCGGTACGTTTTCCTGACCGGCCACCATGTGCTGTTCATGGCCACCCTGCTAACGATGGTCTTCGCCCCCGCCGGCTACCCCGCCTGGGTGGTCATCGTCTTCGGCGCCGCCCTCCTGGGCATCCTGATGGTCTCCCTGCCGGCCATCGCGCACCCGTGGACCCGGCGCATCACCGGTGACGACTCCGTGGCAATTGGCCACTTCGGCACCGCCGGCTACGTCGCCGCGGGCGCGGTGGGCAAGCTGGTCGGCGGCAAGCGTCGCCCGTCCGCCTCCACGGAGCAGCTCCGCCTGCCGGAGGGCCTGCGCTTCCTGCGCGACTCCATGGTCGCCACCGCGCTGTCGATGGCGCTGATGTACATCGTGCTCGCCCTGCTGTTTCTGGCCCGCGCCGGCGACGCGGCCTTCGCCGCCTTCGAGAACGGCGCGACCGGGGTGGGCAACTACCTCATGCAGTCGCTGACCCAGGGCCTGCAGTTCGGCGTGGCCGTCGCCGTCATCCTGTTCGGCGTGCGCACCATCCTGGGCGAGCTCGTGCCCGCCTTCCAGGGCATTGCCGCCAAGGTCGTGCCCGGAGCCATCCCGGCCCTCGATGCCCCCATCGTCTTCCCGTACGCCCAAAATGCCGTCCTGGTCGGCTTCCTAACCTCCTTTGCCGGCGGGCTGGTCGGCCTGGCGGCCCTGTCGCTGTGGCTGGGCCCGGCCTTCGGGGCCGCACTCATCCTGCCCGGTCTCGTCCCGCACTTTTTCACCGGCGGCGCCGCGGGTGTGTACGGCAACGCCACCGGTGGGCGCCGGGGCGCGGCCGCCGGCGGTTTTGCCAACGGCCTGCTCATCACCTTCCTGCCGGCCTTCCTGCTGGGCGTGTTGGGCTCCTTCGGATCGGCGAACACCACCTTCGGCGACGCCGACTTCGGCTGGTTCGGCATGCTCATCGGCTGGGCGTCCGCGCCCGGCGGGGTAGTGGGCCTCATCCTGGTCGGCCTCGTCGGTTTGGCCGTGCTGGCCCTGGGCTGGTTCTGCCAGGTCCGGCTCGTCGATGCCCACTGGGACCCCACCCCACACCGCTCCGCGCCGACCGCGCACGACGAGGCAGCTACCGATGCCGGCGCCGCCACCGATGCCGGGGCCGACGCCCGCCGCGGCACCTGGCGGCACTACCCGCGTGTCACCCCGCCCGCGGGTGCGCCGACGCCGCCCGCACCCCGGAACTAACCCCGTTCTAACCCCCTCCTTACTTGCGGGGGTGTGCCGGCGGGCGTGCAATTAAAGGCATGAGCCTCGACGTCAACACCGCCCTGATCGATCGCGTGGCCGCGGCCAGCGATGCCTCCCACTTCTTGTTCACCCCGCAAGCCGTCATCGAAGCCAAAAACGCCGATGACGTCGCCGCCGCCCTCCGCGCCGGGCGCGCTAACAACATCTCCGTGACTCTGCGCTCCGGCGGCACCTCCCTGGCCGGCCAGTCCGCCGGCGACGGCTACCTAGTGGACGTGCGCAAGCACTTCCGCGGCATCGAGGTCCTCGATGGCGGCGAGCGCGTGCGCGTCCAGCCGGGCGCCACAGTCCGCCAGGTCAACGCCCGCCTGGGGCTGTATGGCCGCAAGCTGGGCCCGGACCCAGCCAGCGAGTCCGCCGCCACGATGGGCGGTGTGATCGCCAACAACTCCTCCGGCATGGCCTGCGGCACGGAGCTAAACACCTACCGCACCCTGGAGTCGATGACCCTGGTCCTGCCGTCCGGTACCGTCCTGGACACCGCCCGCCCGGACGCCGATCAGCAGCTGGCCCAGCAGGAGCCCGAGCTCTTCGAGACCCTCCAGCGCCTGCGCCGCCGCGTGGTGGACAACCCGGCGTCGGTGGAGAAAATCACCAAGCACTTCAGCCTGAAAAACACGATGGGCTACGGCCTGAACTCCTTCCTGGACTATGAGACCCCGGCGAAGATCCTGGAGCACCTCATCATCGGCTCGGAGGGCACCCTGGCCTTTATCGCCGAGGCCGTCTTCCGCACCGTGCCGATCGCCCGCCTGACCACCACCTCCGTGGCCGTCTTCCCGGACGTGGACGCCGCCACCCGCAGCCTGCCGGACCTGCTGGATACCGGCGCGGCCACCCTGGAGCTGATGGACTCGGCCTCCATCCGCGTGGGCCGCACCTTCGACAAGGTCCCGGAGGCCATCACCGGCTTCGACGTCGACTCCCAGGCCGCCCTGCTCATCGAGTACCACGCCGACAGCGAGGACGAAATCAACGCCAAGGAGCAGGCCGGATCGAAGCTGCTGGCCGAGCTCAACCTCCAGTCCCCGGCACAATTTTCCGCCGATGCCGCCACCCGCACCGCCGCCTGGAACTTCCGCAAGGGCCTCTACGCCCAGGTCGCGGAGGCCCGCCCGTCGGGCACCACGGCGCTGCTGGAGGACATCGTCGTGCCGGTCGCCGACCTGGCGGACGCCTGCGCCGGCTTGCAGGACATCTTCGCCCGCTACTCCTACGACGACGCCGTCATCTTCGGCCACGCCAAGGACGGCAACATCCACTTCCTGCTCACCGACCGCTTCGAGGGCGACGAGGCCATCGGCCGCTTCAACAATTTCAACGAGGACATGGTCTCCCTGGTGCTGGAGGCCGAGGGCAACCTCAAGGCCGAGCACGGCACCGGCCGCGCGATGGCGCCGTATGTGCGCCGCCAGTACGGCGACGAGCTCTACGCCGTCATGCAGGAGCTCAAGCGCGCCTGCGACCCGGGCAACACCATGAACCCGGGCGTCATCCTCGACGACGACCCGGACGCCCACGTCAAAAACATCAAGCTCAACCCAACCGTCGAGGAAGAGATCGACCGCTGCGTGGAGTGCGGCTACTGCGAGCCGGTCTGCCCGTCGCGGGATCTCACGCTCACCCCACGCCAGCGCATCGTGGTCCGCCGCGCCCGCAAGCGCGCCGAGGAGGCCGGTGATAACGCCACCGTCGCCGAGCTCGACGAGGCCTACCAGTACGAGGGCATCGAGACCTGCGCCGTCGACTCCATGTGCCGCACCGCCTGCCCGGTGGGCATCGACACCGGCAAGTTCATCAAGCGCCTGCGCCGCGATCAGGCCCAGCCGGTCCTGCAGGCCGGGTGGAAGGCCGCGGCGAAGGGCTGGCCGGTGGTCAGCGAAGGCGCATCGGTAGCGCTGACCGGCGCCCACTTCCTGCCGACCTCCCTGGTCAAGGCCGTCACCGACGTCGGCCGCCGCCTGGTCGGCTCCGACGTCATGCCGCAGTATCAGCCCGAGCTGTCCAAGGGCGGCAAGCCGCGCGCCCGCCTGGGCCGCCGCGTCGGCGACAACCGCGCCGCCGTGACCGGCATCTTCCTGCCCGCCTGCGTGAACACCATGTTCGGCCCGCAGGGCGACGGTCCCGGCGCCACCGATGCCTTCGTCAACCTCCTGGAGCGCGCCGGGCTGGCGCTGGAGGTGCCCGGTGGCATCGACAAGCTCTGCTGCGGCACCCCGTGGTCGTCCAAGGGCTTAAGCGAGGGCCACGACGTGATGGAAAAGCGCGTCGTGGACACCGTCGCGCCGCTGACCGACGGCGGGAAGCTGCCCGTTATCGTCGACGCCTCCAGCTGTACCGCCGGCTTCCGCGACCTGTTGGAAGCTCACGGCGTCACCGTTATCGATGCCATCGCCTTCACCGCCGAGCACATCCTCCCGGCCCTAGATGTTGCGCACCCCGCCGAGTCCGTCACGCTGCACCCGACCTGCTCCGCCTTCCAGCTGGGGATTATGCCCGACCTGGAAAAGGTAGCCGGTGCCGCCGCGCGCGAGGTCAACGTGCCGACCGCCTGGAACTGCTGCGGCTACGCCGGCGACCGCGGCATGCTCCACCCCGAGCTGACCGCGTCCGCCACCCGGGCCGAGGCCGCCCAGGCCAAGGAATTCGGCGCCCAATACCATGCGTCGACCAACCGCACCTGCGAGCTGGGGCTGACACGTGCGACCGGCTCCGACTACCACCACATCCTGGAGCTGCTGGACAAGGCCAGCCGCTAGGCGTTGGTTTCGGCGTAGGCTGGCTCCCGTACGCTTTAGTGAACCGGAAGGAGCCAGCCCATGGCAGTAGGGGACATCGTTAGCGGCTACGACGGGATTCGTGAGAAGCAGGAGGCGCTGTACGTCGACCTGCACCAGCACCCCGAGCTCAGCATGGAAGAGGAGCGTACCCGCGGGATCATCGCGGACAAGCTGCGCGAATTCGACTACGACGTCGTGGAGGTCGGCGGCGGTGTCGTCGGCGTTTTAGAAAACGGCGACGGACCCACCGTGATGCTGCGCGCCGACTTCGATGCCCTGCCCATCCAGGAGGACACCGGCCTCGAGTATTCCTCCACCGTCGACGGCGTCATGCACGCCTGCGGCCACGACTCTCACGTCGCCGCGCTCATGGGCGTGGCCGCCCTCATGAAGGACGCCACCGATGCCTGGTCCGGCACCCTGGAAGTCCTCTTCCAGCCCGGCGAGGAGACCGCCGAGGGAGCGCAGTCCATGGTGGACGCCGGCGTGGTGGACAAGGTCGCCAAGCCGGACGTCATGCTGGGCCAGCACGTTTTCTGCAGCGTGGTGCCCGCCGGCAGCGTGGCGATCAAGCCGGGCCCGGTGCTCTCGACGGGCACCAGCGTGACCGTCAAGGTCTTCGGCACCGGCTCTCACGGGTCCATGCCGCACCTGAGCGTCGACCCGGTGGTGCTGGCCAGCTCGATCGTCATGCGCCTGCAGACCATCGTTTCCCGTGAGCTTAACCCGAGCGAGTTCGGCGTGGTTACCGTCGGCTCTGTTCAGGCTGGTTCCAAGGCCAACGTCATCCCGTTTGATGCCACCCTGAAGATCAACATCCGCGCCTACGACGAGGACGTGCGGGACAAGATCATCGCCGCCATCGAGCGGATCGTGAAGGCCGAGTGCGAGGCCGCGCGCTCGCCGAAGGAGCCGGAGTTCAGCTTCTCCGACCGTTACCCGCTTACCGACAACGACACCGACGTCACCGCCCGCGTGCGCGAGGCCCTCGAGGAACACCTGGGCAGCGACCGCGTCCAGGAGGCCGACCGGTTTACCGCCTCCGAGGACTTCTCCGTGGTCGCCGACGCCTTCGGTACCCCGTACTGCTACTGGATCTTCGGCGGCGGCCAGGAGGGCGAGGAGATGCCGAACCACAGCCCGTTCTTCGCGCCCGTCCAGCAGCCGACGCTGCAGACCGGCACCGAGGCCCTCATCACCGCCGCTTACGCCTGGTTGGGCAAGTAGTTGCCCCGCCCCGGTTGCGGGGTGGTGGGGTCTGCCTTAGTGTGTGGGGTATGACATCGGGGGATTGTTTTTCTAGGTTTGTGGCTGCTGTGACCCAGCCTGGCATTGAGATCGTGGAAGGCGCCTGGCACGCTGATTGGGATGCCGAGCGTGCGGCCGCTGGGTCCGGCCGTGACGAGCTGGAGCGTCTCTTCGACTTGGCCGGGGTGTTTTTCGGCCCGGTCAGGCACGTCCGCCGCCAGCGTCGGGTGCGCGCGAATGCTGTCCGCCACGGCCACTGCCTGCCCGTGCTCGACGTGTTGCGTGGGGTGCTGCGGCGGGTGAAAAACACAAACGATGCTTGGCGCATCATGGAGGAGTTGTCTGCCCAGCCGGTTGATGTCAAGGAGATGGCCGCCACGGCCCGCCGCAAGATTCAGGAGGCCCGGCCTGCCCTGACGCCGCAGCCGGGGGTGATCTACCGGCGTTCGGCTGAGGGGTTGTGGTCGATGCGTCTTCTCGCCGATGCTGGTCTCGTCGCCGATATCAAAGCTCAAGTTCGCACTGTCGAGGATGCGCGCGCGGTTTTCACCAGCGGCGACGGGGAAGGTGCCGGGACCGGTGATGGTGTCGGTGCCGGCGGTAGGTGCCGCGGCGGGGTGCGCGCGTCGGTTACCACTAATGTGGTGCTCAATCTCAAGGATTTCGGGCACTTGGTCGGCGGCAAGGATGCCGCGGATATTACCGTGCAGCTGACCAACGGCGCGGTGATCAGTGGTGCGGAGTTGGTGACCCGGGCGTTT